>CAZLQZ010000005.1:45771-81767 GCA_964561995.1 uncultured Methanosarcinales archaeon | reverse complement strand
AAAACAAGTAATTCTGATATTCATCAGAATCACAAGGGTTTCATATTAACCCTTAGAAAATAAATCTTTATAAACCTGAATTTCAAGGTTATATTGTAATGAAATTCGCGCATTTAGCAGACTGTCACATTGGTGGATGGAGAGAAGAGAAATTAAAAGATCTTAATCTTCTAGCTTTTATTAAAACTATTGATAAATGTATAGAAGAAAAGGTAGATTTTATTTTAATAAGTGGAGATTTATACAATACTTCTTTACCTGGAATTGATAAACTAAAAGAGTCTGTAAAGCAATTAAGAAGATTAAAAATAAACAACATTCCTGTATACATAATTGCTGGAAGTCATGACTTTAGTCCTTCTGGAAAAACAATGCTTGATGTTTTAGAAGAAGCCGATTTAGTAAAAAATGCTGTTAAGGGTAATATTGTTGAAGGAAAATTAAAATTAAATTTCATTATTGATGAAAAGACAGGTGCTAAAATTTCCGGCATGATTGGTAAAAGGGGAATGTTGGAAAAAACATATTATGAAAATTTGGATAAAACAAACTTAGAAAATGAAGAAGGTTTCAAAATTTTTATGTTTCATACTGCAATCTCTGAATTAAAAACAAAAGAAATGGAAAAAATTGATTCTTCACCGATTTCTTTATTGCCTAAGAATTTTAATTATTATGCTGGTGGGCATGTTCATATCGTTAAAAATGTTAATTTTGATGATTATAAAAATGTGGTCTACCCAGGACCGTTATTTCCAAACAGTTTTACTGAACTTGAAAAGTTAAAAAAAGGTGGCTTTTATATTTATGAAGATGGGAATATCAGGCATGAAGATATTAAGGTGATTGATTTGTATCTGATTGATAAGGATTGTTCTAATTTGACTCCTGAAGAAATTGAAGCTGAACTTAAAAATGAAATTAGTGATAAAAATTTTAGTGATACAATTGTTTTAATAAGATTGAAAGGAATACTAAAAACTGGAAAACCTTCCGATGTTAATTTAAAAGAAATTGTTTTTTCAATGTATGAAAAATCTGCTCATTTTGTTATGAAAAATACTAACAAGCTTGAAAGTAAAGAGTTTGAAGAAATCAAAATTGAAGATTCTAGCGTTGATGAATTAGAATCTAAGTTAATTAAAGAACACATTGGACAAAATAAAGAATTAAATTTAAATTTAGAAAATGAAGAATATTTTACTAAGGAATTAATTAAAACTCTTTCTCAAGAAAAAAATGAAGGTGAGAAGGTTTACGAATTTGAAGCAAGAGTAAAAAGGGATGCAAAAAAAGTAGTTGAGATGGTTTTTAAGTAAATAAAAGCTTTTAAAATAAAAAGTTATTTTATAATAAAATGGCTGATAAAATACCCAAAACTGTAATTGAATCAAAAACGGTTGAAATATTCTATGAAAGAGACACAAATCCTGAACCATCAAACTTATATCGTAATTTAGTTAGTGGTCATCATCTTCCATGTGTGGTAATGCAAGATTCTGGACATTTACTACAAGCTGATTTTAAAAAAGGACCGTCTCAGTGGGACAATTCACAAGCAAGATTGGTTGCACAACAGTACAATGGGGGATTATTTACTTCTGAAAGTTTTTCTTATGCTGGATTTGTTAGTGGTTTAAAATCAATATTACAACATTGGGACCCAAAGGGAGCTTATGAAAAGCATGATTATCTTAAAAAAAGTATTATTGCTATGCAAGAAAGATTAAAACAAGATGATTCTGATTTGTTTGCAGATCTAGATGCTGAATTACCTTATTTTGATTCTGTGACTTTTAATAAAAAAGGATTAATTGGGATGATTCCGCTTGAAAAAGTAAAAGAAATTTCAGGATACAAACAGACGGTTCAGATGTCTGTTATTCTTGGTGATGCTAATGGACGTGAATTTAGTTATGATGCTTTTAATTTTAGTGAAAAATCTTTTGAAATTCAAATTTTCGATAATTTAATGAAAGAAACTAATTATCTTATGGCTGCAAGAAGAGGAGCAAATAAACTTGGCATAAGACTAAGTGAAGCTGATGCTGGTGTAACTATAGAAGCTACTACTTCTAAAGAAGATGATGGAGCTCTCAAATCATCTGAGTATATGATTGGTAATGTTTGTAAGTTTTCTGAAGCTTTGTCAAATTGGTGTACTGTTAAAAGAGCAGAAAAAAACCAAGCAGAAGCAAAACAAATAGATTGTCTGGTCTTAACTCTTGAACAAACCCTGCTTGAAGCTGTTAGACATCAATAATTTTATAAACTCTTTTATTATTTTTTTATTAAAATGAAAAAATTAATTATCGATACTAACTTTTTACTAATTCCTTTTCAGTTTAGTTTTGACATTTTTTCAGAATTTGAAAGAATTAAAACTGAACCTATTCAAATATTTGTTTTAGATAAATCTATTGATGAATTAAATAAAATAGTCAGAGAACAAAAAGGTAAAGATAAGTCTGCTGCTAAAATGGCTTTACAACTTGTAGAAACTAGGGCAGATATTTTAATGACTGAGGGTGAAGATTATGTTGATGATTTGATTGTTTCATTAGCTGATAAAGACACAATTGTTGCAACTCAAGATAAAGAACTTAAAAAAAGAGTTCAAAAAAAAGGTGCTAAATTAATTATAATGAAGCAAAAAAAGTATCTAAGTTTTTGTTGACTCTCTAAATTTCTCTTTTAATTTTTCATAAATTGGAGTGCTACCGTTAACAAGATAATGTAAAGCTGAGCCTCCTCCTGTGGATACAGTTCCATCATAATCCAGTTCTTGTGCAGTATCTCCTCCTAAAACTAACCCATTGCAATTTCTTAACCTTTGAACAACTTCGTTTGTTGCTAAACCCATCCCCCAATTGTATAAATCAGGAGTTCCTGCTATTAACATTCTACCATTTTTATAAACACATCTATCAAGTGCTCGTTTGGCAGAATCTGGTACGATATAACTAACAATCATTTGATTTTTTTGAATTTTTTTCTTTCTTAAATCGACTAGACCAAAGTTTTTATAGCCCGTTTCTGTTGCTTCAGCAACAAGAACTTCATCTGGGATGTGTATTATAGCAGTAGATTGTTGTAAAGCTTTTCTACATTTTTCTTCAAGAGATCCGCCGTCTTCTAAAATAGAACTTCCAACTTCTCCATGTATTAATTTCAAAATATTATTTACAACTATTCCTCCAGGGATTATGTCTGTATACAATTTTCCAAAACCAGCTAATCCTACTGTTATTTTTTCTTTTTTTATTCCGCCTAAAACTGCAATAGAACAATCTTTTCTTCCAGTCCAAGGTTCAAGCATAAGCATTTCATCTAAATGATTTTGTGCAATATATCCTGGTAAGTGATTTAAGATTTCATGATTTGAAGCATTTACTCTATGTGCTTTTCCAAATCCACCAATGACAACTTGCTCTCCAAGTTTAGTAAATTCTTTAGCAAGTTCGACAGAATTCTGCTCTTCTCCTTCATTATATCTAGTGTTACCCATTATTGCTATTTGTCCTGCCTTTAAACTACTGGCAAAATCAACTGCTTCTTTTCCAACATTTCCATCAAAATATTTCGCTCCTAGATGATCTGCGACAAATTGTAAACTTTTAGTTTTACCGTATCTTCCTTGATGGGGAAGAATTAGCACAATTCCTCCTGCCTCTGATATTGTTTTTATGTCGTCAACCTCACGGTCCACTCTTTGATTATGCCTTAAAGGTTGAGTCACATTAAAGTCTGCTGAATAAATCCATCTACTTCCTTTTTCAACTTTATCTTTGCTTAGAATATTAACTTCGTTCATTTTATAATTG
Source organism: uncultured Methanosarcinales archaeon (assembly GCA_964561995.1). Taxonomy (GTDB): domain Archaea; phylum Nanobdellota; class Nanobdellia; order Woesearchaeales; family JABIAG01; genus JABIAG01. The sequence continues at coordinate 77,943 of CAZLQZ010000005.1, read as the reverse complement.
AAGAAGGGTCTTGATTATTTAAAATTTAGTATATCTCAGAATATATTAAAATATTTAAATGTTTTTTTTGCTAAAACTTTATATATTTAGATATGTTACATTATTCTGTGGGAATAGATGTTGAAGGTTTAGAAAAGGATGTAGTAAATTTCTTTAAAGATAGTTCATTAACAGATAAAGTAATTTTTGTTGGTGCATTAGCAGTAGGATGTGCTCTGATTCCTGTTCTAGCAACATACGATGTTTATAAGAAAGCTAAACCTAGAGTAATGTATTATGGTCAACCCTTGGCTGATTTTGGCTATATGTTTAGATAATAATAGGATAGTTCAAATTCTATTGAATTTGATTTGATATAAATAATCCAAAAACATTTAAATACTTTAAGCCAATTCTTAATTAATATGAATTCAGAAGAAAAATTTGATTTAATCAAAAGGAACACTCAAGAAATTGTTGGAGAAAAAGAATTAAAAGAAATTCTTAGTAAAAGAGACTTAAAAGTTTATATTGGTAGTGAGACTTCAGGAAGACCCCATATAGGTTATTTTGTTTGGATGATGAAAGTTGCTGATTTATTAAATTCAGGAGCTGAAGTTAAAATTCTTTTAGCAGATTTACATGCTCATTTAAATGATATGAAATCTCCTTTTGAATTATTAGCTAAAAGAGCTGAATTTTATTCAGAAGTATTCAAGGCAGCACTAAGAAGTGCAGGTGCAGATGTTTCAAAATTAAAGTTCATTAAAGGTACTGATTTTCAATTAAAAAAAGATTTTTGTTTAGATGTTTTTAGAATGGCTTCTATGGCAACTCTTCATGATTGTAATAAAGCTACTAGCGATGTTGTAAGACAAAGTGATAATCCTAAGTTAGGAGGAACAATCTATCCCATTTTACAATCTTTAGATGAACAATATCTTGATGTGGATATGCAATTAGCTGGAAATGATCAAAGAAAGATTCAAATGTTTGCTCGTGAATACCTTCCAAAATTAGGTTACAAAGCAAGAATTGAAATGATGATGCCTTTAGTTCCAGGATTAGCAGAAGGTGGAAAAATGAGTTCTTCAGTGGAACATTCTAAAATTGATTTTTTAGATGAAGAAGCAGTTATTAAGAAGAAATTAAATAAAGCATTCTGTCCGGAAGGACAAATAGAGGGTAATGGTGTTCTTGCGTTTGCAAAAGCAGTTGTCATGCAAAGAAAGCATGATAAAGGTGAAAAATTTGTTATTGAACGTCCTGAAAAATGGGGTGGAAATCTAGAATATACTACTTATGAAGCTTTAGAAAAGGATTTTAGTGAAAAAAAGCTTCACCCTGGCGATTTAAAGCAAGCAGTAGCTAGTGAAATAAATAAAATGCTTGAACCAATTAGAGAAGCGATGAAAGGGAAAGAAGACTTAATTAAGGAAGCTTATCCACAAGAATAAGCGAAACCTTTAAAAACAGTTTACAATCTCTAAGTCTTGAGGTTTATACAATGTATTATGAAATGCAATTAAAGGATCATATTCGAGTTCCTCCTAATTTGTTTGGAGAACCTACAAAGCAAGCTCTTATCAAAAGAATAAAGAAAAAGTACGATGGATTTATTTCGTCAGAACTTGGTATAGTTATTGATGTTTTAGACGTTAATGAAATTGGAGAAGGAATAATTGTTCCAGGAGATGGTGCAAGTTATTTTGACACAACTTTTAAGATTATAACATTTAAACCTGAATTACAAGAAACTATTAACGGAAAGTTAAAAGATTTAGCTGATTTCGGTGCTTTTATAACATTAGGTCCAATTGAAGGAATGATTCACATTTCTCAAACAATGGATGACTTTGTAAGTTTTGGAAAAGACAAAGTATTAATGGGTAAAGAAAGTAATAGGAGTTTAAAATTAGGCGAAAAATGTAGAGCAAGAATTATTGCTGTAAGTTATAAAGATATTACTAATCCAAAAATTGGTTTAACAATGAGACAACAAGGTCTTGGAAAACTTGAATGGTTGGATGAAGATTTAAATAAAAAACAAAAATCTAAAGAGGAAGCAAAGTGAAATTAAAAGCGTGTAAAAAATGTAGACTATTTGTGCATGGAGGACAATGTCCAATTTGCAAAGGTACAAATTTTACAACTAGCTGGAAAGGTAAAATAACTGTTTTAGACCCTGTTAATTCTGAAATCGCTAAAAAGATTGGAATTGAAGCTAAAGGGGATTATGCAATTAAGGTGAATTAGATGAAATTATTAAATAAACAAGAAAAAAGTAATGAACTATTGTCAAGAAAGGAATTTAAAGTTGAAGTAGAATTTGAAGGTTCTGCACCTACTAAAGAAAAAGCTAAAAAAGTATTATGTAAATCATTAAGTGTAGATGAATCCTTAACAGTTATTAGAGGAATTTATACTGGTTTTAGATCAAATACTGCAAAAATTGAATTGTTTGTATATTCTAAAAAAGAAGAATTAGATAGAATTGAAAGCTATTTAATGCATAAAAAGATTGAAGAAAAAATAAAAAAAGCAGATGAAGCTGATGCTGCAAAAAAAGCAGAAGAAAAAGAAGCTGTTGCAGAAAAAGAACCTGCTAAAGAAGAAAAAAAGGAAGGTGAACAATAATGGCAGCAGATAAAAAAGCACCACCACCTGAAAAAAAGAAAGTTCATAGTAAAAGATACGATAAATATGTAAATGGAAAAGCTAAACAACCATTTTGTCCAAAATGTGGACCTGGAATCTTTTTAGCTGCTCATAAAGACCGAAGAACTTGCGGTAAATGTGGTTACATGGAAAAGTTGTAAATTTTTTATGACCAAAAATTTCTAATTTTTTTAAAATTTAATTTCTTTATATTTGATTTAAATTATTTTAATTAATAAGTAAGAAATAATTCAAATTTAATCTTTTTTTATTAAAAATTTATAATGATTCATTTTTGTTATTTAATTTCTAAAAAAATACTGGCGTTAAATAAACTTCTATTAAAGCAGATACAACAATTAATAATATTGAAATCAATATCAAATCTAAAGAATCTTTCATAATGATTGGAAAGTTATCATCGTCATAATCGTGCTTTATTATTGCAAATGAAATCATTCCTGCGGCTAATGCACCAACAAAATAAGCACCTATTTCTGGTATTCCATGTAATAAATATCTTCCAAGGCCTATTAATGATGAAGAAACAACTCCATTATTAATGCAGCAAGTTTTTATTGCATTTCCAATTACAACTCCCATCACAGAAGCATTCCATGTTAAAATAAATATTGCTCCAGCACCATAAAAAAACGAGAAAATAATACATAATAGAAGTATTTTCATATTGTTGGCAACAATTCCAGTAACTAATCCTACATCTCCAATAAGATTTTCAGTAGATCCTTCTACTCTTTCGTTTATTGTTGCATGTTGAACATTAAAAACTTTTTCTGATGTTTCTTGCGGCATAAATGTATGAAATGCTAAAAAAGTAACAGTAAAACCTAAGAATAAGAACAATAATGCCATGATTGCTTTATTGTGTTCTGTTAATAATTTTCTTTCACTTCTTGTAGTTAAATCCTTTGTTTCTTCTCTTTTAATTAAATTACTTACTATAGGAATTGATGCAATGGTAGTTAAAGTAACCATAATTATACTTGCTTGATTTTTAAATATCCATAATGATAGAACTATTGCTAGTGTTGCAAATACTATTCCTAAGAAAAACATTTCCCAAGGTTTACCTTCAACTTTATCTGGATTAATTATCCTTTCGAAGACCATATTTTTATTTTAATAAGATTATTTTTTCCCTATTTTTCTAAGTCTATTACCTAATTTATTTTCTTTTAATTTAATCTTATTTAATAGGCCTTCAATTTTTGTTTTATCATTTACAACTAATATCTTTTTATTTAGAATCTCATGTCTTTTGTCATATAATTTGTTAAGATTAGTCTTAAATTTTTCTAATTTTTTTATTTGACCTTTAGAAATGTTATCAATTATATTTTTATCTTGAAATAAAATAGAAATATCTTCATTAGCAAGATGTACTGCATCAGAGATCAATTTAGCTTTGTGATTTACTATTTGGCTAATTTTTCTAGTTTTATTTTTATCTGATTTGTTTAATAAGGTTTCATTTTCTTTAAAGAATGAATTTATATCTATGAGTAAACTTTTTTCTTTATTAAGTAATTCTTTTCTTGAAGAGATTATTTTTTTCTCTTGCAATTCCATGTTTTTAAGATGTTCTTTAAGATAATTAAACTTATCCAATATTTGATTTTGTAAATCTTTTTTATTTCTAGAAATTGTTATTTTTTTTCTAATTAAACCTATATGACCTTTTATTTTATTTTCTAATTTTTCTAATTGATTCTTTTTTCCTTCAATTACAGTTTTTCTTTTAATTGTTAAATCAATATAACTTTTTAATCTTGCTTTTTCTAATTGAGTTAGAGCAGAATCTATCTTATTTTTTTCATTTGAATATAATTTTTCAATTTCTTTATATGAATCAAGAGCAGGTTCAGATATTTTTTTAATTTTATTATTAGTTTTTGTTACTATTTTTTTACTAGTTTTTTTTGTCGTTTTTCCCTTTTTCATTTTTTACCTGATATTTTTTTAAATTGCGATAGATTTAACTTAAAATTGACTGTCTTTTTATTCTTACTTTTAGGTTTACTTTTTTTAATTTTTGATTTATTCTTTTTTTCTCCTGTAAGTTTACTCCATGCTTTATGTATTTTTTTAGTTTTTTGTTTTGATACTTCGTCCTGACTAAGTTCAACAATTTCTTTCCATGCTTTTTTAGGAGTGTTATTTTTTTTCTTTATATTTTTATCTTCAACTAATATTTTTATTTTACTTTTTTTGTTATTATTACTCTTTTTTTTTCTATTTTTAATTTTTTTAGAAGATATTTTTTTATTTTTCTTTATTGAAGAACCATTTAATAATTTATCTAACTGGCATTTCATATCATTAAGTAATGATGATTCTCTTTTTTCTTCAGATGTAATTTCTTTAAGGCTAGATAATTCGCTTGTTTCTTTAGAAATTACTTCCTTTAATCTTTTATTGAATTTATGTTGTTTAATTAATAAGTAAACAATTAGCATAAATAGTAATATTAAAATTAGTGTTAACACAAATATTAACTCTACCAATGGAATATCTACTCCGAATACAAATACCACTTATTCACCTCTTTTTTATTTCTATGAATTTCTTATTTAAATATTTATCGTTTTTTACTTCTTAATTTCAATTTTATTTTTTTTGGAATTAGTTCGATAAAAATCATTAACGACATTATTACTAAAAATCCTATGGCCGCATTTTTAATAAACCATAATCCACCACTAACCATTTTTGATTTAAATTCAATGTAAACTGGAGCTCTAAATTCAATATCAAGTTCTTTTATATTTATTTCTTCTTCGAGTGCCATTTGATATGATTCAGTTTTATCTGATGGATTTATTAGTTGTCTTGGAAGTAATCTTAATCTAAAGGTTGCTTTTTCTTTTTTATTTTGTCCCGTATAAAGAATGCTTACATCTTTAATTCCATCACCGTCTAAATCAATATACGCCATTTCTAATAATTGTATTTGTATTATTTGTGGATATGAATCAATTTTGAATTTAGCAATATTTTCATCAACATAATCTAATGTAATTATTTTTTGTTCATGTTTGTATTCAAATGTGAAATTATCATTATATCCTATTGATGAATCTTCTTCGATAAAACCATTAAATGAAACAATTTCATTATCTCTTCCTAATTCATATTTTGATGAAAACAATTCTCCTTTTTCATATAACATTACTTCAACGCTATAATCTTTTGTTTTAGGTATTTTATTAAGTACAGAATTTACAACTACAAATAATAATTTATTTTCTTTTACATTAAAAGGGGATAAATAATCTATTGTATAGTATTCTCCTTCGACTTCTCTTATGTTAAATTCAAATTCTAATTTGTCTTTGTTAGTATCATTTAAGTTATTATATAATATGCAAGTTCTTAGTATTTCTCCTTCAAAGTATTTTTCTTTGTCTGTTAATACTGTTAAATCTGGTATCTCAATTTCAATTGATACGCTGTTTGATTCTTCAATTTCTTTTTCTATAGTTTCAAATTTAACTTTAAGAGTTGGATCAATTTCAAATGTTAATAAGGAACAAATAGTACTTCTAAATCCAACATCTAATGTTTTTGATTCTCCTACTTCAATATCTCCAACATTTATTATTTCTTCATATTTCCATTTATTATTTGAATCAACATTTAATTTAATGTCTTTTAATTTAATTTGTCCTGTATTCTGAATTGTAACTTTAATTACTATATCCTCTGCAAAACTTAATTTTTCATGATCTATACTAATGTTCATACTTTTTACTTCATCTAATAAACATTCTTTTTCAGTTAATGGTTTATTTTTTGTAGTGTCACAACCTTTGATGTCAAAGCAATCTCTTTTTTGTATACCCTCTATACATTCATCCCATGGCATACAACTCCAATCTGGATTACATTCTGGGTCTTCTGGTTTAGGATCTGGTGAAGGTCCTTTATTGTGAACTAGAACATTACTTGCATAGAAATTATTATAGTTTTCAATTGTTTTCAAGTTATATGTTTGAATTAATTCATTTTGACAATAAATGTTTGAAACTGTTTTGAAACCTTCTATTAATTTAACTTTGTCATCTTGTTTTAATGGTTTTACTTTTAGTGCAGAGTTTTCTTTATCTGTTTCTTCTGGGTTAATAGATTTCCATCCTTCTGTAGTGTATAATGGATGTTCATTTGTTAATTGTAATTTAGTATTGTCATTAAATTCTATTGTACACATGTGATCTCTAATTGGGTTTTCAAGTTCTAGAACTTTTGCAGGTTTATTTATTGTATTAATTTCATCAAAACTGAGTATTAAATCATTAATTTTTACATCTTCAATATTTTTATAATTTCCATTATCCATTAGGATTTTAGTTCCTGCAGGAAAACAAGAACTTGGAGATGGCGGAGTTACTGGACTAGTAAAGTTAATTTTAATTGTTCTGTTAATTGCCCACTGATTATTTCCTGCAACATCTTTTGCTAAACAATTCCAAGTATAATCTCCATTACTTAAGCTTAAATTCCATTCTGCTTGTGCAAATACTCCACTCACATTTGAGAATTGACTTAGACTAAATGTTGCGTTGTTGCTGTCAGTTATGTAAAGACTTAAGTTATTTAATCCATTATTATCTGTAGCATTACATTTTAATGTGATAGTACTTGGATTTGAAGTATCATTATAATAATTATTTCTTGGTTTGATTAATGTTACATTTGGTTTTGTTAAGTCTACAATTATTGTTCTAGATTCAACTGTTGCATCATTTCCAGTTGTATCATTTATTGATACGTTAAATGTGTGTGTACCTTCGCTGAAAGTTAATGTAAAGTTACTAAAACTTCCATTATATGATGTGGTTTGATTAATTATTCCATCTATTATTAGTACTAATGTATCTGGATTATTTTCTGTATGTGTTACATTTATTGTTTGTATTGGGTTATTTGTTATAGTACCATTTTCTAATGTTGGATTTGTATAATTTAAAATCAGATTTGTTAAGTTAAATACTTCAAATAATCCTGTTGTTATATTAACATTTCCAGCGGAATCATTAGTAAATACTATTACACTATAATTACCTAATTGGGTTAGGTTATTGGGTCCTAGGGTAATGTTTACTAAATCATCCACTGAAGTTGTTAATATTGATCCATTTGGATAAGTAATGTTAATATAAGCCGTATCTAGATATAATTCTGTTACATTCCAATCAATCAATGTAAACTCAGTTCCAAATTCTACTGTTGTATCATTGATAAACAAGTTAACCTGTGGTTCTGTTGTGTCAATAATAATCAATCTTTCTTCTGTTGATGCATTGTTTCCTGCAGTATCATTAATCCATACTTGTATCGTATGGTTTCCTTCTGTTAATGTTTTTGTCCAGTTAGTAAATCCATTTGAATAGCTAAATGTTTCATTTACACTTCCATCTATGTAGAAAACTAATGTATCTGGTCCATTGTCTGAATGTGTTGTATTAATTATTACGTTTGGATTATTAAGATATGATTCATTTCCAGGTGTAGGATTTACAAATGCAATTTGAGGTAAGTTAGTATCTATTACATTAAATGTTGCAGTTGTAATGTTAACATTTCCAGCTGTGTCATTACTCCAAACAATTACATCATAAGTTCCAATTGTTGTTAAATTTCTAGGTCCAAATAATAGGTCTAAGTTATCATTTATTGATGTTGTAATTATAGTTCCATTTGGATAGCTTACATTAATATAAGTTGTATCTAAATACGAGTCTGTTACATTCCAATCAATCAATGTAAACTCAGTTCCAAATTCTACTGTTGTATCATTGATAAACAAGTTAACCTGTGGTTTTGTTGTGTCAATTGTAATTGTTCTAGTTTCAGTTGAAATAGTATTTCCAGTTGTATCATTTATTGTTACGTTGTAAGTGTGTATACCTTCGCTAAATATTCTTGTGAAGTTTGTAAATCCAGTAGTATAAGGAATTGATTCATTTACTACTCCATCAATTACTAATACTAATGTTTCTGGATTATTTTCAGTATGTGTAACGTTAATAATTTGAGTTGCAACATTAGTTATTGTATTATTTCGTGGTGTCGTGTTTACAAATTGTAATGTTGGGAATGTTCCATCTGTTGCAGATATAATACTTGAATCTGTAGATGATGTGTAATTTTCATTTCCTGGGTATGAACATTCAATCAAATAATCTTGTACTAATAAATAAGTTGAAATGTTTTGTATTGGAGTAATTCCATATTCTATTTGTGTTTTGTTTTCTGTCATGTTTACATTATCTGTAATGTTTAAAGAACATGATATGTTTGCATCAAATGTAATATCTTGTGTATAATCTACTAAAGATCCATTAATTAATAATGTTGTACTTGTATCTGCTTTGTTAATTACATAAGTTGTTGAATTTTCATAATAAGTATAATTTTGTGTTTCTGATACATTACATACATAATCGTAATTTCCTGCTGCTAATTCAATTAGTGTGTTGTTTTCAGAATTAATTAATGTGTTATTTCTGTATAATGTTGCTGGTGCTTCAAGGTTGTTACATGAGCATGTCGCATTTACATTAACTGGATATGTTTGTCCTGATGATGGTAAAATGTTTAATTCACAATTAGGTATTGTTTTAGTTGTTACTGTTAATGTATTTGCTTCTGTTGCATTTGTATAATTTTGACTTCCAGTTGTATTACATACATAGCTATAATCTCCAATACTTAAATTTTGCACATCGTTAACTGAGTTTCCAACTGAGCTTCCTATTATTGTGTTGTTTCTGTATAAGCTAATGTTAACTTCATTATTATTAGCATTACAACTTACATTTGATTCAGTACCGTTTATGATTGTCCAACTTGGTGTTGCAATTAATGATAATGTAGTTGTTGCTTGGTTAATTGTAAATGACCATGTGTCTGTATCATTCCATTGATTTATTGTATCATTAGCGTATGATTTCCAATAATATGTTCCTGCAGGTAATTCAATTGAATAGTTGTATACGTTTCCAATAATATTATTCATTGAATAATTAATTGTTGTTCCAGAATAATTTGATTCAAAGTAAACTGTATCGACACCATTATCATCTTGCCATGTTACGTTGAATATTGATTCAGTTGAACTATAAGTTTCTAAAATACTAGTTTGATTATTTGACCAGTATGGATAATTATCTAATTGAGCAGAGAAATTAATTAATACAGTTCTATTAGCGGCATCCCAATTTGAGTTTCCTTCTGAATCATAAGCTAAACAATTCCATGTATAATCTCCATTGATTAATGATAAGTTCCATTCACTAGTTCCTTCAATTCCAGTAATTGATGATGATTGATTTAATTCAAATGAGGTATTAATATTATTAGTTATGAATAAACTTATGTTTGTTAAATTATAGTTGTCTGTTGCATTACAACTGAAAGTTACATTAATTGGTTCAAAAACATCATTGTAATAATTTATTGATGGTTCTATTAATGTTACATTTGGAATTGATATATCTGTCCAAGTTATGTTAATAAAAGGTCTTAAAGTTATATCTCCAAGATAATCTGAACTATAAACTCTTTCTAGATTATTATTATTTCCTAAATTCTCAGTTGATGGTTTAACATATAATCCTAAATTAGGGTGTGTTTCGTTAACCCATTCGTCTACTAATTGAGTTATGTTCCATAAGTACCATCCATTAGTTGAACCAAGTTCTGTTTTATTATAAATATTTAAATCATAGTTTGGTAGTGAATTCCAAGTTATTGTAGATTCATTCCAAGCTTCATTTATTCTTACTACATCAGTAATAATAGAACTACCTGTTCCAGTGTATCTATATAATCCCATTATAGCATTTTCAATTTTTACTCCATTAGGAATGTTTGATAAATTCCAGTTTATCATTGTTCTTTTTGTTTTTCCATTTCTATCATCAATTCGCATTTCTGTAGAGACACCATAATTTGTATTAGATGTTTGTTCATCTATGTATGTATCAGTTCCATTAATGTCATTTGGTTGTTCAAAGAATACTGGGTCTATTGAATCAAAGAATATTTTATAAATCTCTTTTGGAGTAATATTTTGTATGAGAATTATGTCTTCTAAACATATTTCTTCATCATAACTATAATTTAAACACTTCCATAATGAAGTTCCAATTGCTGTTGCATTTTTATGTAATGTTGCATTTATGAAATTTAATCCTGATGGATCAATTAATAAGTTATAAACCCATCCTGTTATGTTTTTAACTTCATCTAATTTAATATCATTACTAATGTTAATTTCGTTGTGACTAACTACTGTTATATTTTTTATGATTGAATTATTTTTAGGTATTAATAATACATCAACAATACTTCCTGCTTCGTTTATTCTTGTTTGGTTATTTGCGATTAAATAATTTCCCAAATTAATTAAGTTAATTGTATAGTTGCTTTCTACAAATGCTGCAGTTGTACCATTGAAAGTTATTGAAATATTGTCTCCAGGATTATAGTTACCAATTTTTTTCCATAAATCATCAATGCAGTTTCTTGATGTAAAGTTCCAGTTTTCACAAACGAATAAGTCTCCTGTTTCTGCTGTTTTTGAGATATTAATATATTTATATCCTTTAATTTTGGAGTCTATTCCCATAGTACTTAAAAAGTCATAATCTGTAACATTAAATGTATCAATATCTATTATGTCTGTTAAATTTTTAATAACTGAATAATTGTGAATTACTAATTCATTAACATTTGTTCCAATTGGTGTTATTTTAATATTATAAAATCCTGCAGAAATATTTTGTTCTTCACCTGTTGAAACATTAATATCAATTTCTCCAGATCCTAAATCTATTAATTCAATTGTTGCAGTAATATTATTTCCATCTGAGTCTTGAATAATTTCATTAATTATTATTGATTCATTAGTTACATTTTCGGGGTAATTTACGTTTACAATCCATGTTTCGGATGAACCAATGATTCCAAATTGGTCTGTACAATTCACACTCCATTTATATTGACCTTCTTTTAATCCTGTTTGAGTAATTAATGAGGTAATATTAGTTATTCCGTTTGTTGTTGTTTTATTTATACTTCCGTTGAGTATTAATGAACAATTATTTATGTCAATATCGTGAGTTACATTATATCTAAAATTAATATCTCCATTTGAATCTTCTGAATTATTATGTGGAGTTATTAAATTAACAATTGGAATGGTAGATGAAAATACATTAAATGTTGTAGTTGTAATGTTAATATTTCCTGCTGAATCATTACTCCATACGATTACATTATATGTTCCAGTTATTGTTAGATTGTTTGGTCCGAGTATTAAATCTAAACTATTATTTGTTGATGTTGTAATTATTGTTCCATTAGGATAACTTACATTAATGTAAGCAGTATCTATATACAATTCAGTCACGTTCCAATCAATTAATGCAAACTCAGTACCGTATTCTATTGTTGTATCGTTGATATATAATTCTACTTGCGGTTCTGTTAAATCAATTGTAATTGTTCTTGTTTCTGTTGATAATGAATTCCCAGTTGTGTCATTTATAGTAATGTTGTAAGTATGATTTCCTTCTGCAAAAGTTAAAGTAATATTTGAATAAGTTCCTAAATACGATTGTGTTGAATTAATTGTTCCGTCAATAATTAATGTTAATGTTTCTGGGTTAGTTTCATTGTGAGTTACGTTAATAGTTTGAGTTGCAACATTAGTAATTGTATAATCTATTGGAGTTGGTTCTACAAATTGTAATGTTGGATTAATTGTGTCAGTAACTGTAAATATTTGTTGAGTTACATTAACATTTCCTGCTAAGTCTGTTACAGTTACTTTAACTGTATATGTTCCTGTTTGAGTCAAGTTACTTGGTCCAAATAGTATGTCTAATTGGTCATTTGTTGATGTTGTTACAACACTTCCATCTGGATATGTTATATTGATTACTTGTGAATTCAAGTTATTTTCAGTAACGTTCCAATCTACATAATTAAATCCTGTTCCGAATTCTAATGAAGTATCGTTGATGAATAATGTTACAATTGGTTCTGTATTGTCAATAATAAACCATGTCGCGTCTATATTAGTATTATTTGCTTGGTCTAAAACAAATGTTGTAATTGTATAATTCCCATCTGGTAATGTTGTAATTTCTAATTGATCTGATGTTGAATATAATTGTACAATTCCTGGATGAGTTGACTCGTTAGCTAATACTATTCCACCTGTTGAATTTGTAATTGTATAATTAGTATAATTCAAGTTATGATTTTGGAATGTAATATTTACAATTGTATCAATATTATGATAAGTTTCGTCAGGATTATTGAATGTAATTGCTGGGTTTGTATTGTCTAATACAAAGGATACATTTTCTGAGTTCACATTTCCTAATGTGTCATTAGCAATTACTGTGAATGTATAATTCTGCTCATCTGGGAATCCTAAGCTTTCCCATGTTTTTATTCCTGGTCCAGTTGTGTTAAATATTGCTTCACCAGATTCGTTAATTATTTTGTAAATAATTGTATCCAATCCAATTAATGCATCATTTACTGTAGAATCTATTGAAATATTGTATCCTTGGTAACTTCCTTGGTTAGGATTGTTAATAGTTATTGTTGGAGCTGTCGTATCTACTGTTAATGTTCTTATTTCTGTAGAAATTTCATTTCCAGTAGTATCATTTATTGTCGCGTTGTATGTATATATTCCATCACTGAATGTTAAAGTGTAATTTGTAAATCCTGTTGAATACGTTGATGTTTGATTTATTACTCCGTTGATTACCATTGTTAATGAATCGGGATTAGTTTCATTATGACTTACGTTGATTGTTTGTGTTGCAGTTGAAGTATTGAAGTTATCAACTGGTGTTGGATTAACGAAAGCTATTTCTGGATTAATTGTGTCAATAACCTCAAATGTTGCTGTTGTTACATTTACATTTCCTGCTGAGTCATTACTCCACACAATTACATTATATGTACCCGTTGTTGTAAGATTGTTTGGTCCGAATAGTAAGTCCAAGTTGTCATTTGTTGAAGTTGTAATTATAGTTCCGTTAGAATATGATACATTTATGTATGCTGTATCTATATATAATTCTGTTACATTCCAGTCAATTAATGTAAATTCTGTTCCGTATTCTACTGTTGTATCATTAATGAACAAGTTTACTTCAGGTTCTGTTAAATCTATAATAATTATTCTTTCTTCTGTCGATGCATTGTTTCCTGCTGTATCATTAATCCACACTTGTATTGTGTGATTTCCTTCTGTTAATGTTCTTGTCCAATTAGTAAATCCGTTTGAATAACTAAATGTTTCATTTACATTTCCATCTATGTAGAAAACTAATGTGTCTGGTCCATTATCTGAATGTGTTGTATTAATTATTACATTTGGATTATTAAGATATGATTTATTTCCTGGTGTTGGATTTACAAATGCTATTTGAGGCAAGTTAGTATCGATTACATTGAATGTTGCTGTTGTTATGTTAACATTTCCTGCTGAATCATTACTCCAAACAATTACTTCATATATACCCACTGTTGTCAAATTGTTAGGTCCGAATAGTAAGTCTAAGTTATCATCTGATGTTGTTGAAATTATAGTTCCATTTGGATATGATACATTAATATGTGTTGTATCTAAATGCAAGTCTGTAACATTCCAATCAATTAATGTAAATTCTGTTCCTAATTCTACCGTTGTATCATTGATAGATAAGTCCACAACTGGTTCTGTTAAGTCAATTGTAATTGTTCTTGTTTCTGTGTAACTTTTTGTTCCAGTTGTATCATTGATTGTTACATTGTAAGTGTGAGTTCCTTCTGCAAAAGTTAAAGTAATATTTGAATTAGTTCCCAAATATGCTTGTGTTGAATTAATTGTTCCGTCAACAATTAATGTTAATGTTTCTGGGTTGGTTTCGTTGTGTGTTACGTTAATTGTTTGAGTTGCTATATTTGTAATTGTATAATCTACTGGAGTTGGTTCTACAAATTGTAATGTTGGATTAATTGTATCAGTAATTGTGAATGTTTGTTGAGTTACATTAACATTTCCTGCTAAGTCAGTAACAGTTACTTTAACTGTATATGTTCCTGTTTGTGTCAAGTTACTTGGTCCGAATAATAAATTAAAATTATCGTCTATTGAAGTTGTTACAACTGATCCGTCTGGATATGTTATATTGATTACTTGTGAATTCAAGTTATTTTCAGTAACGTTCCAATCTACATAATTAAATCCTGTTCCGAATTCTAATGAAGTATCGTTGATGAATAATGTTACAATTGGTTCTGTATTGTCAATAATAAACCATGTCGCGTCTATATTAGTATTATTTGCTTGGTCTAAAACAAATGTTGTAATTGTATAATTCCCATCTGGTAATGTTGTAATTTCTAATTGATCTGATGTTGAATATAATTGTACAATTCCTGGATGAGTTGACTCGTTAGCTAATACTATTCCACCTGTTGAATTTGTAATTGTATAATTAGTATAATTCAAGTTATGATTTTGGAATGTTATATTTACAATTGTATCAATATTATGATAAGTTTCATCTGGATCATTGAATGTAATTGCGGGATTAGTATTGTCTAATGTGAATGAATGATTTTCACTGTTAATATTACCTAGAGTATCACTAGCTGTAACTAATATCGTATAATTTTGTTCGTCTGGGAATCCTAAGCTTTCCCATATTGCCGAGTATGGACCAGAGTTGTCTGTATAATTGAATACTGCATCTCCAAGAGTATTAATAATTTGGAATAAAACAGAATCTACTCCAATAAGTGCATCATTTACATTTGCTGTTAAAGAAATATTATATCCTTGGAAACTATTTTCATCTGGGTTTGTAATTTGAATTGTTGGTGCAGTCGTATCTACTGTTAATGTCCTAGTTTCTGTAGAAATTTCGTTTCCACTTGTATCATTTATTGTTGCGTTGTAAGTATATATTCCATCACTGAATGTTAAAGTGTAATTTGTAATTCCACTTATATAGCTAGTACTTTGATTAACTATTCCGTTAATTACTAAAGTTAATTTGTCCGGTAAAGATTCATTGTGAGCAATACTTATTGTTTGAGTTGCAGTTGAAGTATTTAAATTGTTAATAGGTGTTGGATTAATGAAAGCGATTTCTGGGTTGATGGTATCTGTAACTGAGAATGTTGTAGTTGTTGTGTTTACATTTCCAGCTGTATCATTTGCAAATATTGTAATCTCGTACGTACCCAATTCAGTTAAGTTTAATGGTCCAAGTACTTCATTAATTGAATCATTGAAAGACTGTGTAATTATTGTTCCGTTAGGTAATGTGATATTTATATGTTGTGTGTCCGGATAAAGTTCTGTTACATTCCAGTCAATTAATATTGTTTCTTGTCCATATTCAATTATTGTATCATTAATGAATAAATCTACTTGCGGTTCTGTTAAATCAATTGTAATTGTTCTTGTTTCAGTTGAAATAGTATTTCCTGTTGTGTCATTAATTGTAATATTGTATGTATGTGTACCTTCTGTAAATGTTAAAGTAAAATTACTGTAATCATTTGAATATGGTACTGATTTATTCACAATTCCATCATTTGTAATAACTAATGTATCTGGATTATTTTCTGTATGTGTAACATTGATAATTTGTGTTGCCACATTTGTAATTGTATTTTGTTCTGGAGTTGGTTCTGTGTAATTTAATCTTGGTCCAATTGTATCTTGTACATTGAATGTTGCAGTTGTTATGTTAACATTTCCAGCGGAATCATTAGTAAATACTATTACACTATACTCACCTAATTGGGTTAGGTTGTTGGGTCCAAGGATAATGTTTACTAAATCATCCACTGAAGTTGTTAATATTAATCCGTTTGGATAAGTAATGTTTATGTATGCAGTGTCTAGATATAATTCTGTTACATTCCAATCAATTAATGTAAATTCTGTTCCTAATTCTACTGTTGTATCGTTAATGAATAAGTCAACCACTGGTTCTGTTAAGTCAATCGTAATTGTTCTTGTTTCTGTATATGTTTCTGCTCCTGTTGTATCATTAATTGTAACATTGTATGTGTGTGTACCTTCTGCAAATGTTAATGTTATGTTTGAATTATATCCTGAATATGCTTGTGTTGAATTAATTGTTCCGTCTACAATTAATGTTAATGTTTCTGGGTTAGTTTCATTGTGTGTAACGTTAATAGTTTGAGTAGCTATATTTGTAATTGTATTTTGTGCTGGAGTTGGAATTACAAATTGTAATGTTGGATTAATCGTATCTTGAACTGTGAATGTTTGTTGAGTTACATTAACATTTCCTGCCAAGTCTGTTACAGTTACTTTAACTGTATATGTTCCAGTTTGAGTAAGATTAACTGGTCCAAATGTTATGTCTACTTGGTCATTAGTTGAAGTTGTTACAACTGATCCGTCTGGATATGTTATATTGATTACTTGTGAATTCAAGTTATTTTCAGTAACGTTCCAATCTACATAATTAAATCCTGTTCCGAATTCTAATGAAGTATCGTTGATGAATAATGTTACAATTGGTTCTGTATTGTCAATAATAAACCATGTCGCGTCTATATTAGTATTATTTGCTTGGTCTAAAACAAATGTTGTAATTGTATAATTCCCATCTGGTAATGTTGTAATTTCTAATTGATCTGATGTTGAATATAATTGTACAATTCCTGGATGAGTTGACTCGTTAGCTAATACTATTCCACCTGTTGAATTTGTAATTGTATAATTAGTATAATTCAAGTTATGATTTTGGAATGTTATATTTACAATTGTATCAATATTATGATAAGTTTCATCTGGATCATTGAATGTAATTGCGGGATTAGTATTGTCTAATGTGAATGAATGATTTTCACTGTTAATATTACCTAGAGTATCACTAGCTGTAACTAATATCGTATAATTTTGTTCGTCTGGGAATCCTAAGCTTTCCCATATTGCCGAGTATGGACCAGAGTTGTCTGTATAATTGAATACTGCATCTCCAAGAGTATTAATAATTTGGAATAAAACAGAATCTACTCCAATAAGTGCATCATTTACATTTGCTGTTAAAGAAATATTATATCCTTGGAAACTATTTTCATCTGGGTTTGTAATTTGAATTGTTGGTGCAGTCGTATCTACTGTTAATGTCCTAGTTTCTGTAGAAATTTCGTTTCCACTTGTATCATTTATTGTTGCGTTGTAAGTATATATTCCATCACTGAATGTTAAAGTGTAATTTGTAATTCCACTTATATAGCTAGTACTTTGATTAACTATTCCGTTAATTACTAAAGTTAATTTGTCCGGTAAAGATTCATTGTGAGCAATACTTATTGTTTGAGTTGCAGTTGAAGTATTTAAATTGTTAATAGGTGTTGGATTAATGAAAGCGATTTCTGGGTTGATGGTATCTGTAACTGAGAATGTTGTAGTTGTTGTGTTTACATTTCCAGCTGTATCATTTGCAAATATTGTAATCTCGTACGTACCCAATTCAGTTAAGTTCAATGGTCCAAGTACTTCATTAATTGAATCATTGAAAGATTGCGTAATTATTGTTCCGTTAGGTAATGTAATGTTAATATATTGAGTATCTGGATAAAGTTCTGTTACGTTCCAGTCAATAAATATTGTTTCTTGTCCATATTCAATTATTGTATCATTAACGAATAAATCTACTTGCGGTTCTGTTAAATCAATTGTAATTGTTCTTGTTTCAGTTGAAATAGTATTTCCTGTTGTGTCATTAATTGTAATATTGTATGTATGTGTACCTTCTGTAAATGTTAAAGTAAAATTACTGTAATCATTTGAATATGGTACTGATTTATTCACAATTCCATCATTTGTAATAACTAATGTATCTGGATTATTTTCTGTATGTGTAACATTGATAATTTGTGTTGCCACATTTGTAATTGTATTTTGTTCTGGAGTTGGTTCTGTGTAATTTAATATTGGTCCAATTGTATCTTGTACATTGAATGTTGCTGTTGTAATGTTAACATTTCCTGCTGTATCATTTGTAAATATTATAATGTCATAAGTACCTAATTCTGTTAAGTTCAATGGTCCTAAAACTTCATCAATTGAGTCATTGAATGATTGCGTAATAATTGTTCCATTAGGTAATGTAATGTTAATATATTGAGTATCTGGATAAAGTTCTGTTACGTTCCAATCAATTCTTATTGTTTCTTGACCGTATTCTATTGTTGTATTGTTTATGAAAATGTTTACTTGTGGTTCTGTTAAGTCAATTGTAATTGTTCTTGTTTCTGTTTGGCCAATATTTGCTGCTGAATCATTTGCAATGTAATAATAAGTGTGTGTTCCTTCACTAAATGTTTTAGTATAATTTGTAAAACCATTTGAATAACTAGATGATTCATTTTCATTTCCATCAATTATTAATTTTAATTTGTCTGGATATAATTCAATATGAGTTGCGTTTAATATCTGGGTTGCTTGATTTGTAATGGTATTATTAATTGGTGTTGGATTTACAAACAATATATTAGGTGTGGTAGAATCAACAATGTATGTTATAATAAAGAATTCTTCACTATTATTATTTGAATCAGTTGTTGTCATATTTAAAGTATAATTTCCATCTGGTAAATTACCTCCCGGGAATGAATAATTTATTGGTAAATTTAATGGATTATTAATTTCAATTGGTCCAACAATCTCAATTATATCACCTGTTTCGTTGTATAGTGTAAAAGTAACATTTATCGGATATTCACTGCTTGTGAAATTTATCGGAGTAGTTACATTAGTTCCATTATTGAATGTTGGTCCAGTTGGAATTGTTGTAATATTTGTAATGTTTGGTGCAATATTGTCTGAAAAATTGATTTTTAAGTCTCTTAATTCTCCCCATTCTAAATTTCCTGAATTATCATAAGCTAAACAATTCCAGCCATAATTTCCATTTGTTAAGTTAATTAACCATGAGGATGAATTTTCTGTTCCACTAATTAAGCTAGTGTCATATAATGATAAACTTTCGTTTGATGAATTAGTAATATATAAGCTAATATTTACTAATCCTAAATCGTCAGTTGTCAAACAATTAAATATTAATTCAAATGGATCTGAGGAGTCATTGTAATAATTATTTAGCGGGTATGTTTGATTTACATTTGGTCCTATTCCATCAGTAGCAATAATATAACTATTATCTTGTGAACCAGTATAATTCTCATTTTCTTCAAATGAACAATTAATGATAAAAGAGCCAGCACTTGAATATGTTGAAATATTTTGTAATTGTGAATATTCTGTTTCAATAACAACTCCATCTTGAGTTAAATTTACACTTTCATTAAAATTTAATACACATGTTATGTTTGCATCAAAAGTAATATTTTGTTCGTAATCATTAGTGCTTCCATTAATTAATAATGTAATATTTGTAATGCCTTTTTCAACATTGTAAATAAACATTGAAGTTTCATTTTTATTTCCTGACGTATCATTAGCATAAGATTTCCAATAATAAGTTCCAACTGGTAAATCGTAGTAATTTAAGAAATAATCATTTATATTACTTCCACTATAAGTATCATTTATTGGTGTTCCACTAAAATTATGTTCTATTAAAATGGAGTTAAAGAAACCATTATCTGTCCAGGTGATATTTAGTTGATGTAGGCCTCCTTTAGAATATGTTCCCGGGCCACTTTTATTATTAAACCATTTTGGATTTTGAACATCTTCTATAATTGTCCCATTACTGTTTAGAGTATAATAATCTGAATAAATATAAGACCCATTGTCTATTGCTCTACATCTAAAATTAACACCTGATTGTGGTTTTTCATCAAATACATTCCAATTAAATGCTTCATTTTCTATGTGAGATCCTACTTCGAACCATTCTTTTTCAGTTTGTGATGTATTTATTTCTTCAATTAAGATATTATCAATCCAACATTCTCCATTTTCATTTGCTTCATTAGTACTCAATAAACAACCAGCATCAAAATTGTATTCTCCCAAATATAATTGTGTTTCATAAGTTATAGTGCCAGAAGTTAATTCATCACTTCCGTCAGTTCCTGCAACTCCCATAAGAACTGGACCCATGACTGAACTATTATCTGTTATGTTATGGTAATAAATTCTTACATATTCATTAGATTCAGTAAGGTCATTTAATCTCATTGAATAATCAAATGATACTCTTATTGAAGTTGGATGGTTGGTTATGTTGAATGAACGATTCCATCCTCCTGAAAATGTTGTACCTACAATTGGTGAGTTTTCATTTAAGTTAATATTTAAGCAAAATCCTGATGCACAGTTTACGTTTGATTCTCTAACTCCTTGAGCTTGAATCGGTGAAGAAGTACCATATAAATCATCTATGTAAACAAAATTGTCATTGTCAGATTCAAATTGTGAATTAAGAATACTTTTGTTTCCTCTTTGAGGTGCGTAAAGGACTTCAACATGATATGTAATGAGATCTCCGTTAGGATCAACGCTACCAGAACAATTTAAATCAATTGTTGTGTTAAATATACCAGTACAACTTTCTCCATTACATGTTATATTTGTAGGAGTTGATGCTTTATCATTACCTACTATAAAATATGTTGATTCAGTATTATTTATGTTGTTACTAGTGTCATTTGTAAAAATAGTATAGTTATAACCGCCAAGATCAATCAGAATTCCTAAGTCATATTCATACAGTGAAGTAGTAGAATTATATCTCATTTGAACTACTTCATTAGTTAAGTTTGCGTAAGTTATGTCTGCAAAGACTGAATCTACTAATGCATTGTCCGTAACATTTGCTGTTATAGTGACTTGTGAACTTTGATTTATTATTTGTTGAAAAATAGGAATTAAATTTAGTACTGTTGGGGGAATAGTGTCAATTACTGTTGTATTTGTAGTTGTATTAACAATGCCGATGAATCTGTTTAATTTATCATAATATATTGCAGATGCATTATTGTAAATCATGCTTTCATTAACTAATGTTTCATTAACTCTTCCTACCCAAGATACAAAATCATTTTCTCCTGCATAGATTACATCGAAATTCCATGTTATTACTCCATTTGATAAAATTCCGCCTTGTCCTATGTTTTCTACAGAAATGTATTCTGGTACAGTATCATTAATGGTAACACTTACAGCATCTAATGGAGAAAAAACTCTTTGAGCAAAAACAACATCTAAATCTCCCCTATTTGGATTAAGGAAACTTAAATAATATAATCCGCTACTTCCAGTTTGTACAATTCCTGGATATGCATCTGAGTAATCATTATCGGTGATTTGTCTAATATCAAAACTATTTCCATTGTCAAAACTTGTTCCAATAAAGATTTCATTGCTAGTCCTATCGTATTCTGAATTAACTTCTTGTGAAGTGTTTAATAAACCAACCCATCCAATATATATGTAACCATTATTGTCTATATTTATTGAAGTTTCATAATCGTAAATATCGTTGTTGGTAATTTGTTTTTTAGTTTGTTCTAATTGACCAAAACTAAATGGTGCAGTAAGATTTGCAAAATATATCTCTTGAAAATCTGGACTTCCACTTGGAGCCCATGCAAAATAAAAAATATTGTTATTAACAACTACTTCTACATCATAATCATTTACTGTATTATTTGTTAATTGAATTGGATTACTCCATCCTCCCGTATAAGTTGATGAACTAACTATGAAAATTTCTGTGTCTCCATCTACTGATGCAGTATAAGTTACATAATATGTTTCACTTAAATCTTGTTCAATTGCAGATTCAAATTCATTAAGTGATGCATTTTCAACAACAACATAAGGTTCATTCCAAGTTAAACCATCATCACTAGAATTAACAATCCAAATGTCCCCATTACCTGCTCCTGTTGTGTGAGAGTAAGAAATTAATATATTTTCGTCGGCATCTGAAAATATGTTTGGAACTTGATCATCTTCAGTTTCATCTGTAACTTGTATCGGGGCAGACCATGTTTTTCCTTTATCTAAGCTTCTTGATACATAAATATCAAGATTACTTCCTGGTTGTGATTCATAAGCAATAATTAATGTTCCTTCATTTGTTTCAATCATTTGCGGACTGTAATCGAAGTGTGTATTGTTTGTAACTAAAGTCGCGTTTTGGAATTCTAATAAAACAATTCCTTGTTCAATTGTAACATTATAATCAATTTGATAGTTAATTACATCTCCAATTTGTACTGGATCTGGAGAATCTGATTTTGAAATGGACATATTTGGTTGAGTTACTTTAAAGGTAGTAATTTCACTATCATTAATTCCTCCTAAAGAATTATTAGCTATTATTTTAATCGTGTACATTCCAAGTTCAGTTGTAGAACTATAATCTCCTTCATATCTTGCTGTAAGATTGTTGTAAATAAGATTAATCATTTCTGAACTTGAATTAGGGTTAGTAATCTCTGCATAAACTGAATCAATTGTTCCTTCTGTTGCAACTGATGCAAACACTAAAACTGTTTCATCAATTGCATAAAGAATGTTATCAGTTGTTAACATTGTTACATTTGGTGCAGTTGGCAAGAAAAATACTGATTTTAATGGCCATTGCATTACTTGACAAGTGTGCTCTGAGGTATGGGAACTTCCTCCCGTTCTTCCTCGGTTTGTAACTATTCTTGTTTCATTTACAAATGTGTATGTCCAAGGAACTCTTGGGTATGCTGTTCCTTCTCCACCATTATAGTTGTCAGAACACCATAATAATGTTCTACTTAAATTAAAACTCTTTGTTAAGTCAGATTCTATTTGAGTGTCTGAATTTATTCCTGAAAATGTGTTTTCTTCTCTTAAACCACTTCCTGCAAATTCAATAACATACCATCTTAAATCTACTAGTCCTGGAGTTGTTCCAGCTGAATTTCTTGAAAATATTAAATCTGTATTATTTAATTGTCCTCTTACATTTGTTTGTTCTAATCCATCATCATTAACTAAGTAGTTAAATGTTAAAAAAGAATTTGTTGAATCAATTGTTTTACTAATGCTAATTGTGTTTCCATCTTCAATATTTTCATTGTCTAAAAATCCTGTTGTTACATTTGATTCATCTATTAAACAAATTACAAAACCTTGTGTAGTTGCCGGAGTTGTTCCAGTACAACCCGCAGTTGTTGCGTCTCTTTGTAAGTTTACATTTGATTGGGAAGTTATGTTTGCAACTATTCTTGTTGTAGTAAAACAATCTCTATCTGTGCTAGGACTTCGTGTATTTCCATGAACTTCAACAAAACATTTTTCATTGTAGTTCGAAGGTAATGAATATGAACATGATGATATATCAACATTGTCATTTTCATCACCAGTTGCCCATGAATTATTAAAACTACATACTCTAATATTTTCAGCTTCTATTATGGACCAAGATGCTCTTGCATCGTATGTTGTTCCACTTTCTCTATTAATTTGAATATCAGTTTCATTTAAGAAGTGAACAGTTCCCGTATGTACATCTGGTGTGATTGATGATGTTGTTATTGTTGCAGCACCATGGAATCTTGCAGTTAAGAATGTTCTACTTAAATTATAAGACCTTCCTAAGTTTATGTTGTCTTGTGTTGCGCCTACAGCTAATGTTCCATTTCCTGAAGTAGTAAATGGATTTGCATCTTCAGTAAATGCTGGATCCCCTGGATAAATTGTAATGTTGTATATTTGTCCTGGAATTAAATCATTTCTTGTTTCAACCCAAGAACCTTCACATGATTGGTTAGTAAAGTTCCATTCCTGACATTTTAACAATCTTGTGTTGACTGCTTCAATGTACATTGTTACATTTGCTAAATCAATTTCTGAAAGATCAATTGCATAGTATTGCCAGTCACTTGGTTCCATATTATCATCTAGTGCATTAATATTTAATTTAAGTAAAGTTTTTTCACTTGATGAATTAAAATCATTTACATTTAACCATCGAACTCTTCCCCCTGTAACATTTAATCTTAAATCTAAAATTCCTGAAACATTATTTAATATTTCAACTGTAGTATTTACTGGAAATTGTTCTTCATCAATACAATCCATTCCATTATGGTATGTAGTTCTTTCAAAGTATGAAGTAGTAAAATTATAAAGTCCAGTGGAAATATTTGCATAATAAACAATGTTGTAGATTCCTGCTAAAGTTAAATTTGAATAATCATATTGGTATGATTGTCCAATTAAGCTTAATTGAATTGTTTCAATTGATTGATCTGGTTTTGTTATATTTGCAATTACTGATTGTATTGCTCTGTTAGAAGAAACATTAAGAAGTAAAACTGCTGTTTCACTCAAATTGTATTGTCTTCCATCATTTCCTGATGATAAAGTTAAATATGGTGTTCCTGTATCTCCAATTGTTATATTTATACTTGGATCAAAATAATTTGAATATGTATTTGAGCCTGTTAAATCTATTGCTCTACATTTTAAATCTACATTTGACTGGTCGTGTATTTCTGAAATATTCCATGTTAAACTATTGCTACTTGAATGATTTCCAATTGTATTCCATTGTGTATTTGATGACCAATTACATTGGTCACATCCATCACAAGATGTTTCATCATTTAATTGATCACAGTTTAAACTTCCCAAACATCCACTTGTAAAGAAATCATTTAATCTTACTGCAGTAATTCCATATTCATTTGCATCTAATCTGTCTGTATCTGGATCATCGCCAAGGTGATATCCGTATAAATTAAATGTGCTGGTTCCTGAACCATTAATTACTACTCCTGATGAACTTCCGCCTTCAAAACAATCATAACTTCCTTGTTGTCCTCTTGAATACCATCCTAATCCACCCAAATTCATACTGCTTCCGTCTTTATACCATTCAAGATAAGGAATACTTCTTACTCCGCTAGCAGTATCTGGTCTTGTTCCAGTTCCTGAGAACATAAACAAATAATCTCCTTCGTAATTAGATTGAATTGAAATGTCTCCAGTTGCACTATTTCCATTAAATGCAAAATCTTCTTCGTCTTCAGTGTCTATCATGTTAAATTTAGTTGGAGTTGTTGTTGATGTTGTTGGATCTTTTGCACTGTCTCCATGTGCTCTGTAATAATTTGCACTATCTGGAAGCTTAACAATTTGTATTCCCATATTTGCTTCATTGGTATTAGATGTTAAAGCAGTTTCAGATTGAGTGTCTGTCATTTCTATGAATAAAACATCATCTTCTGCAGCTTCAAAAATAGTAATATAATTTGGATTTCCTTCAACGTGATCTGTACTTCCTCTTGTAAATGAGTAAGAAGTTCCATATTCAGAAATTGATCCACCTAATGAAGTTCTAATTTCAAATGCACTTCTTCCAGATGAAGAAGCAGTAAATGCCGCTCCTGATGAAATTAAATAATGTCCTGCTTGTTCCAAAGTAATCTCACCACTATTTGTAGAATGTGTAAAACTTCCAGAATCTTTTTCATTTTCAGTTTCCCAAGTAATATCGTACCAATTGTTTGGTGTAGATAATTGTTGATTGGCTGATTTTTCTAATCTTAAATAATCCCATGAATCATCTAATTTTATAATTTGAATACTTGCATGATTGGCAACTATGGTTGCTGTTTGATCTCCATTAGAAGTTCTATAAACTAATTCAGTTCTTATATCATCACCTGAATTAGCATTAATAATTGCACTTCCTGAACAGATTGCATCATCATTTGTTGAACTTCTTGTATAACAACTTCCAAAACTTCCTGGTACGTCTGACCCTGCTAACGATAATTTTGTTTCCCAACCTAATCTGTCACCATAATCGGTAGTAATTCTAATAGTGTATAAAACAAGATAATGTCCTCCTGTTGATAAATCAATATCTATATCATTAGCATTTTGTGTGTATTCTCCATCTGAAAATACTTCATTGTTAAAAGAAATACCTGTCCAAGTGTTTAATGTTGGTGTTGCATCAAAAGTCCCTAAGGTGTTAGTCCAAGTGCCTAATTTTAATGTTTCTCCTGAGGACCAGCTACAACTTGCACCTGAACAATCTCCACAACTAGTTTGGTCTGAGCAAGAATTACAACTTCCAATGTTTTCACAATTTCCTTGATCGTAGTAGGCATCAATATAATAAGAAATGTCGTCTGTATTGGAATCAATTGAACCGGAACACTCAATTTCTATTTCTTCACTAAATATATTGTTACAGCTTCCACCATTACAGCTTATTGATGTTGGTGTTGATGGTGCTGAATTTGGTGGAGTATTTAAAATACTAAAATTAATTCCTGGTGAATAATAATCTGAATATGAATTGCCTCCATCTAAATCTATTGCTTTGCATCTTAAGTCAATATTTGATTGGTCATCATAATTAGAAATGTTCCATGTATAATCATTTGTTTCTGATTGATTTGCAATTTCAATCCAACCTTCTCCATTAATTGATGCCCATAATCCTGTCCAATTAATTGTATCGTCATTTCCTGATTCTGTGTCTAAGTAAATTCCTCTAACTTTTATTTTTCTGTTAGTTGGAGTTTCCCATATGTTTAATATTGTTGAATTGGTTGTTGTAATTGAACAATTATAATTAACTGAAGAAGCAGAATCTCCATAATTTGAAATCAAATTACAATAATTATTAGTGTTGTATGATGTTCCGTCCCAAATTCCAATTTCTAAATCTGGTCTTGTATTTCCTGTAGTTGAAGACCCTGTAGGGTTGTAGTAACTAATTTGAGTTTGTATTGTGATGTTGTCAATTGCATTAAATTCCCTGCCATTTATTGAAAAGTATTCAATCCAGTTTTCAGAATAATCATTATCGTTGCTTGTTTCATAATTAACTTTTATTTCAACATAATTAACACGCATATCTTCAGATGCTCGGTTTGAAAATACTGCCCAAGTTATTAAACCAGTTCCGGAATTAATATAATCTGAAATACTAGATGTTATTGATCTATTAATCCAAGTATCAACATCTTGAGTTACTGATGTTGTACTTCCTAATTGGACCCAATTTGTATCAGTTTGCCAATCTAAACCATCTTTTAATATCCATATTGAATAGGTAGTTGCTGAACCGTCTGTATTTCCTGAAAAAGCCAAGTCAATAGAAGTAATATCAGAAATTGGTGATTCTGAAATATTTATATTATATTCTAACCATAAAAGCATTTCATCACTATTTCCTGGATCATCTGTTGCCCATTGATTCGTATCGTCATTACTAATGTAGCCATATTCTGTGGATGTAGGTTCAACGTGGTCATTTCTGTTTGCAGTACTTCCACCAAATGGAAATTGGTCAACATCATTTTCATACGCCCAACAATCGGTTCCATAATTACATGTGTTAAAATTATATGTTGTTGATTGTGCTGTTGTTCCTGCGAAATGTTTTTGTTCACTTAATTCTTGATCATTAGAAATAAAATTGTTTCCTAATGAAGATTCAATAACATACGTTATAATGTCGGCATCATTATCAATTGATCCTGAACAATTAATATTTACTTCTTCAGCAAAAACATCATTACAAGTTCCACCGTCACACGTTATTGATGTTGGAGTTGTTGGTTGTTCATTTCCTTGTTGTACAAAGAAAACAACATCATCATAATCGGTATAATCTGAACCATCACATTCTGAGTTTATGTCTGAATTATATTTGTTTATTGCTCTTATTGCATGAGTTCCATTTATATTATCTAATGTGAAATTTTCACTAAATGTTTCACTAATTCCACCTGCAGAACAGGTTGGATTTCCCAAAGTAATTCTTTTCCAATTAATAGAAGATGTACTGTTTGTGTAATATAGTGCTACTCTGTCTGCAGTACCCCAACACCAAACAGTATAATCTACTTGTATTGTGTTGGCGATTTTAAATGTTGAATCATTTAAACTAGTAATTGTAATATTCTCGACAGATTCATCACTATGACAAGTTCCAATGCTTGGTGAATCTGTACAGCTATCTATTGTATTTGGTTGGTTTGGTTCTGGACCAGGAGATAATTGAGCTCCTGCACATTGTAATAAGTCAGAACTTACAATGCAAGGTGATTCTCCTGAGTTATTGCAATAAGGTGCACCAAAAATAATATTATACTCTCCGAATCCTGGATCATCGGGGGTTATATTAAATGAATAAATTTTACCAGGAATTACATCCATGAATTCTTTCCATCCACTATTTATTGTACATATAAAATTTCCTTTTTCATCTTTTTTATCAGTACAATTCTTAATTACTTTACATTCTTGATTTGTAAAATTCCAACTATTACATTTGTATAATTTATTTCCTGTTGCATTTACAGTAACAGTTGCTGTTTCAAAATCAATTTCTGTAGGATCTATTGCATACATGCTAATAAACGTTGTATTTGTTTTATTAACATCTTCAATACCTATGTCAATGTTATTGCTTGTAACTCCTTCAAGAGTTATTTCTTGAACTTTTTTTAGATCTGTAGAAATTGTAACAGTTCTTTTACTAGTTTTTTTATCTTTATTTTTTTTATCCTTTTTTTCTTGTGAGCCAAATAAACTGTCTTCTTCTTCTTTTACTACAATATTAAAGTTAGTAGTTTTATTTTTGGAATTTTTAACTCTTGCAGTTATTGTTTCATCTCCAATAGTAATTGTTTTAATATCGTAACCTACTTCTGCAAATATATTTTTTTCATCATAAAATGATATGTTGTTTAATTCTGGCGTTAATATTTGATATATTTGCCATTCTCTACACTTTAATCTTCTCCAATCTTCGCATCTGTATAATTTTGATGATGTTGTGTTAATAACAAAATATCCTTTGTCATTATCTGTATTAATTTTAAATGATCTTGTTGCTTGTTCGCCTTCAATGTTTGTGTTAACTATATCTTTTAGTTCTTCAATTTCAATTTCATAATTGATGTCTTGTTCAACATAAACATTTTCATAGAATATTTTGTTGATAAATCCGTTCATTAATACTTCTATGTCATAACTTTTGTTTTCTATAATTTGAGAGGTAATTGTTGAGTTAAAATATGTATTGAGAACTATTTCTTTTTGTCCCGAGATTCCTTCAACGTCCACTTTAATTATTTTTTCTCCTTCATTGAGTAAAAGAGCTTGATATGTGATGTTGGTAATTTCTACAATAGAATTTTCAATTTCATAAAATAATGTTAAATCTTTAGCAAGAAATTTTTCAATATTAATTTTAAAATTACTTTTGTTTTCATAAAAGTCTGCGTTTAATGTAGCAAACTCAGAAGTAAGAACAATTGGTTTTCCTGGACTTATGTATAATATTTTTCCCGAAACATAATTATTATATGAATTGTCATAAAGGCCATGATATATTTCAAAGCTTGAATTCCATTCTGAATTTGAAGGTTCAAGTTCAAAGTAATTACAACATCTCGTGTTACCATTACATTTAATGTAACTGTCGTCAGTATCTAAAGCATCAACTCTCCAAATAGTGCATAGTTGAGTTTTTTCTTGTGGGGTATCTGAAATAATTTCAAAATCAATTACTCCATTTGTTGGTTCAATTCCGTCATTTTCAGGGTCCCATTTATTATCTATGTAGCTTACATTGATATTTATTTCGCCAGATTTGTAATTTGAAGTGTTGATAATTCTTGAAGATCCATTAAAAATCAATAAATCATTTTTATAAATATTAAAAGTACCTGAGGGGATAAAAGTACCAGAAATAGTTATATCTTCAATAGTTTCTTCAAAATTATATGTTTTTTCTTGAGAATAAGTTAGGGATTCTTGGTAAGTTACTTTTCCAGTTATACCTGGGGTAAATAGAACTAATACTGATAAGATTAATAGAATTACAGACAATGATTCTAATACTCTTTCCTCTTTTTTTAAAAAAGACCCAATACTATTTATTGGATTAATAATGGACACTATATTCCCCCCAATTTTTTCCAGAAGTAAAAATTACCCTGGACCCTACTTTATTTATAAATAACTGGTATATAAATGTTTGTTTTTGTATAGTGTATAGAATTTATAATGATTTTTGAAATATTAATAAATCTTCAGTTGTTAATTTTTGTTTTTTCTTAATTTTTTCTTCAACGCCTTTTTCTTTCTCTTTTAATGTTTGTTTAACCTGGGCATCTTTTTTAGATCTTCTATCTTTTTTAATGCCGTCTGCTTTGCCATTTAATTGATTTATAATTTTTAGTTTATCTTTTAATTCATTATTTAATTCTGTAAATAATTGTTTTTGTTTAAAGAACTGTTTATAGGCTTCTTCTTCTTGTTCTTTTAAATCATCAATTTCTTTTGAAACTTTTAATAGTGATTCATGTTTTTGTTGACTTTCTGAAGCTCTTGTTTGTACTATTTTATGTTTTTCTTCAGCTTTTTTTCTTAATTCATCTAATTCTTTCTTTTTAGCAGATGATTTTGTAAATATCTCACTAATTTCTTTAGAACCTACCATTTGTTTTTTTAAACTTTTAATGGTTTTATTAATTACTTTTTCTTTATCATAACTCATTACTTCAGTTTCAATTTTAGTTTCTAATTTTTCAATTTCATATTTAATTTTAGAAGGATCTTCTTTAATTCCTAATTTGTCTAATTTAGTTTTCTTTTCTTCATTAAGAATTTTTAATTCAGATACTTTTTTAGCAATTTCCTTGTTTAATCTATCTCTTTCGACTTTTGTTTTTCGAACTTCTTGAGTTTTAATATTTCTTTCTTCTTTTGAAGTTTTAACATTACCAATTAAACTTGAAATCTTTTTAGAAATCTCTTCTTTTTTCAAATACCATTTTTCTTTAATTTCATTAATGGCATTTAGTTTGTTTTTAATATCTTTAATCTCAGCTTGTAAAGAATTTAAATCAGTTAAAACCCCTGTAGAACTAGTTTGACCTTTTTTTTGTTCTTGATCTGGTTCTTGTTTAGTACCTTTTTCCTTACTTTTTTGTTGTTGTTCCACTCTACATCACACTATTTTTTGGATATAATTAAAAAAAAATTATTTTTATCCGAATAAAGCTCCTAATCCAGTAGCTGCTTCTTCTTCTTTTTTAGCTTCATCTTCTGCATCTTTTTTATCGTCTTTAGCTTCTCCTTCTGAACTTGTTTCAGCAGTAGGAGCGGCAGCGACAGGTGCAGCAGCAACAGCAGCGGCTTTTTCAATAGCTTCATCAATATTTACATTTTCTAAAGCGGCAACTAAAGCTTTTACTCTTGCTTCGTCTGGTTTAACACCAGCAGCATCTAAAACTTTTTTTACAGTCACTTCATCAACTTTTCCACCAGTTTTGTGGATTAACATTGCAGCATATACATATTCCATTTTTCTACCTCCATCATAATAATGAATTTAATTTTTATTCTTTACTTTCTTCTACTAGATCTTTTGCTGATGGTTTTGGTTCTTTTTTCTTTTTCCAAGCATCTACCATATCATCAACTTTATCGTCAGTGGTTTTTTCTTCTAC
>CAZLQZ010000005.1:25561-45671 GCA_964561995.1 uncultured Methanosarcinales archaeon | reverse complement strand
TTGTTTTGTTTCTTCTTTTACTGGTTCTTTGGTAACTTCCACTGAATCCTTTTTTACTTCTTTAGGTTTGTCTTCTTTTTCTATTAAATCATCTTTGTTATCGTTAGTATCTTCATTTGGAAGTTGTTTTGTTTCTTCTTTTACTGGTTCTTTGGTAACTTCCACTGAATCCTTTTTTTCTTCTACTTTTACTTCTTTAGGTTTGTCTTCTTTTTTAGCTTCTACTTTTGGATTTTCTGTTTTTGGTGGAAGATTTAATTCTTTTTCTAAAGCTTTCATTCCAGCTTCTGCTTTAGCTAAAATAGTTTCTTTAGTTACATCATTAAGAATATTACCTTCTAATGCAACAGCTTTAGCTTCTTTGAATGCTTTTTGTACTAAGAATTCTGAAGTTGAATCATTTAATACACCTGCTTCAATAGATAAGTTAAATGCCCATCTTTGTGCTTGAGTAAAGTTGTTGAAGTATTCATCTTCATCAATTGCTAGTACATCTTTAGTAAATATATCACCGTTTTCATATACAGCAACTAAATCAAGACCAACTTCCATTGGTTCTATTCCTAGTCTTAATAATAATGATGATATTTCAGTAGATATTTCTTCACCTTCTTTAACTAATACTTTATCTGCGATAATATCAATTTTTCCAGCTTCTACTTTTGTTTTTAATCCTAAATTTCCTAATTCTGAAATAATTGGACCTGGTGCAAATGGAGTAGGACCTGCTTTAATTTCAATATCATTTGGTGCAATTTGTCCTGCTTTTGCAGCAGCTTTTGATTTATTTTTTTGTAAAATTGAAAATAATTTGAAAGGATTTTCTTTTGATAAAAGTAATGCCGGAATTCCTTTCATGTGTTCTTCTAATACTTCGATACCATTTTTATCTTTTTTAAGATTTTGTAATGCAATTTTAATTAATCTTTTTTTAGTAACGAATAATTCAACAGAATCTCTTAACTTTTTTCTCATTCTTTGAAGTTGAGGTGTTGGTAGGGCATGCATATTAACTATTCCAACAACGGGGTATTTTTTAATTAATCCTTCTACCTGTTTTACTTGTTGTTTTTTGAATTCGTTAACCATTTTATTCTACCTTTATTGATTTTCCCATGGTAAGTTTAACATAAACAGATTTTATGTTTTGTTTTTCACCTGGTAAATGATGTATTACTTGATCGTAAATTGACATAATATCTTCAGCTATTTCATCATCTTTTGATTCTTCTTTACCCATTCCTAGTTGATATAGTGGGATAGTTTTAACTTTGATACTAATCATGTTATTTAGTTTTTGTTTAACAGTTTCTAAATTAGCATTTGGTGGAACAATACATCCTGCTTTTGGATTTGGCATTTTTCCAACTGGTCCTAAGAATCTACCAAAAGCTGTTGCAACTTGTGGCATTAAATTTGCTTGTGCAACAAAATAATCATATTCTCTTGCTAATTTTTTAATTACTTTTGGATCTTTATATTTTTGAAATTCATCTGAGAAAATTGTTTTATCAAATGCTTTTTTTGATTGTTCTAATAATTCAGCACCAACAAATCCACAAATTTTCATTTTTTTCCAAGGATGTTTGATTGGTAAATAGAAATCTAATTGTTGATCAGAATTTTTTAAATTAAGACCTCTAAAATTAATTACTAACTCAACTGTTTGAGAAAAATTTCTTTTTTTAGCATCTTTACGTGCTTTCTTCAATGATTCTATAACGTCTTTCTTATTCATTTTCCCTCCTACCGAAGTAGTGATATTGGGTAATATTAAGTTAAAACTAAAGGGTTATTTATAAAGTTTTCTAATCTATTAAATCGTTTCTAATTACAGTAGTTAATGGGGTATAATGTATTCTTTTAAGTTCTTTATAGTCCCATCCTAATTTTTTTGCTTCAAATTCGTATGACTGATCTCTTTTTCCTGTCATAATATTATATAGTAATCGTATGCATGAATCTGAACTAACTCCTGCTAAAATTGGTTCTAATCCTCTTTGTAATGCTATCTCTTTTGCAATTAGAAAAGATTCATTTGGATTAAAGCCTTCTATTCTTTCACTGTCATTTAAAGCTTTATCAATTGCGGGATAAACTGTGTCCCCTCCATGAATATATATTATTGGAATTTTTAATTTTTTTATTTGCTCGGCGATTTTTTTAAATAATTTTACATTAATGGAGGCATAATATTCTCCAAAAAAGTTCGGGTCAACATAACCGTTTTCAGTATGTGTTAAAAACATTGTTTTCATTTTAATTAGTAATTATGTACTTAGATTTAAAGGTTTTCATTACTTTACTACTCGAGAGTAGTTTCAAAACGAAACCTTTAAATATGATAACCACATTCCCAAAAACAAGGTGAACAATAAGTTCATACAAATTAAATGGGGTGTGAAAATATGAAATGTGCAAAATGTGGAAAAGATGCAGATATTATTTATTTAGATCAACCAATGTGTGATGTATGTTGGACTAAAGAGTCAGAAATTAAAGAAGCTATTTTTGCTTAAATAAAAGAGGTAGAAACTAAGAATGATAGAGGAATCTATAACGATATTAAAGGGACTGCAGTATCCTTCAGGATTATTTGCAGCTAGTAAAAAAGAAGTCTCAACAGGTTATAATAAGGCCTGGTTAAGAGACTGTATTTATGAGATTCTAGGTTTAGAAGTAACCAATAATATTAATGAAGTAAAAAAAGCAGTTTGGGCTTTATTTGATGTGTTTTTAAAACATGAGTATAAAATTGATTATGCTATTCAAAAAAAACCAGAACATAAACATCAATATATTCATGCAAGGTATGATCCAATTACTTTTGAAGAATTTTCTGAAGATTGGGGCAATAAACAAAATGATGCAATTGGAGCTTTTTTATTTAAGGTTGGAAATTTAGAGCAAAAAGGAATAAAAGTAATTATGAATGAAGTTCATAAAAGAATTTTACAAAAATTAGTTCATTATTTGTCTTCTATTGAATACTGGCAAGATAAAGATAATGGTATGTGGGAAGAAAATGAAGAAGTTCATTCTTCTAGCGTTGGCGCTTGTGTTGCTGGTTTGAAAAATATAAGTGATCTTGTAGTAGTTCATCCTGATTTAATTAAAAAAGGTGAAGATGTTCTTAATGAACTACTTCCTAAGGAATCTAAAACTAAAGATGTTGATTTAGCATTATTATCGTTGATTTATCCTTATAATATAGTTAGTGATAGTCAAGCAAAACAAATTTTAAAAAATATTGAAGAAAAATTAGTTAAAGATAAAGGTGTTTGCAGATATATTGGTGATTATTATTATAATAATGGTGGAGATGCTCAATGGACTATGGGATTACCTTGGTTAGCTATTGTGTATAAACAATTAGGCAATATGATTAAGTATGAATATTATATGAAAAAATCTCTTGAAGTTATGAACGATAAAAATGAACTTCCTGAATTATATTATGCTAATTCATTAAAACATAATGAGAACACTCCTTTGGGCTGGGCACAATCAATGTATTTGGTGGCTGCTGTAAAATGATTGTTCCTGTAAACTTAAATGATTGTGATTATTCTGAAACAGAGTTAGAAAGAATTGTTAAAGTTTTAGGTAAAAATAATTGGTTTTCTGATAATTTTTTATTTACTGTTATTGATGGAAAAAGAATACCTGAGTTTTTAAAAAAAGGCACTTACAGGAAAGATAATGTAATCTATGCTTTTCTGTCTAGAGATTTAAGTGAGGAATATGTTGATGGTTTTTCAATAAATAAAATGATAGATTATTATGGTGCTCCTGCAATTGCAGTATATAAGGCATCACACTTTTTGGATAATCATAATAGTTTTGAATATGAATTTAAGTTTGTAAATCCTGATAAAAAACCTAATGCAGTTGCTGGTGTGTTAGAATTAAAATTTTAGAAATTAAATTTGTTATGATTTTTAATCAAAATATCTCGGATCACCGGGCATAACTATTTCTTCTTTATCTTCATAGTTAATGTGGTTGTCTTTTTTTATTTTATCTTGTTCTTGTTTTTTAATGCTATAATCTTTGAAAGGTTTGTTTTTTTTAACAACTTTTTTTTCCATATCTGGATTGCTAATATTTTTAACAACATTAATTTCTAATGTTTTTTTAAAATTGATATTTCCACATTGGTGGCATTTAAAATAAGTACCATACTTGCCTGTTTGTAATTCTAACCAGTCTCCACAAATACACTTAAATTCATTTAATATTGCTACTTTGTGTTCTTGACAAACTGGAATACCTTGAGAACTAGTTGTTGTTGCTTGTCTTTGACAAAAGGGACATACATCGGTCTTACTTTGTCCGTATACTTTTTTGAATCTCACAATTCTGTTTTCAATAACTCATTTATATCATTTACTGTTTTTGTATGAGTCAGTTCTCTTATGATGTCTTTTCTGCCTTCTAATCCTTTTAATAGAGATTGTAAATGAATTTTTATGTGCTGAAAACCTGTGTCAAATTTTTTTGCATATATCAAATAATTTTTAATGCATTTTATTTTTTCCCTTTCAAAATCATATTCTTTACCTTTTAATTCTCCAAAAATAAAGGGGTCTTTAAGTGCTTGTCTTCCAATCATTATAGCATCGCAAAAATCAAATTCTTTTGCAGACCTTTTGTCAAAAATATTGCCATTTCCTATTAATGGAATGTCTACTTTTTCTTTGACTTCCTTAATTGCTTCTATGTCTACATCTCCTTCATACATTTGTCCGGCAGTTCTTCCGTGAATTGTGATAAAATCTAATCCTTCTTCTTTAGCTATTTTTGCAATTCTTAAGTATGGTTGAGATTGTTTTTTATGTTTTGAATTAGTTGCTAATCTTATTTTTGCAGAAATTGGTAGGTGAGAATGTTTTTTCATTGTTTGAAATAATTCTCTAATTAAGTGAGGTTGATTTAATAATGCAGAACCCATATTTTGTTCCATCATTTTTATAGATGGACATCCTAAATTCAAATCGATAGATTTAACATTTTCTAAATTGTCATAAAATTCATTATCTTTTACAATTCTTATTGATTCTTTTAATTCATTTTTATTGTTCGATATGAATTGTAATCCTACTTCTGTTTTTAAGTCAACTTTTCTTTTAAAAGTTTCAGCTTTTCTAACAAATCCTGCAGTTGAAGTTAATTCCGTAAAACAGTAAGATGCTCCATAGTCTAAACATAATTGTCTAAAAGCACTATCTGAATACATATCCATTGGTGCAAATATGTTTTTATTGTGTATTTTTAGTGTTCCTAGATTCATTAGTTATTGTAAAAGTTACATTTATATATAAGTTTTATCTTAATTATACATAAATGAATATCCTTGAAAAGTTTAAGGTAGATAAATTCTACATTACAGTTGATCCAGTTATATTTACTGTTATTAATGATGAATTAAAAATTCTTTTAATTAAAAGAAAACATCCTCCTTTTCAAGATATGTTTGCTTTACCTGGTGGTTTTATTAAGTCTAATGAAGAACTTGAACAAGCAGCTTTAAGAGAATTAGAAGAAGAAACTGGTGTTAAAAATGTTTTGTTAAAACAATTAAATGCTTATGGGCAAATTGGCAGGGATTCAAGGGGAAGGGTAATTTCAATTCCTTTTTTTGCATTAATTAATTCTGATAAAATAAAGTTAAAGTCTAAAACTGATGCTTATGATGCAGAGTGGGTTTCAGCTTATAAGCTTCCAAAATTGGGTTTTGATCATAAAAAAATAATTGGTGATGCTTTAAATTATTTAAAATCAGAAATTCAAAAGTCTAATCTTGCATTTCAAATTATGTCTGAAAAATTCACTTTTTCAGAGCTTCAACATACTTATGAGGCTGTTCTTAATGAAGAGCTTGATAAAAGAAATTTTAGAAAGAAGATGAGAGAATTAGATTTATTAAAAGAATTAAAAGAAACTAAAATGGAAGGTGCACATCGTCCTGCTAAATTATGTTCTTTCAAGCAAAAAAATTATTTTAGATTTGCTAAGTTTTAGGCAATAATTTACCTAAAAATCATAACCTTCATATACTTAAGTGTACTAACTACCCTAAGTGAAACAAATCAGATGTGTTTTGCTGTGCATAAAAATTAATTGAGCCGGAATTCAATTCGGCTTTTTTTATAAATTAGTAAGTTTACAAAGTACGCAAACAAAACTGGAGGAATTAAAAAAATGAAAATTCAATCATACAGTGTAATCGTAGGTGATAGAAAATGTAATGCTGCATGTCCTTATTGTATTTCACAAATGACTCCTGATAATGGGGTATTAAAGAAAGAAAAAGTTAATTGGAGA
This sequence comes from uncultured Methanosarcinales archaeon, assembly GCA_964561995.1. Lineage (GTDB taxonomy): Archaea > Nanobdellota > Nanobdellia > Woesearchaeales > JABIAG01 > JABIAG01. The sequence goes on along the minus strand of CAZLQZ010000005.1, from coordinate 39,344 downwards.
AATTTTGAAATTGGTTGTAAGTATGCAAAACAAAGCGATATTTCGACAATATTATTGACTGGAAAAGGTGAACCAACTTTGTATCCTGATGAAATTACTGATTATTTAACTCGTCTTGAAAAATATGAATTTCCTTTTATGGAATTACAAACAAATGGTTTGACTTTAGAAAATCAAGGTTTAAATCAACATATGCTTGATTGGTATGATAAAGGTCTTACAACAATTGCTTTGTCGGTTGCTCATTATGATACTAAAAAGAATAAGAAAATTTACACGCCAAATGGAGATTATCTTAATCTTACTGGAGTGATAGATAAATTACATGATATTGGGTTTAGTGTTAGATTAAGTTGTATGATGATGAAAGATTATATAGATACAACTGACAAATTGGATGCTTTAATTGATTTTGCAAGAGAAAATGAAGTTGAACAATTAACAGTAAGAAATATTACAAAACCTGCTGATACGACTTGTAAAAAAGTTGCAAATTTTGTTGAAGAGCATAAACTAGGTCAAGAACAAATTGAAGAAATGCGAGATTATCTTGATTTTAATGGTACTAGGCTTATGGAGCTTGTTCATGGTGCAATAGTTTATGACTACGATGATCAAAATGTTTGTTTGTCAAATTGTTTAACAATTGATCCAAAGGCAGAAAGATTAAGACAACTTATATTTTTTCCAGATGGTCATTTAAGATATGATTGGCAATATAAAGGGGCGGTGTTAATTTAGAAATTAATTAGTGTATTTTTTACACTATTGTAGTGGAGGATAAAATGAAAAATAAAATGAAAAAATATGCGGATAAATACTTCCTAAGGGCAAATGAAATTTTGAAAAAAGAAGGATTAAATCCTTGGGTAAATATGCAGGTTTTTGTTAGAAATGGACCTGGAAAAGTCGCTGGAATAGATGAAGCAGTTGAATTAATTAAGAATAATTCCAATATTGCAGAAGTTGGTGGGAGAATATATGCAAAAAAAGATGGTAGTTTGTATCAACCCAAAGAAACTTTGATGAATATTGTTGCACCAGTTCAAGAAATCATGGAATTAGAAACTGTTTATCTTGGAGTTATTGCTGCAGGTATTACTAGGCAGAATGATGAGCGTGATGTTGACTTAAACAAAATTCAAAACCAAGTTGAACAAGTTGTTGAATTGGCTGGCAAAAGGCCAGTTTTGTATTTTGGAGCAAGGCATTGGCATTACAATATGGATGCTGCAATTAGTGAGGCGGCATTTAAAGGAGGAGTAAAAGGATGTTCAACTGATGAAGGTGCTGCTGTTGTTGGTCAAGTAGGTGGTGGAACAATTCCTCACGCATTAGAAAATGTTTATGCATATTATTTTGGAAAAGAAAATGCAGTTGTAAAGGCAACTAAGGCTTTTGATAAGCATATTGATCCAAAAGTTCCAAGAATAGCATTAGTTGACTATGCCAATAAAGAAATTACTGACAGTTTAGCTACAGCTCAAGCATTGGGAGATAGATTATATGCTGTAAGAGTTGACACTTGTGGTGAAAATATTGCTGAAGGCGGAGTTGAAGGTAATAAGAAGTATTGGGATGGTGCGGGTGTAAATGTAATGGGTGTTAAGGCATTACGAGAAGCTCTTACTCAAGATGTTGGAATTGTACTAAGTAGTGGATTTAGTAATCCTGCAAAAGTTCGCGCATTTAATGATGCTGAACAACAATTTGGAGTGCAGTTATACAATGGAATTGGTGCAGGATTCTTAGACAATGTAAGAACAAGTACTGCAGATATTGTAGCAATTGGGAAAACTCTCGATGAAGTAGACTTTTACGCTGGAGAAGTGAATCAACGAAATATAATGCATAAAATTGGCCGTCCTCCTAAACTTAATTATGGTTTAGAAAGAGTGGTTTAATTTTTTTGTAATAATTAGTGTAGTAAATACACACTGGGAGGTAAATAAAAATGAAAGCTTTAGTTGTTGTAGATATGTTAAATGATTTTGTAGTAAACGATGAATATCATCAAAAACAAAATCCAAATGTAGATTTAAATGAATTAAGAAGATTGACTAAATTGTATGATGGAAAATTGGCTGTACCAAACGTAACTGGAATTATAGACAATATTGCTCTTTTAAAGAGATTCAATAAAGGATTAACAGTATATGCTAATGATGCTCATGATAAAGATGATGCTGAGTTTAATAACTGGCCAGTTCATGCAGTTAAAAAAACCTACGGGGCAAAAGTAATTGATGAATTAGCAGTTCAAAATAAGGATTTTGTTATTGAAAAACAAGATTTGGTTCTTTTTACTAATCCATTAGCAAACAAATTGTTGTTGGAAAGAAATGTGAAAGAATTGTATGTTACTGGGGTTGCTACAGAATATTGTGTAAAAGGATTGATTTTAACTGGTAATGACAAGTATGGAAATCTTGTTAAGGGAGCAATTGATTTAGGATATAAGGTGAATTTGGTAATTGATGCAATTGCTGGAGTTGATGAGATTATTTTGCCAGATGGAAATGTAGTTTTAGAAACAAAAGGTGCAGTTGCTAAAGCTTTAGTAGAAATGGGTAATGCGGGTGTAAGACCTGTTTATACAGCACAAGCATTGGAGGAATTAATATGATAAAAAAAGCTCAGTTTAAGTATGGAAATCAGTATGCAATAGATGAACTTGAAGACCAATTGCTTAACTTTACTATGGGTTCAAGTGGTGGAGTGATAGGTTTAAGTGGAGGAATTGATTCAACAACTGTTGCATATTTATGTGAAGATACTTTTAAAAAAACAAATAGAAAACTGCACGGATTAATTTTGCCTTCCAAAGCTAATGATTCAAAAGACGCAGAAGATGGTCTAAGAGTTGCTGATTTATTGGGAATTGAAAGAAAAGTAATTCCTATTGAACCTATTGCAAGTATGTATATTAATGCAATGCCGGATGAGTTAAATAACGAATTAAATATTGGTAATCTTTATTCCGAAACTAGAGCCGTAGTTTTAAGTAGATATGCTGCCGGCCATAATTTAAGAGTAATGGGAACTGGTAACCTGGATGAAGATTATGTTTTAGGTTATTTTACTAAGCGAGGTGATGGTGCAGTTGATAATAATATACTTGGAAATGTGCCAAAAAGATTAGTTCGAGAATTAGCAAAATTTCTTGGAGTACCTGGTGATTTAGTTAAAAGAGTTTCAACTGCTGGATTGTGGGAAGGTCAAACTGATGAAAATGAATTAGGATATAGTTATGAAACTGCTGAATTAATTCAAAATGGTTATGACCTAGGATTTACTCCACAAGAAATTGCTAAACATGGATTTGACATAAAAATAGTTAATGACGTATTTAGTAGACACACATCAACACAAAATAAAAGAGAACTACCGCCAGTAGGATTGGTAACTCTGGAGTACAAATGAAAGGATTACTTATAGGAAGGTTTCAACCTGTTCATAACGGACACGTTGATTTAATGCAACAAGTTGATAAATTAGGTTTGGATGAAATCGTTTTAGGTATTGGATCAAATCTTGACGGAAGAACACCAAAAAATCCTTTTTTTTATGATGAAGTTAGAGAAATGTGGTTGCCTATACTTGAAAATATTTCAACACCTACAGAAATATATAGAATTCCAGATATTAACTCTCCTAAAAATTATGCTCAGCATGTTGAAAATATGACTTCAGTTAATAAAGATAATATTATTTTAATATCTGGAAATCCAAATACTGTGGTTTGTTTTCCGGACTATGAGTGTGTTACTTTAAAAGAAAATGTAAACTTGCATGCTAGTATTGTTAGAAATGCAATAAAAGAAAAAAAACCTTGGAAACAATATCTTCCAGAATCATCAATAAATTTAGTTGATAAAATTGGTGAAGAAAAAGTTAGAAGTATTATTGAAGAAAATAATGATGATAAACCAATATATAATGGACATATAAAAGTAGTTCAACGTCCTTATGATGGGAAGGATTGGGATGTTGTTGTAAGTAAAAATGCTTGTGCTATAATGTACATTGATTTAGAAGATAATGTTTGGTTTACTAAACAATACCGAGTTGCGTTAGATAGAACTATTTTAGAATTGCCTGCGGAAACAATGGATAAAGAAGGAAAAAGTTCATTACAAGTTATTGTGGAAGGTTTAGAAGAAGAATGTGGTATTCAAATTAATACTTCTCAAGTGCATTATTTTTTAACAATAGAATCTTCGGGTGGTCATGATACTGAAATGGTAGATTTATTTTATGCATCTGGAAATCATGTAAAAACTCAGCAACGTTTAGAAGATGATGAAAAGATAGATGTTGTAAAAATTCCTTTCAATGATGCTTATGGAATGGTTTTAAATGGATTAATTCAAGGGTCAAAAACTGTTTCATTGCTTCAAAATGAATACATAAGGAGGTTAAATTTGCAAAGTCTTTAAAAATTAAATTGCATTACCAATTAAAATGAATGTACTAGTTGTATATAAAAAAAGCAAATATGAACTTTATCGTGATTCAAAAGATGAAAAAATTAGACAATTCATGGCACAAGATCAAAGTGTTAGTGTTATGAAAAAAAGTCATTTTAGACAAAATGATTCATTGGCTTATTTGCTCGATACTATATATAAAATGAATTTTGACTTTGATGTAATTTACAGAGCTGATTTAAAACCAGTTGAAAATAAAGATCTTGTAATTGCAGTTGGTGGTGATGGAACCGTTTTAGAAGTTTCACATTATCTTAAAGATGTTCCTGTTTTGGGTTATAATTCAGATCCCGGAACAAGTGTGGGATTTTTATGCTGTTGTGACATGGTTGATGTTAAGCATGTGTTAGAAGGTTTAGATGATTATCCGAAAACAAAGTTAAAAAGATTAGAAGTTAGTATTGATGATAAAATTATTCCTGAACTTGTTTTGAATGATTTAAGATATTGTCATCAAAATCCTGCAGCAACTACTAGTTTTAAAATGAACAAAAAGAAATATAAAAATTGTGGTTTGTTAGTTTCAACTTCTGCCGGATCTACTGCTTGGATGTGGAGTGAAAATGGTTATATTTTTGATTTGAATTTGAATTGTTTTCAATATAAACTGATGGGGCAGAGAAATGCAAAACATTTGTTTAATAATCATTTAGGTGTTAAGTCTTTTACTAGACAAGGAAAAATTTACATTGATGGTCCTCATTTAAGTTATGAATGTGGATTAGGTCAAGAGTTAGAAATTAAGATGGTTGAACCATTAAATTTAGTTGGTGATTTATGTGGTAAAAGAAAATTACATTTATCGTATTGAAAATAATTCGAAAGTTTTTTATATGATTTTTTTTTAAAATAAAATATGAATTCAATTGATGAAAATCCTAATTATAAAGAAATTTATAAATTTATAGAACAAAAATATTTTGAAACTGATTATTTTAATTCTGGACCTTTTGATGAATCTTTTTTTTCATTAAGAGTATATGAAACCTGTAAGGATATAATTAAATTAATTGATGTTCCAGTTAAAAAACAACAACTTCTTGTTGCAGCTTTATTACATGACATTGGAAAAATTAAACTTAATGTTGCTAAGGTTTTTGATGTTGAAGGTGTAAAGAAAAAAAATCAATATGTTGATGAGTGGAAAAAACATCCTGAATTAAGTTTAGAAATAGTAAAGCCTTATCTTAATAAAAAAGGACATTCTGATGGTTTTATTGAAGAAGTATGTTATTTAATTAAAAATCATGATAAAAGAATGAATCTGAAAGATAAAACAATTGAATTAAAAATTCTTCAAGATGCTGATTTGTTAGCTGATGTTGGTTTTGCAGGTTTTATTAGGCCTTTTTTATATGGTGGGAAATTTAATAGATCAACTGTTCATACAATTAAATTCATTACTTCTCATAAAGGCGTTAGGGTTTCAGATTTAAATGAAATAAATCTTGATGTATCTAAGGAAATTGCTAAAAAAGAAATTGAACTTGAAAAAAATATGATTAAAGAGATGGCAAAAGATATTGAATCTGATGTATTTTAATTATTTTAACTCATTAAATAATTCTATAAACATAGCATTACTCCATGCTTGGTTCAAACAACCATCTGAAGTTTGATGAAATGCTGAACTTATTTCAGAACTAGAACCGATTGCACCTTGCCATAAAATGTCCTTTTCTGATGCAGAATAAATTTTATTAATATATTTTTTAAATTTCTTTTTATTTACTCTGTTTAAACAAATAGCTGCCATGTTATTTAACCAATACCATGCATCGCCACGATGATAAGATTGATTATTTTCACCAGTATAGTTTAAAGTAAAAAGAGGATGCTTTTTATCAATTGTAGAAATGCCACCCCACTCTAACCATAACTTTTCTAAACTTATTTTAAAACATTTTTCCCATTCTTTTTTAGAAAGAAGCATAGGACAAACATAATAAGCAATAAATATGTTTGGTCTAATTATTGAATCATCTACTCCGTCTTTTAAATAGCCGTTATGAAACATTTTATTTCGTACATTTGTAATTAAACTATTTCTTAATTTTTGATATATTACTTGTTTAGTTAATTTGAAAGCCAGTTCATAAATTGCAATCATCAAAGCTTGAATTTCTATTCTGCTTCCTTTCCTAAAGTCATCACCATAATCTGTGTCCATCCATGTTTCTTTTTTATCATTTACAAAAAATCCATTTTTATTATACTTGTTAATTAATATTTCAATAGTTTGTTTTATTTTTATTTCAAGTAAGTTTTTTTCTTTTTTATTCATTAATTTTAATACATCATTAAATCTTAAAAACATCCATCCTATTGAATCTGCCGAGTCTAAATTTGCATGTGGAATTCTATTGGGAAGACGACCATTATCATTAATCATTGTTAATCTTTTCATTAAGATTTTTTTTGCGTATTGTTCTTCACCAATTTGAGTCAAAGCTTTTAATGAAATCATTTCATCTCTGGTCCATATTTGAAAAAACCAAGGCAGTCCTGCTAAAATTCCTTCTTCAATTAATAAATTATTAAGAGAATTCACTGCCAAATTATATGCTGTATTTTTTTTAGTTTTATTTAATATTTTGATGGATGATTCTTCATTTTTTTTAATTTTATTAAGAGTTTTTAATACTAAATTATTTTCATTAATTGCTTTTTCTTTATTTTTATATGCTGTAATTACTAATTTTTTTGTTTTAACTTTTAATGCAGAAAAAACATACCATGCGTAGGGTTTTGAGTTTCTTTTTTGATCTTGGGAATAAGTATATTTTATCCATTTTTCATTTTTAATAAAATTTTTAACATTTCCAATTACTACAAACATTCCATTGCATTCAACAATTATCTTATTATTGTTTTTAGATATTTTGTAATCTCTTCCAAATTCATTCATCTCGTAGGCTTTTCTAATGTCGAAAATTAATTCGGCCTCTTTTATTGATGATAACTCATAAACTAATGAATTGAAGTTTTTGGGTAAAAAGTAACTTTCTGTGGCACTTTTATTTCTTTTAACTTTGAATATTTCATTTGTAATTTCTTTAACTTCTCCGTCAATTTTAATTTCTTCTAAAATTTTGTAAACTTCTTCATCAAAAAAAAATAAACCTTGATATTTGGAATTTGCACAACCTAAATTTAAAAACCCTTTTTTTGAATTACTTAATAATAAGTTTCCTTCAGATTCTTTTTTTAGTTCAAATTTACCGACTTTATGAATTATTTTCATTTTTTTTATTTGTATGTTTTGTCGAATGCTTTATTGTGAGCAATAATGTAGTTATCAATTAAAAATTTCCAATCTGCTTTTGCTGCCATGTTTCTTGCAATTAATTTATTTTTAACTCTATCTTGCTTTGAGAATTTACTAAATTTAAACATGAATTTAGCTAATGAATCGGTAATTTGTTGGTCTGTTTTTTTGTCTCTTTTTAAAACAAAGACTCCTGGTATTTCTTTATCAACACATTCTTTGTAAATATGTCTTCCAAAACCAGCCAAATCTGTAGTCACAGAACTAACGCCTAATGCTGCTGCTTCTAATGGTGTATAACCCCAAGGTTCATAGAATGAAGGAAAAACACCAAGATGAGACCCCTGCATACATTCATAATATGTTAAATCTAATAATCCGTCACTTCCAGTTAAGTAAATTGGATAAAATATTACTTTAACAGGGTCGTCTTCCATATTATCTAATCCTGACGAATATAATGTTTTAACTATTTGATCATTTTTATCATATAAATGGTGTGTCGATAATTCTGGTGTGCCTACTTTTTTGAATCTTTTTAATCTTTTTTTAGTCTCAAATAAAAAACTTTCACTAAATATTGATTTTTCATTAATATTTTTATTAGACAATAAATTGTTCATTATTTTATTTTTTATTGAAGTATTGTTGTCATTAATTGAATGTTGAATTTCATCATAAATTGCTTTATTTTGTAATAGATGTGGGTCAATTGATTGAGCATTAGCAGGCACCCAAATAAATGCAACAATATTTTTTTTAGATTTAGATTTTTTCATCATAGCATTTAGTTTAGATAATGAATTGATAAAAACATCAATTCCTTTATCTCTATATTCATATCTTCCTGCTAAGAAATAAATTAAAGTATTATCTAAATCTAAAGGATAATACGGGAAAAAGTAATATTTTAGAAATTCTTTTATTTTATTTTTAAAAATATTATGTTGAACAGATAATTCTTCAAAAGTTGGAAATTTTTGAATATCAAGTCCATTAGGAAGTATCACGTCTGGTTTTCTTCCAAGTAATTTTTCAGCTTCAATTCCTGTTATTTCTGAAACTGTAGTGAAAATATCTGAATTTATTGCTGATTGTTTTTCAACAGAATGTTTTGCTTCAATATTATATTTGTAGGCTTCTTGATCTGGATTGATTTTGTCTAATACTGCATATAAGTTAACATTGTTGGAAGAAAGTGTTCTACCAAGAATAGTTGCATGTGTGGTGAAAACAGTTGATATTTTTACTTTGTTTATTTTGAGGTAAAGTAAAGTAACTCCACTTAACCATTCGTGACATTGAACAACAGTTTTTTTATTGTTGGCTAAACATTGAATAACTCTTCCAACTGCATAACTCCATACTAAAGGTTCATCATAATCATATCCTGAACGTATTGAACTAATTGAAAAGTTTTCCCATAATTTTTGTTTGATTTCGTTAAGTTTGTACCAGTAGTTATTAAAATCTATTAATATTGTAAATGGACTTCCTTTTATTAACCATTTTCCAAAATGAATTTGTATTCCTTCTGTTTCTAATTCCTTACATTTTTTTTCAAATTCTTTTGGAGTAGGAACTTCTTCAAATTCTTCTGTTGCTTTATCATGAAAATATGGTCCGACGGCTATATAATCATGGTCATTATAGCTTTCAAGTATTTTACTGGTTTTTGATTTAATAACAGTATTAATACCACCTACTTTATTACAAACTTCCCAGCTTACTTCAAAGAGAAGTTCAGCTTTTTTCTCAATATCGCTCATTTCTTTTTAGGTTTGCTTTCTGCGATAACTTCATCTACAAGTTTTTGTAATAGTTTAATTCTTGTTTCAATTCTGCTTTTTGTTTTTTTCATTTCTTCTGCAAGTTTAGATTCATTAAAGATATCATCAATCCAATTTGCAAAATCATTTTTTATATCAGTTACGTGGTAGTTGAATAAGTCATCACTCATTGTTTCTAATGAATTTGTCAATTCTTGTACGCTTTTTAATTTTCTACCGTCGTTTAAAACAAAAGCAAATTCTTCAGGTGCTTCTTCTAAAATTTTTTTTGAAACACTAATTTTTATTGTTGTTTTTGGTTTTGCTTTTTTTATGTTCTTTTTTTTAGTAGCCTTTTTAACAGGCTTACTTGCTACTTTTTTAGTAACTTTTTTTGCTGTTTTTTTAACTATTTTTTTCTTAGCCATTTACTTCACCTCTTTTTTGAACCTTTAAATTATATTCTAGCTTTTTGTAAGCTAAATTGTAAGGAATCTGATGTTTTCAATCTTATTGTCATATCGTTTAAAATATTCATAAAATTAATGAATGAATCGTATGGACTGTCATAAGGATTGAAATATTTATGAACGTCTCCGTCTGAAAAAAATTTAGTACACATATAGTAAAAATGGTCTGACGTTGTTAATTTTCTCCAAGTATCTAATAATTCTGGGTTGCCAGATTTTTTAACTTGATCTTCAATTGCATAAAGTCTTGCAATAGCAGATTTTTGCATCTTATTGCCTAGCCATGCAGAAACATCTCTTTCAGCATCTGCCCAACTCATTAAATTTGGGACATCTAATTCATCGACTGCTTCATGTTTATCAATTAATTCGGAAGGTGTTTTAAAATTATTATCGGGGTGTTTTAACATTTGTTCAGGGAGTTTTTTCATGAAATTAAATATTCCTGTATCTTCCCACTGATGTTCTCCAAAGGTTTCATAATCCATAAATAAATTAAGACAAACACCATTACCATTAATTTGGTTAGCCCATTTGCCAAATTTCTCAGTTGTAAGTGGCCATTCATTCCAGCTTCTTTCTGAAAATCTAAATGCAATATCATCACTTAATTTATAATTTTTTAATAGTAATTTTGTTTTATTACATCCTTTTGGTTTGTATATGAAATTCGGACTTTTCCAATTTAAAATGTGGTCTGCTCCCTCTGCTAAAATTCCTTTATAACCCATTCTTTCAATGTATTGTCCAATTTCATTATTATAAATTAATTCAGTATTTCTAAATACTTTAGGAGTATAATTGAATAATTTTTTAATTTTATTTTTATGTTTTTCAACTTGTTCAAGAAATTCAGTTTTTGAATATAAAAATGCTAAACTATGGTAGTAAGTTTCATCTAGAAATTCAACTTGTTTGGTTTTAGTTAATTCTTTAAATGAGTCTAATACTTCTGGGCTGTATTTTTCAAATTGATCTAGTGCAGTTCCTGAAATTGAATAAGAAATTTTAAATTCAGGATGTTTATCTAATAAATTTAACATTAATTTATTTGTTGGTAAGTAACATTTTTTTGTAACTTTTTCCATTATTTCTTTATTTTTTTGTTCGTCAAAATAATTTGAATCATTACCTATTTGGAAAATATTATATTTTTTCATTCTCCATGGTTGATGAACTTGAAAATAAAAACAAACATCTACCATTCTATCACCTCATTATAACAGTCAATGCATTTTTTTGCAGGTTCTGCTAAATTAAATTTTTTAGATTCTTCAAAACCATTTTTTTTAAGTTCATAACTTAATGAAGGATATGAAAGAAATGAAACAATTTTATTAGTCATCTCTTCTACGTCCCAAAAATCAACTTTAAAAGCATTAGTTACAACTTCTGAAACTCCTGATTGTTTAGAAATTAAAATAGGGGTGTTATTTTTCAATGATTCTAAGGCAACAAGACCGAATGGTTCAGAGACAGAAGGCATTACATAAAGATCGGCCATTTGAAATGCTCTATGAACATCATCTCCTTTTAAAAAACCTGTAAAAACAAACTTATCTGATAAATTCCTGTCTGCTACTTCATTAACTATTCTTGGAAACATATCTCCGCTGCCAGCAAATATAAATTTAACATTAGGAACATATTTTATTACATTTTCGGCTGCTTTTACAAAATATTCTGGTCCTTTTTGTAATGTCACTCTTCCTAAAAATAATACTGTTTTTTCATCTTTAAATGGAGATACTTCATTAGTATTATATGCTGGATTATTTTCATCAATTCCCCAATGAACAACTTTAATTTTATCTGGATTAATATTATATACTTTAATTACATTATTTTTTGTATAATTTGAATTTGCAATTATTAAATCAGCAGCTTTTAATCCTTCATATTCAATTTGTGAAATTGCTTGATTTGGATTTCCGCCAGTTCTATCAAATTCAGTAGCGTGAATATGAGCAACAATTGGTTTACCTGAAATTTCTTTTGCAACAATTCCTGCCTTATAGGTCATCCAATCGTGAACATGAATAACATCAAAATCTGATCTTTTAGTTATTAAATCAGCAGCTTTTGTATATCTGTGAACTTCAGAAAATAAAGTTTTACCATAATTTTCTTTCATATTTTCATCTAAATGTTCATAAACTTCTAAATATTCTTTAGTATTCATATAAGGAGTAATAATTGAATCTACTTCTTGAAATTTAACATGCTGATTAGCACCCATTAATTTTACAAATTCACTTTTACTATCTTTTGGAAGTTTTGGAACTACAAAAGTGACCTCTATTCCTTCTTTATACAATCCTCTACATAAATCATAACAAGCTGTTCCTAAACCACCTGACTTCATTGGTGGAAATTCCCATCCAAACATTAGCACTTTCAAATTATTTTTTCCCTGGCTTTTTCAGTTAGATCAAAAATTCTAACATATGGTGAAGAAAAAACTTCACTTACAAGCTCTATTCCCTTTAAATAAGTTAAATGTCTTTGTACTGTTTTCCAATTAACACCAGAATCCCTCGAAATTTCATTAATAGTTTTTTTCCCATTAAATAATGAAAGTAAAACGTTTCTTCTAATTTCTTCATAAGTTTTCTTCATTAACACCTTCCCCCAGTTATTGATTTTTTAGTTTAAATACTTTACACTCGATATACAACTCATTATTAGTTTTATTGAATTAATCTTATTTAACTATTATGATTTTTAGTTATATGTTATAACTACTTTGATTATGTCTTTAATCTATAAAATGCTTGGAACATATATTTGTATAACCATGAACACTACATACAATAATATTAGTGATATTCCTTCTTTTATGTACAATTTACTTCCACTTTCAACAAAAGTTGCAAATAAAAATGTGGCAAAAATCATAAATGATCCTGAAATTAAAAAAATAAGGAAGTTTGCAGTTATTGGCATAATTATTGCTGTTACTCCTAAAACTAAAGTTGAATTGGCAACAACAGACCCCATTAAATTTCCTAATGATAGTTCACTTTTTTTCTCAGCTAATGACGATAAAGTAAATGATAATTCTGGTAAGGAAGTTCCTAGGGCAATTAAAATTAAACCAACAATCATTGGAGCTAAATTAAGAAAGTTAACAGTTTCAATAGCGTAAAGTATTGCATATCTTGATGCAAAAAATAAGATTATTAGGCTGAATATGAAAATAAATGGATAAATAACTGCTTGACGTTTGGTAATAGTTCCATCAGTTACTTTTGTAAATTTTCTTTGGTCTCTTAATAAAATATAGTTATATGTTATAAATATTCCAATTAAAATAATTCCATCAATTCTTGATATTTGTCTACCTATAAACATCAATATTAAAGGTGCTAAGGTAATAAAGAACATCATTAATGAATCTTTTTTTGTTTTTTCAGATTTAATTTTAAATCCGCCTACTAAAACAACACCCAGACCTGCAATAAGAGTTAAATTAACTAAATTTGAACCAATAACATTACCTAATGATAAAGCAGGATTGTTTTCTAAAGCAGCATTGATTCCAACGAATAATTCTGGTAATGAAGTTGATAAAGCTAAAATTATAAATGCAGCGCTATAATCGCTAATTTTTAGTAATTTGGCTATTTTTGATAATGATTTAATAATCCAATGACTGCTTAGCACCACTATTGCTAATGAAATTATTAAAAATACAATACTTAAATAAACCATTTAACACCCCTTGTAAATTTCATCAGTATAAGTGGTATATAAACTTACTTTCCTACTTTTAAGTGGTAAAAA
>CAZLQZ010000005.1:0-25461 GCA_964561995.1 uncultured Methanosarcinales archaeon | reverse complement strand
AGTTTACCTGTTGCAGTTTCTGATGACAATGTTTCATACGATAATGAAAGTAATGGTGTAACACAACCAATTCAAAAAACTAAAGATAGTAGATTTAAAAAAGTAATTTATGTAGCAGCAACTCCATTAAGAGGATTAGGAACACTTGGAAAAGGATTATGGAATTATACTGGTGGTAGATTATTAAAAAAAGAAAATATATCTGCTGAAGATACTGAAAATGAAAATCAAATTAATCAATCTGGTTCTTCACCAAAATATGATTCAGATGGTAAGGTTCCATTATTATTTTCACGTGATAAATTGGGTCATAGAGGTGTTCAAGAAAGATCAGGTTTACCCGAACAAAGTTCAAGGATAAATGATGATGAATTGAATCAACCTGCTGAAGCTATGCCTATAAATCCTAATTTACAACATGCTCAGGCTCAATTAAATATGTATGATGAAATTATCTCTAATCTTGGTCCAATTATTGAGGATTCAGATGATAATTCAGAATCAACTTCACAAACTACTCAGCCAATGACTAATTTGGAATATTTTTCATATCAAAATGCTGAATTTGATAGATTGGTGGGTGAAGAAGAATTACCAAAAAAGGTTCCAACAACTGTGTTTTTGCCACCTATTAAAGTGGACAGTATTGAACTTATAAAAAATCCAAATTCTAATTGATGAAAAATAAAATTTTTCTATTTTTCTAGATTTTTTATTTTTATTTGTTTTATCTCTTTTTATTTTTTTATGCCTATTTTATACTAATTTTACTAAAGATTTATAAATACAAAGGCTATTTTTATACCTGGTGATATCATGAAAAAAAATGTATATTGTGTAAGATGTAGAGCAAAAGTTGATGCTGAAGGTGAAATTGAAGACATCCAAGTAAAAGGAAATACTAGAAAAATGTTTAGAGGAACACATAAAGCGGCTGACGGAACAACACACTCAGTTACTCAATTTGTTGCAAGTAAATAATTTAATTTTTTATTTTTATTTCTTTTAGTTTATTTAATGTGCCTATATCAATAAATTTATATATGAATTGGTTACTGATTTCATTATGGATAAAGCACAGAATTTGAAATTTTTACAAAATTTGCATCAGATGTTTCTACGTTCTAGGTCTTTAGTTAAAGATGAAGTAATATTAAATAGGTTTGTTTCGAAGGTTAAATCTTATAATGATAAAACTATTTCTAATCTTATTGATAAACATTTTAATAATAAAGAGAAGTTAAATCAAGAACTTGAAAAGGTATCAAATGAATGGGTAATTGATTTTTCAAAATTAATAGGACAATATTCTATTGTTTTTAAGGAGTTAAGTGACATTTGTTTACTTGATGAGCATCAAGAATTTGGTGAATTGCAAAGTATTCATATTTTACTTCAAAAAGTAATGTTGTATGTTTCTAATCATCCATTATATTTTAGTGAGGAATCTATTAAAAGTTTCAAAAAGTCTTTTGAAAGTCTAATTGAAAAATTAAAAGTAAATGAAGAACATGAAACAAAAATGGATTTTTCTGGACAACATCATAAACATCCTAAACTTGGTTTTTTCAAAAAAATAATGAAAAATGGCGCTTTGACTAAAGAGATTTTAAAATTAGATGTAAGGCTTTCAAAATTATATGATGAATTAGAAGATGCTTTATTACGAATTGATAATCAATTAGAAGCTGAAGTCAAACCCGATTTTTTGCTTGACTTAGAAGAATATATTGAGGATCTAAGAAACATAGAAGCAATATTGTACAAGATTAGAACAGATATGAGGATTTTGATTTCTCACTATATAATTCAACATAATGAAATTAAAGTTCATGTTTTGGGATTTTTTAGAATTATAAAAGGTTATGATGTTTTAAATAATAGTTTTTTAAGTAAAATGCAAGTTTTTTATGAAGGTAAAGAAAATTTCGATCCCGTTTGGAAACTTGCTGAAACTTATTTGAAAAATGATTTAAATACTCAAGGGAAAATAAAAAAGGCAATTTTATTTGATGATTCTTTATTTCAACAATTAATGACAAAAATTAAAAGTTAATTTAATAACTTCTAGAAATATAAACTACTTTGGTTGCTTCTTTATCACAATGTATGCATTTTCCTTCTGGTTTTTTGGAGTCTAATGGAATACATCTTATACTTGCTCCGCCAGTTTCATCTTTAATCAATTCTTCACATTCTGTTTTGCCGCACCAAGATGTCTTTACCAATTTTTTATCTTTAATTGCTTTTTTAAGTTTTTCAAAATCATTAGTTTCAACAGTATTGTCTTCTAATTGTTTTTTTGCTTTATTATACATATCATCATGCATTTGATCAAGCATTTCATTAATTTTATTATTAATTTCATTCTCGCTAACAAATTCTTTTACTTTGATGTCTCTTCTAACAATTACAACTTGATTTTTTTCTAAATCTTTTGGACCAATTTCAATTCTTAATGGAACTCCTTTTAATTCCCATTCATTAAACTTGTATCCTGGATTAAATTCTTCTCTGTCATCTAAAATAGGATTATATTCTGATAGTTGTTTTTTAATTTCTTCACATTTAGCTAATACTTTTTCTTTTGTTTGGTCAAATAAGATTGGTACAATTACTACTTTATTTTTAGCAACTCTAGGAGGTAAAATTAATCCTTTATCGTCGGAATGTGCCATTACTACTCCACCAATAAGTCTAGTGGATAGGCCCCATGAATTTTGCCATGGTAAATGTTTTTTTTCATCTTTTCCTAAATATTCAATTCCAAAAGCTTTTGCAAAACCTTGTCCTAAATTGTGAGATGTTCCGCATTGTAATGCCTTACCGTCTGGCATAAATGCTTCAATAGTTAAAGTGTAATATGCTCCTGCAAATTTTTCTTTTTCTGTTTTATATCCAGTTATTACTGGTAGTGCTAAAAGATCTTTACACAATTTTTCATAATCTTTAATGTAAATTAAAGTTTCTTTATCACATTCTTCAATTGTTTCATAAACACAATGTCCTTCTTGCCATAAAAATTCTCTACTTCTTAAAAATAGTTTAGTTGCTTGAGTTTCCCATCTAACAACATTGCACCATTGATTTATTTTTAATGGTAAATCTCTATAACTTCTAATCCATTTGGAGTAAGAATCATACATTATTGTTTCAGAAGTTGGTCTAATAGCTAATCTTTCACTATCTTTAGTTAATTCTTTATCAATCCATGCAACTTCAGGACTAAAACCTTGAGCGTGTTCTGCTTCTTTATGAAAGAATGATTCTGGAATAAATAACGGAAAATAAGCATTTTCTACATTATTTTTATCAACTATGTTTTTATTGAAATATTTTGTTATTGCTTCCCAGATAGCATATCCTCTTGGACGAATAACCATTGTGCCTTTTACAACACCATAATCTGCTAATTCTGCTTTTAAACAAACTTGACCGTACCACTCAGCAATATTCTCATCTCTTTTTACTGTGATACCTTTATCTTCTTCCATAATGTTTGATTATTTATGGGTATATAAAAAGTTTTCTAAGAAAAAGGTTTTATTTTTATTCATACTTTGCCTTAATTCTATTTACTTCTCCATATAATTGTCTATCATGTGGTTTTTCTGCATCTAATTTATTTTGAAATGAATCCATTAATGATTCAATAAATTCATCTAAAGAAAATGTGTTAAAATGCTCTATATGATAATATAAATTAGAAGATGATTTTTTTGAAGAACCCGTATAATCTACTTTACGTCTAAAGACTTCACTAAGTATAGGGTGATATATTTCTTGAACTTTTTGAATTGCGCTTGTAATTAAATTAATTCTTGCTCTTGTGTCACCAACCCATTCGTCCCAATCACCAATTGTTTCAACAATTAAGTGATACAAATCATCTGTAGAATATTTGGATTTCATAGAGGTAATAAGTTTTATTTTTATATAAAGATTCTCTTGAACTAAAGGATTAACTTTAAAAAGGATTCATTTGCATTTTGATCGATGGTTGATATTTCAGAATTAATGCAGGAAAAAAATGGTTTTGGGCTGGCAATGAGATTGTTTGCAAAAAGGTATAAAACTGATACTAATGCTGTTATTGCACAGTTATTTGGAAAGGCAATGCATATTTACTTTAGATCTGATCAGTGGATTGATCAAAGATTAGGCATTCCTGACCCATTATGTTTAAATCTTTTTCAAAGTGAAAAACCAATACCTGCATATACTGGTCCTGCACAATTAGCTCCTAGGGAGTTTTATGGAAATGGAACATTTAAAGTTGATATAATCACTATGGATTTAGTTAGAAATTATTTAAATGAGTGAATTTTTTTAATTGAAATTATTTTGTTTATTTTTGATTGTTATTTTTCATTTATCTAAATATGCATAAGGATCACTCATAAATAATGCTAATTTAACTCTATTTCTTTTATTATTAATTTTTTCAAATTTATTTTTAGATTCTGGTGTTTGTTTAAAAGTGCTTAAACACTGACTAACATAACCACTTAATTCTTTTGATTCCATATACTCAGTTGAATTATATGCACTAACTAAGTAAATTATTGATTGTTTTTCTACATCTAATCCTTTAAATGTTGGTATGCAAAAATAACTTAATGCAGAAATTATTGATGCAGAAAAATATTCTTCTAAATTTTTAGAGCTGTATTCATTTCCATAATATTCTTCTACAACAAAATTTGGAGCAATTCCCATAAGATTACTTTCAATTGCTAGTTTTGTTAATTGAAATGAAGGTTGAATTTCACCTTTATCTGCAAAGTCAAGTCTATAAATTCTTTTTGGAAACTCTGAAACAACCCATTGTCCTCCGTGCGGGTCCATATCGATGACATATTCTTTTCCAACATTATGCCATAATTCGTCCCATTCTGGTTTATCTAAAATATTATGTAAAAAATCATGTTTAGAATTTTTAATTCTTTTTTCAACATTTAATCTATAATTTCTTTTTCCATATCCTGATTTAACATTATTATGTATCAATCTAAGAAATTTTGAAACTTCTTGAATTTCTAAACAATCACTATTAAATAAATCTCGACCTTTTGAAAATAAACTAATTAAGTTTGATTCTTTTTCTTGTTCAATTAAAGTTAATGGTTGAGCAATTCTATATGTGTCATGTCCTTGTATTGCGTTTTCAATTTGTTCTGCAATTAGTATTTCGTGATTTAATTCTTCAGTATTTCCTTGTTTGATTACGAGTGTTTCTTTTATAAATTCTGAAAAATTAAATACTTTTATTCTTTTTCCAAAAAGTTCTTCCGTTTCTTTTTTTTTTAATAAGGGTGTTAAAATCTCTTCCCATTTTTTACTGACTTCTTTTTTTAATGAACCAAATTCTTCTTTTAATTTCATTATTCCTTCTAAATCAACTTTAAAAGGGTCCTGATAAGCTTTTTTAACAATTAAATTAAAAAAGAATGCTTGAGTAATGGGCATATTTTTAGAATTTTCTTTTTCTAAAATTTTCATTGCTTTAACATAATTACCGTTAGTATAATGCCATCTTGTAATTAGCATTCTTTGGGTTAATGATTCTATAGGAACTGTTGTAAGTAATGATGTAATTAAAGGAATCCAACAGTTTTCAAAAAAATAACTAGAAATTCTGTTAGGTTTTTTATTCATAATCTGTTCTAATATGTCTGTAACTTCTAAACAATCTTCTTTTTCACTTTCTACTGCTATTTTATAAGTTAAATTAGTAAATAATCTTTTGTTATCAACAATATAACTTAATGCTTCAATATTCTTATCTTCTTTTATTGTTTTGTGTGCTTTTATACTGTTAATTAAATGCGGCCATTTATAATCTGAAAGACTTGATAAGTACCGATTAGATAAAGCACTAATAACATAAGAATACATAGTGCTAATTCCTGTTAAATTAATTAAACTAATATCTGCATATTGATCAATTGTATTTGCAATGTATAGGCCAGAACAACCCCAAATAACTCCTGATGATAAATTTGGATTAGTAACTATAGGGTTGCCTTTTTTCTTTTTTAATTTATCAATTCCAAGCATAGAAGCAGCATAAGTTAAAAATAATCCCACAGGTAATAATGGGTTGTGACTTTTTTTTTCTATTCTTGGACTGTCTTTAATTTCATTTATTGCATTAAAAGTAGTATATGCTCCAAAAACAAAAGCTCCAGCAATTGCCACTTTTTTAGCTTTTTTTGAGAAATGATTAATTTTTGTTTTAAACTTAAACCATGAATCTTTTTCGTACTTTTCAATAAGTCTATCTAAATTCATATAAAAAAAGAATAAGAATTCAATTAAAAACATTTATATACCAAAACCCCAAGAAAAAAGGTCATGCATTACTATAATAAAACTCCTGAAGAAGTATTAAAAGATTTAAGAACTTCGAAGCAAGGAATAACTAATGAAGAAGCAGAAAATAGAGTTAAATTATATGGTTATAATGAAATTGTAGATGATAAAAAAATATCTCCTCTTAAAATTTTCATATATCAATTTAATAGTCCTTTAATCTGGATTTTAATTGTTGCCATGATTATTTCATTATTGTTAAATGAATATACTGATGGGATTGTTATTGGCATTATTTTAGTATTAAATGCCCTTTTTGGATTTTTTCAAGAATTTAAAGCCGAAAAAGCAATAGATGCTTTAAGAAAAATGTCTGCTTTAAAAGCAAAAGTAATTCGTCATGGTAATTTGTTAGAAATTGATACTAAATTTCTTGTTCCAGGTGATATAATCTTGTTGGAAACTGGTGATAAAGTTCCTGCAGATTCAAGAATATTTTCTCAATCTAATTTAGAAATTCAAGAATCAGTTTTAACTGGAGAATCTATGCCTGTTTCAAAAAATGAAAAAACCATAAATGGGGAATTAGGATTGGGAGATAGATTAAATATGGTTTATTCTACTACTATTGTTACAAAGGGAAGATGTAAAGCAATTGTAACTCATACTGGTAGAGATTCAGAAGTAGGTAAAATTGCTAAAATGATTCAATCTTCCGAAGAAGGAATGACCCCATTACAAATTAAATTAAGGGATCTAGCAAAATGGTTGGGTATTATTGTTCTTTTTATTGCTGTAGTTGTTTTTATAACTGGTATACTTAGGTCTGGTATGGATGAACATACTGTTCTTGAAATGTTCATTGTTGCAGTTGCTTTAGCAGTTGCTGCAATTCCAGAAGGATTACCTGCAGTTGTAACTGTATCTTTAGGATTAGGCGTCAAAAAGATGGTCCAGAAAAATGCTTTAGTTAGAAAGCTTGCTTCAGTTGAAACATTAGGTGCGTGTAGTGTTATTTGTACTGATAAAACTGGAACACTAACTCATAATGAGATGACTGTAAAAGCAATTTTTGCAAATAATGAGATTACTTTAGTTGATGGTGCTGGTTATAAACCTCAGGGAAATTTTAATAAAGATTCAAAAAAAATTCATAAACTTTTGATTGCAGGAGTATTATGCAATGATTCTAAAATTGTTCACAATAATGAAGAATACGAAGTTGTTGGAGATCCAACTGAAGGATGTCTGATTGTTTCTGGTATGAAAGCTGGAATTAATCAAGTTGAATTATTTAATCATTACCCAAGAATTGATGAAATTCCTTTTTCTTCAGAAAGAAAAATGATGACTACAATTCATAATGTAGATGGGATAAAGACTGCTTATTCTAAAGGTGCACCAGATATATTGCTTGAAAAATGTGATAAAATTTTAATGAATGGTGCTGTAAGAAGATTAACAAAGGATATGAAAGAACATATTCTAAATCATAATGAAGAGTTTGCTTCTAAGGCATTAAGAATTCTAGGTTTTGCATATAAAGAATTTAAAGGCAAATCTAATTCGTCAAGTGTTGAAGATAAAATGACCTTTTTAGGTTTGCAAGGTATGATTGACCCTCCTAGAGAAGAAGTTAAGGACGCAATTTTAAGATGTAAGAAAGCTGGAATAAAAGTAGTAATGATTACTGGCGATCACAAAACAACAGCAGTTGCTATTGCTCGTGAATTAGGAATGGAAGGAAATGTTTTAACTGGAAAAGAATTGGAAAACATCGATCTTAAAGATGTTGTTGAAAGTGTTAGCATATATGCTAGGGTAGATCCAAAACATAAAAGTAAAATTGTTGATGCATTTCAAAGTCTGGGTCATATAATTGCCATGACTGGTGATGGTGTTAATGATGCTCCTGCATTAAAGGAAGCAGATATCGGAATTTCTATGGGTATAACTGGTACTGATGTTGCAAAAGAAGCTTCTGATATGATTTTAACTGATGATAATTTTACTTCAATAGTAGGTGCTGTCGAAGGTGGTAGAACTATTTTTGATAATATTAAGAAGTTTGTATCTTATTTGTTGAGTGCAAATGCTGGTGAAGTTTTAACTATTTTTTCAGCTATGTTAATAGGTTTAAAATTACCTTTATTAGCAATTCAAATTCTTTGGATTAATTTAGTTACAGATGGTTTGCCTGCTTTAGCTTTAGGTATGGAACCTTCTGAAAAAAATATAATGGAAAGGCTCCCTAGAAATACAAAAGAGAAAATTGTTTCAGAATATGAAATTAAGTTTATTTTATTAATGGGGTTTGTTATTGCTTCTTCAACAATTGGTATCTTTGTTTTTTCACTTTATTCACTGGGTTGGAAATGGGGACTGAGTCCTGCTCCTGAAGCTTATTTATATGCAACAAGCATGGCTTTTTGTACACTTATGCTTTCTCAAATGTTTAATGTATTAAATAATCGTTCACAAAAAACAAGTATAACTAAGATTAATTTTTTTAGTAATAAATTTGTTATTATAGCAATAATTAGTTCAATTATATTACAAGTTGCAGTTGTTAGTATTCCTTTTTTGACTCACATTTTTAAAACAGCAATATTGTCAATTAAAGATTGGGGGATTATATTTTTAGTTTCATCACTTACATTGATTGCTGGAGAAATATATAAAAAGGTGAGAAAATGATTCTTTCATTTGTGGGTCAATTTGCAGCATCTAATCCTTTAATTTACAATTTAATAATTATTTTATTTAGTATTATTCTTTTAGCCAAAGCTGCTTCTTATTTAGTGTTGGGTATATCTAATTATGCAAGTAAATTAGGTGTTTCTGATTATTTAGTGGGAACTTTGGTTGTTGCCCTAGCATCTTCAACCCCCGAATTATTATCTTCTATTAGCGGCATGAATCAAGCTTCTTCTTCAATTATTTTTGGTACTTTGTTTGGAAGTAATTTTGTTGCCATAACTTTTATTTTAGGTTTGATTGCAATAATTGGAAAAAAAGTACCAATGAATGAAAAAGTGTTTCATAAAACTAAATGGGATATTTTATTATTGGTTTCAATTCCATTTATATTATTATTAGATGGAAAATTAGGTAAAATAGATGGTGTTATTTTAATTATGGCATTTATTTTTTATGTGATTATGTTATGGAAAAGAGAAGGTCAAAAAGGAAAAATTAAGAAGTCTGTTCCTTTGAAAAGAATTTATTTAGATGGTTTATTATTTCTTTTAAGTTTGTTTGTTGTTTTGTTGTCAGCAAAATTTTTGGTTAATTCTTCATTATGCGTTTCAGATTTATTAGGAATACACCCATTTATTATTTCAGTAGTGCTAATTGGTTTAGGAGCTCAAGCACCAGATATATTCCTTAGTTTACATTCAGCAAAAGGTGGGCATGAATCTGTTGCATTGGGAGATTTGCTGGGAAGTTTAATTATTCAAAGTTTATTGTTTTTTGGAGTATTTTCACTAATGACTGATTTAACATTTCCAGTTGTAAATACTCTTGTTATTGGTTTTTTAACAATTGTTGCATGTTTAATGTTATTTCAATTTGTTAAAAAAAAATCTTTAACAAGAAAAGACGGAATCATGTTGGTTATTCTTTATATAATATTTGTAGCTACACAATTTTTCTTTTTTAGTTAATTTTATATATTTAAAGGTATAACTTTGAATCTATGAAAGTAATGTTTGCAGAATCAAGGTATAAAGGAAAAATATTATTAAAGGGAATAAATAAACTTCCAAATAAAATAGGATTAGTAACTACAATTCAATTTATTGATTTTGTAGAAAGTATGAAAAAAGAAATTGAAAAAACTGGCAAAGAAGTTTTAGTTTCTAAAGGAAAACAAAAATATAAAGGTCAAGTTCTAGGGTGTGAAAGTAGTGCTGCTTTAACTTTGGATGTTGACGCTTATTTTTATGTTGGTACTGGCAAATTTCATCCAATAAATATTGCTATGCAAACTCAAAAAGAAGTATTTACTTTTAATCCATTAAGTAGGCAATTTGGAAAAGTAGATAAAAAAGAAATTACTAAAATTCAAAATAGAAAAAATGGTGCTATGATGAAATTTCTTACGTCAGACAGCATAGGTATTTTAGTTACTACAAAACCTGGACAGTGTGATTTTGAAGGCGCTATGAAACTTAAAAAACAATTAGAAAAAAAAGAAAAGAAAGTTTATGTTTTTATAGATAATACAATTGATTTTAATTCTTTAGAAAATTTTCCTTTTATTCAAGCATGGGTAAATACTGCTTGTCCGAGGATTGTTGAAGATATTAGTATCGTCAATCTGCGTGATGTCCCTACTCAGTAGATAATTTCCCAAACCTTTTTAAAGCGTTCTTTACCACTTTAATATCTATGTCCGAATTATCCGAAATATTAGATAAACTGTCTTTAGAAGATAGAAAAATAGTTTCAGATAGATTAAAGTCTGAACGAAAAAACGGAAGAGCTATTGGTCAAAGATTTAGTATGGTTCATGGTTTATTACGTGATTTAGTTAAAGTTAAAGATTTAGATTCACTTTTAACAAATGTTGGTGAAAGAGTTGTAAATGGCAATTTTCATTATGATTCTTTTGCATATTCTGTTGTTGAAAAAAATGGCATGGAAAGTCATTTAGTTACAAAAGTAGTTGTTAATCCTGAATTAACTCCAGAAGAAAAAACTGAAGCAATAGCCCAAGATGCAGGTTTTGTTTTATTAAGAAGTGCTTCACGAGTTGAAGAAAAAGTATTGTTAAGAGGGCATTCTTATTATAAAACATTTAAAGATGGAGATATAGCACCTTTAAAATTAAAAGGTATGAAATCTTATATTACTTCTCCATTAAGGGATGAAGATGGTAAAAATTATGGTCTTATAACTTTAGGAAAAAGAAAACTTAATGGTGTCAGTAAATCCGTAGATATTAGAACTGTTGAAGATATTGCGGCAGTTATTGAAACAGCAACACAAGAAATTAAGTATAAAAGTACTCTAAGAGATTTGGCAAGAAAATTTAAATTATTATCCGAAAATTCTACTGCTGTATTGTTTGGTGTTAAACCAAATGGAACTTTTGATTATATTACTCCTTCAGTACAAAATGTTTTAGGTTATGACCCAACTATGTTTGCAACTCAAGCTTATGATGGTGGAATGACTAATGGTTTAGTTTTTGAGTCGCTTCTTCCTGATGGTAGTGAATTTGATGCTCATTTTAATGTTGAAAGAAATAGAGAAAAATTTCATGAGATGTTTAATTTATCTGATCCAAAACCTGGAAGAATGTTTAAAGTTTGGTTAAACACAAATGGAAAACCGTGTTTTAATAATGGATTAACAGTTAAAGATGGCGTTCCAGCTTTAGTTTCAATAAGTTACACTGATGAAGTTACTGATAAAAAATATCAAGGAATTAATGGGATTTTAATTAATGAAACACAAGCATTAGGAAGTTTGGTACCAACGTGTTCTGGATGTAATGCAGTAAGAATAGGTTCAAAAGAAGATACTTTTGATCCCGAATCATGGGTTTCTTTTACAGATTATATGACTTCACTTGGTGCAAAAATTAGTCATGGTTATTGTCCTGATTGTGCAGAAAAATTATTTCCTGGATATAAATTATAAATTTAAAATTAATTGATTTTTTTCTTTTCTATGTTCTTTAATTGTATAAACTGTTGCTTTTTTATCTAAGTGAGGACGAAAATCACATCCCAATCCACAACTTGTGCTGCATGTTGTCATATTATTTTTTCTACAAACCTTGGAACCTACTGCCCAAAATGAATCATTTAATTCAATTGAAGAAATTCTTTTTCCTTGGGTGTATATTCCTTGAGATGTAATTTCACGATATAATTTAGAGAGTGGATTTGTTAAAACATCATGTCTTACTTGACTGTCAGAATAAGTAATTACTCCACTTCCTAAGCTTATTCTTAAAACATGCCTATCAATTTTTATTGGAATTTGATATTTTGAAAAAGGCCAAAAACCAGATTTCACCATATTTTTCATAATTAATGCAGCAACTTGTTTTTTTACTCCTCTAAATTTTGATAATTTTTTGATTGTTTCATCTATTGTTTTTTTTCTAATATTTCTTGGATCACCATTATAATGTGTGTTTAACATTGCCGTATTTTCAATAATGGATTTATAGGGGTCGCCAATTCCTCCTTCTTTTTCTCCTAAATTTTCTTTTAAAACTTCTCTCATATCTTTTTCATTTAACCAAGTAAAATAATATAATGGTACCTTTTTTGCAATTCTGTCAATAGATTCATAAACTTGTTCTGCTGGTCGCATTGAATCACTTGAACAAGAATAAAATATGTATAGAGCATGTTCTAATGAACCTTCTTCAATATTTTTCGGTGGTGATTCATCGGGAAATATGTTAGATATGTTAAAAGGATATTTTTTTGTGTACATCATACCAACTACATGTTTAGCTACTTCTGTGGCTCTTTTATAATCAATGGATATTTTTCCCATGAGAATTATGAATCTTATTTAATTTATATAGATTTATGTTGCTATTTGTTATATTTTATAATTAATTTCCCTATTGTTATGATTTAAGCACAATAATGCTTTTAAATCAACTTTTATATTTAAAAAGTATGCCAGCTGTAAGGCTTAGAACGGGGGGAAAAGGCGATTTTGTAAAGAGAAGACTAAGTGATGGTAGTTATGAACCTATCTGTTTATGTACTTATAATGCTGATTTTTCTATTAGAGGATGTATGGCTCAAGTTCATGAAGATTATTTAGAAGATGTTATAAAAAACAATGGTTCTTATTCAAAGGAATTAATTCCAGAAATTCAAAAAGCTGGTTTAATGGATTCGCGATGCATGTATTGTTACGCTAAACGTCACAATTGGGGACAAGCTACTCCATTAGAAGTTAATAATATAACAAAAAATGATTTTGAAGTTTTTAATCCAGAATATGTTAGAATTGGAAAAAATACAGAGTGTGGTCATTTTCTTTATCATAATTTGATGTTGGATTTTTTTGATATGTGTGCTGATTTCAATTCTGGTGTTATATTTCCTACTAAGGCATTAGAATTTAATAAAGATACTGTTGAAAGTTTGTTAAGAATTAAGCACGTTATTAATTACAGTATTGGTAATGATGGTTTAGAAGGTGGTTTAGTTTCTCAAGGTTATACAAACAAATTTAGAGTTAATGAAGCTGTTAAATATCATAAGGCAGGAGTTCATTCAACTTTGACTGTTGTTTGCGATGTAACTTCCTCTTTTGAAGAAAATGATAAAAGGGGTTTTGCTGTTTTTGATGCTTTAAAAGCTCATTGGGATTATAATATTCCTTTAAGAATTCTTCCTTTAAGATTAAATACTCATAAACTAGCACCACTTTCAACTGGAAAATCTTGGAAAACATTACTTGAATCAAAAAATCAACAATTGATGGATTTTGAAGTTTCTAAAAAAGAAGATTGGACATTTTATTCTAGAGTAATTGGTAGTGGGGATTTAGATCCAAGATATTTTCATCCAGATTTCTTAGATTTTGTTGAAGATGGAATTGGAGTTTGTGGTAGAGTTGGTAGGCAAGAAGAAAATCATGCGATGTGTGAACATTGTGATAAATGTGATTTAACAACTGACAGAATAGTTTTTCCTGCAAGCGAGCTTCCTAAAATTAAAACAAACAAAGATATTTTGATGAAAAATAGAACTAAAAGAAATAAAAAAAAGAAAAAAGAAAAACAACAAGAGGGACAATTAAATTTTGATTTGCAATGAAAGAAGCAATACATGAAACAGTAAACGATTACTTATTACCTGGTAGAGAGTATGAATTAGTTTCACTTGATCGCATTTTCCCAGATCCATTAAATGTACGGCAACACTATAAATTATCAAAAATTAGATCTATTGGAAGTTCTATGTCTGATAAAGGTCAACTTCAATCTGGAATTGCAGAGTTAAGGGATAATGGTTTTGACTTAGTTTTTGGTCATCAAAGATATTGGTCTTTAAGAGAAAATGAAAAAAGATCTGGTTATCAAGAGCAAATGAGACTTGCAATAACTCAACCTCTTCCTGCTTTATTAAGATTAAAAATCCAAATGCATGAAAACCATTTCAAAGCAAGACTTCCATTTTATGAAGTTGCAGACGAATTATGGAATCGATATTTATTATATGTTGAAGATGTTGCAGCAAAATCTGAATTAAAAGATATGACTTTGAGTATTGTTCAAAATGCAACAGATTGGTGGCAACTTCCTAAAGAATTAAGAAAACTTGCACCTATTATGCATTTTGCTGAATTTACAAATAAAGATCCTGCAACAATTAGAAGAGCATTTGCTTATCAAAGATTACATACTGACATAAAAAGAAGGGTAAGAGAAAGAAAAATACCTTATGAAAGTGCAACAAGACTTGCAACAGTAGGTCTTATGGATCCTTCTACTGGTAATGAAGTTCGTTTAAATAAAAACGATCAAGTAATTGTTTTAAAACAAGCTGAAATGGATGCAAAAAGAAATGGTAAAGGATTAAAACCAGTATACATTGGACGTATGATAACGGGATATATTGAAGATAAAATTGCAATTTGCTATGATAATTTTATGAAATGTCCTGAAAGTTCTAAACCTTGGAATACTACTCGTTATAGAAATTATTCGAAATTTTTAAAAACTGCAGGAAAGTATTTAGCAGTACTTAGAACGATTGGAGAATTTGATGAGGAATTGTGGGATTCTTCAATTAATTATCAGAAACAAAGTATTACTCCTAGAAGTTTAATTCTTGAAACTTATAAAAGATTAAAGGTCGATCATGAAATATTTTTGCAAAATGAAGTTTATGCAAGACGTTGGGAACCAAAAAGTAAGTTGACCATGGAAGAAAAAATTGAAAATATTTCTTTAAGTGACTCATCTCAAAAAGAAAGAAAACAAAGAGTAATGAACTTAGCTTCTTTTGCATGGATACATCCTGATAAAATCAAATTTCATCCGAAAAATCCTAGAGGTAATCCTAAAAACTTTAATGAAGAAGCACAAGAAGGTCTTGAAGATTCAATAGCCGACATAGGAATGCTTGAAGAAATTCTTTTAATGGAAGAGCATCCTAGACAACAAGAAAATG
The DNA here is from genome assembly GCA_964561995.1 of uncultured Methanosarcinales archaeon. GTDB lineage: Archaea > Nanobdellota > Nanobdellia > Woesearchaeales > JABIAG01 > JABIAG01. Next base: position 9,979 of record CAZLQZ010000005.1, on the reverse strand, counting down.
AATCTTGGGATGGCGATTATATCTCTTTAGAAGGTAACAGGAGAACAAAGGTTGCTAAAAAAAGAAATGAACCAGTCAGAACTGCCATTCTTCCTTATATCCCAGAAAAAGCACAAATGGAAATTATGTTTGATGCAGACAATTTTGAAAATCCCGATCATCATGACCTTTTTGTTGGTATAGGTAGAGACTTTGAACTTTCTAAAAAAGAATATCATCATAATGGTGATAAATATAATTTAAGACTTTTTATAGAAGAGAATCCACACTTTTCACCACAACTGATAAGAAATGCCGTTAGATATTTTAGTGTTCCCGAAAGGGTACAAAGATTATTCCAAGAAGGTACTATTCCTTTTGGTGTTGTTTCTCAAGTATCTAATTTGGATGATGAAGAAAGTCAGGTTCAAATGGCAGAAACTGCAGCTATTTTAAGTATGAAAAGTAATAGAGTTCAATCATTAATTAAAACCCAGAAAAATAAAAATGCTGATGTTGATACTAGTGGTATGACTTCTAAACAACAAAAATATGTCAACAATCACAGTAATGGAATGTTGTGGGATGATGATGCTGATGCAGATTTAGATGGTCAATTTAGAACATTTCAACAAAAAAAACTAATTGGAGAATTACAGCTTGCTATGATGGGAACCTATACTGTTCTTGAAGCATTTTCACCAATAGAAAAAAAAGCTTTACTTTCTGATTATGGTAAAACAAAAGCATTCCAAAACTTTTTTAGATCTTTAGAAGATGTTATAGACCAAATAAATTGTTAAAATTTAAATAATAGTATTAAATTAACTTAAATATAAATAATTATGATGCCGGAATTTAAAATAAAGGAATTAGAATTAAAAACTCGTAAGTGTATAAAAGAGGATTATCCTTTTGTATTTAAAATTATGAAAGAATTAATTTTTCCTTTTGTTTCTAAATATTTTAAACCAAGTAAAGAAATGTTTGATGAGAGATTTAATGAAGATTATAATGAAAGAACAATTCTTTTAGGTGATGATACAGAAGTTGGTTTGTATCAATTAAAAATTGAAGACGATGTTTTAGTTGTTAATGGTTTGTTTATAATTGCCAAATATCAAAAAAAAGGTATTGGTAAAGTTTTAATGGATTATTTTGAAACCTTGGGATATAACAAAATAATATTACAAGTTTGGGATAATAATCCTGCCTTTAATTTTTATAAAAAGTTAGGTTATAAAGTTGTTAAGATGGAGAAGCACAAGTATCATATGGAAAAGAAAATCAAATTGGAATAATTTTAATATTCTATTTTTTTAATTTCTTTATATTTTTGAGCAATATTATGTAATTGTTGCATGTCTAGTATTTCTTTATCGCATTTTTCACACTTATAATAAGAATATTCAATCCCCTCTGGAGTTTTTCCTTTAAGTTCTTTTCTTTTATCTATTTATGCTGATAATAATCTGTTTTTTATCGGGAACAGAAATATATATCTCTTCTCCTCCTTTTAAGTCTAAACTTCTTGTGATATCTTTGTTTAAATACATACCCAACCTATTATGAGAAAGTTTAATTATTTTTTGTTTTATTTTAAGAATTGTTTCTTTTTCTCTTAATTCAGTAATTATTTTTTTGGCAGATTTGTCTTCAAATTCAAAATAACCACATTTTCCACATTGATAGCTTTTTACTTTACTGTTTGCATCTTGTATTTTAACTTTTATTTCTTTTAATATTGTTTTACATTTAGGACATTTTAAAATAGTAGAATTTTCAATGCTAAAAATATTTGGTTTTTGTAATTTCATTTTCTTTTTACGTTTATTGCATATAATATTTTTTCTTTTATTTCACACAAAATATATATTTTTTCGTTTTCAATTTCTATTTTGTTTCCTTTTTTTTAATTAAATAAATTAAACTAATTATTATGCTCCAAGGCAAGGTTCCTTTATGATATTTTTCAAAGTGTTTCGTTTTTTTAATTTCTTCCCAATACATAAACTCCTCTGGGACTACAGTATGGTAGTCTCTTGTACTATATTCCTCTTTTGTTTAATTTAATCTTTATTTTAATAATTAATAAGTGTTTACACGGTAAAATTGAATATATTACAAAATAATCGTAAAGTTTTCGGTATTTAAAAATCAATTATAAACAATCGAAATTATTCCGACTAAAAAGAAATTATTATAATTTTTATTTCAATCTTTTTACAATTCTAATTCATGAATGATTTCATCATGTTCTTTTCCAGTAGATTTAGCAATGATTTTTTGATTACCATTATTAGTTATTTTAAATTCTGATTTTAAAAGTAGTTTAGAAGAGGGTTCATTTTCAGTAAACACTCCTGCTTTTAATTTTTTTAGTTTTAATTTTTTAGCTAATTTAATAACTTCTTTTAAAGCTTCTGAAATATAACCTTTTCTCCAAAATGGTTCACCTAACCAATAACCAATTGTTCCAACCCTATCTTTTATTCCCGTTAAACCTATTAGTCCTATAAGTTCATCATCCAATGAAATTGCTAATTCGTAACTTGTCCTTATTTTTTTTTGAGAATTTTCTTTACAATGATTGATAAACCAAACTGCATCTTCCTCTTTATATGGAAATGGTACAACTAATAAATATCTTGAAACTAAAAGATTGTTTGCATATTTAACTAAATTATCTTTATCCTTTTCGTTTAATTCTCTTAGTGTAAGTCTTTTAGTTTTAAGTTGCATAATTGGGGTTTATTAATGTCATTTTTAAATTTTTCCAACATCTTTTTAAACTATATTTCTTAAACTATAATTATTATGAATAAACCAGAACTTTTAGTACCTGTTGGAAATTTTATTAGTTTAAGGGCTGCAATTGATGCAGGAGCAGATGCTGTTTACTTTGGTATTAAGGGATTAAACATGCGTGCTGGTGCAAAAAACTTTACTATTGATGATTTGCAAAAAATTTCTAAACTTTGTAATAAAGTAAAAAAATATCTTACACTCAACACTATTATTTATGAAAATGAATTAGAAAAAGTTCAAAAAATAATTAAAGATGCAAAACCCTTTGTAGATGCTATTATTTGTTGGGATTTAGCAGTAATTGAGCTTTGCAAAAAATACAAAGTTCCTTTTCATATTTCAACTCAAGCCTCTATTTCTAATTCTAAGTCTGCTTTATTCTATAAGAATCTTGGAGCAGAAAGAATAGTTCTCGCAAGAGAATGTGGTTTAGAGCAAATAAAAGAAATAAAAGAAAAAGTTGATATTGAGGTGGAAGTGTTTGTTCATGGTGCAATGTGTGTTGCAGTTTCTGGGAGATGTTTTATGTCACAATTTACTTTTGGAAAAAGTGCAAATCGTGGTGAGTGTTTACAAAACTGTAGAAGAGAATACAAATTACAAGATGTTGATAAAGAATTTCAATTAAATTTAGGAACTAATTATGTTATGAGTGCTAAAGACTTATGTACCATTTCTTTCATTGAAAAATTAATGTTTATTGATTCATTTAAAATAGAAGGAAGAAATAGGCCTGCTGAATATGTTAAAGTGGTTGTTCAAGCTTACAGGCAAGCAATAGATAATAAAGACCATAATAAAACTGAATTAATTGAAAAATTGAAAACAGTTTATAATCGAGGTTTTTCAACAGGATTTTATTTGGGAAAACCAATTGATGAATTTACTGATGAGTATGGTAGTAAGGCTACAAAGAAAAAACAATATGTTGGTAAAGTAAATAATTATTATAATAAAAATAAAGTTGTTGAAATTAAAGTAGAAAGTAATTTGTTTTCTAAAGGAGATGAATTAATGATTCATGGTCCCACAACCGGGGTTGTAAACTTTAAAGCAGAAGAATTAATGCAAAATGAAAAGAAAGTTAGTAAAGCTAAAAAAGGTATTGTTACAATTAAACTAAATTCTAAAGCAAGAAAAAATGATCAAATATACTTAATTCTTGGTTAATCTTTATAAATAAATTATGAGTTCTCTTACTTCTTGGATAGTGAAAATGGATATATATGAACGTATGAGAAAAGGTGGAACATGTTTAGTAGATTGGAGTTTTCCAACTTCTGGAAATGAGTTTGAAGAGTTAGAAGATTTGAAATTAGATGTTATGAAACAAGTTATTCATGTAAGAAGGCTTTATGATCAACGAGTTGCAGATATTTATGAAAAACATCCCGGTTTTGTTGAAGAAAGGACTGGTTTGCGTTACAATCGTTACCCGACTGGGTGGTGGAAACCAATTTCTGATTTTGTTTTTGATGTTTCTATGCATCCAGATAATAATCAATTAATGTATCAATTAAGTCAAAATGGTCATATTGCAAAAAGGATTTTTGGAATTTGGAATGAAGAATTTTTTCATAATATTATTCAAGTAGGACATTTAATGATAGATGCTGCAGGAGATACCGTTGATAGTGATAAAAATCCTTTTGGTTTATTTGATTTTGATAAAATTCATTTTAAAGAAATATCCAATTATAAACAACTTTTTTCTGTTTATGAAAGTTATTGGAATTATGATGTTGTAGTTAATGATATGTTTCCTGAATGTGCTTTTACTCATCCTTATTTGTTAATTTGGGATGATGCGGCAATTTTTTGTGAGATGCATACTCCTTTAGTAAATATTGAAGAAATGAAGAATGGCTATAAAGAAACTCGTGAAATACTTTTTGGTGATTTTAATGTAAAAAGAATGACTACGAATCAAAGAAATGATCTTGAAAAAAGAATGAGGAGTTCTTTTGAAGATGCTGTTCAAGAAAAGGAATTTATTAAAGGAAAAAAAGAAGATTTATCCATTATGGTTACTCCTGCAAAAACTCCGGCAGAATTTCAAAAAAGATTTGAAAAACAATTAGAAGCAATAAAAAATAATCCTAGGCATGGTTATGAATTATTTTATCAGGGTGGTTTTTTTTGCTCAGAACATACAATGGAATCTACCGTCTCCAGATTATTGCAATAATTATTAAAAATATTATTACTCCCAATATAATTCCTACAATTCCATTTTGTATTGGAAAAAAATTATTTTCTTTGTCATCTTCATTAGGAATTGTTTCATTATCATGAACTTCATACGATTTGTTAGTTTCATTTTCTTTTGGTTGTTGAATAACTAATTCACATTCTTGTTCTATTAATGGTATGTAATTTGTAGTGCCACAGCTATTTAATTCAAAACATCTTCTTACTTGTTTATTTTCTATGCATTTTTCCCATGTTCCACAAGCCCAATCTTCTTTACAAGATTCATCTTTTTTAATTTCATCATCATCACTACTTCCGCCTCCACTACCTCCGTTTGGGCTGTAGCTTGAAGATACAGTGATTCCTTTTACTGCTGTATTACTTAATCCTGAAACTTTAAAATATCCATTTACTTCAGAGCATTGATAATTTCCAGATGTTCCGGGACATGCTAATTTTGTTTCATTAGAATTTGTACAACTAGCTGAAAAAGCATTTATTGAAGTTACTTCTGCGTCTAAAATACAAACATAATTAAAACTTGAACTTGATTTGTTAATGTATATTATTTTTGTTAGGTTTTGAGAGGAAATATTTAGATTTTTTACTATGATTGTTCCAGTAAAAGAATTATAGTCAATTTCAAAGCTAACATTTTTTTTACTAAAATTCCAATTAAAATCTAAAATTGTATTGTTGTTTGAATCAGTAATATTAAGATTATTAACTTCTGTCAATTGACTTTCGTTAAGAGTTCCGTTTACAAAAATATTAACATTTATATTTGAACTTAGTTCTGAATCATTTCCATTGAATGATGTCAATTCATTTACTTTTAAACTTATTATTAATGAAGTTGTATTAGTTCCGTCTGAAACATTAAATAATATTGAATAAGTTTCTGATGATGTTAAATTTGTTTGCCAAGTAAAGTTATTTTCTGTTTGAGATAATAATGAAAAGTTTGTGAAATAAGTTAATGCATCACCATTTGCATCTGTTGCATTTATTGATAAATTAAATAAGTCAGTTTCATTAATTGTAACGGAAATAATTGAATTGTGAATCTCTGGAGCATCATTCTGTTCATTAATTGTTAAATTCCATTCTGTTGAAGTGTTTACTTCTCCATCTGATACTATTAATGTTAAATTGTAAAAACCCTGTTGAGTTGAGTTAATTGAATAACTTAAATTTTCGGATGTAAAAATTGAACTGTCATTTAATAGCCATAAATACGTTAAAGAATCATTATTTGTGTCGTAAGAGGATGTGTTTATGTAAAGTATAGAATTCTCTTCTGAAGTAATATTTCCTGAAATGGGAGTTGTATTAACTTCTGGTTCTGAATTTAAAATTGTAAAAGTTATTTCTTCATTTGCTTCATTATCATAATAATTTTTTGTAAATATTTTGAAAGTTCTATTTCCTTTACCATTAAAATTATAATCTTTGTAACAAGAAGTGTTTTGATTTATTTCAAAGATCATTGAAGTATTTATATTATTAAATTCAAAGGTACAATTTACTATTTCACTATTAGTATCAAAAATGGATGCATTGATTGTGTAACTTAAATCTGTATTACTTGAATTATTTGCTGGACTAACTGAAGTAATTGTTGGTGTTGAATTATCAAATGCTTGGTAGTATGCTAATGAGAATTCTTGAGGTCCATTTGTCACAAAATATGCTCTTACTGAAACTGTCCATTCTCCTATAATTGGATTATCTACTTCAACTTGTTCAACATTATTTCTATAATCAGCGTTACCTAAAGTAGTAATTTTTGTTGCAGCATTAGATGGGTTATTGTGGTCTAAAAGCCAGGAATAATGTGCTGAACCATTTGGTGCTGTTAACCAAACATCTAGGTCTGATGCTAGTTGCCAATTTGCATAAACTTGTATTGCGGGATCATCCCAAACAAGAGTTGCTCTAATTTTATCTATTGATTCAGTAATATTAATTGTATAATTAATTGTTTGACTTTGTGATAAATTTCCAGTTGCGATGTAAGAAGAACCATTTAAAATATGTTTAACTGCTTTTTTTGCATCAATTAAACCCCAACCATATAAAAAATCAGGACCTGCATTTCCTAAATCAGTTGCAGTTTGAATTAAAATTGCTTTATCTGTAGAAGGTAATAATCTATTTCCATAAGTATTAATGTATGCTTCATGCATTACAGCAAGTAGTCCTGAAACAACGGGTGCTGCCATTGAAGTTCCGCATTTTTCTGAATAGGTGTTTCCTGGTTCTGTTGATTTTATTTTATGAGATGAATATGTGCCACATCCAGGTGCAACAACATCTGGTTTTATTCTTCCATCATCTGTTGGACCACGAGAACTAAATGAAGAAACAGTATTGGTATCGTAATCAATACTTCCAACTGAAATGGTATTTTTAGCAGTTCCTCCGGGTCCACAAGTACTATTATAGCCTTGACTGCCCTCATTACCTGCCGAGAAAACAATTGTTAATTTTTCATCAACATATGTTTTATTACCGTAAATTATTCTGTCATAAGTTTTTGATAGTGAATCATAATCTCCATTGTAACAACTAGTGTATCCCCAAGAGTTTTGTGAAATAACTGCCGAATATTTTGCAACAGATGTATTTGTTTCACTGTAAAGTTCAGAAGTTGCTTCTGGCCATTCCCATGTAATTAAATTAGCTTTAGGAGCTTGGCCTTTATATGCAGCAGTAATACTTCCATTTCCAACCATTGTTCCTGCAACATGTGTTCCGTGGCTTAAAGCAGAACAACTTCCTGAATCCCATGCATTACTACAAGTATCGTAAGTATTTGTTCGTCCTGTAAGGTCTAGGTGTGTAGTGTCTGCTAAACCTTGGTCCCATTCTGCAAGTGTAATTCCATTGCCAGTTAAATCAAATATAATTTGTGGAAGATTAATTTTAATACTTTTTCTAGTGCCGTTATTAAATGTTACAAAATCTTTTTTGGATTCGATAGAAATAACATTAGACTCTTTTGCTAGTTCGTTAACATTTACGTTAAGTTCAATAACTGCTGAATTTATATCTAGGTATTTTATTATTCCATATTCTTCACTTAATTCTTTTATTTCCTCTTTAGATAAATCTTCATTAAAAAAAACTTTAACTTCATTTAGAACGGGGTCAATAATATTTTTAATTTTATTAATCTCTAAATCGTTGTTTGATCTAGAGTAACTTATTGGAAGATTTTTTTCATTTGGTGAGGCAAATACTACTGAAATACATAATACAATCATTACTAAATATATAGTCCCCCTTCTCATCCTCTATTGATTTCTTATTTAATTAAATCTTTATAAATTTATCGTTGAGTTTTTTAGACTATAAACTATAAATATTAATAAATTTTGAAATTATATTATTTCATATGCATATTTTAGTTGAAGGTGATCAAAAAGTTCGACCTATTAGGAATGAAGAAGAATTAAACGAAGTTGTGAAAAGTGCTGCAAAAGTTTTAGCACCTCATTTTGGAGTAGATTTAAGTGATTCAGTTTCTTTTCCTACTGTGGGTTTTTATAAAAATTATCAACATCTTATGTATGAAAGTTTTCGAGATATTGCAATTGAACGTGCAGTTTATTTAAAAACACCAAGCTCGAAGTTAATTAATTTTAATGAACTTTCTATTGATGAATTATTTTTTATTGATAAAGATATGAAATGTTATAGTTTAATTCCTGATGTCTTTATGCTGTTTCCTAATGGAATAGAAGAAGGCAACGCAATTATTGGACATGAAGTAAGTCATTGGCTTCATGATAAAAGGCAACCTACTTTATTTAATCTTTCAACAAATGATGTCGATTTACCGAAAGAATTAATTGATCTTGATTCTCCACGACTACATCCTCCGACTCTTCATGTTGGGTGTATTGCTAGGATGGGGGAAAGAGTTTATAGAAGTGGAATAAAATCTTTGAATGGTTTGCCTTTTTCATTGTCAGAATTGTTGAGTATGAAAATAAATGAAGTTTATGAACATAAAAGAGAACTTACTTGGCTTTTTTATCATCAGCTTTAATCTACTTAAGCATTAAAAAATTATTTTCTTTATTAAACATTGATGTTCCAATTCCTTTACCCATATTAAAACTTTGTTCTGATAAAGTGCTTGAAAATAAATCTAAAAATCCTATTTCAACTTTATATTCTACAACATTTGCAATGATGTTTTTGTTTTGTTCAATATATGATAGCGCTTTAGCTTCTCCGCCGAATTCATCAATTAAGTTTAAATTAATTGCTTGTAAGCCGATATAAAAGTCTGCTTCTTTAATTTCTAAAACTTCTTCATCTGTTAATTGTCTATTTTCTTTAACATCGTTTAAAAAGAAGTCGTGAAGTACATTAATTTTTTCAGTCATTCTTTTTTCATCTGTTTCTGATAATTCTTTAAATGGACTTCCTATGTCTTTAAATTCTCCACCAGTCATTCCAACATATGAAACATTATATCTTTCTAATAAACCTGAAAATTCTAAATATGCAGCATTAACTCCTACACTTCCAACAACTGATAATTCATCTGCAAATATCCTGTCAGTTGCTGATGCAACCCAGTATCCACCTGACGCTCCTATGTCTCTAATATAAGAAATAGTTAATTTGTCTGATGATTTTATTTGGTCTACAATTTCTTTAGAAGCAACTGGACTTCCTCCAGGAGAGTTTATAGCAATAACTATTGCTTTGATATTTGGATCTTGTTGAGCTTCTTGAATTAAATTTACAATTTTATCTGAACCTGGAACACTTACAAATAATCCATCACTTCCTTGTGTAGTAATTACTCCTGAAAGTTCAATGATTGCAACATTGCCTGTTGATTTAGGTATAAAATAACCTACTAATGAAAGAATAATTAATATTGATAAAATAATAATCCACGATTTAGATTTCTTTTTATTATTTTTTGACATGCAGTTAAAACTGAATAAATAGTATATAAATGTTTTTAAATTTT
>CAZLQZ010000004.1:3114-85250 GCA_964561995.1 uncultured Methanosarcinales archaeon | reverse complement strand
ACGGTAAACTACTATAAAAACCCTTCGATTTATTCGGAGGGTTTCATATTAACCGAAAGTTAAATTTACAATGTTTTTATAAAAAGACTACAATTATAACCCTAAATGATAGTTAATTTAATCAAAAAAGCAATAAATAACAATAATTCGTTTTTCACTTCAATGAATTATCAAAAAACAATCAAAGAAACATTTAATTTTCAACCATTCAACTTAACAACAAAAAATGGATTTTTACCTTTATTTCTAATTAAACAAAAAACAGGAAATAAATTAATTTCTATGCCTTTTACAACTGAAACAAATATATCATACAATTCAGAAGATGAAAAAAACTCACTAATTCAAGCAGCAATTAAACTTACAAAAGAATTGGATTTAGATTATTTAAAAATTAGAAGTAAAAAAGATTTAAAAATAAACTTACTAAAAAAAGAAAATTATTATCATTTAATTCTTAAACTAGATAAAGAAGAAATAATCTGGAACAACTTTAATAAAAAATTAAGAAACGCTATAAGAAAAGCTGAAAAAAATAATCTTACAACTGATTCTGGAATTAATTACTTCAATGACTTTTATAGATTATTTAAAAAAAATATGAGAGATTTAGGTACACCAGTAGATACAAAAAAATTCTTTAAAAATCTAATCAATAATTTTCAAAATAAAATAGACATAGTTGTTACAAAAAAAGAAGATAAAGTAATCTCTGCAATATTTTTAATTAAAGATAATAATAGAATAAAAAGCGAATGGGCATCATCTGATAGAAAATATTTTGGACTTAATGCAGCTCAACTAACTTATTGGCATGCGATAAAAAAATACTGCAATGAGTTTGAAGAATTTGATTTTGGAAGAAGTGTTAAGGATGAAGGAACATATTTATTTAAAAAAAAGTTTAATGCAAAACCAGAACAATTATATTACTATTATTATATAAACAAAGGTACTATGCCAAATATTCTTAAAACAAATTGGAAAAGACAATTGTTTACCAAAACATGGAAAAAGCTTCCATTAATCATTACTGACAATTTAGGACCAATAATAAGGAGACAATTTCCATGAAAATTCTTTTCTATATATTAGTAATCCTAGTAGCCTATCATCTCTTTTTATATCCACTGATTCTAAAAATAATTACACTTTTTTACAAAAATAAAACAAAACAAAAAAACATTTTTCCAAGTGTTTCATTAATTATTGCTGCACACAATGAAGAAGAAGTAATTGAACAAAAAATAAAGAATTCATTAGAACTTAATTATCCAAATCTGGAGATAATTATTGCAGATGATGGGTCAACTGACAATACAAACAAAATTAGTCAAAAATACAAAAACAAAATTAAAATAATCAAAATTAAAGATAGAAAAGGAAAAATTAATGCTCTTAACAAAACAGTACCAATTGCAAAAGGAGACTTTTTGGTATTTTCAGATGCAAATACTTTTTATGAAAAAAATGCAATCAAACATTTAATTAAACATTTCAACGATAAAAAAGTAGGCTGCGTTACAGGATATGTTAAATTAATTGCTAGAGGAGAACTAAAACAAGGAGAAGGAATTTATACTAAAATTGAAAAATCAATTCAAATAAATGAATCATTAATTAATTCAGTAATTGGGATAGATGGTGCAATGTACGCAATAAGAAAAGAATTATTTACCCCATTAAAAGACTTCTTTATTGAAGATTTCATTACTGGAATGACGATCATTAAAAAAGGTTATAGAGTTATTTATGAAAAAAAAGCATTAGCTTATGAAAAATCTTCTCCAAATATCAATGAAGAATTTAAAAGAAGAATAAGAATCGTTGCAGGAGGATTTCAATCACTAAAAGAGATGAAATTCCTTATTAAACACCCTATAATTTTAATAGAATTTATTTCCCACAAATTATTAAGATGGATTTTGGCAGAAATATTGATATTAATATTTGTAATTAATATTTTTCTTTTAAACAATTTTAATTTTATAATAATTTTTTATTTTCAAATTGTTTTTTATTTATCATATTTATTTATTAACTTTTCAAAATATTTCATAACAATGCAATTTGCTTCCCTTTTAGGTTTGGTTAGATTTATTACAAAAACACAAAGTGTTAAATGGGATAAAGCAAAAAGATTATAAATCAAAATAATATTAAATCTGTATGGACTTTGAAAAGCAAAGAATAAAATGGGCAGTTTGGATATTTATTATCAGTTTTCTTGTTGCTTATCACTTAAATACATTAACATACACAAGATATATTACATTTATATGCCTTGCAAGTATTGCTTTAATTCCATTAACTGTTATTTCACCATTTTTTTTATATCCTTCTTCATTGGTATTTCAATATGTTCTTCCAACTTCCTTTGGTCCAATGACCATTGCAATTACAACATTAGTAGGATTTGCTTCACTTGCAGTTTTAGTTAGCCTTTTTCTTAAAAAAAAAACAGAAAAAAGAAAATTAGAAACGTCCGAGATTATGGCACTTACATTATTAGTATTATTATTTTTTCTTACTGCATTTCATAACTTACCCATAGCTTTTACAAATTATAGATTAGTACATTTCGTAGAAGGATTTTTAGTTTTTTTTGTTATTTCCAGAGGATTTAATTCAGAAAAACATCTTAAAATACTTTCATGGGTTTTTATAATTACTGCATTACTTTTATCAGTTAGACATTACGCGCACACAAGTGTATTCGAAAGTGGCTTTTTTGGTTTTGAAAACAATCATATTTCAAGACAACTTGGTTTTTTATTATTTGTTACACTAGGTGTTGCTTTTGCAGAAAAAACAAAAAAAATGAAAGCAATGGCCCTTTTAGCTGCAGGTTTTACAGCTCAATCAATGATTCAACTTGGAAGTAGGGCAACATATCTTTCCATGGGAATTATTGCAATTATATTTGGAATTAGTTATTTAAAAAAAAGACTTGCTTGGGGAATTGGATTTGCAGCAATATTTCTTTTAATTGTTTTTTCTCCACCTCAATTCTTTGAGGAAGTAACATCGATATTTGTTGATGTTCCACTGGCAGAAGAATCTAATGATCTTTCAGTCGTTGGAAGAGCATTTGCATTTAAAGAAGGTGTTAACCTTTTTAAAAAAAGACCATTTTTTGGTTGGGGACCTGGAAGGTTTGAGCCCAGTTTACAAGAAGAGACGGGAGTCTATTTAAACGCACACAATTCATACATAGAATTTCTAGTAGGATGGGGGTTATTTGCTTTTTTAATATATATTGGAATGTTTTTGATATCAATGTATTATTTAATTAAAGGCATGAAAATAACAAAATTTACCAACAAATATCTTTATGAGATTAATAAAGCGACATTATTTGGTGTAGTAACACTAACAATTAATCAATTATTTATCAATGGTCCATGGGATCCAGTTGTATGGACAGCTTTTGGATTTAGTACTTTTATGTATTTCTTATCTAAGAAATCTAAGATTAATAAGTCCTACGATTTTCATTACACTCTTACGATCAATAAAATACATGATGGAAAAATAGGAAAGGACACCAAAAAATATCTTAACAAAAAAGATAAAAAGCCCGTCCACAAGAAACGAAGAAAGATAAATAATAAAAAGCATAAAAAAAGATCCAAATAATCTCGTAAATATTGCCTTAAACAAAGCAAAATAATCTAATTTCATAACCTTGTGCATTTCTAGAAAAAAATGAGTTATTGAAACTAATGCAAAAACTAACATTACAATTGAAGCACCAATTAAACCATAATATTTAGTCAAAGGATAAATTAAAATAAGATAAAAAACAAATTGATACATCCTGTTATATTTAATTATTTCTGGCTTATTTGCACTTAAAAAGATAGGATTTGTCAATGTTGAAATATTATTAAAAAATGATGCAATTAAAAGAATATAAAGAGAACCTAACATGGGCATCCAAGAAGGAGTTAAAAAAACATTAATAAAATCTTTTGCCAAAGCAAAAATACCAAACACTGCAGGAATTGTAAAAAGAGTTGAAATTTCAAATACTTCTATAAATGATTTACAATAAACTTCTTTATCATTTTTTAACTTACAATATAAAGGAAACATTACTTGATTAACTACTCCAGTTATAGAATTTAAAACTAATCCACCAATATGTTGAGCTAAAGAATAAAGACCTAAACCAGCTACCCCAACAAAATGTCCAATCAAAACATCATCCCCATTTCTGACAATTATACTAATTATAGATGCAACTAAATAATTATATCCAAAAATAATATAATCTTTCGCAATTTTAAAATCAAAAATTAATTTAGGCATAATAGGATAAAATATGAACAAGAATAATTCAATAACAAAGCTTTCTAAAATAATTGCAATAACTATTGACCATGCTCCATAACCCATTAAAGCAAGCACAATAGAAGTAATAGCATAAACTATAGTTCCTGCAACATTTGAAATGGTTATTTTATCAAATTTAAGATCTTTAAGAAGTGCATTAAGACTAACTGTTGAAAATATTTTAAATATTCTAGTCAATGCTACTGCTCGAATCATCCAAATTAATGTTAAATAGTTTGCATTTGCTGGAGAAAAGAAATAAGCTGATGCAACCGGTGCAAGAAAAAAAGTGAATAATGCAATCAAAATATTTGGTATAAGCCCAAGATAAAAAAGAGTATTTTCAGCTCTTTTTCGATTAAATTTATCATCTCTTATAAATGCAGGTCCAATTCCGATAGAATTTAACAAATTAAAAATTGAAATTAATATAAAAGCCATAGCAGCTAAACCAAACTCATCAGGAATCAATAATTTTGCCAAAAAAATCTTTACAAAAAAAAGAATAATTTGTTTAAAAATTTGATTTCCTCCCCGCCATAATAATCCAAAAAAAGCAGTTTTCTTAATTTCGTGCATTTGCATAATAATAATTTAAATCATATAGTATTTATACTTTACTAAATTAAAATTCTATTAGATAAATTATTTAATTTAATATTTAATAATTTAGTATTTAATGCTTAAAAATTATTAAAATTAAAGAATAAAAAAATTGTTTTGAATAACTTATAACAACACCTTCAAAAGTTTCTGTTAAATAAATAAAAGTCCACAGTGCAATCTTTAAATCCAATATAAATGATCGGTTATGAATATAATAATCATCTAAAAAAAGACGATTTCGTTTTTTAAGTTTTAAACTTTTTAAAATTCTTTTTGAAGTCTTAGGATGATATTTACATAATTGATTTATACCAGTTATTCCAGGTATTGATTTCATGATTTTTTTCCAATCATTATTTTTTGCATAAAGATATTTGAATCTTTCAAGGTCCATTGCCCTAGGTCCAATAAGAGTCATATCACCCATTAAAACATTAAATAATTGAAGAGTTTCATCAAAATGTGTTTTTCTTAAAATTTTACCAATCGGAGTAACATAATCTTCATCAGAAAGACCAAATTTACCCCTTTTTGATTCATTAATCATTGTTCGAAACTTAAAAATTGTAAATTGTCTTCCACCTTTACCAATTCTTTTTGCTTTATATATTGCAGGCCATCCAGAAAAGATAACGACTGAAAAAAAGATTATTAACATAAATGGCCAAAATATAAGTAATAAAGAAAATGAGAAAATAATATCAAAAGACCTTTTAACTAAACTTACCATATATTACTAAAATAATCAATCATTTAAATAGTTTTTCAAATAAAAGCACAACATTGTATATAAAAGATAAAATAGTCCAATAAATTATCTTAATATTTAAAAAAAAGGATTTATAGTGCATATAATATTTATTAATTACTATTTTATGTTCAATAAAAGACTTATAATTTGCTTTAATTCCAAGTTTTTTTAAGATATTTCTAGATTTATTTTTAGGAAGATAGTCTAATGCACTCTCCAAACCAGTCAAACCAGGCCTAACAGCTAAAATATCTTCAATATTGTATACTGAATTGAGTTTTTTAAACTCCTTAACACCATAAGGTCTAGGACCAATAAAGCTCATATTTCCTTTTAAAATGTTAAATAATTGAGGTAATTCGTCCAAATAAATCTTTCTTATAATACAACCAGGAAAAGTAATTAATTTATTTGTATCTGTTCCTTTTTTTTGACATTTTTCTGCATTAATAATCATTGTACGAAATTTATATAAAGTAAATATTTTCTTATTTTTTCCCATTCTTTTTTGATGATAAAATACAGGAAATCCTGAAAAAGAAAAAACAAATACCGACACAATAAAATAAACTGGAATTAAAATTATTAATAGAATTAATGAAAAGATTATGTCAAAAAATCGAATATATTTCATTTTAAAATACTTTTAAGATAAGTTCTATAAGGTTTTTTTAATTCATTATCCTTTAAAGATAAAAAAGTAATAGTTTTAAGAAGGGATAGCGGATCACCAATATCTAAAAATGTTCCTTTTATTGCATATGATGAAAGTTCATTAGATTCACACAGCTTTTTAAAAAGATCTAAATCTGCCAAATCTTTACCCAATTCAAAATCTTCACTTTTTATTAAATTAATTACATTTGGTTTAAAAACAAATCTTCCAAGAGACCTTTGATTTTTATTTGTTTTTTGAAATTGTTTAATTAGTTGAGCAGTTGCAGGAGTTCTTGAATGATATAATACATCCGAAAATAAAACAGCAAAAGGACCATTTTTTACAAACTGTTCAGAAGCTAAAATCTCATGAAGCCATCCCAAGGGAAGCTCTTCTTGAATACAATGCCAATTAATTTTAATCTTAGAATTAACTTTTTTTAAAAGATCTTTTCTACCAATCTTAATTAATATTTTATCCAGATTTTGATCTTTTGAAAATAACGAATTTATTTTTGAAATATGATTACTAATTATTACAACCTCTTTTATACCCGAATCAACCAATTCGTCAATAAGATATTCAATAAAGGGTTTATTAAGAATGGGAATCATCAATTTAGATTCAACTTTAGTATATGGATACATTCTTGAACCAAGTCCTGCACCAATAATTATTGCTTTTTTAACTATTTGATCCTTCATTCTTGCACCCAATCAAACAAAAATATTTCAAAAATTACAAAGTAAACAGAATACATTATCCACCCCAAATTAGAATGGAAAATTCCAGTTGCTAATGCTGGGGAAAATACACCTCCTATCCAAAACAAAAGAGCAATCCTTAAAATATTTAACAAAATTACACTAGCAATACCAACAATGTATAAAAAAAGAACTTTTTCTTTATTAACAGTTCTTCGGTGATAAATTACAAATATTGAAAATAAAAGAATAAACAAACTAATTCCTTCAATACCTGAACAAGGAGCAGAAACTGAAGCACCAAAATCTAACAACTTAATGTTTGGAATTCCTCCAACATAACTCAACTCAGGACTATAAAAAATTGAAAGAACTAGAATAACACCCTTGCTTACTAAAAAAGAAAGAATTACCCAGAATTTATAAAAAAAATCATATATTGAAAAGAAGATTAACGATAAAAATAAAGAAATAAAAATTGACATTTTAAATTTTTTAAGTGCGTTAATAAGATCTCCAATTTTAAAAAAAGAAAGAAACAAAAATACAAGAAGTGAAATCGCAAGCAAAAACCAAATAATAACAAAAACAGTTGGATTTGCAGAAACTAAAACACTATTAAATATCATATACTGATTATATAATAAAAAAACAGCAGTAGTTATTACATTCAATGAAAAAAAGGAATAAAATCTAGCCATAGTTATTTGAGATAAATTTCCAAACATTTGAAAATCTTCTTTATTTAAGATAAAAAATATTACAAAAGCAACAAGAATCAAATTAGGAAGTTGCTGAGGAAAATTTAAAGTATCAACTAAATCAATTTTACCAAAAGAAAAATCAACATTAGCTTTTATAATAAACACTTCATACATAAATAAAATTACTAATGAAATCATTCTAAACATAAACTGAAATGTTACAGATTTCAAAGTTTTATCAGGTATTTTGAAATATTTTGTAAGTATTGAAACGCCAACCTCTTTATTTTCTACAGATTTCATATTCTTAAATCAACAGACCTTACTCTAGCCTGATTAACAACAATTCCAATGATTGTTGCATGAGCATCGGTTAAATCACCAATTTCTTTTTTAACATCGTACTTTTTTGTATTCTTTAAATCTACTACTAAAATTGTTGAGTCTGTTTTTGAAGTTAGTACACTAGTCTCAGTAGTACTTAATTCTGGAGATGCATCAAAAATAACATTATCATACTTTTTCATTACCTTTTTTAAAAAAGAATCAAATTGTTTAGATTCCATAAGGTTTTGAGGATGACATTTTTGATTTCCCAAAACAATAACATGAAGATTTTTATTTTCTTTATGACATAACTTATTAAAATTTAATTTTTTATTAATATTAGTTATTCCACCTTCATCTTCATCAATATCAAATATTTTATCAATAACTGGATTTCTAAAATTAACATCGACGAGTAAAGTTTTTTCACCATCTCTTGCAAGAGTCATTGCAAGATTTGCTGCAACAAGTGAAGAACCTTCATGAGCAGTTGATGAAACTAATGAGATTGATTTTATATTTTTTTCTTTTCTTGCAAAATGTAGATTAGTTCTAATAGTTTCATAAGACTCCAGTAATTCGGGAGGAATTACTTTATTTCCAGATATAAAAGAATCAAGCAATTTTTTAGGAATAAAAGGTATTTTACCAATTATTTTAAATCCCAACTCAGATTCAATTTCATCCTCACTAAGAAAGCGAGTTTCAAAAAAGTTTATTACTAAAATTAAACCTACAGACGCACAAAATCCAAAGATCATTGAAACCATTAATAAAATAAATCCTCTTGTAAAATCAGGATATGCTGGAACCCAAGCTTTACTAAGAAATGTAACATCATCCAATTCTAATACTTCTGACAATAAAAACTTCTGTTTTTCATTAATTAAATTAGAATATATTAGTTCATCTTGTTTAACAAAATAATTAAGTTCATTTGCTTCATAATAAATAGTTTTATTTAATTTAAAAAAATCACTCTGATAACTAATTATTTCTGCACGTAATTCAATTACACGTTCTTTTAAAGCTTCAATTCTTCGATTCAAATCGAGTCTAGCATTAACAGAATTATCATTGAGTCCATCTTTATAAAAAATAGTAGATTCTTCTGCTCTTAATGATTCCAATTCTTTTTCCATTGAAAGTATAATTTCTTTATTAGATTCAATCTTTTCTTGAAATGATACGACATTTATATACTCTTCAGAAGCAATCAAGCCATGATAACCTTCTAAATTAGACTCTAAGGCAGTTCTTATAACGCTAAGTTGGGTATCAATATAATTAACAGTTACAGCAATTTTTTTTCTTTTTAATTCTTTATTTTTTTCAACAATTTTATTACCTAAAAGATTTGCAAACTTTTCTGAAATTATTGGATCGTGAGTTGAAATTCTAATTTGAATTATTTTCCCTCGTTTAAATGATGAAACAATATTACTTGCATAAAAAAGATAATAATCATTTAAGGTTAATTCTTTAACAACATAATTAGGGTCTAATAAAACATTTATAAAATTTCTTGCTCTTCTTTCTAATGGTAAAGTCATAGGATAATTAGTAAGATTCAATTCTTTTACACAATCTAAAATTACATTATAATTTTTAATAGAAGCCATAATCACTTCGGGTTCTTGAATTTGCATAACATCAAATGCAGTGTCTAATTTTTCAGAATCAATTACTAATTTAACTTCTGCAGAATAAAATGGAACTTCAGTAAAATAGAAACCTAAACCAATGAAAAAAAATACAATTAAAAATGAAATTATGAAATATTTATGGCTTAATAATAATCTAACATAATCTTTAAGGTTACTTTCTCCAATTTCCATGTTATTTCATATAGTTAGGGATATATAAATCTTACTATTTGTAATTTTCGAAATATAGAGAGAAAAATTAAAAATTATCTAATGTTTTTTGTTCCTTTTCTATTTTTTTATTTTTATAAGTTGCCCAAGACTTTCTAATTATATGAGAAAAAACTTCATTGTTCCAATGTTTATCAATAAATTTTTTAGTTACGGGGTCAGAACAATAACCTGAGCCCACCTCAACCTTATGAATTTCCTTAAGCTCATGCATACTTCTATCCCTAATTACTTTAGCTATAATTGAAGCAGCTGCAACAACTTCATATTTTTCTGCTTTATGTTCAACAATCAATTCTGCCTTGGTTGCTTGTTGTAAAATGTTTTTATAACGCTGAGGATTTACATCAGGACAATCAATAAATGCTTTATCGGGATTTAATTTTTTTAACAATTCACAAGTATGATTAGCTTCTAACTTATTTAAATTTAATACTGGAGAATTTAAAGCGAAATCTATATCTTTTGGTTCTAAAACAATAAGTTCGTAATCATCAACAACACGTATGATTTTATCATAAAGCTCTTCTCTTATTTTTTTAGAAAGTAATTTTGAATCTGCAACTTTTAATGCTTTTAACTTTTTAATTTTAGATTTCTCTATTGTAACACCACAAATTATCAAACTTCCAAGTACTGGACCTTTGCCCGCTTCATCAATACCACAAATAATCATAGATTATGGTTTACTATAATGATATTTAAATTTTTAGAAAACAAAAATGATAATTATAAGATTTTCACATAAAAACAGATTAATAGTATTATAATAGCACCATGCATTCAAACTAAAAAATAAATTATAATAGAAAAAACAGCACACACTTGAATTAACAATATCAAAATATCTAACAACAAAAGACTTAAATAGTAGATTATCTAAAATATAAATTAATGGCAAAAAAAGCAAACAAACAAAAGCCTGAAAAAAATAATTCTAAAAATATTAAAAAGATAATACGTCGAAGAACTTATGGACAAAAATTAGCAGATTCAGTTACATTTCATGCAGGTAGTTGGCATTTTATAATTCTATTTATGTTGGGTTTTTTAGCATGGATTTTATTAAACGCTTTATTATTAAGACAAAAACCATGGGATCCTTATCCATTTATACTTTTAAATTTAGCTTTATCATTATTAGCAGCAATACAAGCTCCCGTCATTTTAATGAGCCAAAATAGAAGTACTGAAAGAGACAGAAAAAAAGCAGAAACCGATCTAGCAATAGATAGAAAAGCTGAAAGAGAAATTAATCAAATTCAAGAAGAATTAAAAACAATTAAAAAAATGATTAAAGATAATCATAACGTTCTTACAAAAAAATAATTAATTAAAAATAGTTAAAATCTCACAACCATCTTTAGTGACAATTACAGTATGTTCTGCTTGACTAATTAATCCAGTATCGACTAAAGGAGGATAACTAGTAATAATTCCAAGTTGTTCAAACTGTTTAAATGCCATCCTTAACTTAAATTCTGGAAAATCTAACCACCTTTTAGTAAAAGGTAATAACTTAAATGATTCAACTTTTTGTAAAATATCTCTTCCCATTCTTATTGGTTTAGAATTAATTTGAGCAAAGATTGTTGAATTTCCAGACTCTTTAACTCTTCCAGAACCTTTTGATGCAAAAGGCTCAATTGCAAAAATCATACCTTCAATTAATTCTGTTTTGTCACCAGTATCAATATTTGGAATAGTTGGTTTACAATGGATATTATATTCACCCAAACCGTGACCAGATAAATTTACTACCGGCGTAAAACCATAAGAAGTGATTGTATCTTGAATTACTTTTCCAATCTCTCCAATTTTAGTACCGGGTTTAATTATTTTTATAGCATTATTTAAGGCATCTCTTGAAGCATCAACTAACTTTGAATTCTCGCCGCTTAAATCAACAGTACAAGCATTATCACCTATTGCCCCATTAATTTCCGCACCCACATCTAATTTAACAACTTGAGTATCAAGAATAATCTTATCATCTTTATCAGGACAAGAATGAGCTGCAACATTATCTAATGACATTTGTGATGGAAATGCAGGATTTGCCCCTAATTGCCTTATCTTTTCATCAACTCTATTACAAACATCTAAAACAGAACTTCCTTTAACAATTAATAATCTACCACATTCTAATGCTTCTGCTGAAATTCTTCCCGCTTTTTTCCAATCTTCAATCTGCATCTTCTGACCTTATGTAACCTTTTAATAATAACCGTCCCAAAGTTGTAATTTTTATAGAAGTTTTTCCTTTAAATTCAGTAGTTTCTGCAAGTCCTAATTCTTTAAGACCTTCCGATTTTAAATTTCCATTGACATGATAAGAAATTAACGGCATACTCATACCAGTTCTTTGAGATAATTCATCCATAGACGAACAGCAAGTTTCATCACCCAGATGTTTTAAAATTTCCATTTTCTTATCAGTTAATAATTTATAATAAGAAAATTTCAATACAGGAAGTAAAACTGTTTCTTCATTTTCAACACTAATTGCTTTTAATCCATTAACAAAAGCGGCAGAAGTAACAGCACATTGAGTTAATCTACTTCCTGTAGCAGTATTAACAATAACATTATAATCCTTTTCTATCTCTTTTATTTCAGCAACTTTTTGAAAAAAGGCTTCCCATATATCGCCATCAATTTCAATAATTTGAGTTTTAATTTTAAATCTATCAAGATCTTTTTTCGCTTCTTTTGCTTTATCTAATTGATTTTTATTAACAATAAGAATTACTCTTTCTGCTGGAAAATCTCTTAATCCAATAAATAAGTTTTCCATACTATCTCCAACTGGAGCAACAATTAAGTTTTTATTGGTCATAAACTAAAATAAGGGATAAAAGTTTATAAAAGTTTGGTAAAATTAATAAAAAATAATTTTTATTCTTTAACAGAAGATTGATTCAACCTATATAATTGTTGAGATACAACAGTTCTTCGACCATATTTAGAAACACAATGACCTGCTGCACTAATTAAAGCCATTGCAGCAACTGCACCATACAATAATTCGCTTTGATGGTTCTTAGTCCAATGAGAACATTGATTATAAATTGAAGGTTCTTTAAATGGAATGGATGGTATTTCAGCTTCTCCAGGTATTGTAATTAATTTTGAAGTATTGTTTTCTACCACAATAGGTGCTAATAGAGGTTTTTTAAAATCATTCACTTGATTTTCTAATGATTTTATATCTCTTTTTGATGTTGTACAACTAGTTAACAATGCCACACTACCACATGCTACCAAATTTCTTATTGTTTTGTAATTCATAGCTTAAGTAACGAGCTTTAATTTATAAAGATTAATAGAATTTATTTAAATAGTCGTATAAGCAATCAAAGTTCCTAAATCATGCAATTCAGGAGTTCTATCCCAAGTGTTAAACAAATTAAGAAATTGATCTTGATAATTGTTATACATTTGAATTCGTTTTTGATTTGGAACTCTTATTTTAGATCTTTCAGGTTTTTCAGGAATAACTGGAGAGAATCTTAACTTTTGACCATCGTGTTGTTTATTTCTAATGTAAAAAGCATAAATACCTTCAGACTTAGCATGTTCTCTTTTGTAAAATGATTGTTTTGCCATAACAAATTCTTCAGACCTAAACAATCTTGAAAGTTCACCAGTTAAAACCCAAGTAGTTTCTAAATTTTCCTTATATGGTTCAGAAGGTTTTCTAAATCCATCTAAAGTTGCTTCAACTTGATCTCTGGAATTAGTATCATAAACTAATTGAATTCCAAATGGTCTCCCCATCATTCGATCTTGTCTTTCGGCTGCAATTTTACCATACCTACCTACAAAATTATTCAAAGCTCGATGTTGAGATGCAAAAGAATTTAAATCAGGTTCTGTAAAATCATTTCCTCCCAAAACACATTCTTTTTGATTAATAAGTGTTGCAATCAACCAATCATAAATTAATTCAGTATGAGGATTTTCGGATTGAATTAACCCATACATACCTCCAGCATTTGGATTGGAAACTACTCTCCCAGTTGTTTGTAACATCATTCTTGAAAATAAAGTTGAAAATTTTTCAATTTCATAAAGATCAAGTTCATCCATAAATAAATTTGAATATTGTTCTAATAAAGAAAGATAAGCATAAGTAATAGAATGAGGAAGAACTTGTAATAAAGCAGAAATTTTATCATGCTTTTCAGCTGAATCAATAACACTAACATTAGCATGTTGTTTTTCAAATACATTATTTAAATAATTAAACCATTCGCCACCTTGAGAAGGTCTTGAAGAAATCATTAAAATATTTTGACCCCATGGAGAAACGGTTGGACGATACATTCCATGAATACTAAAAACTTCAACATCAGAATTTGAATAATTTAGCATAGATTTCATAGCATTAGTTTTAACAGATGTTAAATCCGCCATTGCTTCAGGAATTAATGGTGCTAATCTTTCAATTTCTATGGGAGTTACATCAATAGGTAATGAAAATAAAGTTAAATTACATTTTGTAGCTAATTCTTCAGAAGACATTAAATGATAACCTCTTTTAGAACATAATTTCTTAGCTTCTTCTTCATTAACATCAGATATTGCTACATCGCATCCAGATGAATAAATTACTTCCGCGAAATGAACTCCTTCAGCCCCTGCACCACCAACAATACCAACTAAGCCATTCATAACATCAATTAACGAGCTTTAATTTATAAAGATTAACACAAAATATATAAACTAATAGTTGCATAAAAATCATTATGTCCTTATATATAGCTTTAGGCCTAGGTGTAGTTCTATTTATAATAAATTATTTTAGTGATGAATTTTATATTAAAGAAAAAATTAAGAGAATACAAGCCAAAAATTTTACGGCAGGATTATCATTAACTTACATATTTATGCATCTTCTATCAAAAGGTGTTCCAAAAGAAGGCGGCAATGAAACATTTTTCGCATTTGTTTTAGTGGGATTTGTAATATTTAATCTTATCGATAGCCATATTTTTCAAGCAAAAAGTGTAGCAGAAAAAAAGAAAGAACTAAAAGAAGAACACACTGCCACATTCTTAATATACAATTTCTTTGTAGGAGCAAGTCTTTGGTTTTTTATAAAAAAAGATATTATTCAAGCAATTATTTTTTTCATCCCAATTAGTTTACATAATTTATTAAGTGCAGCTTCATTAAGAGAATTACATTACTTAGTTAAAAATCACAAAATAATAAAATTCTTTTTATCAATTTCACCAATTCTAGGAATTGTAGCCGTTAACTTTTTTGCATTTCCAGAATCATTTTTTAGAGCAATAATTGGTTTAGTTGCAGGTTCTTTAATGTATATTGTTTTTAGAGATATTATTGCTAGAACAAGAGGAAAATATATTATCTATTTTGTTATGGGAATAATTACAATGCTAGCTTTTTTAATGGTGGATTTTTTAGGAGTATAAATGTTATATATAGGTTCAGATCATGCAGGGTTTAGGCTAAAAGAAAAGCTTAAAGAGTACCTAAAAAAGAAAAAGATTAAGTTTATTGATATTGGTAATAAACATTACGACCCAGAAGATGATTATCCTGATTTTGGTTACAAACTTGCTAAAAAAATCAAAGGAAATGATAAAGGAATTTTAGTTTGTGGAAGTAGCTTTGGGGTTTGCATTGTTGCAAATAAAGTAAAAGGTATTAGAGCAGTATCTATTCACAATTTAAGAGAAGCTGAATTTTCTAGATTACATAATGATGCAAACGTAATATGCTTATCGGGTTGGCATTTATCTTTTGGACATGCTAAAAAATTACTTGAAAAATGGTTAAATACCAAATTTACTGATAAAACAAGACATCTAAGGAGGATTAATAAAATTAGAAAAATAGAAAAATGCAAATAACTCCCTCAATTCTTGGACAAAAGAAATATGATATTGAATCTATAGAAAAAGTTTGTAGTAGAATACAGTTTGATGTAGCAGACGGAAAATTTGTTAAAAATAAACAAGGATTTACTCCAAAATTTGTTAAAAATTTTAAAACTAAATTAATAAAAGAAGTTCATTTAATGACACTTAATCCTGAAAGACAAATATATTATTATAAAAAAGCAGGTGCAAAAATCATATTTATTCATGTTGAATTAAAAAAAACAAATAAATTAATTCAATTAATTAAAAAGCATAAATTAAAAGTAGGTTTAGCAATTAAAAATAAAACTAAAATTGAAAAATTAAAACCTTTTTTAGATAAAATTGACGAAATAATTGTTATGGGAATTATTGCAGGCAAAAGTGGACAACCTTTTATCCCCTCAACATTAAATAAAGTTAAAAAATTAAGAAAAATAACTCCATTACCAATCTGTGTTGATGGGGGAATTAGTGAAAAGAACATAAAATCATTAGAAAAAGCTGGTGCAACAAGAGTTGTAATGGCATCACAATTATGGAATAAAAAAGATCCAGTTAAATTCATAACAAAAGTACAATAAAAGTACTTTTGGAATGTCTCAAAAATAAAAATTTTGAAACATACAAAAATGGTAAAAAATAACTTGCTTAAAAAAATTGCAAAACAATTAAGAATTAATGTAATTAAAATGCTAGCAAAAGCAGGTTCAGGTCATCCGGCAGGTAGTTTGGGAATGGCAGATATTTTTTCAGTATTATATTTTGATGTGATGAAATATGATCCCTCAAACCCAAAATGGATTAAAAGAGATTATTTAGTATTATCAAATGGACACATAAATCCAATTCTTTATGCTGTAATGTCAGAAGCAGGATTTTTTCCTGAAAAAGAATTAATGACATTAAGAAAATTAAATTCTAGATTGCAAGGACATCCACATCGAGAGAGTTTACCAGGATTAGAAACTAGTTCTGGCCCTTTAGGAAGTGGTATTTCTCAAGCTGCAGGAATGGCATTAGGATTAAAACTTGATAAGAAAAAAAATAAAGTATTTTGTATTATTTCTGATGGCGAGCAAGATGAAGGAAACACATGGGAAGGTGTTATGTTTGCTGCCAAATATAATTTGAACAATTTAATTTGTGTAATGGACAAAAATAATATTCAGTTAAGTGGTAATACAAAAGAAATAATGCCACTAGGTAACTTAGAAAAAAAGTATAAAGCATTTGGATGGAATACTAAAACAATTAACGGAAATAACATTTCACAAATAAGAACTGCTCTAAAAACAAAATCAAAAAAACCACTAATGATTATTGCAAATACAATTCCAGGAAAAGGTGTTTCATTTATGGAAAATAAATGGAAATGGCATGGTAAAGCTCCAAATATAAAAGAAGCAGAGATAGCAATAGAGGAATTGAAAAGATGAAAGAAATTCGTATGGTTGGAATGCAATGGAAACCATACTTAAAATCGGAAGCTACAATACGAAAATGTAGTGAGGAATTAAAAAAATGAAAGATGAAAAATCATGCAGGGATGGATTTGGAGAAGCATTACTAGAATTAGGTAAAAATAAAAAAATCGTTGCCTTATCAGCAGATCTTGCACCATCAGTAAGAATGAAATGGTTTAAAGAAAAATACCCTAACAGATACTTTGATGTTGGAGTTGCTGAACAAAACTTAGTAACGGTTGGTTCAGGTTTAGCTCACGTTGGAAAAATTCCTTTTGTAAGTAGTTTTGGAACTTTTAGTCCAGGAAGAAATTGGGAACAAATTAGAACAACAATTTGTTATAATAACGTTAATGTGAAAATTGTTTCAACTCATACTGGTTTAGATGTAGGACAAGATGGTGCTACGCATCAAATGTTAGAAGATATTGCTTTAATGAGAACATTACCAAATATGATTGTTATTCAACCAATTGATTTTGAACAAGCAAAAAAAGCAACACATGCAATTTCAAAATATAATGGGCCTTGTTATATTAGAATGGGAAGATCTAAAAATGAAGAAATTACTACTTCAAAAACAGATTTTAAAATTGGAAAAGCTCAAGAATTAAGAAAAGGAAAAAAAGCGTGCATAATTGGATGCGGTCCTATTCTTATTGAAGGAATTAAAGCAGCAGATGAGATTAAAAATGTAAGAGTTCTTAATATGCATACAATTAAACCTATTGACAAAAAAGCAATAATTAAAGCTGCAAAAGAATGTAAAAAAATAATTACTATTGAAGATCACCAAATCAATGGAGGATTAGGTTCAGCGGTTGCAGAAATTGTAAGTGAAAATTATCCTTGTAAAGTTATAAGAATTGGAGTAAATGATAAATTTGGAGAATCTGGAACTGCAAAAGAATTGTTTAAAAAGAATAAAATAACAAAAAATAAAATTATAAATCTCTTAAAATAGAATTCTTGTTTCTCAAAATTATAAAAAAAAAAGAAATTATCTCTGTGATAAAATCAAAATAACACCTGATACAATTACTAGTACATTAATTATTTGCTGAATTAAACCACCAAATCCTACTCCTAAAAAGGGTAAAATTCCAATTGCTATCAAAAATATACCTAAATATGTACTTAAACTTCGAGCCATATTATCACCTCAAGGTTATTTTTGTTGAATTATTATAAAAATCTTTTTATTAGCAATTCTTTTGCATCATTAATTCATGAAGAGATTTTATAAATACTAAAATAAATCTAAGTAAAATGAAAATAAATTTATGCCAATTTGATGGATTAAGTTGTTTTGGATGTTGTGGTCATGATTATACTTCAATTAAAGAATTGAAAAAAGATATTAAGAAAAATACTAAAGAATTTGAAAAATTAAAAGACTTAAATAAATTCAGAGAAAGAGCACACAAATGGGACTTAAGAGATTCTGGTGTTTGTAGAAATGTTATTGAAAAAGAGGGAGAAATCTTTTGTCCATTACACCCATTAAGAAACAATAATTTTGATTTTAGAGAAGATAATTGTGATGTTGATTATATGTGTAAAACATTTAAATTATTTTTAGAATGGGATGAAAAAAAACAAAAGAAATTTATTAAATTTATTAAAAGTAAAAAATTTGATAATTATCACTATTCCATTTTAATGGATTCTAATAAGTTATTAGAAGAATATATGGAAAAGAGTTAAATATAAAGTTACATTTCTTACTTATTTATGACAGAATTAAGTGATAAAATTTATGCTCTAAACCCCTTTAATTTGGTTGACAAAGCATTTGATAAACTAGATAATTTTGTTGATAAAAATCAAGAGTATTTCGCAAATAGTGAATTTTGGGAATATGTTATCGGCTCAAACACCAAATATTTTTATTCACAAAAAATCAATACTGTTTGTGAATATTTTTCCGAGAAAAATAAACAAAGACTCCTTACACAACATTATAATTCTGAAATTCTTAAACATACGCTTGTCGGAAAAGTTTTACCAAACTTAATCACATTATATGGCGTAGCTTTTAATCCTAACTTTATTTTAGTAGGAGAAGGATTAAGGATGCATTTTCAACATCGAGCTGAATTAATTAAAATAAGCTATGAAAACATGTTAAAAAGAAGATGTTTGAAATACACGCCCGATATTGAAGACGATTATCACATTTATGATATAAAAAAACCTCCAAAAAAAACAAATCATAAAAGAAAAGATAGTGCAGATTATTGGAAAGATGATGATAGTGATGGATGGAGACCCGACACTTTACCTAACTAATGAAAAAGAAATTAAATAATTCTAAATTCTAAAATACCAACTAAAGCATCTAAAGGTTCAGTATTAAAACTATAACGCTTCATATCTTCATCTTGTAAAGTCAATTTATCTGCATCATAAAAAACCAAAGCAGGATTGTTTTCTACATAATGATTCAACCAATATAAAGGATTAAGAGCCATGTCATCAATAACATGAATATATCTCATCTCACTAAAGTGAGCAGCATAAATGCCATCATAAGAATGTCGTCTTTCTTTACAAATTCCCGTTTGCTCAATTTCATCCACATTTTCTTTACATTGAAACCCTGCTCTAACAACAAGTGCCCTGTAATCTATATCTTTTTGTTTTAGTCTTTTAGCAATGTTATCAGAGAATATTTCGCAATTAACATAAGGATTTTTAACATGCGTTGCCATTTCATAAAATAGGGAAATAAGTTCTTTTTGAGCTAAATCTTGACTTTCTCGAAACATAAATTAATAGAAATTATAGATTGTTTAAAAAGATAATTAAAAATATATGGCCCCGCGGAGATTTGAACTCCGGACCTCACGATTTCGGTCATTAGCTTTCCCGAATATCAGGAAACCAATATATCAGTCGTGCGCACCACCAGACTATGCTACAGGGCCAATGAATTTTTCAAGCTTGACAAGCAAACATGAGGAAACCTTGCTTTTCAGCAAGATTACAAAAGTAAAACTTTTGATACCTATTTTCAGTGTCAACTAACAAAACAGTTGCCAAGGTAAGCTTAAAATCATTTAAATTTAATAATAAAAAAAAGAAGTTGTTTTATAAATATTACTGTTAAATCCTACAACTATGACCAAAAACACCGTTATAAGAAGAAACAGCTTCTATTGGTTGAGGTTTAACAGTACCAGCAGGCAAACGTTTTTCAAAAAGATCATCTTGACTTTCTAATTTTGCATTAGCATAACCTTTACCAAAAGGTCTTCTTTGAAGAGAGCCATTTTTACTACCTACGTTTCTTAATGGTTTAGCTACTTCTTGTTTTCTTAAATCAATATAACCTTTTAACCAATTAAGTGCCAAATCTGAATCCATAGAATTTCCTTTTTTTTCTGCAGTTAACATTAATTGTCTAAAGTTTGCAGCACCATTAACCAACAAATAATCATCAGGTTTTGAATGCCCCTTAACAATATCTCTAGCTGCAGCATAAACTTGGTCTTCTGTTCTAACAAATTTTCTTTTTAAAGTTGGGTCGTATTGTTTTGGACTTCTTCTTTTTCCAGAATAAAGGTGTTTATTTTTTCTTCTTGATTCAGTAACATTTAATTTTGGAACAAATGAACCTTGTCCATTAACATCAATTGTTTCTGCACGATAAGACGTATTTTCACTTAAAATATCATATCCAGAAATTTCTTTTTGAGTTTGTTCATAAACTTGCTTAATTTCTTCATTTCTTAAAATGTCATTCAACCAAAATGCTTCTTCTTTAGAAACACCAAAAGTGCTTTGAGAAGTTAAATCTTTCCAACACTTATCTATTCTTCCTTGTTTTATTATTTCTTCAATATCTTGTTTCATTACTATCCCTCCAATAATTACAAGTTATTCGAAAATAAGGATTTTTTATAAATCTTTACCTTTTTCTTTAAGAATATACCACTTTTCTTTTGGTTTAATTTTTTTCTTCTTTGTAGTTAATTTATTAATTAATTCGGATGCTTTTTTTTCAACTGCTTGTTGATAAAAAGAAATGTAATATGCAACAATTGTAGAAACAGCATAAATCATAATTCCCACACCAATTAACAAATAAAATACACTAAAGATTACAGAGAAAATATTTGATGGATATAAATCAAAAAATCCTCTTGAAACTAATGAAATTGTAGAAAAATATAATGATTGAGAAAAAGTCCAACCTTCCATAAAGTGATAAAAGAATGTGCCAATTAACAACAAAAGAAAAACAAATCCGAAAACAATCATCAACCTTAATTTTAATTCTATCCTGCTTTCTTTTGATGTTTTATACATGAAATATTTAATTATTTATCTAGTATTTAAACTTTGGGATAAATAAAAAAAATCAAAAATTAATGTTATAAAAAAGTTTTAATAATATTTTCAACAATTTTAAAAGAATTCATTGCAACAATTGATTTGAAATTATTATAATCTTCTACTGCAGTACCATCTGCCTTATCAGAAACAGTTCTAATAATTAAATGTGGCACTTCGTTAATATTACATACTTGAGCAACTGCTGCACCTTCCATTTCAATACAGTCTCCTTTAAGTTCTTCAACCAAATAACTATGTTCTGCTTTATCTTTTTGTGTAAAAAATTGATCCCCCGTAAGAATTCTTCCCTTTATAATCTTATTTTTTTCTAATTTTGTTTTAAAAGCTAAATCAATTAATTTTTGTTCAGCATTGAAAAATCTATAATCAGTATAAGATATTTGACCTCTTTTAAAACCCAAAGGAATTGCATTAAAATCGTGATGTACAGAATCAACACCAACAACCACATCGCCAATTTCTAGTTCTTTGTTTAATGAGCCTCCAACACCAGTGAAAAGTATCATATCGGGATTAAATTCATCAATAAGATGTTGACATACCATTGAAGAAAATACTTTTCCAACGCCAGATTTAACTAATACAATATCGTGATTTTGAAACTTACCTTCATAAAAAGTAAATATGTTCCATTTAGTTTCTTTTCTATCTTGAATATATTCTAAATACATTTCAATTTCATCATCCATTGCTCCAATAATGCCAAATTTAGTCATAAACAAATAGTTAGATAAATTAATTTATAAATTTAATTAAAAAAACCAATTTCTTTCTAAATTACAGAAAATTTTATAAAGCGTTTAAAAATCCAATGTAATGTGCCTCCGTAGCTCAGTAGGTGGAGCGTGCGGCTGTTAACCGCAAGGTCACCAGAGTGATTTTTGCAAGAAAGTCACGGTGAATTCGAATCTGGTCGGGGGCGCATTTTATTTTATTAAACTTATTTTCAATACTTCTAACCTGTAATTAATATTTGTTTTTGAAGGAACAAAACCTTGTTTTTTCCAAAGCCAATACTTTGTCAGTTGATTATAACTAGTAAAACCTACTTCCTTCATCCATTTTTCAATTGCTTTAACTCCATTAATTTGAAAATAATAAGAAGCATTAACTTTATTTTTTCTTTTTCTCAATCTTTCATTAGAATAAACTTTAAAACCAATTGATTCAATTAAATTAACAAGTGAATCTCTAAGAACTTTATTGGAAATAGCACAATCAATAACAGGATAATAATTGATATTTTTATGTCGATTTTTAAAAACTAATGAAAAATCAGTATCGGCAAATCCTCTCAAAAAAGCTTTTTTAATAGATAAATAACCATTTTTAATAAATTTTAGAAAATCACAATTAGACTTTGATCCCACTGGTAAATCACACACTTTACTAAAAAAAAAATGAATAGCTTTAGAATTAATATTTATTTGAACACAATCATGTCCTTTAACAGGACCAACTTCTTTATTAAACAAGTTCTTAATCAAAACAAAAAGATAATTTTGATACCAATTCAATTCATTAATCCAATGACCAGAATAACAAATTCTATATCCATTCTTCCTTTTACTCAAATGACCATCACCCATATGAATTCCTATAAAATGAGCAAGTTCTTTCGTTAGTTTAGTTGGAATCTTTATTCCTTTTCTTAAGTCATTTTTACTAAACTCAACTTTGTTTAAATTAAATTTCATACAATATTAAAATTGAAATTCATTTAAATACTCTATGTGAGAACTTGTCCAGTGACCAGTAGTTATTTAATTACAAACTTTCTAGAGGTTTACAGGCTACCTTACCAATTCGCTATGACCGAATTGCACAACTAAATCAATCTTCAAACTCTTTAATTCTAAAGGTACATCACATGCACCAAAACAAGAACCAGACCAAATAACTACTTTAGCATCAGTTTTACTTTCAATTGCTTCTTGAATCTCATTTGCTTTAGGTTTTAAACCATCAGGCAATTGAATACAAACAAGTTTAGCTTTTTCCTTTTTAATATTACTTATTATTTTTTCAAGCTCTAAATCATACATAAATACAATTAATTAAAGAATAGTTTAAAAATTTTACCTAATACTCATCTTATGAATCAACATAACAATAATTCCAATAATGAAAAATATCAAAGCTTCTATACCCAAAAAATTAGCTGCAAAGTAATAATTAAAATATAATGATATTCCAGCACCCGCTAAACTAATTATTGCAATTAATAACATTACATCACCAAAAAACTTCAATTTAGGATAAGATAATACTTCCCTAGTAACTTTGTTAACTTTATTATAAAGATCTAAAAACTCTTTTTTCAAAGGATTTATTTCTGCTGCCACTTCTTCTGCAGTCAAATACTTTCTTTTTACATCGTCTAAAATTTCTTTTTTAACATCATCAATTTTCATTAAACTCTTTTCAAGTTGAATTACTCTTGCTTCTTTAACTATATCTCTTGATTTTTTAATTTTATCAACTTCTTTTCTCAAAGAACTAACTTCATTTTTAGTTTTATTATGAGCCCTATCATATTCTCTTTTCATAACTGACTCTTTTTTCAAAAAAGCAAGAATATCTGAAAATTCCTTTATAGATTTTTGTTCATAGGCAATATTTTCAACTTTCAATTGCATTTTATGAATATCTTCATTTTTTGCAACATCCTTATCAAATTCAACTTGTTTTAAATTAAGATTATTAACTTCTTTAGATAATTGTTTTCTTGTTTTTTTTAATGAAACAACATCTTCTTTAATTCTAGAAAAAGAATTTTTTAAGCTCCTATTTAAGTCCTTAATTGTTTTCTTTGCCCCCATATATTACTAATAAGGAAATTGGTTTAAAAACATTGTTGTATTTGAAAGTTAGTGTTTTATAATAACTATATAAAGTTATGAGAAAAATTACTTAATTGGAAATCTCATTTGCTTATTACATTCTAAACAAGTATAAACAATACCCTTTTCATTTCTTCTAACTCGAACATTCTTTCCTTGTCTTAAATATTTATAACAATGCTTACAAAATCTTTTCTTTAACTCTTTAGGAATTTTAACTTTATATTTCATAGAAATTTTTCTTGCCATTGAAACATATCTATTTGCATAAGATTCATTAGATTCTGCTAATTCAAACAATTCATTTATTCTTTCTTTAGCAGTTTTTACAATATGTTCAGGTTTAGGCTTGTATTTTCTCATTAAATAAAAAATAAATTAAGAAATATATAATGTTTACTCTTTTAATTCTTTTATTTCTTTAATTTCAAACTTATCGCCTTTTTTTCTATCAAATTCTTGAAGAGTTTTATCTTTATCTTCTTCAATATCTTCAATTAAAAAATCAACTATTTTTTTCAAAAAACTGGGTTTTTTTTCTTTTAATTTTGGTTTTTCTTTTTCTTCTTTTTTATCTAAGACTTTTTCTTTCTTATTTGTATCTTTTATTGGTTTTGTATCCTTATTACTTTCAATATTTGAAACACGAGATTTAAGAATATCTACTGCCCTTGAAATCTTATTCAGATCTGACTTAATGTCTTTTACTGAAACAGTCCCCTCATTAACATTTTTAGTAACGTCGACAAGTGCTTTTTTAATCTCAGTTTTTGAAGTGTCGATAAAACTTTCTTGAGCAGCTGCTAGAGCTTTTTTGTTATCTTTTTCAAATTGCTTTTTTAAATCTTCAACAGATTTTTCTAAAACAACTTTATCAGAAGAAAAAGACTTTTCCAATTTAGTAAATCTTTTTCCAAAATCTTCTTCAAGATTTGTTAAAGAAATTTTTTCTTTTAGTTTAGTATCAAATTCTTGTTTTAAATTAGTAACTTCAGAATTAAGAGTTTTAGAAAAGTGCTTAACTTCCAATTCCATACCTGAAACTTTATCACTTACTTCGCCTCTTAACGTATCTGAATTTTTTTCAAAATCATTTTTAAAAACATCATGATTTAATTTTAAAGCATCTACTTTTTTATTTAACTTTTTATCTAAATCATCATTTGCTTTCTTAAAATCCTTTTTAGTTATATGAATTTCCGATAAATTATTAATTTCTTTTTCTAAAATTTTGATTTTTTCTAAATCAGCCCTAAGAAACTTAATTTTTTTAAGTTCAGTACCAATTTCAGTAGCTCTTGCAGAATTATCATCAATACTTTTAATTTTTTTATTCCAGGAAGTTACTTTTAAATTAGTAGTTTCAATGAATTTTTCAGTATAATCTGCCAATTCTTTCAATTGTTTTTCTAAAAAAGTTGTTTTAACAGTTAATTCATTATCCATATAATCGGTTTTTTTCTTTAATTCTTTCCAAATAGAATCATTAAAATCATTAAGTCTTTGTCTAAACAATGTTAATGAATTTTCAACCTTCTCATCCAATTGAGAAAACTCTTCTTTAGACTCAATAAGGTCTTTTTTGATAGATGAAAATGTGATTCTTAATACTTTATCTAATTTTGGTAAATGTTCAATTGAAATTTTCTTGTGCATTTTATCCCCCCATTTAAAAATCGAATAATTCATTTATAAGAATTGTTGTAAGAAAAGTAGTGTTTTAAAATAGTGATACTGTATAATTATTCTAAAGTTTGTCCCAAATGAACTGAAAATAGTCTTTAAAATTGTCTGCAACTTCTTTTTGATTGATCAAAATAGCAAAAGGATTATCTTCATTCCACATTATTAAAGCGACATTCTTACCATAAATATTAAGCGCCATTTCACCACCCATTCCATCAGGCATATATTTAACTTGAGATAAAACACTTTTATGTTTTTTTTGTTTTTTTCCAGAATAAATTATTTTGATAGGGATTTTCTTTTCTTTTCTTATATTGTCATATTTTGGAAAATAATATTTAAGCATTTCTTGAGCAATATTACTTCCACCTAAAACTAAAATTTCATGCTTAAGTGTTAATTGCTCATCAAGAATGTATTTAATACCTTTTTTCCCCATAAAAAACTGAGTACTTTTTTTTTCGGTATTTTGTTTAAACATACCAATTAAATTAGGAAGTTCTTCACTTATAAGATTCTTTTTTTCATCTACAATTTCTTTTAATCTTTCAGGATTATTAGCTAAATATTTCTTAACACCGTCCTTAACAATATAAGATGCTAAACCTTTATCAGCCAATCTTTGTAAAACATCATAAACACTTCTTCGATGTATTCCTGATGCTCTTGATAAATCAGTAACATTACCAGAAGTCCATTTTAATAAAATCTTATACAATTTTGCTTCATTTTTTGTTAAGCCAGCAGCTCCTAATGCATCCATAATTGTATTAAACGTTAAATCTTATTTAAATGTTGTGGTGATTTGTATCACCCCTACCTTTTATATTGATTAACAATAGAATATAGTAAAAGTTAAAATAATAATAATCATTAGGAGGGTTAAAATGACTACAAAAGTATTAAAAGAAATAAAACAAGGGTGCGATTTAAAAACTCAAGAAGGAAAAGAATTTTTAGAATTATGTGAAAATTATAGTAGTTTAGGAAATACAACATCATTAAGTTTTTTAAGAAATTTCTTAGCAAAATTTAGAGCTAAAACCGGAAAAAAAATCGATGGAAAATTTACATTTAAAGTAGCAGATTATAAAGAAGGAGATGAAATAGGAAGATGTTATTGTGGACAAGGACTTTCTAAAGTTACTTATGTTAGATGGAAACATACTGACTTTCAAGGACAAACAACTAGCCAAATTCGTGACCCAATACAAGCAGGAGACGATCATTTCAATTTACTTTTAAAATTAGATGAAAAACTAGGTACTGGTGACTTAGTAAAATTTGAATCAGAACAAGCTAAAAATAGAATTAGAAGACAAAGAAAAAAAGATCTAGAAGATTCAATTGACGGAATTCTTAATAACAATGAAACATTGATAGGAATGCTTGATGAAGCAGGAATAAATGCTTATGAATTAGCAAATAGTGAAGTTTTAGCAGATTACTCGAAAATGATTCTAAATGGAGATATTGAAGGATTAGAATTTAATCTTAATCAAAATAATAGTAGAAGTATGGTAAATTATGCAGTAGGAGAATTAGATAAAATAAAAGATCCAAAAATAAGAGAAGTTGTTGTTAAATATACTAAAAATTATTTTGATATGACACCAAAAGATCACGCATTATTCTTTTCATGGATTTTAGAAAATAGAATGATGAAAGCAGAAGCTTCAGGAAGAACATTTAGAGATGATGGAATATTCTTAAGGGAACAAGGAAATGATGAATATGACTTTGATTCAAAATTATATATTACAAGGTTAACAAAAAAAGGAAGAGAACCATTTACTAGAAAAAATAAACATTACACGTTAGATGATGCATTAAATGAAGATTTCTTAAAGCCTGTTGAAGCAAGATCAATTGAAAGAGCTCTTCCGGGAATTAAAGAAAAAAGAAAAATATTCAATAGAGAAGTACTAACAGATTACTTTGAAGAATGGAGAACATTAACAGAAGCAATCAAAGACACAAAACCATTATGGGATAAAGAAAAAATAGAATGGAAACAATATCTTAATAGACGAGATCATGCAAAAGCTACAAATGAAGAATTTAATGAAACACATCCGGAACTATTACTTTGGGGCAAATTTACTCCATTAGAAAGTGTCTTTAAAAGAACTGAATTAGGACAAGGTAAAGCTTGGGCAAATTTATGTGAAAGAGTTTCTATGCGTTATTCAAAAGAAGTAATTAGTGAATTTTACACTACAGTTCAACAAATAAGAATGAGCAAAACAGTTGAAGATGATGAATTAAAATTAGACATTATGAAAGGCAGATATATTAATGGTATTGACTTTGAAAAAACAACAGGAATTAGTTTAGCGCAAGTAATTGACAGATTAGCAAACAGTTATGTGAAAACAAACAAAGAGGCATCTGATAAACAAAAAACTAGAGCAAGAGTTGCAAAAACAACATTATCAAACTATCATAAATTTACTGAAAAAATGAAAGATGAAATGGTTGAATCTTCTAAATTTAATTTAGTTTCAAAAGAGATTGCTAAAGGGGATAAACCCTTAATAATGAAATATTTCAATGTTGTAAAAGATCATGTTGAAGTTGCAGGACAAACAAAAGAACAATTAGACTGGATATTTAGTTTAGAAAGTGTTCTTGAAATGGAAATGCCTAACGAACTAAAAGCAATTAATCAAGCTAAATACATTAATCCAGAAGATGCTGCGAAAATTGAACAACAATATAACAGTTTGAAATATTCAAGATGTGTTCAAACAATTTCAGATTCAAAAGAAATGGTTGAATATCAAGCAAATAAACAATTATTAAATGAAGCAAAAGGACATAAAATTTATGAATCTTGGGTGGGTTTAGACTTTAGAGTTAAAGAAGTTCAAGGAGCAGTTAAAACTGGTGGAAATTTTTCTCATGTTAACCCAGAAAGTGTTAAAAGAGAAATTGCAAAACTAAGTGAATACTTAACTTTGTCTGACGTTAAAAATGAATTAATTAATCAATTAGAATTTGTTAGTAAATACTGTCCTGAGGGTTATACTAAAACAAGAGCTCATTCTTTAAAAATTGATAAAAATTCAATTAATGAATTATTAATGGGAATAAAAACTGAAACACAACCTGCATATTTTAGTAAGACACTAAAAAGTAATGTTCAAGCGGCATATGAATCTACACTTTTTAATAACGGTCTACCAAAAGACGTTTTTGAAATTGTTGACAAAGAATCAGTAGGTGCTTTAATGCAACAAAATGTTTTATTCAAAGTCGAAGGATACAGCGATAAAAGAGGAAAAGAAAGATTTGAAGACATGAGTAGTGCATTTAGCAAAAAGTATGGCGGAATTGGATTAGGATTTAACATGGACACTAAACAATGGGGATTTACTAAAATCGGAAGACATAAATTAGTTGATAAATTAAGACAACTTAAAATAAGAAATGATGAAGTAGGAAGCGAAGCAAGATTAAGCATTAGTGTTTATTCTTAACGCTTTAATTCCTATTAATTCTTTTCCAGAAACTAATTGTAAAAAAGCACCACCGGCAGTAGTATAGTGAGTTACTTTTTCTAAACTATTTTTTAAACAATGAGTAGTATCTCCTCCTCCAATAATTGTTGTTGCTTTTGAATTTGTAATTACTTTTGCTAAAGCTTTGGTAGATTTAGTATAACCACCTTCATAAAAACCTAGTGGACCATTCCAAACAATTGTTTTTGCTTGTTTTAACATTTCAGAATATATCAAAATAGTTTTTGGACCAATATCATATGCTTTTCTTTTAATAGGAATTTTTTCTACATCAATAGTTTTTTTATTATCCATTATAACGTCTATTGGTAAAATAATTTTTCTTTTTGCAGATTTAAGTATTTGTTTAGCAAGTTTAATTTCATTTTCATTATATCTTTTTCCCATAAAAGCAAAAACCATTGCACTTCCAATTAAAACTGCGTCTGCTTTTTTAACTAAATTCTTTAAAATATTTAATTTGTCAATTTTTATTCCACCTAAAACTAAAATAAAAGGATGCTTAGGATTATTAATTAATTTAGGAATTTCTTTTATGTTTTTTTCAACTTTTAATCCAGGATAAGAAGGCAAGTATTTAGTAATTCCAGTTATTGATGCAGCATTTCGATGACTAGTAGCAAATGCATCATTAACATAAATATCAGCATAAGAAGCAAGTTCTTTTGCAAAAGATAAACCATTAGTTTTTTCTCTTGAATCAAATCTTAAATTTTCCAACATAACATACTTTTCATTTTTTGGAATTCCAAGTTTTATTTTAACATTAAGTAATTTAGACAATCTTAAAGCAATTGGCCCAAGAGAATATTTTTTTTCATTTCCTTTAGGTCTTCCTAAATGACCCATAATAATTACTTGCTTAGCTTTTTTAAGAAGTTTTAATGTAGGCAAAGATTCTTTTAATCTTGTATCATCTGTAATCTTTCCATTTTTAATTGGAATATCTAAATCAAGCCTAACGATGACTTTTTTCCCTTGAAGTTTAATATTCTTTAATGATTTCATTTTCTTGATAATAACACCATCTCAATAATTATTTTAGCTATTAAATCGACACTAACTACAATCCAATCATTAACAATAAAAGATTCTCGAAAAACATTAACAAATAGTATGTACAACAATGCCAAACTACTTATAACAATAGAAAGGAATTGTAAACCATCATTCTTCATTTTAAAACCTGAATTAAAATCATAATTACAGTAAAAATAATTGCTGCAATCCCAATCCAATAGGCTAAATTTTTTTTGAAATCATCACTCATTTTTACCTCATCTTTGACATAATATCAATCATTCTATTACTATAACCCCATTCATTGTCATACCATCCGCAAACTTTTATCAGGTTACCATTAACTTTTGTCAACTCCGAATCAAAAATAACTGAAGAACTATTACCAACAATGTCAGAACTTACTAAAGGTTCTTTTGAATAACTTAAAACTCCCTTCATTTTCTTTGCTGCCATTTTAAAAGCATTATTAACTTGATCAAGAGTTACATTTTTTGAAACATTTACAGACAAATCAGTAATTGAACCTGCAGCAACTGGAACTCTCATTGCA
Organism: uncultured Methanosarcinales archaeon; assembly: GCA_964561995.1. Taxonomy (GTDB): domain Archaea; phylum Nanobdellota; class Nanobdellia; order Woesearchaeales; family JABIAG01; genus JABIAG01. The sequence continues at coordinate 53,937 of CAZLQZ010000004.1, read as the reverse complement.
ATTCCATCCAATTTACCTTTTAATGAAGGCAAAGCTAATTCTGCAGCTTTTGCAGCGCCCGTTGAAGTAGGAATAATATTCATTGCTGCTGCTCTTGCTCTTCTCCAATCTTTATGAGGTCCATCAACTATATTTTGTGTAACAGTATAAGCATGAACTGTTGTAAAAAAACCTTTTACAATTTTAAAATTATCGTTAAGAACTTTTGCCATTGGAGCGAGTGAATTTGTAGTACAAGAAGCATTAGACAAAATTTTATCGGATTTTTTTATTAAATTGTCATTAACACCCATAACAATTGTTTTAACTGGTTTGTCGCCTTTAGCAGGAGCAGAAATTAATACTTTCTTTGCACCAGCATCTAAATGTAGTGATGCTTTTTCTTTAGTTCTAAAAAATCCAGTAGATTCACAAACAACATCAATATCTAAATCTTTCCAAGGAAGTTTATTAGGCTCTTTTTCTGAAAACATTTGAATTTTATTTCCATTAACAATTAAATAGTCACCTTTTACTTTAACATCTTTTACATTAACTGGTTGTATTGAATCATATTTTAACAAATGTGCCATTAAATTTTTGTCACCCAAATCATTAACTGCAACAACTTCAATCTTAGAATTTGATAAAGAAGCTTTGTAAACCATTCTCCCAATTCTTCCAAACCCATTAATCGCTATTCTTAATACCATAAAACACCTCTTTTTATTTAATTAATATATTTCAAGTATCATATTTAATGCATTTACTATATATTTCCATGCAAAAAATAAAACTATTGGATAAAATATTACTGCCCAAATAATAAATGAATCTGAAAATGAAGGAATAATTGAAGTGAATTCAAAATATAATGCATTAATCAAAACAGTTAACAGACCATAAACTGCACCATAAACACCAATTTTAACATTTCTGTCTTGAATAGGAACTTTTTTCTTAGTTGTTAAAAATAAAACATTCCACAATCCCCACAAAATAGGACCAAAAAATATAAATGGAAGTTTTTGAACTGCGATTAATTCATTTTGTAGAATGAAAAATGAAATAACAAAGGGTGAAATTACTGCTGGTAAAATCATGCCCGCAATAAAACCCTTAAAATATTTCATTTGTTTAATAAAAAATAAAAAAAGAGAGGCTTATTTTCTGCCTCTTGCCATTTTAGCTCTTGATATGTCTCCTGCTTTATCAATGAAATATAGATAACCGGATTCTTTTTTAACGCCAACTTTAGCAACTTTTTCTTTTTTTGCTTTTCCTGTTTTCTTTCTTCCGCCTCTAGCCATAACTGCTCTAGAAACATCACCATTCTTATCTACGAAATACAGATGTCCTTTTTCTTTTTTAACTCCTACTTTTTCTACTTTTTGTGCCATGTTAATACCCCCACATGTTTTTTACTCAAAAAAGCATAAACTTTTTTGGCCGAAACCAAAAAAAGGTTTCATAACGTTTTTTAACGTCTGTTTATCCTCTGAGCAAACTAGTATTTAAACTTTTCGTTATTTCTAGAGGAAAATGACAAATTTTATAAATGGAATATAGTCCCTAGTTGTTAAGCCACAGTGGCACAACCTGGTACTGCGCGAGCCTGGAAAGCTCGTTTCCGCAAGGATATCCCAGTTCAAATCTGGGCTGTGGCGTACTTTTTTCTTTATATATTAATCTCGAAGAATATAATACATTATCATTGCAACATTTCGTTCAAAGTTTGAGAAATCTAATCTTTATCAAAAAGTTTCATTAAAAATTCTAATGCTTCATCTTCTAAAATTTCTTAAGCACTTTCTTTAAAATAGCCAGATATAATTAATTCTTTAACTCATTATTCTTTCCAATGCACTAGACAATTCACCCATACGATATGGTTTTCCTAAGAATTCTTTTACCCCTAAATCTAAACATGCCTGAGCTTTATCAACAGCAAACCCTGACACCATTAAAGTAGGAATATCTGCAAGCTCTTTCATCCTAGTATAAACTTTATCGCCATTAAAATCAGGCAACTTATAATCTAAAATCACAGCATGAATAATATCTTGATTTTTTTTAAACATAACAACAGCTTCTTCACCAGTTTTTGCCCATATCAACTCATATCCCAAGAGAGGTAACATATCAGTAAGCATTTCCCCTACTTGTTCATCATCTTCAACTAATAAAATTTGAGCACCATCTAGTTCTCTCCCCGTTTCTTGATAACTATCCCCACTAACTTTATACGGTTTTTCTCCACTAGGAAAACTAATCTCGACGGTTGTTCCTTTTCCAACAACAGAATCAATAGTTATTTGCGCATTATGATCAACAACAATTCCATAAACACTAGCCATACCAAGTCCTGTGCCTTTTACTTCTCCAGTTTTTTTTGTAGTGAAGTATGGGTCATAAACATGTTTAAGTGTTTCTTCATCCATACCATAACCTGTATCAGTTACTTTTAGATGTACTCTTCCATTTAAAGTATAAGTATTAATAGATAATGTTTCATGTTCTTGCATTGCATCAATTGAATTAACACACAGATTCATCACAATCTGCATCATTTGTGTCTGATCTGCATCTATTGTAACTAAATCTCCAAGATTTATTTCTAAATCAATACCTTTTTCATTAACTTCAAGCAAAGAATAAGCTCCATTAACAACCTGATTTAAATTTACAGCTTGTTTAGTTGTATCCGCCCTTCTAGCAAAACCAAGTAATTTTTGTGTAAGTTCTTCCATACGTTCATTTGCTACTAAAATCCTATCAATATATCTTCTCTTCTTTATTGGATTCTCTTCTTGTGATAATAACTCAGCATAACCCATAGAAGCTGCTAAAAGATTATTAAAATCATGAGCTATACCCCCTGCAAGATTTCCAATAGAATCCATCTTTTGTGCTTCAATAAGTTGTGCTTCTGTTTTTTTACGTTCGGTGATATCTCTAAAAAAGCCAATATTATACTTAATTCCCTTTCTATAATAAGGGGCTGATGCGACATCGGCATATATTATCGTGCCATCTTTTTTTAAACAAGGAATGCCATTAGCTAATGTTTTATCTCCTCTTCCCTGAGCCTCAAATTCAGAGATTACATGTTCCAAATCGTCTTTTGGATGAATATCCATCACACCCATACCCACTAACTCTTCTTGAGTATACCCTAACATACTACATACAGAGGGGTTAACGTAGGTGAATTTTTTTGTGGTAATATCTACTGTGATTATCCCATCAGGATTAGATTCAAATAAGGCCTTGTATTTCGTCTTACTTTCTTTTAATTCTTGTTCTGATTTTTTTCTGTCTGTTATATCTCTGACTGTAGCTTGTAAATATTTTAGGCCATCTTCTTCAATTCTGCTTAATAGAACTGTTGCTGGAAATTCTTGCCCATCTGATTTTTTATGACTCCATTCAAAGAAATAAGATCCTTCTTTCATCGCTCGGTTTATCATAGTTATAGATTTTGTACTAGATAATTCTCCATCAGGCTGATATTCTGGCGAATAATTATCAGGTGTTCTTGAAATGAAATCATTTTCATCTTCACATAGGAACATTTCTAAAGTAGATTTATTTCCTGCAGTGAATAACCAAGAAGGAGGATTTAAAGTCATAATAGCGTCTCTAGAAGATTCAAATAATCTTTTATACTTTTTTTCGCTTTCTTTCAATTCTTGTTCTGCTTCAAATCTTTCAATAGTCTTTCCCAAACTGTTTGCATAACTATCAACAAGTTTTTTCTCAAAATCTTTTTCAAAAGGTAAATCTTCCAAATAACCAACTATTAATTGGCCTCTTTGCTTTCCTTTAATTAAAATGGGTGCAGAAAGAGAATATGGAATCTCGTTCGCTTTGTGTTCATGACAGGTGATATAATCCTTTTTGTCAAGTTGGAATCCTATATGAACTCTATCTGAAAATTTCATACTTGGAGAGATAATTTCTTTTGCTAATCTGGGCAATAATTCATCTAAACTTCTAGTTTCTTCTACTAATTGTCCTAGATTATATAGTCCATTAAGTTCCTTATTTCTTTCTTTCAATTCTTGTTCTGATTGTTTTTTTTTAGTGATATCATTAAATGTAGTTACAAAAACATCTTTTTCTGGAGAAAAAACTGAAATATCAAAATGCTTGCCTAGAGGTTCAAAAAAAACATCAAAAAAATCTGGTTCTCCTGTTTCAATAACTCTTGCATATCTTTCTAAGAAAGGAGCTTCTTTAGCTCCATAAACTTCTGTTCCTAACTTACCTACAACTTCTTCTATTTTTATTCCAGTATATTTTTCATACGCAGGGTTTGCACTCACAATTCTATAATCAACTGCAATACCATTTTCATCACGAATAAGCTTATGAACACAAAAGCCTTCAATCATCGAAAAGATTAATGAATTTAAATTTTGCTCACTTTCTTTTAATTCTAATTCTGCTTTCTTACGTTCAGTAATATCTTTTTGAGTCCCAACATAAGCAAATAGTTCACCTTGTTCATCTTTTAATGCTGAAATAGTCATATCACAAGTAAATGTACTACCATCTTTTTTTACATTTTCAAAAGAACCTCTCCAGGCACCAGTAGCAATATCATCATAAATCTTTCGCTGAATCTTTTCTGAATTTGGCTCACCATTTAACATGTCAGGTGTTTTTCCTACAATTTCTTCCAAAGTATAACCAAAAAGTTCTTCAAATGGCTTGTTAACTGAAACTATATTGAATTTAGAATCTGTAATAAGTATAGAATCAGGTAACTGAGCAAAAGCTAGGCTGTATTGATCTATTCTTTTTTCAAGTTCTCCTTTAATTTCTTTCATTTTTTTAAAAACTGAGATTTGTTTAATTTAAACTCCCAAAAACTAGATAAATAATTACTTTTTAGTTATAAACGTTTAGGTTTTACTATTGAAAAATTTAATTTTAAATCCTAACCGAAAAGGGATTTTATTAAAGATAAAAAATAAAAGTACAAAAGAACATTCTTTTTATTCTATAACAACCAATTCATAATCCTTACAACCCAAACCTATCTCTTCAGAATATTTCAATATATGAGTACCATCCACACTCGTATTTTTTAAAAAAATATCACCTTGTTCTTTAACAATTAAATCATAAGCTGCTTGATCTATTGCTACTGGATCTTTTGAAAATAAAACTCCTACATCACTACCGATAATTTCAGAGTCAGCAGCACAATCACAATCCTTAGTAATATCAATAACAAAATTAAAATAAACACAATTCTTATTTTTTGTAGCACCAAATGCATATTCAGCACATCTTTCTTGCGCTTCATTAGATGTTGCGCCATGCCATGGTATCTTTACTGCTCTTGTTGGACAAACACCAATACATTTAGCACATCCAGTACAAATATCTTTATTTATTTCTGCAATACCATCAACTAATTTAATTGCATTTACAGAACAATTTTCAATACATTTACCACAACCAATACAAGAAGAATCAACTGAAGGTTTAATTTTCGAATGCATTTCTAACTTTCCACCTCTCGAGCCGCAACCCATTCCAATATTCTTTAATGCCCCACCAAAACCAAACAAGATATGTCCTTTAAAATGTGATACAACAACCATTGAATCAGCAGAAGCAATTGTTTTTCCAATTTTAACTTTAGAAAAAATATTTTTATTAATTTCAATTTGAACTTCATCATCATTAATTAATAATGGAAAATTACCAAAACCATGTTTTTTAGCTAATTGTAAATGATCTTTTGAATTTAATCTTTGTCCAGCATACAAAGTATTAGTATCAGTAAGATAAAAATCATTCAATTTATCAGTTATTACTTTAATTAACTCAGGTTTAACAAAACGAGAATTTCCTTTCTCACCAAAATGAACTTTTACAGCAGTCTTACCATTAAATTTAGGAAGAAAATTAATTAATTTACTAACGTCTTTTGAAAAATAAACTTTTGCCATTATATTAATAAAATATATTTTGTTTAAAAGTTTTATGATTGAATTTTGCCATTTGTTCTTTTATGTCGATGAACTCCACAATATATCAAAGAATTTTCTATATGAATCGGCAGCTGTTTTTTCGTCTATAAGAACACCAAACGGTTTAGGCAAATATACCAGTATTGCAACTTTATTTCCACAGATTACTGTTTCAGTCATTTGTTCAAATATATGCTTAGTAGTTTTGACTTCTGTTAATGGATATTTATTAAGAATGGGAACCCAATGTTTTAATGAATTATGAAAAATTAATTTTGCTTTAATTTTTTTTTGATAACGTTTATTATGAAAGTTCTTCCAAAAGAAATCTCCGAAAAGATTAACATTAGTTTGATTTCCTCCATAAGCCACATATTCCTTTGAATCTGTGTCTAGCATTTGATGAAGAAGCTCTTTAGCTCCTTTAACTCCTTGATAAACAATTACTTGTGGTTTAGAACCCGATGCTTTAATTCTTTCTTTCAATTCAGGAATTATACTTTGTAAATTTGCACGTTTTTCTTCTAAGTGTGTTAGAAGTAAATCAGGGTCAACTGCTTGATAATTTTTCTTTTTACTAACTAAGATGTAAGTGAGCAATCCTTTTCCAGCCAAAGAGTGAAATGCTCTGTGAACAGTAGTATTTTGGAGTCCTGTTTTCTCCATAATGTCTCCCGCATTTGATGAACCCAAATCAATTAATGCAAGAAAAACCTTAATTTCAACTTGAGTTAAACCAATATCCTCGAGAATTGTAGTATCCATAATAGAATAAATGTAATATCATTTAAATAGTTTTTGATTTGAATCCACAAATGTGGACACAAACAGTTATATTGAACCGTCTCTTCACAGTAGTAAAGAAACAAAAGAGGTGCAAAAATGAATTTAAAACAAATGAACAAAAAAAAAGAAAAATTAAGACGAGAAGCAGAAAGAGAAAAAAAAGACGAAATATGGAAAATAGATAAAAAGATTTACACCAGGGAAAAAAAAATTAATAATCAAGGATTAGATCTTTTTTTTAATAAAGAAAGATCAAATGAAATAAATACTGAATTTGTTCAATTTTGGCTAAATGAAGATTTTACTAAAACCATTTTAAATATCGATGAATTTAAAATTGTTGAAGGTAAAAATGCAGATTATGCGGCTTTAGTTTTTCCAGAAGTATCTTGTTGTCGTCAACAATATGTAGACATCCAATGTTTATATGATGTTAATCAAAACAGATCACATTATGAAGAATTATTTAAATATTTTTTCATACATGGAAAAACGTGTCTTAGAACATATCTAAATGCAGATGAGCGTTTAAAAGAGATGTCTGGCATGGATTGTTTAATTTATTCTCAACAGGCAAAAGGTAAAGGATTTAGTGAAAATCCTGAAAATTTAGAACAAACTCTTCAAAAACCCTATGCACGAGAAAATGAATTTTTTAAAAAGGACTGTGAATCTCGAGAAATTGAAAATATAACTAATCTTATTAAAGTATATGACTTTAATAGAGTCGCAGTTATTGACGCCTACCAAAACGAAAAAGAAGAAAAAGAACATTCCTTACTGATTTGGACATGGGAAAAAGAAAAAATGAATACTAAATGAAAAATATGAAATAAAATGAATAATTAAATAAAATAAAAGAATATCAAATAAAGAAAGCAAAAATAAAAAGAGCTGTGACGTGCTTTTCTTTAATTATTCATAAAACTAATTTTACAATTACTCTACCAAAAAGAGTATCATAAACTTTTTTTATTTTTTTAAAAATAAGAATTAATTATTAACAAAAACACAACCCTTAAATTTATTCAACATCGGGCACAAAGAATCTACCATAACCATTTTTATCAATACATTTACAATGACACAAATCATCCCTACATAAAAAAGAATCTTCATCACTTAATTCTGAAAAAGAATCTTTACAAGTTACTTCACACTCAAAAGAAAAATCATTACAATCAATAACTGCATAACAACTCCTATATATAATATAGTCATAAGCATCTAATTTCCATTCATCATTTTCAATAACAAAATCATATTGTTTTTCAATAGTTCCACCCGTAGTTAATTCAACTTCATAAACAACACTATTATTAGTATAAACCTTTTTCACATTTATTTCATCAATTGGATCATCAGCAACTCTCCTTTCAACTTCAGTGCCTAAAATTACATTATCAAAACCAAATTCAATTCCAGGAAATAAAGAAATAAAATCGTACTGATCAATATAATCTCTTTTTTCTTCAATTAAAAGGTCATAGATTTTATCATAATCATGATTTTCTCTATATTCAGCAAATAATTTAGCAACATCATTCAATGTAACCTTATTATTTTTTTCTTTAACTTCATCATCATCACAAATACTATTAGAATCAGTATCTAAACAACAAGAATACTCAAACCTAATATAAGGCGAGTTACAGATTATTTCTTTACAATCGGGCAACTCAGTTTCATTTATATCTTTAACAGCATTACCAGTTGTACAAGCAGTTAAAATGAGTAATAAAATAATTAACATCCATTTCATAAAGAGGTTTAATCTCTATAATCTTATAAAGATTTGGAATAATTGAATCAATAGCTATATAAAGTAATCATCATAACTTTAACCATGGAATTACTATTACCTGCAGGAAACTTTGAAAAACTAGAAGTTGCAGTAGAAAATGGAGCAGATGCGGTTTATTTGGGTATAAATAAATTCAATGCTAGACTAAAGGCTGGAAACTTTTCTTTCGAAGATTTAAACGAAGCAGTAGTATATTGTCATAAAAATGGCGTAAAAGTTTACGTTACCATGAATACTTTAGTTAAAAATCAAGAAATCAAAGAATTCTTTGAAGCAGTTAATGAAATTTACTTAGCAAATGCAGATGCAATAATTATTCAACACATTTCTTTTGCAAAAATTATTAAAGATAATTTCCCTGGTTTAAATGTCCATTTATCAACTCAAGCTCGTGTTCAAAATTTAAAAAACTTAAAATACGTTGACAGAGTAATTTTACCAAGAGAATTATCCAAAGAAGAAATAAACGAAATTAGCAAGATTATGCCTGTAGAAATATTTGTTCAAGGAGCATTATGTTTTTGCGTTTCAGGATTATGTTTAATGTCTTCATTTATTGGCGGAAGAAGTGGAAACAGAGGATTTTGTGCCCAACCTTGCAGAAAAGAATATAATGATGAATATTTGATGAGTATGAAAGATCTTTCTTTACTTAAAAAAATAAATGAAATAAGTGCAGTTTCATTAAAAATTGAAGGAAGATTAAGAAGCAAAGAATATCTAAAAAAAGTTGCATTAGTTTATAGAAAAGCATTAGATGGCAATGAAATAACTCAAAATGATTATGAATATATAAAAACAGCATTTAAACGAGAATTAACAGAAGGATTTTTTTCAAAAGAAGAAAATAAAACATCCAAACAAAACATTATTTTTGATGAAATATATTATGAACCTTACAACTATATTAACAATAAAAAACCAATTGTTATTGAAAGAAAATATGTTGAATTTACTTTACCAAAAATAGAACCAAAAAATTCTAAAGAAGGTTTTTATGTTAAAGTTTACAATTTAAAAAGTATTGAAGAAGCAAACCAATTTGATAGAGTTAAAGCAATTTTTTATAATATTGATAGTGAAAACGTAATGGAAGCAAAAAAAAGATGTAAAAAAGATTTTTATTTAGTTTTACCAACAATAATTAGTGATGAAGAAATTGAAAAATATGTAGAAAAAGTTAACAAAATAAATCCCAAAGGAGTAATTGTTAATTCATTCGGATTTAAAGATAAATTTAATTCAATTTGTAATTACGGAATGAATTTATTTAATGACTACGATTTAGAATTTTTTGGTAAAGGAATCATTAGCCCAGAATTAAACTTCCAAGAATTAACTAGTTTTAAAAATAAAGACTTCTTAGTATTAGTTCAAGGAAATATTACTGTTATGACAACTAAAAATCCTCTCCCATCTTCACTAAAATATGAACAATATGAATATAAAGTTATTAAAGAAAAAGATTATTGGAAAGTTTTTAATTCAAAACAAATTGCATTATTAGATTCAATTATAAATTTGAAAAAAGAAGGAATAAATCAATTTTACTTTGATTTAGATAAAAGAGTTACAAAATGGTTAGACATTTATGATAAAATTTTAGATGGTGAAAAAATCAACATCAAAAAAATAAGCAAAGGTTTTACTAAAGGACACATATCAAGAGGAGTATATTAATTAAGAATTTTCAAATGATAAAATTAATAAACTAAAAATTCAGATCTAAATATATGAATCCACATACACACTTTTTATTTCCATTCTTTATCGCATTAATTTTAAACAAGATTAATTTAATTTCCATAGAATTAGTAATTTTTTGTGGAGTAATTGGAGTTGTAATTGACATAGACCATTATATAAAACATATTATCCATTCTAAAAAAGATAAATTTTCATTAATTAAAACATGGAACATGTCAGAAAAGTTTCACAAATACAATCAAAGAAGTTTTATACATTATAAAAAAGGAGCATTAATTGTTAGTTTAATTATCCTCATACTTTCATTTATTAATTGGAAAATTGCTTTAATTACTACAATAGGATATTATTCACATTTATTACTAGATAACATCCATACTGGAAAAACAGTCAAAATCAAAATATTAAACATATATAATAACGAATCTTATGTTGAAATATTTTTAGACATTATATTAATTCTTACAATTATATTTATAATTATTTTATAAAATATTTAATACATAAACATAAAAATTAAATACTACATTAACTTTACTTAAGCATGGCATGGTTAAAATCTGAAAAACACAAAACAATGGAAATTGTTGGTGGAAAAGATCCTGATTTTGAACTTGTTGATGGAGATTGGTGTAGAAAAATAAAAGAAGAAGTAATAATAGATTGTGATAAATTAAAAGATAAAAAAGATTTAACCAAACACGAAAAATTTGAAAAAGATATTTGCGAACATTATCAAGAGGAAGAATAAAAATATCCAGAAGAAAGTCTTCTGGCACGACTAATGTCGAATTAAAAAAAATTAATTATTCATTTGCATTCCTCTATGCCCTCTTCCCATTCTTCCAGATTCAAAACCCAGTTCTTCAGAAAGAGTTCTTGCTGTTTCCCAGTCACCACTTTCTCTTGCTTCATGCAAATCTACAAAAATGTCGAAGTTTTCTTCGGAAACCATTTCATACATTGGGGGCGTATGATCCATATCTTCAACAACTTCTATCCATGCATCGTAACCTTGTTCTATTGCAAGATCCATTTCTTCTTTATGAGAATTTCTTAATTGATGTCTTTGATGAATTCCATCAAAATCGTCTTCACTCAACGGCTGTCGATAATTAAATGCATTTAAATAAGCATCATAATCGCCAGTTTCAATTGCTTCTTTTATTTCTTCATTGCCTCTTGCGTTTAAGGGCATTGCATACGCACCAATTGCAACAACACTCAAAACGAGTAATGCAACAATTGCCATTAATCCTTTTTTCATTTCTCACACCTCCGCGTGTCTCATTACAACTTCAAATTGTAATAATCAAAAATCCTATGATTTCTGTTTTATTTTATTAAACTTCAAAGGTTTATAAAACCAAAGAAGCAAAAATGTACATTATAAGTCCATTATTCGTACCTTAATGCGTCAACAGGTTTTAATCTTGAAGCACGATATGCTGGAATTACTCCTGCAATCATACCAATTACTATTGAAAATAAAAATGCAAATAACAAAAGTTCAAAAGATAATGAAGTTGTTCCAAACATTCTCGATATTCCTCCAGAGGAACTACTAGAAGTTAACAATCCAATGTAACCTGAAGCAATTGAACCAAGAATTACTCCGCCCAATCCACCAACAAAACCAATCATACCTGAATTGAATAAAAATATCAAAAGAATATCTTTATTTTTCGAACCAATTGCTTTCATAATTCCAATTTCTTTTGTTTTTTCTAATACTGAAGTAAACATAGTATTTGAAATTCCCACTGCTCCAACAAGTAAAGAGATTGCAGCAATAGACCCAAGAAAAATGGACATAGTATTTAGTGTTTGAGTTATAGTTGTTTGAAGTTCTAAAACAGATGAAACTGTAAAATCTTTTTCATCTTCTCTCAATATACCTCGTGACAACATTAATTTTTTTTCTACATCATTTAATGTTTCATTTACCAGTTCTTCATTATCGACCTTTATTGAAATAGAATTAAATTCACCATCCTCTACATCATCTAAAACATCAATTGCCGCTTTAATAGGAATAATAATTGCATTATCATCTTCCCCTTGCTCAAAAATTCCCACTACTTTGAATATTTTTCCTTCAATTGAAATTTGTCGATTTATTTGAACTTCATTATCGAAAAAAGAATGTGCTCTTTTATAACCTATAATTACTGAATAAATATCACCCTTAGTTAAATATCTGCCTGATTCCAATTCATCAGTAATCATGTCTTTCCAAACATCAGTATCAACTCCAGTTACTGTAACATCTCCTGACTCACCCAAGTATTTAACTTCGGCAGTACCAGACACTTTGCCCATAACATATTTTATATTTGTAAGACTTTTCAAAGCAAGCGTATCTTTATCAGTCAAATCTTCTTGATCAACAGATGATTCCGACGCACCACCTCCTCCTCGCACCGGGCCCATAAAACCAGTAGCCTTTGAATAACCAGGAGTAATAGTAATAATATCAGCACCTAAATCATCGAATTGATTTGCAAGACTATTTTGAGCACCTTGACTAATTGATACTATTGAAACTACAGCTGCAATTCCAATGACTATACCAATTATAGTAAGCCAACTTCGTAGTTTACTATGAATTAATATATTCCAAGCCAGCTGTAAAATTTTCCTTAATCTCATTTTGCTTTATTTCCCTCTTTTAGATCTAAAAATTTTATAACGCTTATAGATTCTATAAGTTAAAAAAGCAACAAAAACAATTAATAACCAAAACCACCATTTTTGAAGTAAAGAAGTTTCCTGTTGTTGTTTTGTAGGCCTACCATTAATTAAATTTAATTCAGAAGATGAAGTTAAAGTTAAAGGATACTTAACTTCCTTAACAACACTTCTTCTTTCTCCAATTTCATCAGTATAATCTATTTGAACATTTAACAAACTATTACGATTATTATTATTCACTTCAAATCCTACAAGAGTATAATCGCCATCTTCTAAATTACCAACCATTTGACCATCGGTTCCAATAACATTAAAGTTTTCTTGATTAGGAATTCTTACAATTGTTGAATATGCAACGTTTTTTCCAGTATTAGCAATTGCAATAGAAAGTTCATTGCCACTTATTTCTTGAATTACCAAATCAAAATCAGTTTGAGAATTATCTACTTCAATATCAAATGTTTTATAACCCCAATTATCTTCTTGTCCATCTTCTAAAAAAGCAATTTTAATTTCGTTAATTCCATCAACAGCATTTTCATCAACTTTAAGTTTATATTCCAAAACAACAGGTTCGGTATTAAGATTACCAAACGATTTAATCGCGTCTTGACTAGAATCTAATGAAAAAGGATATTCTGGAATTAATTTAAAAACAGCATCCTTTGTAAAAGTATTTCCAATATTTTCTGCTTTAATCCAAACAGTAACATAATCACCCGGATTTGCAGGGTAAGGTTCATACCTTAATTGAACAACTTGAAGGTTTGCTTCTGAAAAAGCATTATTATAAGTTATTACTGAATAATTATCTTCATATGTATCTGCAAAAACATTAAAAGATAAGCATAGCACCACCATTAATAAAATAATTGTTTTTTTTATAAGTTTCATTTTTTATCCTCCTTTTTATGATTAGAAAAAACATCCTTAACCACAACCCCGTCTTTTAAATGTATTACTCGATGAGCGTATTTAATTAAAGAAGTATCATGAGTGATTAAAATAATAGTTTTTCCTTGTTTCGTATTTAATTTTCTTAAAAAATCCATAACAAAAATACCTGTTTTACTATCCAAATTTCCGGTGGGTTCATCAGCAAGTATAATTGGTGGGTCGTTTGACAAAGCTCTTGCAATCGCAACTCTTTGTTGTTGCCCTCCAGAGAGTTCATTAGGTTTATGATCAACTCTATCACCTAAACCTAACATTTCAAGAAGTTCTGTTGCTCTTTTTTTTGCAACATTAGTAGGAACATCTATAAATTCCATTGGAAGCATAACATTTTCTAAAGCAGATAAAGTTGGAACTAAATTAAACTGTTGAAAAATAAAACCAATTGTTTTTCCTCTTAAAACAGCAAGAGAAGATTCCGACATTTTTGCAATATTTTTATTCATAATTAGAACTTCACCTGAAGATGGAATATCTAATGCTCCAACAATATTCATCATAGTACTTTTTCCTGAACCACTAGGTCCAATTATTGTTAAAAATTCTCCTGGTGAAATGTCCAAATTAATTCCTTTTAAAACATCAAGCATTCCTGCTTTTCCCATTTTGTAGCTTTTACCTACATTTTTAATTTGAATTAATGATTTCACAATAAACCTAAATTAAAATTCATTTATAAAACTAAAGAAGGAAAAATGTACACTTTAAGTCCATTTATTTTATAAACCTTTAAATAAAATAAAAATAAATAGAAATAAGAAGATAACAATGCCACCACACTTTATCAATATGTATTTTTTAGGAATGGAAACAATATTCTCTTTAGTAATTTTTATTCTAGCACTATTAATTTATTTAAGAACTCAGGAAATATTCAGTTTAACTAAACATCAAGGCATAAAATATTTTAGAAATACTTTCTTATTTTTTTCATTAGCTTATGCATTTAGATTTTTATTTGTTTTATTTAATGTTTCAATGTTTACTAAAGGAATTTTCATACCAAGACATATAATACAACCATTATTCTTAGTTTTAACAAGTTATCTTAGTACAATGGCAATTATTTTTTTAACATTAAGTGTAATATGGAAAAAATTCAAAAAAAAAGAAATAAACTTATTATTACATTTAATTTCAATAATGATAGCATTAATTATTTTACTAACTAGGTCACCATTAATACTTATAATATTACAAGCAGCACTATTAATTTTTTCTTTAATAATGGCATTAAAAACTCATTCAAAATCTAAAAAGTTTTCTAAGCTAATCATAATTTATGTTCTTTTATCTTTATTTTGGATAGTGAATTTAAGTTTTCTAGGTGCAAAACTATTTATTCCGATGGAATTAGGAATTTTATTTAACATAATTTCGATAGGAATATTTGCATACATATTACATAAAGTTGCAAAATTAATAAAATGGTAAAAAAAAGAGAAAGATTGGAAGTAATTAAAGATATTCTTAAGATAATTGAAAAACAAAATAATTCAATAAAGCCCACACCGTTATTAAGATACTCTAATCTCTCTTCACAAAGTTTTGCAGAATATTATAAAGAACTTATTAAAAAAAAATTTATAAGAGAATGTGAAGATAAAAAAGGTAAAAAATATATCACTTTAACAGACAAAGGATTTCTTTATCTTCAAAAATATAAAACAATAATAGAATTTATTGATGAATTTGAATTATAACTTTTCTTAATTTATAATAATCTAAAAGTTTCAAGGAGTAAAAAAATCAAATTCTTGTTGTCTTAAATTAGCATATGAACCATCAGATGTTCTTCCATATTTTATAGATGAACCAGGAGTTTTGCATTGTTCTTCAATTTGAGCTAGTTCATCATTAGGCACTTGATATTTTTCAACTAATAATGATGCAACACTTTTCCAACTAACTCTGCCAGGAGTTTCTCTAATTGCACCATAAACTGGTGATGAACTCGCAAGAACTGTGTGTTGTTCTAAAAGGTCTTTTAAACAAACTCTTAATTCTCCTCTAACCTTACAAGCGTGTTTACCATTAACAAAGTTATCACTTTCTTCAACAGTTAAAAGTTCTTTAATAACAGCCAATAATTCTGAAACATCATTCATATAAAAAAGAAACTTTAGTGAATTTAAAAAGATTAAGGAGAAAATTCGATTTCTGTTAAGCAATTTATGATTTCGTCGCATCTATTTTTTCAACAAGAGATTTGTTTTGTTCTTCGTAAGATTTCATCGCAGATTCATATTGAGACTTTTCTTCATTTTGTAAAGCAATTACAGATTCCATTATATCCATTCTTTCAACAAGCAATCTACCATGTTCTTTATATGATATCATAGCACATTCACAATGACCATTTTCTTCAAATTCTTCGCCTCTTATTTGAACTGTAGTAATAAGATTATCTAATACTTGCATACTATCGGGAAATTTATCATACAAACTTCTAAAAGTTTCTTCGGCTTCATCATATTTTTTTAAATGAAAATATGTCATTCCAATATGATTTGGAATATCAAGAGAAGTGGATAAAATTTGATTTGCCATTTGAAATCTAATTAAAGCTTCAGAATATACTCCTTGATGACTTAATTCTCTGCCTTCCTGATAAAGTTCTTGCCAAGTTTTTCTTTCTGATAAAGAAAAATCATTTTCAATTTCGACTTGGGTTTCTTCAGCTGGAGAAGGTCTTTTAAGTTTATGAGTTTCATGAATTGGTTTTGCAACTTTTATTCCTGTAACATTAAGAGGATGAGTTTTATCTTTATTTCTAATACGAATTTTCAAATGTTTAGTCATGAATTTAAGAATTTAATTTGATTTTTAAAGGTTATTCATCCAAAAACAAGAAAATCATTCACTTTCAATAAAATAAGCATTCAAAACATAATCCTTAACCACAACTGGTTACACTCAGTTGACACGCAAGGTACTATTTTCACTTTGTTCAAACAGCACTCGAAAAAATAATTTAAAAGTAGAAAATCATTCACTTTCAATAAAATAAGCATTAAGAACATAATCCTTAACCATTCTATGAGTATTAAAATAAGATGCATTAAATGAAATGGAGTATTTCATTATTTTTCTCCACTCACTTTTTTTATTATAAAAAATAGGAAGAATCTCTTTTTCTAATTTATCATAAAGATCTTTTGCATCTTCATCCCAATTGCTTTCCTTTTCATTAGTTCCAATGCTCCATCCAGTTAAACCTTCAATACAACCTTCAATCCACCAACCATCTAAAATACTAAATTGAGGAACTCCATTTAGGGCAGCTTTCATTCCACTTGTTCCAGAAGCTTCTCTTGGTTTTAATGGAGTATTTAACCAAATATCAACACCTGGTACCATTTTTTGTGCAATTTCAATATTATAATTTTCTAAATAAACAATTTCTATTAAACCTTTTAATTCTTTAATTTTTTCAAAAACTCTTTTAATTAAACCTTTTCCTCCACCATCTTGAGGATGAGCTTTTCCTGCTAAAACAATTTGAATTTTTCCAACCTTTTTTACTATTGATTTTAATTTTTTAATATCAGAAAATAATAATTCAACTCTTTTATATTCAGCAGCTCTTCTTGCAAATCCAATAGTAAAAACATCAGGACTTAAATTAGAATTATATTTAGTATTTACAAAATCAATTAAATCTTTTTTAGCTTTAATATGAGCATTCCACAATTCTTTATCAGGAATAATCATTGCGTGTCTTAAATCTGTTGGGTCTAAAAACCACTTAGGTATGTACTTGTCAAAAAGTTCTTGCATACCTGGATGAACCCAAAAGGGACAATATATTCCATTAGTTATTGAAGCAATTTTATGTTCTGGAAACATTTGCTTTGAAACAAAAGCATGTTTTTTTGCAACTCCATTTACATATTCAGAATTAGCCAATGCTATTTGAGTCATATTTATTTTACCATTTTTAACAGAATAATCTAATAATTCAGAATTAATATTTTTTCCAATAATATCTTTAACTAACTGAGGATCAAATTGATCATGACCAGCAGCAACAGGAGTATGGGTTGTAAAAACACAACTATGTTTAACTTCTTCAAAATCATACAATTCTCTTAAATCACTTTTACCATGATGCAGTCTTGTATCACTAAGTAATTCTAAAATTAAAAAACTACCATGCCCTTCATTCAAATGATGCTTTTTAATATTTTTATAACCTAAATCTTGAAGCATCTTCAATCCACCAATTCCTAAAACAATTTCTTGAGAGATTCTCATTGAATGGTCTCCCTGATATAATTTTTGAGTAATAATTCGGTCTTGATCAGTATTTTCAGGAAGATTAGTATCTAAAAATAATACTGGCACTTCAAATTCAGTAAAACCTTTAACAGTATATTGCCAAGCTTGAATTACTACATCCCGTCCAGAAATACTAACAACCACTTTTTCAGGTAAAAGTTCTAATTTATTATCATAATCCCATCGATCAGGACTTTCAGTTTGATTACCATCTGAATCCAAATGTTGTTTGAAATATCCATCTCTATATAACAAACTAACAGCAACAACAGGAACATTAAGATCTGCACAAGTCTTTAAAGTATCGCCTGCTAAAATACCTAAACCGCCTGCATAAGTAGGCATATTTGGCTCTAATCCTATCTCCATTGAGAAATAAGCCACTTTTCTATCTTTCTTTCTTATTTCCATTATGTATTTTATGAAATAACTACTATAAAATTGTTTCTGTTTAAGTATGAAAATCTTTAAAACAACAAACAAAATACTAAATAAATGGAAATTAATAATGGAGATACAATTAAAAGTTATTATCGAATGATTAATCGATTTCCTTTAATTACTAGGGAAGAAGAAGTAGAACTAGCAGCCAGAATTAAAAAAGGTGAAAAAAGAGCAAAAGAAAAACTAATTGAGAGTAATTTAAGATTAGTTGTTAAAATTGCTCACAATTTTAAAGGTTTAGGATTACCTTTACAAGATTTGATTTCTGAAGGTAATATTGGAATGATACGAGCTGTTGAAAAGTTTGACCCCGCAAAAGGTGCTAAATTTTCTTCTTATGCTTCTTGGTGGATTAAACAAGGTATGCGAAGAGCAATAAATAATCAAGCAAAAACAGTAAGAATTCCAGTTCAAAGCAATTCTAAAATTATTAAGATACGAAAAGCAGAAAATGTTTTAACAGAAGATTTAAGCAGAAAACCAACTGATAAAGAATTAGCAGAATATACTGGCTATACTATTAGAACAATAATAAGCTTAAAAAGTATAAAAACGACCACAATATCAATTGACGCACCAATTGAACAATATGGCAAAAAAACTTTTGAAGAAATTTATTTAGGACAAGAAGATCCAGAATTTGAAAGAAGAAAAATAGAAGAATTAGCAAAAAATGCTTGCAAATTATTACCAAAGTTAGAGAAAAGAGAAAGATTAATTTTAACTCATAGATTTGGCCTTAATGGACAAGAACCAAAAACATTAGAATCGGTTTCAAAACTAATCGGAAGAACTAGAGAGAGAGTAAGACAACTACAACAAAAAGCACTTTCCGAGCTTAATAGATTAATGGATAAAAACACAACCGATTATGAAAAAGAAACAGATTTTTCTCCAATTATACCTATTGAAACAAAAGGAAAAATTGTTAAAATTGATTATCTTCATAAAAAAAGAGAAAAAACTAAAACAAAATTATTAAAAGAAAAAGTTGTTAAAAAAACTGAAAATTTAGAAACAATTATTAGTACAACAAAACAATCAAAAGAAATTAAAACTCCTTCAAAAATAACTAAACAAAATTGGAAAACAGATTATCAAAGATTTAAAAGAGGAGAAATAAAATTTGTTGACCCAACTAACGACTTATTATATAAAATTTTATCTGAATTAGATGGTTTAGATCAATTTGAAGAAACAATCGATTTAATTTATGATGTTAAACAAAAATTAGTTTTAGATAAACTTTATGTTGAAAACCAAGATTATAAGCAAACTGCTTCTCAACTTAATTGGAGTGAAGAAGAAGTTAAACAAACTGAATATGAAGGAATTTATTTTATTGCAAAAAAATTATCATTATTGCCTGAAGATAATAATTCAACAACACCATTAGAAAATATTAACTCACTTGTGGTTGAACCTTCTCATCCAAATTCTCGAGAAAATGAAGTATGGTATCATGAGCGTGAGGACTGTTTTGAATATCATTTATAGAACATTGTAATTTTCTATAATCCGGAATTCCAGCTTTTCTGCCAGCACCCATAAACAATGCAAAAACAGAATCACTTCCTGAAGCTTTAACTGCAGATTCAAATTGTTCTTTAAAACCTAGATAAACAGGCATATCAAAAATACCTTCTTTTATTGCTTGGGCAGCTAAAGCATACCGATGTCCAAACATATTACTATCTTCTTCCCAAGGATTTAATGAAGAAATAATATTTTCTTTACTTGAATATAATAAGTCTTTAGAACATAAATTAATTACTACGTCTTTATTATTCTTTTCTACAACATAAACAGGATTTCCATTAATTTGGGCAACTTGTGCCAAATACCTTCTTGCCTCTCCTAAATCATTTTCGGTTAAACCTTCTAATCCAGTTTCTTTTGCAATTTCTTCTAACGTAATATATTGATATTCAGAGAATATAAATGCACGATTAAGTGACTTGACAGAATCAGTTAAAATTTCTCCCTTTTCATTAGTTTTTAAAATATCAAAATCTGCCATAGCTCTTACAGCATTAACATCGAAAAATAAATCTTCATTACTATTATAAACAGATTTGACATCTTCATAAAAATATAATTTCTTTTTTTGTTGAGGTTCTCTTCTTAGTCTAAATAATATCTCACCTTCTTTTATTTTTTCATACCATTCAACTCCACCTTTGCCTTCAGTTCCAATATTTTCAACTAAATTTGATTCCCTTAAAATGGATTTAATTCTTGGTTGTGCAAACCTTACATCTTTAGCAAATAAATTAATAGAATCCTTAAGATAAGTATAATTACTTCTTTTTTGCGCAAAATCTTCAAAAGATTCCTTATCGATAAGACCCATACCCACTCTAATTAAATTTCCTGCACTAACAATTTTACACAAATAAGTAATACACGGAACAACATCAGATCTTTCTTTTAAAATATAATCAAAAGTAATTGTTGGTTTTGAAGAATTTACATCTTGAACAGTTTTCTTACTTTTACTTATAGGAGTTGAAGAATTCTTTTTTGATTTTTCTATTAATTCATCAACAGTACCTTCAAAAACCAATATTGAATTAGTACCTTTACCTCGATTAATTAAAAAATCATCAACTTTGTTTCTTATAGATGGTTTTGATAAACCAAAAGTTTCACTCAATTTATCAACCACTTCACAAAAATAAGTTTTATCTTTCATGTAGTTTTGAACTTTTTTAATCGACTCATCAGTAAAATAATCATTACCATCCCTTTTTAAGTAACCATGATGCTCTAAAGCACCAACTGTTCTTGCAGATTGAAAAGAATGATTATCGTATTCTGCTAATGCTTTTGCAAACCTAAAACCAGTTTTAGTTTGATTCCCAGATTCAGTATTATTTTCCCCGCCATTTACACTATTAGTTTCGCCAAAAACTCTTTTATCTAATGAATCAGAAAGATTTGATGATAAACTTCCACTTGATTTTTCAAGTCCTGAATTTAAAGGTAAAACTTTTTTCCCATCTTTTGAAGAAATATTTAATAATGATTTAGTTTTTAAATCTGCATTAACTAATTCTAATTCTTTTACCCTTTCTTCAAGTTCTTTTACTTCTCTTACTTCAGGAATTAAAACTTCTTCATGTCCTAATTCTCTTAAATAATGTCTTACTGGGTCTAGGTAACCCACTCTTAAATGATCAACAGTTGGCTCCCCTATATCTCTTAAAAAAGATTTTATTTCAGGATCTCGAGAAAGTTTATGATTAGAAGCAAGTAACCTCATAACAGAAACCAATCCATCATATTTAGGGTCGTTAACTTGCATACGCATAACTCCCTCAGAAATTTGCCTTTTTAGTATTTCGTCTGCCTGCATCCTAATTAAATTTAATAAAAATTTGCTTATAAGCTTTCGTAGACTTTAAAATACATACTAGATTTATAAAAAGATCATTAATAAATAACTTAATATGATTCTATAAAAACCAATTCAGAATCAGTTTTTCTATTCAAAAATTTCATCAAAGCTTTTAGACCTAAAGTTTCAGTTTCATAGTGGCCTGCAACAATTACATTTATTTTAACTTCTTTAGCTATTGTTTCATGACCATAATTAATTTCACCAGTAATAAAACAATCTGCAATTTTAGAAGCATCTTCAATATCTCTTCCCGCTCCTCCGGAAATAATCGCTACAGAATGAATTAAATTTTTACCATAAAATAAATTTTTACATTTTGTTTTCAATATATTTTCTAATGCTTTTGACATTGTTTCAGGATCTAAATCTTGTCTTAGCTCACCAACAAAACCAACATCAAAAGGTTTAACTTTTCTTAAACCCAATAATTGAGCAATTTGAATATTATTTCCTAAAACTTTATGACAATCTAATGGCAAATGATAAGCTACTAAAGCTAAATTATTTTCAATTAAAAAACCAACCCTATCATAATTATTTCCTGTAATATGTTTTAAAGAATCATTCCAACTTATTCCATGATGAACAATTAACAAGTCACACTTGTTTTCTTTAGCTTTTTTGAAAGTTTCTAAATTTGCATCAACTGCAAAACCTATTTTTTTAATTTCTTTATCAGTACCTACTTGTAATCCATTATTAGAACTATCTTCAATAGATAAATCTAATTCATTATTTAAAAATTCAATTAATTCAAAAAGTTTCATTGTAAATATTTTATTGCAGTACCATAAGCTAATACTTCAGAAGCTGCCTGCATAATAGATGATGTCGTAAACCGAATTTCAATAATTGCATCAGCACCAAGTTCTTTTGCTTCATCTTCCATTCTTTTAACTGCTTGTTGCCTAGCTTTGTCTAACATTTGAGTATAACTCTTAATCTCTCCACCAATTATTTGTTTAAAACCAGCCATAATATCTCTTCCTACATGCCTACTTTGAATAGTATTACCTTTAACTAATCCTAAAACTTCATATTTTTTTTCTAAATTATCTGTTGTGCTTAGTAACATTTTATTCCTCCAAATTTCCAATATTTTCATTTAATAAAATAGGTTGAAAAGCTGCAATTTCATCAGTATAACTTAACTTCGGGATTTCACATAATAAATAAATTTTTTTATCCAAAACATGAGCAAATGCCATCTCAATTAGTGAATTGCCACCAATGTAACCTTTAACACCTTTTTTTTCAACATTAACAACTATGATTGCATCACAACTTTTTATAACTTCAAAATAATTTTTAAACGGATCAATTTCAATCTTTCTCCATTTATCTTCATCTGTTCTTTTACCTTCAACAAAATCCATTATATCATCTTGAATATGAATTTTATGACCTTTTTTTTCTAAGAAATCTTTAACTTCAACCATTTCTTTGGCAGCTGACATACTCCCACATATAGCAATTTTCATTATTAACCCATATAATTAACAGATTCGTTAATTTCCTTAGCTTTTTTCATCCTGAAATTTTTTTCAAGATTTTCATAAGAATCTTGAATATCTTTATTTACTGAAGCATGAACTTTTTCTAATGCTTTTTCAAAATGTTCAAAAGTAACTTCTTTAGCATCCATACTTTTTCTTAATGCAATAATTGCAGCTTCTCTACAAATCGCTTCAATATCAGCTCCAACATAACCATCTGTTTTATCGGCTAAAATATCTAAATTAACATCTTTTAAAGGCATCTCTTTAGTATGAACTTCAAATATCTTCAACCTTGCTTTTTTATCCGGAACAGGAGTTAATAAAATTCTATCAAATCTTCCAGGTCTTAATAATGCGGCATCCATTATATCTGGACGATTAGTTGCTGCAATAACAACTACATTGTGTAATTCTTCTAAACCATCTAATTCAGTAAGCAATTGATTAACAACTCTTTGAGTAACACTTGATTCTGAAGATTGATTTCTTCCAGGAGCAATCGAATCAATTTCATCAAAGAAAATAACTGTTGGTGAAGTTTGCCTTGCTTTTTTAAAAATTTCTCTTATTGCTTTTTCAGATTCACCAACCCATTTGGATAATAATTCAGGACCTTTAATTGAAATAAAATTAGCTTGTGTTTCAGTTGCCACAGCTTTTGCAAGTAAAGTTTTACCAGTTCCAGGAGGACCATATAACAATACGCCTTTTGGAGGACTAATACCTAATCTTTTGAAAGCTTCAGGATTTTTTAATGGCCATTCAATAGCTTCAAGTAATTCTTGTCTTGCATCTTCTAATCCACCAACATCTTCCCATTTAACAGATGGAACTTCCACTAAAACTTCTCTCATTGCTGACGGTCTAACAACTTTTAAAGCATTATAAAAATCTTGTTTTGTAATAAATAATTTTTCAAGAACATCTCTTGGAATAGCTTCATCCTCTTCTTTATTTTGAATATCTGGAAATACTTCTCTTAATACAGTCATAGCGGCTTCCTTTGCTAATGCTGAAACATCTGCTCCAACAAAACCGTGAGTAATTTCTGAAATTGACTCTAAATCTTTAACAATTCCTTTTTGACTTGCTTTGTCCAAGATTAAGGAAACTATATTATGTGACATAAGAACTGGATATAATTCACTAATTTTATTTTGAGAAATTAAACCTCTAGGGTCCGATAAACTACGATTTCTAACACTAACTTCTAAATCAATAATCTCATTTGTTAAATCATTAATTTTGGATTTATCTTCTTTTAATTCTACTAAAACATTTTCAATTTTAATAATGCCTGATTTGAAATCTTCAATTTCTGATTTAATTTTACTTATTTCTTTTTCTTGTTCATCAATTGATTCTTTAAAATTTTGAACTTCTTTTTCTAAACTTGACTTTTGATTAGTAAGCCTTTTTATTGAATCTAAAATCTTGTAAATCATACTTTGGTCTGATGTTTCTTTTTCTATATCTAATGAACTGATTTGTTTTTGTAAATCATTAATTTGTTTTTTAGAATTTTCAAGTTCATTATTAAGCCCTTTTAATTTATCTTCTTTTTGATTTAACATTTCTTCTTTACTAATTGTTTGAAGATTAATATTTTTAATTTTGACATCTATTTCATCAAGAACTAATGGTTTAATATTTTCAGCATACAAACTGCCTTTTAATGGCATATTTCTAGTATGAATCTTTAAAATTTGAAGTCTTGCATCTTTTCCAGGAACACCAATTTCTAACTCTCTATCAAATCTTCCAGGTCTTCTTAACGCAGGGTCTAAAGCGTGAGGAATATTAGAAGCAGCAATAACTATTACTTTTCCTCTAGATTGTAAACCGTCCATTATTGCCAATAATTGAGCAACAACTCTTTTTTCAACTTCACCATGAGTTTCTTCTCTTTTTGAAGCAATTGCATCAATTTCATCAATAAATACAATAGAAGGAGCATTTTTTTCAGCTTCTTCAAACTTCTTTCTTAAATTTGCTTCAGATTCCCCATAAAATTTAGACATTATTTCAGGACCGTTAATTAAAATAAAGTGAGCATTAGTTTCGTTAGCTACAGCCTTTGCAAGCAAAGTTTTACCAGTTCCAGGGGGACCATGCATTAACACCCCTTTAGGAGGTTCAATACCTAATCTTTCAAAAACTTCAGGATGTTTTAATGGTAATTCTACCATCTCTCTTACTTTTTTCAATTCATCATCTAACCCGCCAATATCTTCATAAGAAACATCTGGAACAGTTTCATCTGAAATCTCGACTGATTCAGGATTAATAGTAACTTCTGTATTTTCACCAATTATTACTGGTGTTTTTGAATCTGTTGCAACAACAATAAATTTTAAATCTGCAAAAAAGTTTCCAAATTTCTCTTCTTGCATTGAAAATATTTCATTAAAAAAAGGATTATCACTCATTGCATTTTTTCTTCTTCTTACTCCACCCAAAGAAACAATATCACCTTTAACTACTGACCTTCCCAATAAACCTCTTTTAAATGTTACAGGAGAAGCTCTTACAACAATTCCCTTTTTAGCAGGAGCAATTGTAACTTTCTTAGCTTCCCTAACGTCAATTTTTCTAATTTTAACAGTCTCACCCAAACCGGTCTTAGCATTTCTTCGAATTAAACCATCCATTCGAATTATATCTAAACCAATATCACCTGGATAAGAACGATCAACAATTGCAGAAGTTTTTCTTTCTCCTTCGATTTCAATAACATCTCCGGGATTAACTTCTAAATCTTTCATAAAAGCAGAATCTATACGAACAATTCCTTTTTCAACATCATCCTGAATTGCTTCAGCAACTTTTAAAGTTACATCTTCTTTTTTCATATTATAAATAAAAGAATAAAGAATTTAAAAAGCTTATTGCTTAGCTTCTTCTTTTTTAGTAATCTTTGGCAACTTAACAGGAGCTGGCAGATTCATATCTTGAGAAAGACTTAAAGCTTTAATTGTAGACTTAGTTAAAGCAGAATTCATAACTCTTGCCATAATATCATCATCAATTGGTTTTTTATCTTTCCAATTATTTAAAATTTCAGCAACTTTCTTTTCATCTTCAATAAAAAGAACTTCGCCTTCAAAAATCATTTCTGCTGCATCAGGTTCATATTTTGTAGTATATTCAAAAACGAATCTAACACCACTTTGTTTTGCACTTCCTAGTTCTAAGTCCATTTTTTCGATATTAGAAATTCCTAAATTATTGTTAACTTTTAAGTTTCTCATACCTTTTCTTTTGTTTTCAACATTAATTTTTGTAAAATGTGTTCCTATGATTGGCATTGTTTATCACCTATATATAAAATTTTTATGCATTTTATAAAGGTTTTGATTGAGCAGACTCTATTTCCGTTTCTTAAACAAAAGACTAACAACAATAATAGAACCAATTAATGAACCTGAAAAAATAGAAATTAAACCAATAATCTGTGAAGCAACATAATTCACTAAATTGGGATATAAAGAATAAAAATAAAATTCATATATGATTATTTCTATAAAAGCACCAATACCTAGACTAATAAATAACAGAATAAAGAATAAAGACCCGGCAGAAGTTGTTTTTTTATTAATAAAACGAATTATCAAAAAATAAACAAATATTGCAATCATTATCGAAAAAATAAAATTATAAAATTTCAATAAAGGTACAGTAATAAAAAAGAAATTTAAAATTTCAACAATAATATTGTCACTATTAGTTAAAAACAAAGTCACAAATACAATAATTCCTAAAATAATCATTACCCAGTACTTTTTTGTGTAATAAAAATAAAAATTTACAGCAAATAACCACCAGACTAACAAAGCAAATATTCCAAAGGTCACATTATCGGCAAGCAAATAAAACAAAATTCCAATAACTGCTAACATTTCAAAGACTACAAATCTCACTATCGATTGAAGAAATAATCCCGTTAAACTATTAATTTTGTGTGTAGATTTATTCTTGAATTGTGAAAAAGATAAAACCGAAGTGTACTGCATCCAGTATAATAAAGCAGCAATAAGAAATAAAGGATGAACATAAACAGACCCCAATATTCCAATTAAAACAATTAATGTAATAGAAATAAATGATTTAGTAGGATATTCTTTTGGTGAGTAAAACATAAGTAAATTTTACTTAAAGAACATATAAATTTTTTGAAACAAAACCTATAAAAATTTAAAACATTTGACTGGACAATTATTTAAGTAATTTCATTACTTTTCCCATGTCTCTACCCATTAATTTGGCTAATTCTTTTGGTCCTTTTGAAGAATCCATCAAAATATTTTTAATTTCATTAGCCTTTCCTCTAAATTCTAAATCTTTGAATAAATTTCCCCAATTATATTGAGGTCCACTTTTAACTTCATTTCTTTTTATTTCTTGTATCTTCGTCTTAAGAATTTTACCAAATTTTATTGAAGGTTTACTTTTAACATTTGGTCCAAATGTAGCAATTGCCTTATTATTAGTTCCATAAAAAACTACTGTTTCAAAATTAAAATTTAATTTATTTTTATTTAAAAATGAATTTAAAGGAATTCTTAATGGTTTATTTACTCCATGAACATCTTTTTTTCCAGATTTAATAAATAATGTTATATGGGGGTCTGTAAAAATAAAATGTTTTTCATCTATACCTGAGAATCTCAATAAATCATGAATTTTCGACCGTATTGTATTGACTTCACTTGATTCTGCAACAGCATATGTAACATCCGCATCCTTCACATTATTAACTAATTTATTAGAATGAGCAAAACCAATTCCTTTAATTAAAACATTTCCTTTAAACACTTTTTTCAATTCTGAATAAACACTTTTATGTTGTCTTAAAAAATGAATTATATGCTTAAACATACTTTTATTACTTTTAAAAGCACTAGGATGAAAAACACCTAATGTAATATGAAATTCACCTTTAACTTCTATCTTCTGTGTTGTATTTTTATCAATTCCTATTGATGGTTCTTTTTCAATAATTGAAAAAATTAATTGTTGTAATTCATTACAGATATCTTCCTTAATTGGAATTCCTAACGTATATTGTTCACTTGAAAACATTTTTACCTCATTGATATATATTTAATACATTTAAAAACAAAGTATATAAATTTTTTGAAATAAAATTTTAATGCGGAGGACGTGGTTCGAACACGCGCATCCACTAAGGAACTAGGCCCTCAACCTAGCGCTTTTGACCACTCAGCCACCTCCGCGAATAAATAAAAAAAGATTAAACTTATTATAAAGTTTTAGAAATTACAAATAACTTTTTAATAATCGCCAATTCTTCAATATTATGAAAGAAGACTCAAGAGCATTTACTGGTTTAAAAGAACTTATCGAATCTAAAAAAGAATCAGACCATTTAATACCATGGACAAAGATTCAAAAATTAGATGGACAATCAATTTACTGGACAAGTTATGGCATAAATCTTTTTAAAATAGAATATGTTGTTAACAATGATTATTCTAAATGTAAATCTTGGTTATCTATGACATTTGATAAATGGTTATTAAGAGATTACTTATGTCCAAAAAGAGTTGTTCTTTTTCACAAAAATCCCGGTTCAGACATTATTGATCTTAATGACAAACATGTCGATTTAAAAGATAAACCAATGTTCCAAATAGAATATCCTGGTTTTTCGGGAGATTCAAAAATTTTGTTAGAAGATTTTCTTAAGCAAGGACCAGAAGTATTTGAAATGATGGGAACTTTACCAGAAAATGCACAACAAATATTAAATGAATTAATAGATAAAATGCGACAATATAAAGATGATCCATTATCACAATACTGTACTTAAAAAAATCATGAAAAGGTAGGAGTGATAAGTCTCCCCACACATATTTATATACCAGATTACTTACAATACACTATGATAAAAGCAATAATATTAGATGTAGACAACACATTAGTTGATTTCTACACAATGAAGGAAAAAGCAGTTGAAGCTGCTATTAAAGCCATGATTAATGCTGGCTTAAGAATGGATTTTGATGATGCTTACAATAAATTAATGAAAATATATTGGAAAGTTGGTATTGAAAGTAATGAATGGTTAACTGAATTTTTATCTAAATATGATAAAGTTGACGACATAAAAATTGCTGTAGCTACAAACGCTTACAGAAAAATAAAAAGTGCATTTTTAGAACCATATCCAACAGTTATACCGACTTTAATATATTTAATAAAAAAAGGAATTAAACTTGCAGTTCTTTCAGATGCTCCAAAATTAAAGGCATTAAAAAGATTAGATGCCATGAAACTTCTTCCTTTTTTTGATATAATAATAGCAGATGCCAATAAACCAAACATAAAAGGTTTTGAAAAAGTACTTAAAGGATTAAATGTTAAAGCAAAAGAAGCCCTAATGTTAGGAGATAGACCAGATACAGATGTTAAAGGAGCTAAAAATGCAGGCATTAAGATTTGTTTTGCAAAATATGGATCCAGAACAAAAAATAAATTAAAAACGGATTATGAAGCAGAACATTTTTATGATTTAATTGAAATAATTAAAAAAGAAAATGGAACTAAATAAACTAACCAATAAAAAAAACGTAATTCTTACTACTAGAGGAAATAGAGCAATCTTACAAGCATTAAGATATGCTCGAACTAAACATGATACACTATACTTAGCAGATCAAGGTGATTGGATTACTTACGAACAATATGGTAAAAAATTAAAATTCAAGATTATTGAATTAAAAACTAAACGAGGAATCATTAACTTTGATGATGTAAAAAAAGGAGTTGTACTGTTTAACGATATGCCAGCTTATGCTTTTATGCAAAATAAAATTAAAAGAAAGAATGATGTTCTCTACATTGCAGATATTACTGGAAGTATTGGAAAAAGAATTCCAGAAGCAGACATAATTGTTTGTAGTTTTGGTAAAAACAAAATGATTAATTTAGGATACGGCGGAATAATTGCAAGTGACAATGATCTAAATATTTTTTCAGATTTTGACATTGCTAAAATGAATTTATTAAATGAAAAAATAGAAAACCTTCCAAATAGATTAAAAAAACTAAAAGAAAAAAGAGAAGAAATTTTTAAAAAAATAAAATTTAATGTCATTGGAAAAGAAATAAACATTCTTGTTAAATTTAAAACAGAAAAAGAAAAAGAAAAAATTATTGAATTCTGTGAAGACAATAAACTTGACTATAAAGAGTGTCCAATGAAAATTAAAGTTCTAGAAAAAGCTATTAGTATAGAAATACAAAATTCTTAAAATTAATATTCATAATGTGGAAAAACAATATTAATGTCTGGAACGCTTCTTTGGTTATATGTACCACCAAAACCTGGAGTTTCAAAACCGAAGGATTCATAAAAATGTGTTTTTGAACTTATTCCTGAGACTTTTACCACAAAATCTTCTAAACCTTTCTCATTAAAATCTTTAATTGCAACACCAATTCCTAAACTTAAAAGAGCATGACCAAAATTTCTACGTTCATATTTTTCTTTAACCTCAATACCATAACCCAGTTTATTACTAAATCCTTCATGAGGAACTACTAAAGAATCATTAAGAATTCTATAATTTTTTCCTGAATTTCTTAAAGTTATAAAACCAACAGTGTCAAAATTATTAAATATAACAACATCATGATTATTTCCTTTAAAAAGGTTATATCTTGCATAAAAAACTTTTTTTGGTGGATTAGTTAGCCTTACTAAATGATTAACCCAAAGGTCATCGATTAATTTGTTTACATCACTCATAAATTCTGAGTTGTCCTATAGTTTAAAAAGATTAACAAAACATTTAATAACTAAAATATCTATTTCTAAGTATGCACTGGAAAAAATTAGCTAAAGAGATCGCACCCCTAGTGTATGCTGCCATATTAATATTTGTTGTAATATTAGTTATTCATAATGATTTAAACAATTTATTTAATGTTGAAGAAATAAGAGATTTTATCAAATCCACCGGAGCTTTATCAGTATTTGCTTTTATGTTTGTAATGATACTTTTTTCATTATTTGAAGTTGTACCCCTATTTTTTATATACGTATTAGGTGGATTTTTATTTGGAATGATTGCAGGAGCATTATATTCCATATCTGCCATGCTTATTGGTTCTTCGATATTATTCAAGGTAATAAAAAAATACGGTCATAAAAGATTCATAAAAAAAGGAAAACACAAAGAATTAAACTATCTTAAAAAAATGATAAAAAAAGATGCTGTTTATGCATTATACATTGCAAGGTTAATTCCAATATTTCCAAATGAATTGATTGCAATTTCTGCAAGTTTAAGTGACATAAGATTTAAAGATTTCATCTTAATAATGTTAATTGGTGCACTACCATATGGTTTTATTGCAGCTTCTTTGGGAGATAGTTTTACAAATCCTACTTTAAACCTAACAGTAATAATCTTTTCAATTATAACAAGTGCAATATTATCGGTAATTCTTTTTAAAGAAAAAGTTAAAAAAAGATTAATTCAAAAACAACAATGAATTAGGATTACTTAAGAATTGTTCTCTTGCAATATCTTTGATAATATAGTATACATTTTTTTCTACAATATCAAAATCATCCTCAATCTTTTCCAAAAAAGTTTCTAATTCATCAAGCTCCTGACATACAACTTCAACCATAAAATCATACCCATTATTAATTTGATATAAAGAATTTAAATTCACATAATTAATTAAAAATTCTTTTAACTG
Source organism: uncultured Methanosarcinales archaeon (assembly GCA_964561995.1). Lineage (GTDB taxonomy): Archaea > Nanobdellota > Nanobdellia > Woesearchaeales > JABIAG01 > JABIAG01. The sequence continues at coordinate 21,660 of CAZLQZ010000004.1, read as the reverse complement.
AGTTCTTTGTGTAGGTTTAACTTTCAAAATAACATTTGCTCTTATTGAAAAACCCAATTTAGAAAAATCCAATAAACAAGTATTTTTCACAATTTTATTTGTTTTTTGAAGCATATCAAACAAAGTTGACACCGGCATCTTAGTTTGTCTACTGATTTTTGTTAATCTTTCCCGACCATTTTTTCGTAAATAACTCAACATTTTCAATTCTTTTTCATTATTCATGTTAATTCCTCCAATAATATTGTAATTATTTCGAAGATATTTAGTTATAAGCTTATAAAAAAAAAACTACCTTATACATGTATAAGGTTGGCTTTAAATATAGAAAAGAATTAAAACCAATTAATGATTCTAGAAGATATGAAAAGAAAAGTCATACAACTTTCAGTAAAAACATTAGTTGTTTCATTGCCTATTGAGTGGGCAAATAAAAATAATATAATAAAAGGTTCAGAAGTTGAAGTAATTGATAAAGGTAGTAAATTATTAATTACTAATGAAAAAGAATCAAATAAACAAAAAATTCTATTAGACGTTGAAAATCAAGTATTTGACAAAAGATATCTTGGTGATGCATACATGAAAGGATATGATGAAATAAAAATAAAATTCAAAGATAATGAAATATTAAACGAAATAAGAAAAATAGACCTATTAGGATTTGAGATTGTTGAAAAAGAAGAAGATTACTGCATTATTAAAAATGTTGCAGCAGTATTAGAAAATGAATTTGATACAATGTTAAGAAAATGTTTTCTTTTAACAAAAGAGATATCATTATCCATACAATTATACTTCAATGGAGAAAAAATTGACTTAAAAGAAGTAAGAAAATTAGAAAAAGAGAATAATAAAGTAAGTATGTTTTGTTTAAGAATTCTAAATAAAAACGGATACAAAGACAATTCAAAAACAAACCTATATTATGTAATAGTAAGAGAAATTGAAGCCATTTGTGATATATACAAATATATTATTGATGATTTATTAGATGGCGAAAAACCTGAAGAGAATTCAATAAAATATTTCAGAGAGACTCATAAATTTTTAAGTTTATTTTATGAATTATTTTACAAATATGATAATAATAAATGGAAAATTTTCTATGATAAAAGAAAAGAATTAACTAAAACAGGTAGACAATTAGTAAAAGAAAAAGGAACATTGAGTCATCACTGTTTAAATTTAATTGTCGCAATTAATAACCTCTCGGGACCATTTATTACTATGAATTTTCAATAGATTAAAATATGCGTAGGTTATTATAACATAGATGGAGCTAAAAAAAGTTAAAGATTTCATTATTGAAAAAAAAAAACCAATATTAATTATAAGTGTAATAGTAATTCTAACATTGATATTTGGAACTAAACTTTTTCTTTACTTCAACTTTTTTCTTGGAAATGATATAATTATTAAGTTAGAATCATCAGAAGAATATATTGAGATTGAAAAAGGTGAAACAAAAGAAATTTCATTTAAAACACAAATAATAACAAATCCTTTTTGTAAAAGTCAATGTTCATCCAAATTAGATGCGTTAAGCAATAAATCAAACATCAATAATGAAAGTTTTGAAGTTAGAAGTTCTATACCCTTTGAAGAAAAATTTAATATTAGTTCAAATAATGAGGGAGAAGGATACGAACTGTTTAGATATTCAATAAAATGTAATGCCATACAAACGTTCTTTTGTCATACAAAAAAAGACCCAATTGAAATCAATAAAGTTTTATTTGTTAATAGAAAATTAACAGAAGAAGAAAATATAATTAAAGAACAGTACATTTCATTACTAAATGAAAAAACAAACCTAATTTCAAATTTAAATAAAAATCAAATTTTATTTGAAATTAATATTGAAAAATTACAAAATAAAACTAATTTTGAACTTGACATTTCTTCATTTAAAGAAGACACATTACTTTTAACAAAATATATTAAACAAATAAACAAGATATGGAATGAAAGTAAATATGAAAAAATCAAAAAAGAATTTATATTTCTTAATCGAACAACTAATGATCTTAATCTTGAATCTACTTACATACTAAATATAATTAATAAAAAATATCAAGAGTATAACTTTCTTATTGATTCTTTAAAAAAAGATAATGAAATAATAAGTCCATTAAGTCAACAAATAATATCTAAATATCTAAGTTTAGATTTAAATGAGATTATATTAGAAATTAATTCTATCCATTTTGAAAGAAAAATAAATCTTACTAAAGAAAAAAATAATATTGCAAAAATAAATTTTAAAATTAACAAAATCAAAGAATCTTTAAATCAAACTTTTAATAATAAAAGGGATAAATTAAACCTAAATATTGATGAAATTTGTAATAAAACTGGTACATGTAAAGAAAAAAGTAATGCTACAAACATAATTGAAATATGTAATGAAATCAATAAATTAATTGTTAATTTAGACCAAAATAGTAGTGAAAAACTTTTACCTTTAAAATGTAAATTTGAATTAATTAATAAAATTAACAATATAAATATCAAAAAACTAGAAATTATTAATTTTACAAACTATGATTTAAACGTTACTTTTGAAGAAAATAAACCAATTTGTTGTTTAGAAAATCAATGCAAAGAATGTTGCATAAATTGTGAAAATGAAAATAATCCAATTATTTTTTTACATGGTCATTCATTCAACAAAGAGGTCTCAGCAGAATATAGCTTACATGCTTTTACAAAAATACAAAATGAATTAGAAAAAGAAGGTTACTTGAGCACAGGAGCAATTTCAATATATACAAAAAGAGACTTACCCAAGGGACTTTGGGGAGTTATGAACACTCCATTAACAATCAAAGTAAGTTATTATTTTGATTTATTTGAAGAACCAGAAGGTTTTGTATTAGTACAAACAAAAAGTGAAAACATAGATACATACGCAGTAAGATTAAAAGAACTTCTTGAAACAGTAAAGTATCATACTGGAGGAGAAAAATTTACAATTATTGCTCACAGCATGGGTGGTTTAGTTGCAAGAAGATATTTGCAAATTTTTGGAACAGAAAATGTTGATAAACTTATTTTAATTGGTACGCCAAATAAAGGAGTAGTAGGTAATGTGGCAGATTATTGTGGATTATTTGGTGAAAAATTAGAATGCAGAGATATGAATGAAGGTAGTCTTTTTTTAAATAAATTAAACAGAGATACTCAGCCAAATATCCCAATTTATAATTTTGTAGGAATTGGATGTAAAACAAATGGAAAAGAAAGTGATGGAGTTGTAATTAAAACAAATGCAGAACTAGAATATGCAAATAATATAATCATAAATGGTACATGTAAAGGCACAAAAACATTACATACGGGACTTCTTAACATTGAAAAATATCCCGAAGTTATTGATAACATAAAAGAAATTCTAAAATAAATTTTAAAAAAATAAAAAATAATTATAAAATCATTCTGATTTTAAAATAATAATTATTATTATTATAGAAAAATCAAATAATTAAAATAAAAAAATAAAAGAACTTATTGTTCTTCTTTTAATGCTGCTTGAGCTGCTGCCAATCTTGCAATAGGTACCCTATAAGGACTACAACTTACATAATTAAGTCCAACTTTATGACAAAATTCTATTGATGATGGTTCTCCACCATGTTCGCCACAAATTCCTAACTTAATATTTTCCCTTACAGATTTACCTTTTTCAACTGCCATTTTTACTAATTGACCAACACCAGTTTGATCTAATGCTTGGAAAGGATCTCTTTCATAAATTCCTTTTTTAATATATTCAGGAATAAATTTTCCAACATCATCTCTACTAAAACCTAAAGTCATTTGTGTCAAATCATTAGTTCCAAAACTAAAGAATTCTGCATGTTTTGCAATTTCATCAGCAGTTAGTGCACCTCTAGGAACTTCAATCATAGTACCAACTTTATAATTTTCAATTCCTAATTCTTTTGCAACTTTAACAACGATTTCTTTTTGGTTAACAAATTCTACAACATTACCAACTAAAGGAATCATTACTTCTGGAACTGCTCCAGTTTCTTTTGCTGCTTCAAAGATTGCAGTTGCTTGCATTTCAGTAATTTCAGGATATGTAATTCCTAATCTACATCCTCTGTGTCCAAGCATCGGATTTAATTCATGTAATGATTCGATCTTTTCATTCAATGATTCAACACTTACATCCATTTCTTGAGCAAGTTCTTTTATATCTGATTCTTCTTGTGGTAAGAATTCGTGCAATGGCGGGTCTAACAATCTAATTGTTACTGGTTTTCCTTCCATTGCTTCAAATAATCCTATGAAATCAGCTTTTTGGAAAGGTAACAATTTTGCTAAAGCTATTTTTCTTCCTTCTACTCCTTTAGAAAGAATCATTTCTCTTACAGCCTTAATTCTTTCACCTTCAAAGAACATGTGTTCAGTTCTACAAAGACCAATTCCTTCAGCACCAAATTTAACTGCAACTTTTGCATCTCTTGGTATATCAGCATTAGTTCTGATTTTTAATTTTCTAACTTCATCAGCCCAACTCATAAGTGTTCCAAAGTTACCAGATAATTCCGGATCAATTGTCGGAATTTTACCCACAAATACTTCACCAGTTGCACCATCTAAAGTAATAAATTCTCCTTCTTTAACTTGAATTTCACCAACTGTCAAAGTTTTTGCATCTTCACTAATTACACAATCACCACAACCTGCAACACAACATGTACCCATACCTCTTGCAACAACAGCTGCATGAGAAGTCATTCCACCTCTAGAAGTTAAAATACCAACAGCAGCATTCATTCCTTCGATATCTTCTGGAGAAGTTTCAGTTCTGACTAAAATAACTTTTTTACCTTCTTCAGTTTTTAAGTGTGCTTCAGATGCAGTAAATGCAACTTCACCAACCGCTGCACCAGGAGACGCAGGAAGTCCAGTAGCAATTGCTGTATGTTCTTTTTTTGCATTTTCATCAAGTTGTTTATGTAACAATTGATTCAAAGCATCAGGTTCAACTTTCATTAAAGCTTGCTTTTTATCTATTAATCCTTCTTCAACTAATTCAACTGCAATTCTTACTGCAGCATGAGCTGTTCTTTTACCATTTCTGGTTTGAAGAATGTATAATTTACCTTCTTGAATTGTAAATTCCATATCTTGCATATCTTTGTAATGTTGTTCTAAATCATCTCTTATTTTTACAAGTTCATCATAAACTTCTTTATTTTGATCTTCTAAAGTTGAAATTGGTAAGGGTGTTCTAATTCCAGCAACAACATCTTCACCTTGTGCATTCATTAAATACTCACCATAAAATTTGTTCTCACCAGTTGATGGGTCTCTTGAAAAGCAAACTCCTGTTCCAGATGTATCACCCATATTTCCAAAAACCATTGTTTGAACATTAACTGCAGTACCAAGTAAACCAGCAATATTATTTAATCTTCTATATATAATGGCCCTATCATTATTCCAGGAACCAAATACAGCATCAACAGACATTTGTAATTGTTCTCTTGGATCTTGTGGGAATGATTTTCCTAATTCAGATTGAATTGCTTGTTTATAACCTTCAACAACTTTTTTCAAATCTTCAGCATCTAAATCAGTATCTACTTCAACACCTTTAGATTCTTTAACACTTTCTAATACAGACTCAAATTTTGAATGTTTTACTCCCATAACTACATCTCCAAACATTTGAATAAATCTTCTATAAGCATCTAAAGCGAATCTTTGATTACCAGTTTTATTTGCAAGTCCAATTACGGATTGATCATTTAATCCTAAATTTAAAACAGTATCCATCATTCCTGGCATTGAAACTGCAGCACCAGATCTCACAGAAACTAATAATGGATCTTCATTATCACCTAATTTTTTACCCATCTTTCCTTCAAGTTCTTGTAATTTTTCTTCAATTTGTTCAAGAACTGCTTGAGCATGAGTTTCATTATTTTTGTAATATAAATCACACACTTCAGTTGTAATTGTAAAACCTGGCGGAACTGGAATTCCTAATGTAGTCATTTCAGCAAGGTTAGCACCTTTACCTCCAAGAAGCTCTTTCATTTCTTTTTTTCCTTCGTTAAAAGAATATACGTATTTTTCACTCATTTGTATCCCTCCACAGATATTTATATATGATTATCAAAAAATAACTATTTTTAAAGTTTATTGTTCAAAAAAAAATAAGAGATAATTATTTTTGATATATAATTTTCTACGATTAAATTTTACATTTAAATTTTTTCTCATAACTATAAAAAATAAAATTTTATTTTAAAAAATGGAATGAACATTACTCCATTACTCAAATGATTAAATTATCTAAACAAGTAAAATTTTTTACTGAATATCAAAACCAATAAGAAATTAAAAAAAAATTAACAACAATCGCAATTATCGTCTTTTTTATCACAACTATCTTCGCAGCAATCTTTAGAGTTTTTAGCTTCCATAACTTCTACAACTTCTAATTCAAAAGTTAAATCTTTACCTGCTAAGGGATGGTTTAAATCAAGTACAATTGACTCATCTTTAACTTCTGTAACAGTTGCAATAGCCACATTACCCATTTGATCTTTTAATTGAAAACTAACTCCTGCCTTCAATTCAACTTTTGATGATAAATCACCCAATTGAGATTTAGGAACTTCAGAAACTAATTTTTCATCTCTAACGCCATACGCTTCTTCTTTTGGAATATTTACAGACTTTTTATCATCTTTTTTCATTCCAATAATAGCATCTTCAAAACCTTTAATTACCTTATGATCTCCAACTTTAAACATTAAAGGTTCTTTACCTTCTGAAGAGTCAAACACTTCATCATTTATTTTGCCAGTATAATGGACTTTTACTAAACTTCCGTTCTTTGCTTCCATTGATATCACCTATTTCCGTTACTTCCAAACTTTTTATAAAGTTTTTGTATTTATTTTTTTAGCAAAGTTTAAATAACAACAGTGTAATATAAAGATTAAAAAAGAGGTATATAATGTTTGACGTAATTTGTATGGGTAGTGCAACAATTGATTTATTTATAAATATTAATCCTAAATTTAAAAATTGTAATGCAGGTGAAAAGATTCTAATAGAAGATTTAGACCATGAAACTGGAGGCGGTGGAACAAATTCTGCAGTTGCATTATCAAGACTTGGATTAAAAACTGCATATCTAGGCAAATTGGGAGACGATCACAATGCAGAAAGAATTTTAAAAGAATTAAAACAAGAAAAAGTTAAAATAATTCCCGTAAAAAAATCTAACAAAAGAACTTCTTTTTCAGTTGTAATGGAAAGTTCTAAAGAAAAAGATAGAATAATATATACTTACAAAGGTGCTTCAAATGATCTAAGTTTAGAAGATTTTGACAAAAGAAAAGTTAAAACAAGATGGTTGTATGTTGCAACATTACTTGGCAAATCGTGTAAAACTGCTGAAAAAATAATACTTGAAGCAAAAAAGAAAAAAACCAAAATATTGTTCAACCCATCAGAATATTTAGCAAAAAGAAATGATTTAATCAAAACTATTTTGAAAAATACAAACATATTAGTACTAAATAAACATGAAGCACAAGTAATGACAAAAACAAAAAAAGACGTAAAAGAATTAGCTAAATTAATTAAAGCAACAGGACCAAAAATAGTTATTATTACTACTGGTTCAAAAGGAGTACATTGTTTTGATGAAAAAGACTATTATTATTTACCTTCTAAAAAAACAAAAGTAGTTTCAACTGCAGGATGCGGAGATGCTTTTACGTCTGGTTTTTTAGCAGGAATAATTAAAAATAAAAACATTAAAGAATCATTAGAAATTGGAATTGAAAATGCAACATCAGTCATAAAACATATAGGAACAAAAAATAAATTACTAAAATGGGAAGAGGTTTAAAATGATAACAACAGGTAAAAAGATATTAGACAAAGCTAACAAAAAAAAGTATGCAATTCCACATTTTAACATTTCTAATCTTGAAACAATGCAAGCAGTATACAATGTATGTGAAAAATATAAAAGTCCAGCATTTATTGCTACTTCAGAATCAGCTATAAAATATGCATCAATTCCTACAATTGTTTCTATGTATGAAAGATATGCAAAAAATTCTCAAGCAAAATTTGCTTTACATTTAGATCATGGAAAAGACCTTAAAATCATTAAAAAATGTATTAACTCAGGATATACTTCAGTAATGATTGACGCATCTCAAGAAAAGTTTGAAAAAAATGTTAAACTTACAAAAAAAGTAATTAAATGGGCAAATAAAAAAAATGTTTCTGTTGAAGCTGAACTTGGAACTATTGGCGGAAAAGAAGATTATGTTAAAGGTAAAATTAAATACACTAATCCCGAAGAAGCTAAACATTTTGTCGAATTAACAAATATTGATAGTTTAGCAATTGCAATAGGAACTTCACACGGAGCATACAAATTTCCAGGAAAAAGTCATTTAAACATAAACATTCTTAAAGAAGTTAAAAAAAGATTAAAAATCCCATTAGTATTACATGGAGCATCTGGTATTCCACCCATACTAATTAAAAAAGCAAATAAATACGGAGCTAAAATTAAAAAAGCTCACGGAGTTTCAGATTTGGATATTAAAAAAGCAGTTAAATTTGGAATTAATAAAATCAATATTGATTCAGATTTAAGAATTGCATTTGATGCGGGCATGAGATGTTTTTTAAAGAAAAATCCTTCTTCAATAGATTATAGAAAAATGTTAATTAGTTCTAGAATGGAAATGGAAAAAGTTGTTGAACATAAAGTGATGATTTTTAATTCTAAGAATAAATAAATGATATATTATTTTTATTTATTATGATTAATTTAATATAAAAACATTTATAAGTTTGTTTTCTAAATTTAGATATATTAAAATATTTTAAGGGGAGATACAATGAAAAAATGCATATTATTTTTATTATTAACAATTTTATTTAGCAGTTCAGTTTTTGCTTTTGATTTAGCAGGAACTACACACTATACCAACGGAACCGAACTTGGAGAAGTAAATATTACAATCGAAGTTTATAATTATACAGATGATTTGGGTCCAGTAGCTGTTGAAGATTTTTTTGAATATGCGCAGAGTAATGCTTCTGGTTGGTTCAATATTACTAATATTGAAGAACCTCTTGGAGATAATGATTTATCGTATCGTCCCGTTTTAGTTAAATATTCAGAAAGTGATGCTTCTTATGTTTCAAAAGCTCTTCCCCAATTTGATGCAGAACTAGTTGCAGATTTAGGAGAAATTGATTTTTATTTACAAGAAGGTGCAACAATTAATATTAGTGCTTACAATATTACTGGAGGTTTAAAACCCTTTCAATATCAAATAAAAGATAACGCTCTAGGCTATCCTGTTAAAGATAAATTTTTAACATATAGTGAGTCATTAATCACTCATCTCCCAGCAAATAGAAATTATTCTTTAATATTATACTTTAACGGAACTATGCCTTTACAATACGAAATTAATAACATCACAGACTATACAAATAATCATCTTGATTTAGAATTTAACGTTTCAGATGTGTCAGTAAAAGTTTCAGGAAATATTTTTTTAGATGGTGAAATAGGAATAAATCCAGACTTAGATTTTATTGATTTTGCAGCATTTATTTTAGAACCAGGAAATGTAATTTCTAGTTATACTGATTTACCATATGATATGGGTACTTGGTTTTTTGATCGTGATGAAATAGATGAGGCTAGTGGAGAATATGATATTACTTTAATTCATCCAGGATATGATTTAGATATTATGATGATATTTGTCGGACGTGATGATGGTTCTGATGAAGACTTTATTGCTTATCAAAATGTAACTATTGGTGGGAATGGAAATATAACTGGCTTAAATGTTACTATGTATACAAATATTGGAAGTACTGATCATTTAATTCAACTTGATGATGAAATTAATGAAGGTTATCAAAATGTCACACCATTAGGAACAAATTTTTCATTAATTAATTACACTGGAGGAATTATTGAAGAAGCATTCATAGAAGCAACAGTTGATTTATATTCAAAAATAGGAATGGATGTTAAATGGGTAATAACTGAAAATGATATAGATTATGATACTGGAACTTTTACAATTCCTGTGATGGAAGATACACCAATTTCAATACAAATTTTTTCTTCAGAATACGCACCAAAAAAGTTTAAAATAAATGTAGATGATTTAGCTGATGAAGATGATGAAACTTTGTCACCAATACCTCTTAATCTTACTGAATTTAATCCCGTAGCTTTAGATGCAGGTTCCTCAACAATTTATATTGACATGTTAAAAAACACTGCAGAATGCAGCTTACCAGATTATGATGTTAATGAGTGTTCTTTACTTGAATCAAATGAAAGCTTAGCAGAATTTAACCCATTCAAACTTGTTATTGGTGGGGCAGATATGAATTTCGTTATTGGAAATTCTGAAAGTGGTATGGAAATTATGTATAAAAATGTTGATTTATTAGCTTCTGGTCCGCCAGATGTTTTATTTGATTCAAATTCAGAAGACGATCAAACAGGAGATGTTTTAGAAGAATTATGGTCTTTTGGAAGTAATGGTCCTGAGATTTATTCTGGCGTTTTAATTAAAGTTCCATTTAATTCTAGTTTTGATGCAACAACTATGAATTTTTCATTACCTCTATTATATAATGAAGATTTCGAAGTAATATGGAATACAAGTGTTAACAGTTCTTCTTCCTTGCCTGAAGACTTTAATGATTTTCCGACCGAAATACTAGACGGTGAAGATTGCAGTGTTTCAGATAAAAGTGCTAATTGTTTTGTTAATATAACAAATTATGAAGCTTGGATTAAAATCCCTCACTTTACAGGTGTTGAATCTCAATTTGAAGGACAAGAAATAGGAGAACTCTTTGAAAATGCAACTGTTGTTAAGACTTTGTTGAATGGACCAAATGTTGAAAATGGTAGTGTTGCGCAGTTTTTGATTAATGTTACTAATACTGGGACTTTGAATTTTATTAATTATGAATTAACAGATCGTTTTAATTTTTCTTTTATTAATTATAGTGGGTCTAATTTATCAACTAATGATATAAGGTATAATGATGGAGAAGTTGAATGGGTAGTTAATTTGACTTCGAGCGAGAATTTGGTTATTTTAATTAATTTTACAGCAATAAGTACTGGTGTAACTAATAATAGTGTTGATTTGGATAATGGTAGTGGGAATTTTGTTGTTGTAGATAATGCATCGGTAACAATAACAACACCATCAACACCTATTGAAAATGCAACAATAACAAAAACAAACTTGAATGCAAGTGTTTTAAATGGAAGTATAATAGAATTCATAATAAATGTAACCAACACAGGAACACTAAATTTAACAAACTTTACAGTGTTTGACTCATACAACACAACTTATTTAAAATTTGATAATGCTTCAGGCAATTACGATGCAAGCGACGAAGACGCAGTTGATTGGTTAATCAATCTAACTATTGATGAAAGTCAAATATTTTATATCAACTTTACAGCAATTGCTGCAGGAACAACAAATAACACCGTTGAATTTCAAAATTCTTCAGAACATAATTTTGCCTTTGACAATGCAAACGTAATCATACTTGAAGAAACAGATTCTCAAAACCCAATTGTTACTTTGATTAGTCCTATAAATGAAACTGAATTATCAACATCACAAGTTGATTTAAGTTATAATGTAACAGATAACATTCCAGGAAACGCGAACTGCACATTATACCTAAACAATCAAAAAAACAAATCAATGTTAACAGTAATTAATGCTCCAACTCAAAACTTCAGTTTTACAAACATCCCAGATAATTATTATGAATGGTATGTAAACTGTAGTGATGGATCAGACAACACAAATGCCTCAAACATTTTTGAGTTCACAATAGATACAACAGCACCAGTTCTTAGCGATGAAACTGGCCCAACCTCAGTCAACCAAGGAGATACAATAACAATATTTACAAATTGGAACTACGGCGAAGCAGGTTTGAATTCAGGAGTAATTTATGTAAATGATGTTGCTCAAGGAATAAACAACAGTCCTGAAAATGGCGACGAAGAGAGTGATACAGGAAATGTTACTTTAGTCTACACAACAAGTTCAAGTGAAGCAGGTTCAAACTTAACAATATATGTCTCTGTCAATGATACAAATAACAAGTGGAGTAATTCTTCTGTTTTCAACGTTCAAATTAATGATACTGAAATACCAGTAATTACATTAATTTCCCCACAGAATAACTCTGCACAAACAACAAGCACAACAAATCTGGTCTATAATGTAACAGATAATGTAGCAGGAAATATTACTTGCACATTATATTTAGATTACGAAGAAAACGAATCAATGTTAGCAGAAATTAATACACCAACCCAAAACTTCAGTTTTACAAACCTCCCGGACGATTATTATGAGTGGTACGTAAACTGCAGCGATGACGCTGGCAACCAAGATATTTCAAATAAGTTTAGTTTTGAAAAAGACACCTTAGCACCAGTTTTAGAATCAAATATAACACCCAATTCAGTCAACCAAGGAGATACAATAACAATATTTACAAACTGGAACTACGGCGAAGCAATCTTAGATTCAGGATTCATGCATATAAATGACGTGATAGTTGATACAGACATTACTCCCTCAAATGGAGGAGATGACGATGAAACAGGTAATATAACTTTATCATATACTACCAACTCATCTCAAGCAGGGTCTTCTCTTTCGATTAACATATCTGTCAATGATACAAATAACAGATTGAGTTATGAATTATTTAGTGTAATGGTAAATGACACAGAAGCACCAGTAATAACACTTATTGGAAGCAACCCTCAAATAATAGAAGTTCACACTAATTACATTGAATTAAACTCAACTTCTGATGATAACGCAGATGGAAATCTAACAACTAGCATTGTAATTAATTCTGCTGAGGTTAATACAAGCGAACTCGGAAATTATACTGTTTATTATAATGTTACAGATACAACAGGAAATATGGGTTATAAAACTAGAAATGTAACTGTACAAGATACAACTAATCCGGTACTGACTCTTAAAGAAGACAATCCTCAAGTAATTGAATTAAACGATAATTATATTGAATTAGGAGCAAATGCTACAGACAATTATGATGGAACTTTAACTAGCTCTGTAGTAATAGATAACTCAAGTGTTAATACAAATGTTGTAGCCAATTACACAGTTACATATAATGTTACAGATAGCTCAGATAATAGTGATTATGAAAACAGGTCTGTTAATGTTGTTGACACAACAAATCCAACATTTGATTTCACACCTGCTAATCAACCATTAGAATATGGAACTGCATTTAGTTATGATGTTAATGCTACTGATTTATTATTAGCAAATTATAGTATTAATGACACAACAAATTTCGAAATAAATAATGTGGGAACAATTACTAATGTATCTAATCCAACAATTGGAACTTATTCAATTAACATAACTATTAATGATACAAGTGGAAATGAAAATTCAACATTAATAACTGTAACAGTAACCGACACAACACTACCTTACTTTACATCATTACCAGTTGATCAAACAATAAATCATACCGATAATTTTGGATTACAAATAAATGGTACAGATAATTTTGAAGTAGGAAGTTATTTAGTTAATGATACAACAAGATTCCAAATTAATAATAGTGGTTATCTAGAAAATCAAACAAGCCTAGATGCGGGAACATTCAGTATTTTGGTAACTGTAAACGATACAAGTGGTAATCAGAACACAACATCATTTGATTTAACGGTACAATTTGTAGAAGTAACAAATGTAACTGCTAATAATAGCCAAGTTATTGAAGCAAAACCTGCAGATACAAACTTAACATTATTATTAGAAGGTAATGTTACAACAACAATAACAATTGGAGCTGTTGAACCAAAAGGAAATGGTACTACTGCAAGTTTATTAACTTTGAAAGGAGTTGATATTAATGTAGACAATTATACTAAAGGCAACTTAACTTGGGCACACATACAAATATTTTACAACGAAACAGAAATTAGTAATACGGGAATTGATGAGTCAACATTAAAAATATATTATTATAATGAAACATCAGCAAATTGGCAATTAGAACCAATTCAAGGCGTAAATGTTAATTCTAATTACATATGGGCAAATGTAACACATTTCAGTTTATTTTCAGTATTTGGAAGTGCACCATCATCACCTTCAACAGGTGGAACATCGGGAGGAAGTAGAAATAATCAAGATACAGAAGATGATGATAATGAAACTTGCAAAGAAGACTGGATTTGTGGTAGTTGGAATGATTGCATAAACGAAGAACATTCAAGAATTTGTTATGAATTAAATGGTTGTGGAACAACAACATATCAACCAGCATTAACAAAATTATGTGAACTTATCGAAGAAATAAATGAAGAACCGAAAGAAGAAATAAATGTTACTACAGATGACAAAAAACCAGAAGTAATTGTAGTACCTGAACCACTAAAAGAAGAAGAAAAACCAATCTGGCCGAATTTCGTATTTAGTGGACTTATAATTGCATTAATTGTATTTGCAATTATAATGGCAATAAGATCAAGAACAACAATTTAAATTTTCGACTTAATAGTTGTGCCAGAAGAATTTCTTCTGAGCATTTATTTATTTTGTTGAAAATATAAGTCTTCAACAAATTCTAAATCAGAAACTTCAGAAATAGGTTTATCTTCTCGAATTTTAATAAATCTAGGAAATCTTAAAGCATATCCAGAAGAGTATGAAGGACTTTTTTGTATTTCATCATATTCAATCTCAATTATAATTTCAGGTTTAACTTTGACAACTTTACCTTTTTCAGAAATAATTAAAGGTTTAATCATTTTAGTAAAATCTTCAAAGCTATCACCTTCATCACTTATTTCTTTAAATCCAGTACCTACTTTTCCAATTTCTAAAAATTCTCCATCATTTTGACAAGCTAATGTAAAAGAAGACAACCAATTTCCCCTTTTTCCTTTTCCCCATTCTGCTCCAACAATTACTAAATCTAATGTTTCCATTACAGACTTAATTTTAACACCATATCCCACTCTACTTCCAGGTTTATATGGAGCAGTTAAACCTTTCATCATTGCACCTTCATTACCTTTTAATAAAGATTCTTCAAAGAATTTTTCAGCATCACTTACAGTTGAAACTATTTTTTGTTCAGCCAAAGTGATTTGATCTTTTATTTCGTTTACAATTTTAACTAATTTTTCTCTTCTTTTTTCAAAAGGAATTTTAAGAAAATTATTACCATCATGTTCCATTATGTCAAAAATCTTAATAACAACAGGTAATTCTTTAACCATTCTTTCAATTTCATGCTTTCTTTTAATTCTTTGAGAAATCTTTTGAAAAGGAAGAAAGTTATTTGTTTTTTTATCAACACCAATAATTTCTCCATCAATGATAAAATCTTTTCCTTTAACATTGTTTTCAACACGTTCTTTTATTTCAGGAAATTGTCTAGTTACTTCTTCTAATCTCCTTGTAAATAATTTAACTTCGCCGTCTTTTTTATGACATTGTACCCTAAAACCATCATACTTATACTCAATTGCACAAGGCTTTCCCACAGTATCGTACGCATCTTCAAAACCTTTAGCTTTTTTATATAACATAACTTTAATAGGAGTATTTGGAGAAAGTACAATATCTTTTAATCCTTTGACACTTTCTGCTTTTGCAATTTTTGCCACCTTACCAAAATCATTGGTTAAATTGTAAGCATTTTGAACCAAGTCTAAAAGTTCATTGTAAATTTTTCTTGCATCAGATTCTGTTTCACTAAAAATTATATTTTCTGGCAAATGATTTAAATCTTTAAAATTAGATTCATGTTTCTTAAATTTAGTATCGATATCTTTAGTACAATATAAACATTTTTTAATTTTGGGCATGAATTTTTTACACCTTTCACATTCAAAAAAAATACCACTTACTTTTGGAAAAAATGCCCAAACAATAGCATCTCTTAAAGTACCATCACCAACACCCACTCTTAAATCTTCTAAAACAGTTCTTACAATATATTTTCCTTCTTTTGGTTCTGCAGAGGTTAAAAGTTCAGCAATTAATTTTAATTTTTTATCAACAGACCCATGACCTTCCATTAAAGTTAAATCTCGAATATTTTTGAATACTTTCTCAACACTTAATTTCTGTGTAAATAATGTTTTTTGAGTTTTCTTGCCTACCAATTGTTCAGCAGTTTGTCCCAAATCACCCGTTTTTTTCCATAAAGAAATAATTTTTTCATTATCAATGCCTGTTGCAATATTTAATGCTTTAATAACTAATTTTGATGCAACACCAATTTTTCTTTCATCATAAGAAGGAAAAACTCGCCCTTGCAATAATAAAGTGATTTTATCCAAATCGGTCTCTACAGTTTTTTCTAATAATTCAGCAACATGATAAGTTTTATTTAATCTTTTAGAAGTAGATTCTAATTTTTCATAAGTTTCTACAAGCTTTTCATATTGCATAGTTATTAATTAACTAAAGGATTTATAAAATTTTAGTTAATTGACAAAGCATCATGTTTACAAACACTAACACATGCACCACAATCAATGCATTTAGATTCGTCAATTTCTAGATTTTCTTTTCTTTCTATTGCATTAACGGGACAGATATCTACACAACCGGTACATTTTTCACAACAACAACTAGTACATTTACCATCTTTCCAACAACATTTATCATAATCAATTTTAATTACCATAATTAAGCTGAATAAATTAGGAATCTAAAAAGGTTAACAAAACATTTATTAACTAATTATGCCATAAATTAAGTATGGATGTTAAGCAAGCTATAGAAAAAAGAAGGTCAGTTAGAAGTTTTATAGATAAAGAGATAAATCCAGATTACATTATGGAAATGATTGATGCAGCAAGACAAGCTCCTTCTTCTGGAAATCTTCAATCATGGAAATTTATTCTTGTTAAAAATCAACATTCAAAAAATGAAATTTCAGATGCTTGTTTTCAGCAAAACTGGATAGCTTCTGCTCCAACGATTATTGTAGTTATTGCTTTAGTAGATGAAGTTAAACGACACTACGGAGTTAGAGGTGAAATGTTATATTCTATTCAAAATTGTGCCTTAGCAATACAAAATATGATGTTAAGAGCAACAGAATTAGGTATCTCGGGAACAATTGTTAGTGCTTTTGAAGAAGGCATGATTAAACGAACACTATCTTTACCAGATCATGTACGTCCACAAGCAATAATTCCAGTAGGATATTCATCTGAAAAACCTGCTAAAAAATTATTACAATCTATCGAGTCAATGACTTACTTTGAAAAATGGTATAATAGAATCGAAGACTGGGATGAAGCATTCTATATGTGGTCAGGCATTATGAAAAAACATGCAGATAAAATTCTTAGCAAAGTTAAAAAAGGCGGGTTAAGATTAAAAGATAAAGTTCGAGAAAGATTAGGAAAATAATTAATATCCACTTATAATTGTAAGATTCTGTCCTTTAGGGGTTACCGGACATAAGTAAACGGCCATTTGATGTTTAAATTCTTTAAATGAATCTTAATAATCATTAGAAAAGTTTTATATAACTTAGTTCTATACCTTTTAATGGAGTAAACAAAATGGGTTATTATCTTAAAGAAGGACAAACATTTGTAAAAAAATACAACAGAATAATCAATTAAACACCCATTTATTTAATTACATTTTTAATTTCTTATTAATTGAACTTTACAATAATTAAATCTTAAGACCTTCATAAACCATAAGATTTTCTAACCTTTGTTTTTCTTCCACAGGATTATCTTCGTGCATTAAAGCATCCAAAGTTCCATTGTCAATCATGTACTGAAATAAATCTTGACCACATAATTCCATAGACCCTGCAAAAAATAATTCAGTTAAATTATCATCAGAAACTGCTTCAATTCTTAGATTGTTTAAATCATAAACCATCCTAGGAACACAATCATCGTGATGAAAACCGCCAACAACTACTTTTTCAATTCCATTAACTTGTGAAACTACATTACTTGCTTTACAATAAGTTCTAATTTCAGGGTTAACATATTGTTGATATGAAAAACCAGCAGAAATAACAGCATCATTATCATGTATTTCAAAGAGATGAGAAATAGAAGATGCATCAGGTTTTATCAAATTATCTTCTTTAGAAAATACAATCCATCCAACATTAAAATCAGCATTCCTATATTGTTGAATTCTTTTATTAATTAATTTCCAACGTGATTCAAAAACTTTCGGAGTTACAATTCCAATAAGTGCTTTAGTCCAATATCTTTTAAGAGATTCATAACCACAACAACGCAAGCTAGGTGTTAAATTATCTCTATTAATTATCTGTTGATGTGGATACAACATTAAAACAGTATTCATAAAATAAATGAATAAAGCATATCTTAAAAAGTTAATTAGAAAATAAAAAAGGTAATAGAAAAAAGGTGATGACTTCAAACCTACAGTT
>CAZLQZ010000004.1:0-3014 GCA_964561995.1 uncultured Methanosarcinales archaeon | reverse complement strand
CATATAGCACAAAAAGAAATTAGAAAATAAAAAAGGTAATAGAAAAAAGGTGATGACTTCAAACCTACAGTTTCGCCTGTAGCCACGAAGTACTATACTCACTACACTCATATAGCACAAAAAGAAATTAGAAAATAAAAAAGGTAATAGAAAAAAGGTGATGCCTTCGGACTAATGCATTTGGGGGGTGAATTAGAAAATGAAGGCATCAGAATGAAAATAAAAAAAAATGAATTACTTCACTATTTCAATTCCTAGTTCGTCATTCATAACTGCATTTTCTGATTGACGAATTTCATCTTTACCTAAAATCCAAGGACTTCTTACACCAGTTATAATAGTCATAACAGTTAGTTTTCCTTTCATTTCTTCGGTAATTCTAGCTCCCCAGATTACGTTTGCATCTGTATCTAGATTTTCAGTAACGATTTCTCCAATTTTATTAACTTCGTCAAGAGTCATGTCACTTCCACCAATAATTTGGATTAAAGCACCAGTAGCTCCTTCATAGTTAATATCTAACAATGGATTGCTTAAAGCACCATTAACAGCTTCTTCAACTCTATTGTTTGTGTCAGAAGAACCAACACCAATAGCTGCAACGCCTCCATTAGTCATAATTGTTTTTACGTCTGCATAATCTAAGTTTACTAAAGATGGAACTGCAATTGTTTCTACAATACCTTTAATCATAGTTGCAATTAATTCATTAGCAACGGCAAAAGCTTGTTGAATAGGTAAGTTACCTGCAATTTGAACCAATCTATTATTGTCAATTACAATAACAGTATCAGAAACTTTTCTTAATTGTTTCAAACCAAATTCAGCTTTGTCAACTCTTGCTCTTTCAATATTAAAAGGCATAGTAACTGTACCGATAACAATAGCGCCTGAGTCTTTAGCAACTTGAGCTACAACTGGGCAAGCGCCAGTACCAGTACCACCTCCCATTCCACCGCACACAAAGACCATGTCTGATCCTTTTAATACTTCTTTGATTTGGGATATTGATTCTTGAGCTGCTTCTGCGCCTCTTTCAGGCCATCCACCGCATCCTAATCCTTTTGTCAAATCTTTTCCAATTAAAAATTTTCTATCCGATTCTGTGATGTTAAGATGTTGTTTGTCAGTGTTACAAGCCATAATTTCAGCTCCTTTAACACCTTTTTTATAAAGCCAGTTAACCATGTTACCACCAGCTCCACCAACACCCATAACTTTGATATTAGCTTGTCCTACTTCGACCTCTCCAGGTCCCATTTCTTCTTGTTGTTTTAATGCGTTTTGTACGATAAAATCCATTTTTTAACCCCCTCCGGTTTCTTTTTTGAATCGTATATACTGCAAACTATATTTTACAATACAAAAACATTTATATTGTGGTTTGCTTAAGTACCTACTAGAACGAAATGTTTTCTTGCGTCAACAAGGATTCATGTGAAAAAGTTCAAACAAAAATTAAACACTGAGTTTCGCCAAAAACTCTTATATATTATTCTTTACTAATTTTTTATATAAATATTGTTAAACTGTAAAATCTAGGTTATAGAATATAATTCAATCAAAATAATCTTCATAACTAAAATTTGTATTGCCCTTAAAAGTACAAGCGCCAGTCTCTTCAACAATATTCCCGTCGAGAAATTCCCTATATTTTCCAATTAAAGAATTACAATCAGAACATCTTCTAAAATTAGTCCCAATCTCAATTTGAAATTCTTTATCATTAAGTTTAATAAATTTAGTTGGAACTTCAGCAGTTTCCTTAAAATAATTATACAAATTTCCAACAAATCTTATGTCTTTAATTGCATCAGAAATAGTAAAATGTAAAACACATTTCTTTGGAGCAGTTGTGCTCACCACTTCTTTTTTAATTTTAATACATCTTTGAAAACGTAATCTGTTCTTTTGTTCTTCATCAATTTTAGCAATCCTACCAGTAAGTTTGATACTTCCATCGGGATTAAATTCTACCATAAAAGTACATTTCAACACAGCATTTATAATTATTTCTACAAGAGAGCATAGCTTTTTATACTAACATAATTAATTCAACAATAAATGACATTAAATATCATAGGAATTGGATTAAAAGATGAAAAGTCAATTACAGTTGAAGGACTTAAAGTAATTAGAAATTCAGAGATAATCTATCTTGAAACTTACACATCCATATTAACTAATGCAACTCTTGAAGATTTAGAAAAATATTACGGAAAAGAAATTATTCCTGCAGATAGAGAATTAGTTGAAAAAAATGCAGAAGAAACCATCTTACACGATGCAAAGAAAAAAGAAGTTTGTTTTTTAGTTATTGGAGATCCCTTCTCTGCTACAACTCACATGGACATTTATCAAAGAGCAAAAGAAGAAAAAATCAAAGTTAATATAATCAATAATGTATCAATATTAAATGCAGTAGGCATAGTAGGTTTAGAATTATACAAATATGGAAAAGTTACTTCAATACCATACCATAATGAAAATGTTTCTACTCCCCTCGATGTTCACAATATGAATAAAAAGAATGGACTACACACATTGTTTTTATTAGATTTAAGACCTGAAGAAAATAAATTCATGTCATGCAAAGAAGCAACCGAATTTTTAATTTCTAAAGGTTTAGATGAAGAAGAAACAGTAATTTCCTGTGCTCAAATTGGTTCTAACAATCCAATAATTAAAACTTCTAAAGCAAAAGATGTTAAAGAAATTAAATCCTACCCACAGTGTTTAATTATTCCTGGAAACTTACATTTTATAGAAGAAGAATTAATTGAAAAATTTAAATAAAAAATGCTCAGAAGAAAATCTTCTGGCACGACTATAAGTCGAATAAAAAAATTATTTCTTATAAACTACAAAGTAATATACAATAGCTGTAATAATACTAAATAATAAAGCACATACAGTCCAGATTACTTTTGATGTTGTGTCCATTTTCTTTTGATTTGTAAATACATCCACAATTACCCAGATAATACAAACCAAACTTACTATTCCTAATACCC
>CAZLQZ010000003.1:99362-150603 GCA_964561995.1 uncultured Methanosarcinales archaeon | reverse complement strand
CCTATAATTCGAAAAGTATTTAAACTAATTAATCAGATTTTTATTGAAGGGGTGAAATTATGAATATTATTGGTGAAGCTATTAAAAGACCTTTTACAGATTTTAAAAAATTAGTAATTGGTATTATATTAAGTATAATCCCCATAATAAACTTATTCTCATTAGGTTATGTAATGGAATGTGCCAAATCGGCAAACAAAAAAGATTTTGAATTACCAAAGTGGAAAAATTTTGGAGACTTATTTGTAAATGGCTTTTTTGTTACCTTAATATGTGCAATTTATGCCATTCCTTTGATTTTATATGGCATTTGGATATTTGGTATGACAATTCTAAAAGTAATATTTACTTCAACTTTACCCCAAGTTACTTTGAGTCCAATTCCTTTTATTGCTTGGTTATTTTTATTAATCATAACAATATACGTTACTCCTGCAGCGATTTTATCTTTTGTTTTTAATAAAAATTTAAGATCAGCATTTAAAATAAGAAAGATTTTTGATAAAACTTTTACAAAAAAATATTTCAAGACTTGGATTAAAGCAACAATAGTATTTTTTGCAATAATTATAATATTGGGAGGAATTGGTTATTTAAGCCAGAATAAACTAACAAGTAGAATTAGTGAAGGAATCTCAGGATTTGTTGCCGGAATATCATTTATTACAATAATGGGAAAAGAATGGTAATTGAAATTTTAATTAGATTATTAATTGCAATGATTTTTGCGCTTATTTCAACATTATTTTTAGCATTTAGTTTCTTTATTATGAAAAAAAATGATTATATTAAAAAAAATATAATCGTTGGAAGTTTATTTGCAGGATTATTATTTATTTTTTCTTATTTACCAAACATAATTTTTACAATAATTATTGCAATTGTAGTTTTAATTATTATTAAATATGTTTACATAAGAACTTGGAAAGATACATTTTCTGCATGGGGAATATGGATGGGATTGTGGATTTTACTTTTCTTTGTATTATCAACATTAATTTATTTTTCACAACCAATTCAAACTTTACTCTAGAAATTCGATATTACCATCTAAATAAACGCCTTTTTTTAATACAACAGGACGCCATTTATCTTTGATTAATTCAGCCTTTAACCAAGAAGAAAGCTCCTCCGGGTTTCCAATAGTTGCTGAAAGACCAATTACTTGCAAAGTTGGATTTATATCTTTAAGAATTGTTAAAATTATTTCTAATGTTGGACCTCGAGAAATATCATTTAATAAATGAATTTCATCAACAACAATAGTTTTCACATAATTTAACCAAGGAGAATTATGCCTTATCAAGGAATCTAATTTTTCAGATGTACAAATAATTAAATCATAATTTGCCAAGTATGAATCAGCCGAATCCATATCTCCAATTGATAATGCAATTCTAATAAGGCCCTCATATCTTTTTTTAAAATCTTTGAATTTTTCAGTTGCTAATGCTCTTAAAGGCACAATATACAAACCTTTACCCTTACTTTCCATAATTGATTTTATTAATGCAATTTCACCAATGAGTGTTTTACCCGAAGCAGTAGGAGTACAAACTAACAAATTTTTATATTCTAATAAACCTGCTTTTATTGCTTTTTCTTGAGAAGGTCTTAATTCAATTATATCTTTATTTAATACATTAAATAAATCTTCAGGAATTTTAGTTTTTATATCTTGTAATTGCATTAATAAGAACAAATGTTATTGAATTAAAAAGGTTGTTGTTAAACTTCTATCTTCAATTCCATGACGTTTTTCAAATCTTCAGGATAAAAATTAAGATGTTCAAATAATTGTCTTTCTAAATCTTTTACTTTAGGATAAGCTTTTTCAATATTTTCAATTTGATTGCCATATCTTTCTTTTAAATCTTTAAATATTTCTTCAATAGTTACAATTTGATTATTCAATACTCTTTTATCGGCATAAAAAACTAACAAATCTTCCCAACCGTTAAATTTACTTTCAAGAATAAAGGCCAATCTGTGATGTCTAATTGCTCTTGCTATTTTTGGATAACCCAATTCAGACATAATTTGAAATCCTTTTTCACTATGACTTTCTTGAGTGTTTAAAGTTTCTGCCTTTCCTAAATCATGTAATAAACTTGCCCTATCAAGTAATTGTAAATCAATAAGTTCTTGATTACTTACTAATTTATTACCTAAAAAAACTGCTACTTCATTAACTTTTAAAGAATGACTCAAGATGTTGTCTTTTACACCGTGTTTTTCAAGTAATTGTAAACAAAAATCCCTTTTGGGTGATGATGTCGAGTGTTCGTTTTCCATGTTTAGAGGGTGAGTGACTCATTTATAAATTTAATTGTGTTTTATTATAACTTGAACTAAATATAAAGTTTCACAATCAATTAGAACTCGATTTTATTATAAGACTTTTTCCCGTCATTTGTTTGGGTTTTTTAATATTTAATAAATCAAGAATAGTTGGTGCAACATCTGCCAATTTTCCATCTTTAACATTTACTTGGGTACCAATTAATGTAAATGGAATTTCATTTAAAGTATGGGAAGTCATTGGCTTACCATCTTTATTGATCATTTCCTCACAGTTACCATGATCTGCCGCAATTAACATAGTTCCATCAATCTTTTTAATTGCATCATACAACTTTTCAACACATTTATCAATATGGTGTACAGCCTCTTTTGCTGCTTTAAAGTTTCCAGTATGACCCACCATATCTGCATTTGCATAATTTACAATTATAACATCATATTTTGGTATTACTTCCAATATTTTTTTAGTGATTTTATATGCAGACATTTCGGGTGTAGAATCATAAGTGGCAACTTTTGGAGAAGGAATGATATATCTAGTTTCATTTTTGAAGGGTTTTTCTCTTTCACCATTGAAAAAATAAGTTACATGTGCGTATTTTTCAGTTTCAGCTATTCTAAATTGTTTAAGTCTATGTTTTGCCAATACACCACCTAAAACATTAGGTAACCAAGGTTCATGAAATGCTATTTTTCCAAGTATATTTTTGTAATATGGAGCAAAAGCAACAAAAAATATTTTTTTCTTTTTTCGTTTGAAATTTTTAAATAATAAATCAGTTAATGCGTGAGTTAGTTGTCTTGCCCTATCTAATCTATAATTAAAAAAAACAATAGAATCATTTTTTTCAATACCTTTGTAACTTTTTTTTGAAGAAGGTATGAAAAACTCATCACTAGTTCCTTTTAAATATGATTTTTTAACTAACTCTCTCCAAGTCGTTAATTCTTTTCCTTTACCTTCGGCAATTGTATCATAAGCTTTCTTTGTTCTGTTCCACCTATTATCCCTATCCATTGCGTAATATCTGCCACAAACAGTTACAATTTCTCCAATGTTATATTTTTTAATTCTTTTTTCTAACTCAATGAAATATTTTGAAGCAGATTTTGGAAGAGTGTCTCTTCCATCAGTAAATATATGAATTTTTACTTTTTTTATTTTGTGCATTTTTGCCATCAACATTAAAGCAAATAAATGATTTTGATGAGAATGAACTCCCTGATCAGAAAGTAAACCCATTAAATGTAGAGTAGAATCATGTTTTTTACAATTTTCAATTGCTTGAATTAATTCTTCATCTTCAAAAAAACTATGATTTTTAATTTTTCTATTAATTATTTTAAGCATTTGGTAAACAACTCTTCCAGCCCCGAGATTAATATGACCCACTTCGGAATTTCCTTGAAAACCTTTTGGTAAACCGACACCTTCGCCTGAAGCAATTAACTTAGAAGTAGGATAATTCAATCTTAAAAAATCAATAAATTTTGTATCACCGCCAATTATAGCGTTACCTTTTTTATTTTTATTAATTCCCCACCCATCTAAAATTACTAAGATTAGTGGTTTATTTTTTTTAATATCTTTGAATGCCATTTTTTATTTGAACCAATTATGTTTTTATCTTTTGAAGTTGCTTGTTCACCAGATAAATTTGTAACTACTCCTCCTGCTTCCCTAATTAATAAAATACCCGCAGCTATGTCTCCTGGTTTAATATTGTAAACAAAACAAACATCTGCATTCCCGCTAGCAACTAAAGACATATCATAAGCTGCAGACCCAAAAGACTTAATACTGATTTTTCTTGATACTAATTCTTTGTGAAAAGGTTTTAGTATATAATCGGGATAACGTAAAGCATCAGTAGTTACAAGAAAAAAATCAAAATTTTCAGATACATTAACTTTTTTATCATTAAAATAACATCCTTTTCCTTCTTGAGCATAGTACATTTTTTTTATTGCTGGAAAATAAGTGACTGCCACAATAGGTTTGTTATTTTTTTCTAAAGCAATTGAAATACCAAAAAGAGGAACTTGATGTGCATAAATAAATGTGCCATCCAATGGGTCAATAACCCACCTGTATTCTGAACCCGTTTTTTCTTCTCCAAGTTCTTCACTCCATATTGAATGATCGGGAAATTTAGATTTTATGGTTTTAATAATTACTGCCTCACTTTCTTTATCAACATTAGTAACGATTTCATTTTTAGCCTTATAATCAATTTCTAATTCTTTTTCAAAATACTTTAAAGTGACTTTTCCTGCTTTTTTTGCAGCTAAAATTGCAGTTTTTAAAAATAAACTTTTATTTTTCATAACTCTTCCTCTATTCTTAATAATTGATTATATTTTGCAAGTCTTTCACTTCTACACGGAGCTCCAGATTTTATTTGGCCAGTTCCCAAACCTACAACTAAATCGGCAATAAAAGAATCAGAAGTTTCTCCGCTTCTGTGACTTACCATAACTTTCCAATTATTTTTCATTGCTAATTTTGCAGCATTAATTGCTTCAGTAACAGTGCCTATTTGATTAACTTTTAACAATAAAGCATTACAAGATTTTTTTTCAATTGCAATTCGAATTCGATTTACATTTGTTACGAGTAAATCATCACCGACAATTTGAACTTTCTTTCCAATTTCATTAGTTAATTTTGCAGTTGAATCAAAATCATCTTCTTGAAATGGGTCTTCGATAGAAATAACAGGATAATTTTTCACTATTTCTTTGTATTTTAAATGAAGCAATTTTGAATTTAAAACTTGCCCATCAACATTATAATTTTCATTTTCAAAGAATTCAGATGCTGCAACATCCATTGCAATTTTCACTTTACCTTCATAACCTGCATCTTTAATTGATTTTGTAATTATTTCTAAAGGTTCTTTTACATTTTTAAAATATTGAGGAGCAAATCCGCCTTCATCGCCAACATTTGTTGTTCCTTTACCATATTTTGCATGAATTTCTTTTTTTAAAATATGATAAATTTCAGATCCTGCTCTTAACTTATTTTTAAAAGATTTAATTTTAATTGGAGCTATCATAAACTCTTGAAAAGATAATTTGTTATCGGCATGTTTACCACCATTAATTATATTAAAAAAAGGTGTGGGAAGTTTAGGTTTTGTTTTTGCTAATTGTGAAATGTGTTTGTATAATGGAACCTGTTTTATTTTTGCAGCAAGTTTTGTATTGGCCATACTTATTCCCAAAATGGCATTTGCTCCAAATTTAGATTTATTTTCAGTACCATCCAAATGAATCATATATTCATCTAGTGCTTTTTGATCAAGAGGATCCATTCCTTTTATTTTCTTACCTATTAATCTAACATTTTTAACGGCTTTTAAAACGCCTTTGCCAAAGTATCTTTTTCCTTTGTCTCTTAATTCCAAGGCTTCATGGATTCCTGTTGATGCTCCACTAGGTACTGCTGCTCTTGCCATTATATTGCCTGCAAAAATATCTACTTCAATTGTAGGACTACCTCTTGAATCAAGAATTTCTCTAGCTTTAACTCTAGTAATTTTAAAATCCATTGTCACCTCTTTAATTAAATTCTGAATTTAAAGAATATAAATGTTTTGAAAATAAAAACATTTTCAGACATGTAAAATATATTAAAAAAATTGCTTCACGAAAAAACTCATTGATCAAGAGATTTTTCTAAAGCAGATTTAACCATTTTTTTAAAAAATTTTGATTCAAGTTCATCCACTCCTGAATCTATCGTCAATCCATCTTGCCAATGAATCTTAAACCTTAATTGTCCTTCGCCGTTTTCATAACCACTATAAACTACATTAATTTGTTCATTTGTAGTTATTGTATGAAATCGACCAAGACGAGTATTACCTTTAAATAAATTATGTCCATAAGCTCGAAACTTTCTTCCGCCGGCTATATGTCGAATACTAGAAGCAAATTTAACAACATCTTGAATATGTATTGTTGATTTACCATAAGTAAATAATAAAACATCATTAGAATTTTCCCCTCTATATATTTCATCCAGTTTATTTAAAAAAATTTCAAATTTATCTTTCACAATACTATAGGGATTATAATCATTATTCATATTTAAAATAAAAAGCAACCAATCTTTAAAAAGTTACTGACTCACAATAACTTTTTTAAATTTTTGTTTTATCATTTTAAATTAACCTAGAAATATGTTATGAAATTTTATATATATTAAAATTAAGAATAAATTAAAACTTAAAAATCTTCTTGATAAATTAATCATCCAATATAATTAACACTTGGTTCTTTATCAAAAACTTGCTTAAGCTTTCTTGTTTTATTTAAAGATTCTTCTTCGATTTCTTTAATTTCTTTAGCAAGTTTATCAACTTTAATTTTAAGACCAAATTTGCTATTAAGAACTTCAAGAATTACTTTTCCACTGTTAATCCCAACATAAAAAGGATGGCCAAAAGTTTCAGCTAAAAAAATCAAAGAAGGTATTTTGCTTATTCCTGGTAATATTCCACTTACACCCATAATTGGACCAACAACACCATAAATTTTCTTTTCAATTTTTGTTTTTTTACTGAAGTTTTCAATTTCTTTTTTGTTATTACCTGTAATAAACATTTTAGGTAAAACAGGCTCTTCTTTTAATCCAATTCCACCTAATGTAATTATTCTTTTAACATCTAAATCCTGAGCTAATTTATCAACAATAGCGCAAAAATCATAACAATCTTTTTCGGTTGAAGGTTGAACGTCCCCCGTTAAAAATAACAAATCAGACTTATCTTTTCTTTTTTTATAATACATAGTTATAGAAGGAAGCTCAATTAAATTTTTTTCATTAACAAAAACAGAATTTGGAAAAGTATTAGAAAAAAATTCAAACATTTTCTTAGCTTTTAATTCTTCAATAATAAAATCAACACAGATTTTGCCGACATTACCAATACCCGGAAGACCAACTAATAAGATTGGTTCTTTCAAAGTTTGTTTTGTCTTCTTAGTTACCTTCCAACTCATTTTTATACATCCTTCGATATTTTGCAAATTTATCTTGAACAGAATACTTAAGTGGTTTGGGGTTTATAGATTTTTCGTTACAATGTTCTTCTTTTATAGTATAAGCATTGCATTTAGAACATTTCATAATGTGCTTCATTCCTGCCTCTCGAAAGCAAAAACACCTTTATCTTTTTCCATTAATTCTTCAATTTTATCCACTTTTTGTTTTATAATCTTTTCTGCATCCTTAAAATCTTTACTTTCAACTAAAAGTGAATAAGTACCAGAACCTAAGTATGTGATTTTTGTTGAATCATCAGCAACATCACTTAATAAATCTTTAATTAATTCAACACCATCAGATTGAAAAAGTGATAATTTTAGTTTACCTTTAATCTGCACTTTTTCAGGTTGTATTTTTTCTTTAACAAACTCTTCAAGTTTATCTGCAATGCTTGAATCAATTACTTCAGAAGCTTTAATATTATTCTCAACAAGGTCTGAAAAAAAATCAAAAACAAATTCATACTCTTTTGCTATTTTTTCAACAACTTTATTTAAATCAATTTTGGATATTTTATTTTGTTCTGCAAATTTCAACATCAACTTTTCAGCTTTTTGCTCTTGTTTAATGCCTTCATTAAAATTTCTTTTTTGAATTTCTGTAACTCTTCTTAAACTTAAATCAATATGGCCTCTTTCTTTATCAACCCTTAAAACTTTACAAACAATCCTTTTTCCTTCTACAACATAGTCTCTTATGTTTCTAATTCTTCCGGGACTAATTTCAGAAATGTGAATTAAACCAGTTCTTTTTTCATGATGATCTAAAACACAAAAAACCGAGTTAGGATTAACTTTTGTTACAGTAACTAAAACTAAACTGTCCTCATCAGGAAAGCCTTTTTTGTTTAACAACATTAGTTTAATACCTCTAAAACTCTTGCATTAATTTTACTTTTTCCGCCAGTTGAACCCACTAAAGGTGTTCCGCAAACTAGGCATTTAACTTCTGTTGAAGCTTTTCCAAAAGTATTTTGTTCATTATTGCATTTTGGACAACGAATTTTGATAAATTTGCTATTATGTTCTTCCATTTTGAACCTCCTTATAAAAACAGAAAGGACATTGTTTTTTAAAGGTTTTTGTTGAAAAAGGTTAAAAACATTTTTAAACATTCAATTAATGCCATAATATATGAAACTAATAGATGTTCATTGTCATTTGGACTTATTAAAAGATTTAGATGAAATAATGGAAATAAGTAAAAAAAATGATGTGAAAATTATAATTACATCAGGAATTGACAAAAAAACAAACCGAAAAGCTTTAGATTCTTCTAAAAAATATGACATTGTAAAATGTTCTATCGGAATTTACCCGCCAAATGCATTAAAAAAAGAATGTGAATCAACTGGAAAAACATACGAAGAATTTGACATTAATGAAGAAATTAATTTTATTAGAGATAATAAGAAAAATATTGTGGCAATTGGAGAAGTAGGAATGGATTTTTTAGACGAAAATGTAAATAAAAAAGAACAAGAAGAATTATTTGTAAAAATGATCAAACTTGCCAAAGAATTAAATTTACCTTTAATTGTTCATTCAAGAAAAGCTGAAAAAGAAGTAATAGATATTTTAGAAAAAGAAAAAGCAAATAAAGTAATGATGCATTGTTTTTCTGGAAAAAAAAGTTTAATTAAAAGAGCAGCAGAGTTAGGTTATTATTTTTCAATACCCACAAATGTTAATCGTGCATCAAACTTTCAAACAACAGTTAAATTGGTAAACATAAATCAATTATTAACTGAAACTGATGCACCACATTTAGGTCCAGTTAAAGATGAAATTAATGAACCAAAAAATGTTAAAGTTGCAATTAAAAAGATTGCTGAAATTAAAGGTTTTGATAAGGAAGAAGTTGCAAATAATGTTTTTCTAAACTACCAGAGGTTATTTTTATGATAAGTATAAGAGCAATAGGCGGATATAATGAAGTTGGAAAAAACATGACTGCCATAAGAGTTGATGACGAAGTAATTATTTGTGACATGGGAATACATCTTGACAATTACATAAATTTGACTGAAGATGAAAATTTAATTAAAATTTTACCAGAAGATTTGTTAAGGGTAGGAGCAGTTCCAAATATAAAAAAAATTGATGATTGGAAACATTTAGTAAAAGCAATAATTCCAACACATGCTCATTTGGACCACATTGGAGCAATACCATACATTTCCGATAATTATGATGCGCCAATAATTTGTACACCTTTCACTTCAGAAGTTTTAAAAACAATATTAAGAGATGAAAAAATAAAAATACCTAATCAAATAAGAACAGTTCATCCAAACTCTTCTTTAAAACTTACAGAAAATATAACTATTGAATTCATTAATGTAACACACTCAACGCCACAAACAGTAATTTGTGCAATACATACAAAATATGGAACAATCCTTTACGCAAATGATTTTAAATTTGATCTTTACCCGACCTTGGGTAAAAAACCAAATTTTAAAAGATTAGAAGAATTAGATAATGTTTTAGCTCTAATTGTTGATTCAACATATTCAAACGATGAAAGAAAAATGCCTTCTGAAAGCGTTGCTAAACAAATGTTAAAAGACATTTTACTTGGAAGTTATTCTCAAGGAAAAGCAATCATTATTTCAACATTTTCATCTCATTTAGCAAGAATGAAATCCATTGTAGAATTTTCAAAAAAAATGGATAGAGAATTAATCTTTTTGGGAAGATCAATAAATAAATATGTTAATGCTGGAGAAAATGTCGGCATTATTGACTTTTCAAAAGATGCAGAAATAATAAGATTTAGAAGAAAAATTAACAATAAACTAAAAGAAGTAATGCAAAAAGGAAAAGAAAAATATATTTTAGTTGTTACTGGACATCAAGGAGAGCCAAAAGCAACATTATCAAGAATGGCAAATGGAGAAACACCCTTCGAATTTTCTAATGAAGATTTTGTAATTTTTTCATGTAAAACCATTCCTACTCAAACAAACATTGAAAATAGAGCAATTTTAGAAAAAGAATTAAAAAGATATGGAGTAAGATTATTCAAAGATATTCATGTTTCAGGACATGCAGCAAGAGAAGACCTTAAAGATATTCTATTAATGACAAACCCAAAACATGTTTTTCCTGCCCACGGAGATGAAAAAATGAAAAAGGGAATGGAAGAAATATGTAAAAAAATGAACTTTCCAAATGTACATTTACTTAAAGATGGAGAAGAATACAAAATTTTATAAATACAAGAATTTTTCAAAAATAGAGAAAAAATGAAATTAACTTTAGCAGAACCAAAATATCTAAAAGAAAGTATCAGCGTTATTTCTGAACTAGTTACTGAAGCAAAATTTAAAGTAACGTCTAACGGTATTGAAATGGTTGCTATGGATCCTGCAAATGTTGCAATGGTTGTTTTCAAATTACTTTCTAGTTGTTTTGTTGAATATAAAATAAAAGAAGATGTAGAAATAGGCATCAATCTAAATAGCTTAAAACAAATTTTAAGAAGAGCAAAATCAAATGATGCTTTAACTCTTGAATTTGGTGATGATGCTAAATTAAGTGTTACATTAAAATCAAATACTACTAGAAAATTTTCAATACCAGTTATTGACTTAGATGATAAAGAACAAAAAGTTCCAGATTTGACATTTCCAGTAATTATCGAAACAAGTACAGATATTTTAAATGAAGCAATTGAAGACATAAGTGTTGTTTCTGAATCCGTTTCATTAATTTGTGAGCCAAAAAAATTAACAATTAAAGGTGAGGGAAACTTATCAAAAGCTCAAGTAGAAATTGATGCAGATAAAGAGACAGTAATTACTAATGATGAACAAGATCCAATAAAATCAAAATATTCAATTGAGTACTTTAAAAAAATGATTGGAGGAAGTAAGATTTCTAATAAAGTTACAATTCTTTATGATAAAGAATATCCATTAAAATTAGATTTTAAAGAGTTAGACAAAGTACAACTGAGTTTTATTTTAGCACCAAGAGTAGAGAATAATTAATTTCTATACCTTATTAAACAATACTATTTAAGATAAACAATCTTTATATAATTTCACCAATACTCAATATCATGGTACTTAATCCACCACAAACAATTACTGAAACGCACCTTACACTTCTTTTATGGAAAAAACTTTTAGGACACAATCAAGGAGGCATAACATCATCAGATTATAATTATCTTCTTGAAGAATATGCATACAAGTGCTCAAATGGGATCCCACAAAATCAAATAGAAAGAATTCAAGACGTAGAGAAGTCGGAGATAGTAAACCTAACGGGCATTATTTTAAAACAAATAAAGAAAATTTAACTTATATTTATTCTGCATTATGTGTTCCTTCAAAAACAATGCAACCTTTTTCTAATTTATTTGATAAATTTTCACAACAACTAAGAAAAGCAATACATATAGAAGGCATGGATCCAAACAATATGGTTCAAAAACATTTGGGTGTTGCTAAACAATTAAAAAATGCTCTTTCGATATTAAGAAAAACAGATGATATTGAAAAAGCAATTTCGGCATATGAAGAAATTTCATTAAATGAAAGAGAGATGAGTCTTGGAGGAATAATTTTTGATAATTTCTATTTAGAACGAACAATAGGATTAACAGCTGCACAATTATCAAAAGATCCAAAATGCAAAAAAGAATTTATAAGCTTATATCAAAAAGATTTTTTCTATTACCTTGCAGACCATCCAGAAAAATATGACCTTATGCAAGGATTTAAACACGGCATCGACATATTTGAAAATAAATGGAAATTTGATTTTATATCAGAATTCGTAAAAGATGAAGTACCAAGAGTTATTGCTCCTTATATTCTAAAAACTTTAAGTAAAGAAAGAACTTCTATATATTCTGCAAAAACAATGAAAAAAATAACATTTAGTTCTAAGGAGTAGTGAAAACCAATATCTTTATATAATTTAGGCTAAAGTTAAGAATGTATTTCAAAAAATATATAAAGGAAAAAGTAGGTTATATAATTATGAAGGCTACAAAAAACATGACATTTAAAGAAATCCTGGATAGTTTCCCAGAATCGGCTAAAATCTTGCATGAAGAAGGATTACATTGTTTGGGTTGTATGATGGCTCACTCAGAAACAGTTGAACAAGGATGTAAAATGCACGGTAAAACCGACAAAGATATAGACTCAATAATCGAAAAAATCAACACAACAACTAAAGACGACAAATCCAATTAATTCAATACATTTATAAAAGAATAAATCAATAAATTATACTCTAATGGCAAAAAAATCAATAACCAAAAATCTGATTACTGAGGTAGTTTCTGAAGCAGTAGGAGACGATGCTTTAGATATTATTTTCTATCTAAAAGGGAAAAAAGATATATCTGAATTTAAAATTGCCGATGATACAAAAATTGAAATTCACGGAGTACGAAACATTCTTTACAGACTCCATAGCAAACATTTAGTGACATATAGAAGAAAAAAAGATAGAATAAAAGGATGGTATATTAGTTATTGGACCTTTAATCCAAAAAGAGTTCTTGAATTAATTGTTACATTAAAAAAAAATAGACTTCAAAAATATAAAGAAAGATTAGAAAAAGAAGAAAAAAATAAGGGAAATTTCTTTTTGTGTCCTCAAGCATGCGTAAGAATGGACTTTTTCAATGCAACAGAGCATGATTTTAAATGTCCAGAATGTGGCAGTTTATTAAACCAACAAGATAATAATAAAACAATAGATAGTTTAAAAAAAAATGTTGAAAAATTAGAAAAAGAATTAAAAACTTAAGCTTCTTCTTTCTCATGACCAAAATTAGGTATTGCTGATCTTGAGATAATTACGATATCGCCAATAGCTTTAACTAAGTTATGAGGTACTAAAACACCTTTTGCTCCTCCTAAAACACTACTTAGAAAAGAGTTTTTAGTTGCTTTTATTCTCCACAAACTTAATTTAGTTTTAGTAAGAACTAATTCTTCCACATCTCCAAAATATTCCCCACCGTCAGTATAAACTCTAACATCGTACATTTCAGTTAATCTTTTTAATTTAAGCATAATGATCCCTCCTTGAATAAATATAATAAATTATATTTCTGTTTATATTTATAAATGTTTTGATGATGTTTAACAATCTTTTTAAAATATAAAGATGTATAACACATAATGGATATAAAAAACTTAATAATACTCGGAACTTCACACATTTCAAAAGATTCTATTAAAGAAGTTAAAAAAACAATAAATGAAGAAAAACCAGACATAATCTGCTTAGAATTGGATAAAAAAAGATTCTTTGCATTAAAGTCTGGAAAAAGAGGAAAAACTTCTCTTAAAGACATTAAACATATAGGATTAAAAGGATATTTGTTTATGATAATTGGAGCATGGGCCGAAAAAAAGTTAGGCAAATTAGTGGGTACCAAACCAGGGGATGAAATGTTAGCAGCAATTAAAGAAGCTGAAAAAAATAAAATTTCATTAGCTTTTGTTGACCAAGAAATTGAAATTACTTTAAAAAATATGTCCAAGGCGTTTACATGGAAAGAAAAATTTAATCTTGCCAAAGAAATTATTACTGCACCATTCAAAAAAAGAAAAATACCTTTTGATTTAAGAACAGTCCCTTCAAAAGAAGTAATTAAAAACATGGTCTTAGAAGTTAAAGAAAAATATCCTTCCGTTTACAAAGTATTAATTTCTGACAGAAATGTAGTTATTGCTAGAAATGTTGCAAAACTAATGAAAAAGTTTCCAGATAAAAAATTATTTTTAATTATTGGAGCAGGACATGAAGAAGAAGTTATTGATATGTTAAAAAGAAAATTTGAATGAATTTAAAAAAAGACAATCTAATAATAATAAGGTTTTAAAAAAACAAAATATATAAACTAATTATTCTATAAACACATTATGCTTAGAAAAAGAATCCATAATTTAAAATTCTCAAAAAAAGAATGGTGGCTATTTGTACTTGTAGCTTTTGTTACAGGAGTGATACTTTCATGGAGAATGTGGGGAGAAAGTAGTTTTAATGTTAATGCGGGACTAGAAAACCTAGTAATTATGTTTGTTGCTTCTTTTATTGCAATAGTGATACACTTTGGAGGTGAAAAGCTTTATGCCTTAAAAAAAGGTTATGAAGTTCAATATGTAATAAATCATATAGGTCTGGGCATTGGAGCTTTTGTTGCAGTATTATTTGATGGTTTTGGTTTTATCTTAGCACCTGGTTACATGGAAGTTAAAAGTGTTAAAAAACTAAGAATTGGAAAATGGAAATATAGACCCTATTTTAGAGATTACGGTTATATGGCATTTCATGGAATAATTGCCAATTTAATTTTAGCAGCAATATTAAGTTTTTTTATAGGAAACCCAATTGTTGAAAAAATAATTAGAGCTAACATTTTAATTGCATTTTTTTCACTAATACCTGCACCAAAATATGATGGATTTCATATACTATTTGCATCATTTTATCAATATGCTTTTATAGTCGGATTTGTGAGTGTTTTTGCAGTCACTTTAATGTATTATGCAAGCATTTGGATTGCTTTAATTTCCGGCATAGTAATAGGTTTTATTGGATTTATCACCTTATTTTATAAAAGAGACTACAAAAGTTAATCTTTATATTAAAACAATTATTTCTTAATTAAATGATTTATACATTACAAGTCCCAGGAAATTCAAAAGTAGACATAAAGAAAATTCATGTCGCAACTGTTGATGATGAAAAAAGAATTTTTGCTCAATTTAAAATTGATAATACATATAAATCAACCTATGCAAACATTCCATTTAATGATTTTGAAACTTACAATGGTGCATTAATGAGTTTAGCATTAAGAAGAGGTGCAAATTTAGCAATTTATTGTGGAGAAAGAATGGAATTTTATCGAGTTCAAGAAAGAAAAATTGAAGGACGATTAGTTCCTGGAACAGGAATTGGTGTAATTATTAAAAAAGATAATAAGATATTATTAATGAATCGAAGTGGCACATCTAACAATAGAATAGGACTGTGGGACCTTCCAGGTGGAACTGTTGAAAAAGGAGACACATTAGAAGATACCGTAGTAAAAGAAGTAAAAGAAGAAACGGGTTTTTTAGTAAAAGTACAAGGTTGCGTTAGCATATATCAAGACATGGTTGAAGATCAACATTGGATTTCTTACACCTTTTTGGGAAAAATTATAGAGGGAGAATTAGATTTGAAAAGAGAAAATTATAAATTTAAATCTAAAAGATTTTTTTCAAAAAATAAAATCCCAAAAAATACAAGCGAACTAACAATACAAGGAATTGATGATTATTTAAATTTTGATGGAAATTATATTAATATTCCAATAATTAAATGAAACTAACAAATCCTTTTTGAATTAAATATAAAACAATAATATAATCTAAAAAAGTTGCAAATCCTAAAAATACAAACCAAATATAAACGCCGATTGCAATATCAATCCAACTTTGAAAATCTTTTCTAAAACTAAAACCTTTAATTAACAAATACATTGAAACAATTAATGGAAATCTAAAATTTCCAACACCATAATGTATTAATAAAACTAACAGAGCCGAAATTAAATCAGAAATTCCTAAAAACTTAACAATCATTTATAGATATAAACTACAAAACTATTTAAACCTTACCTTCTAAAACAAAAAAGTGATTAAAGATTTAAAACCAAGATTGTATCAGGAAACTATTCTAGCTACAGCTGCAGAAAAAAACACATTAGTTGTTCTACCCACTGGAATGGGAAAGTCAATTGTTTTTATATTATTAGCAATTCAAAGATTAATGAATTTTCCAAACTCTAAAATTATGATTTTAGCGCCAACAAAACCCCTGTGTGAGCAACACGTAAAATCATTTCAAAAGTTTACAAAAGTTAAAGAAATAGTATTATTCACAGGAAACGTAAAACCAGATGAAAGAGAACGATTATTCAAAGAATCTAAAATTATTGTTTCTACACCTCAAGGATTAGAAAATGATATAGTTTCAAATAGGATTAATTTTAGTAATGTTTCTTTGTTAGTTTTTGATGAATGTCACAGAGCAGTTAAAGATTATAGTTATACATGGTTAGCAAAACATTACAAAAAACATGCAAATTATCCCAGAATATTGGGTTTGACAGCATCACCTGGAAGCGAAATTGAAAAAATAAAAGAGATATGTTCAAACTTAAGTGTTGAAGCAATTGAAATTAGAACTGAAGAGGATCCAGACGTTAAACCGTACATTCAAGAGGTTAAAACAGAATATATAGAAGTATATTTAACAGAGGAATTTAAAAAAATACAAAAGTACATGATTGATTTTATTAAAATTAAATCTAAAAGAATTGAAGACCTACAAGTCATAAAAGGAAGAAAAGTTAATACATTAAGCAAAAAAGAATTGTTAGGAATTCAAGCACAATTACACGGTGATATTGCAAGAGGAGATAAGAACTTTGACGTTTTAAAATCTATTTCTTTACTAGCAGAGATTATGAAAATGCATCACGCATTAGAATTATTAGAAAGTCAAGGAATAACATCATTAAACAAATACTTTGACAAGATGTTAGAGGATAGTAAAAAAACTAAAACAAAAGCCGTAAAAAATTTAGTAATGGATTTATATTTTCGGTCAGCAAATATTCTTGTTAAAAATCTAATTGAAGAAGGAATTGAACATCCCAAATTTGCAAAGTTAATTGAATTAATTAAACCCTTAAAAAAAAATGAAAAGGCAATTGTTTTTAACAATTTTAGAGATAATGCTGCAAAAATTGTTGAAGAATTAAATAAATTAGAAAATGTTCAAGCAGAATTATTTGTAGGTCAAGCAAAAAGATCGGGAACTGGATTGACCCAAAAAAAACAAATTGAGATGTTAAACAAATTTAGAAATAATGAATTCAATGTTATTGTAATGACTAGTGTTGGAGAAGAAGGCTTAGATATTCCAAAGGTTGATGAAGTGATATTTTTCGAACCAGTCCCTTCAGCAATTAGACACATTCAAAGAAGAGGAAGAACTGGAAGATTAGAAAAAGGTAATGTCAAAGTATTAGTTACAAAAGGCACAAGAGATGAAGCATATAGATGGTCAGCATTTCATAAAGAAAGAAAAATGTATTCACATCTAAAAGATTTGAAAAATAAAATAGTTTTAGAAGAAGAAAATAAAGTTCAAACAAAACTCAATGAATACGAAGAAAATATTAAAATTTATGCAGACCACAGAGAAAAAACTTCTAAAACAATTAAAGAATTAATTAATAAGGGAATAAAAGTAGAATTAAAACAATTAGAAGTTGCAGATTATGTTCTTTCAGATAATGTTGGAGTGGAACTTAAAGCAGTACCAGATTTTGTCAACTCAATATTAGATGGCAGGTTACTTGAACAAATAAAAGATTTAAAATACAATTTTAAAAAACCAGTTGTGATAATTGAAGGAGATGAAGATTTATTTTCAGTAAGAAAAGTCCACCCAAATGCGATAAGAGGAATGCTAGCAACAATTGCTATTTCCTTTGGAATCCCAATTATTAATACTAAAAACTTTCGTGAAACAACTGAAATGTTAATTACAATTGCCAAAAGAGAACAAAAAGAAGGAAGTAATTTCTCACCCCATTCTCAAAAAAGAGGAATTTCATTAAAAGATCAACAAGAATATTTTATTTCTTCATTGCCCGACATAGGTTTAAAACTTGCAAAAGAATTATTAGATAAGTTTAAAACACCAAAAAATATAATTAATGCATCACAAGAAGAATTAAAAAAAATTGACAAAATTGGCGAAATAAAAGCTAAAAAGTTAAAAGATGTTTTTGAAAAGTAGAATTTCTATAATCTAAAAAAGCATCCTTAGGATGATTTATTACATTAACACATGATGCAGCATAACTAAAACCCTTAGAAACTTGCCCATAATCTAAGGGAAAATCGTCAGGACCTGGCACATAATTCTTTTTATAATATTTTTCAAACTCAAATGATTTAAATAATAACCAAAACTCCAATGCATCTCCATGCATTTGCACTGTCTCAAGAATTGTCTCTATCATTTTTTGTTTAGAAAACATCACTCACTATTAAAGTTTCTGTACCTTGGATTTCTTTATCTGCCCGAATAGTATTGTTAATAAAATCTTGAATATCTGCCATAGCATCAGATTCCATTTTAACAATAATATCCCATTGCCCAAACATTTCATGAACTTCTGAAACAAGTTCATAATTCAATAATCTTTTTGCTACATCTTGTTCATTTCTTGAACTAATTAATACATACGCCATTGCCGCCATTTTACCACCTCATTGATTTTAATTTTTTTACCCTCTCAGAAGTAGGAGGATGAGTACTGAATAATTTCCAAAATTTTGTACCTTTAAAAGGATTTACTATAAATAAACTAGAAGTAGTTTTATTTCCAAATGTAAGTTTGTGATGATTGTTTTCTAATTTTTCTAAAGCACTTGCTAACGAATAACTATCATGAATATTTTTACTTCCAGTTTCATCTGCCAAATATTCTCTACTTCTTGAAATTGCTAATTGAAGCAAAGTTGCAATTATCGGAGTTATAATTGCCAAAGCAATCAATTCAATTCCACCATTATTATCTCTATCTCCTCCACCAAAACCACCAAATATTGCACCCCATCTGGCCATCATTGCCGCATAAGAAATAACTCCGGCAATTGTTGCAGCAATAGTGGATATTAACGTATCTCTGTTTTTAATGTGCGCCATTTCATGTGCAATTACACCTCTTAATTCTGGTTTTGATAAGATATCTAAAATACCATCAGTAACTGCTACAGCAGCATATTTTGGACTTCTTCCAGTTGCAAAAGCATTCGGGTTTTGTGTTGGAATTCGGTATAATTTGGGCATAGGAATTTTACTCATTTGAGCAACTTCCATAACTAAATTGTACAATTCAGAGTTGTCTTCTTTGGTAATGGGTTTAGCTTTATACATTGCCAAAACAACTTTATCACTAAACCAATAACTTCCAAAATTCAGAACCAAAGCAAATATTAATCCAAAAATTAAACCATTAGTACCCCAGAAACTACCAATCCATAATAACAAAGCTGTAAGTAATGCTAACAAAATTACTGTTTTAAATTGATTTTGAAAAGCCATTATTATTTTATAATTAAGGGTTATATAAAAGTTATGTTAAATTAAAAAAGTGATTAATAAAACAATTTATTCTTTACTCATAACGAAATCTTATTAAAACAATAACACATTCATTCTACAATGGGTGGGAAAGATCAAGCACTTGATAAAGAAAAAGTATTAGAATTCTATAAAAGAGAAGATATTCAAGATGCAATTTATGAAGCTGCTGCAGATAAAGAAATTGGAATCAAATATGACTATAATGGAAATTATGGTTATGGTAAAAGGCCAGATGTAATTAATAATCCTGCAGATGTTTTAGAATTAGTTAAACAAGGTGCAACTTCATTTCATTTTTCAGAAGAATTATGGTTTGATCCAATGCAGATAAGTACTGATTTGAGTCAAAAAGATACAGATAAAAATAGAAAAGGATGGGACTTAGTTATTGATATCGATACACCACATTTCGAATATTCAAAATTGGCAGCACACCTAATTGCAAAAGCATTAAAACATCATGGAATTAAATCCTTAACATGTAAATTTTCTGGAAATCATGGTTTTCATTTAGCAGTACCTTTCGAAGCATTCCCAAATAATGTTTTGGGAGAAGAAACAAGATTATTATTTCCAGAAGGGCCAAGAAGAATAGCAATTTATCTTAAAGAAATGATATCAAAACACCTGTCTGCAATGTTATTAAGACAAGATAATATGGACAAAATAGCAAACAACATAGGAAAAGAAAAAAAAGAATTAATCAAAGATGGATTATTTGATCCTTTCGAAGTTGTTGACATCGACACACTTTTAATTTCTTCAAGACACTTATGCAGGATGCCTTATGCTTTTAATGAAAAGTCAGGATTAATTTCCATACCAATAAAAATTGAAGAAATAATGACTTTTAAAAGAGAATATGGAGCAGTTGAAAAAGTTAAGATTGGTGATAAATTCTTAAACAGAGAAAATGTTGAAGCAGGGGAAGCATCTGACTTAATAATTCAAGCTTTTGATTTCGAACCAAAAATTCAAATTGAAGAAGTCAAAAAGAAAGTAGAATTTAAAGAAATTACCCAAGCAATTCCAGAACAGTTCTTTCCACCTTGCATTAAAAAAATCTTTGAAGGCATGGATGACGGGAAAAAAAGAGGAGTGTTTATTTTAATTAATTTTCTTTCTAGTGTTGGTTGGAGCTGGGACATGATTGATGAAAGATTAAAAGAATGGAACAAACAAAATAAAAATCTCTTAAAAGAAGTTTACATTAAAGGACAATTAAATTATGCAAAAAAATCTGCAAAAAAACTTCCACCGAATTGTAATAATGAAATGTATTATACTGGCATGAATATTTGTTTGCCAGACAACTTGTGTGGAAAAATGAAAAACCCAGTTAATTATTCCAGAAGAAAAGCTTTTGCAAATAATAATAATAGCAAAAATAATAACAATAAAAAAAAAAAAGATAATGTTGAAAAAAAGACTACAAAAGAGAATCAATAAGCTATATAAAGACCAGAGGATTATCTTTAACCCATGGGACAAACAACATACATATTTTCTTATGAAGATAAAGGACAACCTGAAAGATTAAGGTATGGAGTCCGTAGAAGATCAGACATACGTCCAATAATGTCAATGTCATTACAAACTGGCAATTCTTTTTCTAAAATATTATTAACATATATAAACGAATTAAAAGAGGATGCAGATCATTCAATACCTGTTGTAGTTGAAAAATCAAAAAAAGATCCAATTGGCGAAATTGAATTTATTGTAGCCCAAGGAATTGCAGAATTACATAATAAAACAATAACACAAAAAAAAAAAATTTACCCAGATTTCTAAAATAAAACAAATTTATTTATACTTCTTATTTATTTAATCAAATATGAAAGTTTCAAACATAATTATTATATTAATTATTTTATTAGTTATTGTTTCTCAAAATACCAAAGAAGAGTTAACTCTTAGAGAAAAAATTGCCCAAAAAATAATGATGCACGGAATTAATGAGAACATAGAAGGAATAAAAGAATTAAAAATCGGTGGAGCATACATAGGAAGCGAAGGAAGTAAAGGAAAGTTCATCAATTTAATTAATAATTTACAAAATCAAAAAATTCCACTTTTCATTGCTGCTGACATGGAAGGTTGCATAAATCCATTTAATGAATTTTTTATTTCATCTTCATTAAAAAATATTAAAACAGAAAAACAAGCATACGAATTAGGAAAAAGACACGGACAAATAATGAATGAATTAAGATTTAATATTAATTTAGCCCCAGTTGTTGATTTAAACGACACAATTTGGAATTGTAGAAGTTTTAGTGGAGATGCAAAAGAAATTTCAAACTTTTCATATAATTATGTAAAAGGATTACAAGAACAAGACGTAATTGCAACACTAAAACATTTTCCAGGTAAAACAATATCATTAAAAGATCCCCATAACGAGTTAGTATATGCCACTATTGAAGAAGAAGACTTACTTCCTTACAAAAATACCAATGCAAAAGCAATTATGATTTCGCACATAATTGTTAATGGGTCAATTAATTCAAACTCAAAACCAGCAGTTGTTTCTAAAGAACTTATTAAAAAATTAAGAGAAGAATTGAAATTTGAAGGGTTAATTATTACTGATGACATAGGAATGGAAGGCCTAAAAAAGTACTACGATAATAAAGATCAAATGTATATTGATTTATTCAAAGCAGACAATGATATAATTCTTACTTTTGAAAATGTTAATGAGGTAAAAAATATGATTTATGTTGTTGAAAAAGCAATAAAAGAAGGCATAATTGAAGAAAAAATGATTGATAAATCAGTTAATCGAATATTAAAATATAAAAAGCAATAAACTAAAAAACGGTAACATTTATAAATAACTTCTAAATCCATGAATAAGTATTTGACGGTAAGATTAAATACAGCCTGAAAAGAAAATTTTTTCAGTACGACAGTATGTCCGTACCAAAACGAAAGTTTTGATGGCACTGAAAAGTGTGATTCTAAAAAGAAATTTTCGCAATAGGCAAATTTAATAAAATGGTAAAAAAACTAAACCCAAGACATGGAAGTCTGCAATTTTGGCCAAGAAAAAGAGCCAAATCAATCCTAGCTAGAGTTAGAACTTGGACGGGCAAAGATGCTAAACCATTAGGTTTCTTAGGTTATAAAATTGGAATGGCACATGCGTGGGGTTCCGAAGTCAAAGGGAAAAATACCATTAATCATTCCATTCCTGTGACACTGATTGAGTGTCCACCAATAAAAATTCTTTCTGCTCGATTTTACCAAAAAAAACTAATTACAACCGAAGTTCTTTCATCAAAACTAGATCCTGAATTAAAAAGAAGATTAAAACTTCCAAAAAAATATACTAAAAAAATAGAGGACATTAAAGAATTTGATTCAATAAGAATTCTTGCATATTCACAACCAAAATTGACATCATTAGGTAAAAAGAAACCCGAAGTTTTTGAAATTGCTTTAGGTGGAAATAAAGATGAACAATTAAATTGGGTAAAAGAAAATTTTGAAAAAGAAATACCAGTTTCAGACATTCTTACTGAAAAATCATTAGTTGATATTCACGCTGTAACAAAAGGAAAGGGTTATCAAGGAGTTATTAAAAGATTCGGAGTTAACCTTAAAGCAAAAAAATC
Organism: uncultured Methanosarcinales archaeon; assembly: GCA_964561995.1. GTDB lineage: Archaea > Nanobdellota > Nanobdellia > Woesearchaeales > JABIAG01 > JABIAG01. The sequence continues at coordinate 127,420 of CAZLQZ010000003.1, read as the reverse complement.
CGAAAAAGGACAAAGAGGAGTTGGTGCAAGATCTGGTGGTTGGTGTGCTCAAGCTCATATGATGTGGAGAGTTGCTCAACCTGGTAAAATGGGTTTTCATCAAAGAACTGAATATAACAAATTAATTTTAAAAATAGATCAAGAAATGCCAAAAACAATGTTTAAAAAATATGGAAAAGTAAGAAACACATATATCGTATTAAAAGGAAGTGTTGCAGGTCCATCTAAAAGAGCAATAAAAATTACTCATGCTTTAAGACCTAGCAAAAAAATACAAAATACAAAAGTTAAATTCGAAAAGGTACTATTATGAAACTAGAAGTATTAAGCATAAAAGCAGAAAAAAAAGGAAGCATTGAACTACCAGAACAGTTTAATGAAGATTTTAGACCTAATTTAGTTAAAAGAGCTGCTATTGCAATAAAATCAAAATTAATTCAAGCTTATGGTGCAAAACCAACTGCTGGAATGAGACATTCTGCAGAAGTTTCAAGAAGAAGACACAATTATCGTGGATCTTATGGAATTGGAATTTCAAGAGTTCCAAGAAAAGTTGTATCTAGAAGAGGTACAAGATTTAATTGGGTTGGTGCTGTTGCACCCGGAACTGTTGGTGGAAGAAGAGCTCATGCACCAAAAGCCGAAAAAAAAATCATTAAAGGAATTAATGATAAAGAAAGAAAAAAAGCGATTAGATGTGCTTTAACTGCATCATTAATGAAAGAAATTGTTTCTAAAAAACATCAAGTTCCAGAATTATATCCTTTTATAGTTTCAAATGAAATTGAATCAATAAAAAAAACTTCAGACTTAAATAAAGCCTTAAAAACACTAGGTTTTGAAAAAGAACTTTTAAGAATTAAAGAAAAAACAATAAGAGCAGGAAAAGGAAAAGCTAGAGGAAGAAAATATAAAACAAAAGTTGGTCCACTAGTAATTGTTTCAAAAGAATGCGATGTTGAAAAAGTTAGTAATCTACCCGGTGTTGATATTGTTAAAATAAACGAATTAAATTCATTGATACTTGCTCCTGGTTTTGAAGCAGGAAGATTAATTGTAATTTCAGAAGACTCAATTAAAAAAATTAAGGAGGACAAGTTATTTGTTTAAAATGGATCACTACAGCATTATCAAAAATCCAGTATCTACAGAAAAAGCTATTAGATTAATGGAATCTGAAAACAAATTATTGTTCGAAGTAAGTATGAGAGCAAATAAAACTGAAATCAAAAAAGCAATAGAAGAAATGTTCAAAGTTAAAGTAATAAAAGTAAACACATTTATTACATTTAAAGGAAAGAAAAAAGCATATGTTAAATTAGCTAATGAAAATCCGGCAATTGATGTTGCAACAAATTTGGGTATGATTTAAAATGGGAAAGAGCTTAATACAACAAAGACGAGGAAAAGGTTCAATTTTTAAAAGCCTTAGACACCAATTTAAAGGTAGTGCTCAACATATTAAACTTAACACAATTGAAAAAGAAGGAAAAGTTGTTGATATAATTACTAGTAAAATTCATTCCGCTCCACTATTAAAAGTTAAATTTGGAAATGAAGAAAATTTAATGGTTGCTCCAGAAGGAGTTGCAGTTGGGGATTTAATAAGTTACGATACTAAAGAAATTAAAAATGGAAATTGTATGGCTTTAAAAGACATACCTGAAGGAACTTCAATATATAATATAGAAAAAAGTATTGGTGATGGTGGTAAATTTGTAAGATCATCTGGAAATGCTGCAAGGGTATCACAAAAAACCGATAAAGGTGTAATTGTTATATTACCAAGTAAAAAAACTAAAATTTTCAATCCTGAATGTAGAGCAAATATCGGAATCATTGCTGGTGGTGGAAGAAAAGAAAAACCACTTACAAAAGCAGGAAATAAATTCAAATTAATGAAAGCAAAACATAAACAATTTCCAAAAGTTTGTGGAATTTCAATGAATGCAGTAAACCATCCATTTGGTGGAAAGTGTTCACATATTAAAGGAAGACCTACTCAATGTTCAAGACATGCACCTCCTGGAAGAAAAGTTGGTAAAATTGCACCAAAAAGAACAGGTATGAAGAGATAAAAATGGCTAAAAAAATATTCAAATACAGAGGAAAAACAATTGAAGAATTGCAAGCATTAAACTTAAACGAATTCATAGAATTACTTCCTGCAAGAGAAAAAAGATCATTAAAAAGAGGATATACTGAAGAACAAAAGAAATTTTTAAAAAAAATGGAAAGTGGTTCATCAAAATTAAAAACTCATTGTAGAGAATTAGTTATTACTCCAAACATGATTGGAAAAACAATTGGAGTTCATGCTGGAAACAGATTTGATCCAGTAGTAGTTGTTGAAGAAATGATAGCCCATAGATTGGGAGAATTTGTATTAACAAGAAAAAGATTAACACATTCCGCACCAGGTGTCGGAGCTACAAAATCAAGTAGTGCTGTATCGGTTAAATAAATAAAATGAGAATAATAAAAGAACTAAAAGAAAATATGGCGGTTGCCGTTGGAAAAGATTTAACTATTTCAACTAAAGATTCCATTGAACTTAGTAATTTTATTAGAGGTAGATATACTACTCGAGTTAAAAAAATATTAGACGAAATTATTGAACTTGAAATTCCAATTCCCTACAAAAGATTTACTGGAGACAGAGGACATAAATCTGGAATGGCAGCAGGAAGATTTCCAGTTAATGTTGCAAAAATATTACTTAAACTTGTAAAATCAGCTGAAGCAAATGCTTCTGTTAAAGGATTAAACACATCATCATTAATAATAAAATCAATTATTCCAAATAGAGCTGCAAGAAGCTATCACTATGGAAGAAGAAGAGGATTAAAAACAAAAGGAACTCATATAGAACTTATTTTAGAAGAAGTTTTAAAGACAAAAGAAACTAAATCAAAACAAAAAACTGATAATAATAAAACTGAAATTAAAAAAGAAACAACTCAACCAAAAAAAGAATTAAAAACAGAAACTAAAAAAGAAGAACCTAAAAAGGGAAAAAAGGTTGAAGAAAACGCAGAAAAAAATGAAGAAATTAAAGAAAAACCTGCTAAAAAAGAAAAAGTTGAGGATAAAGAATGATTGAGAGAAAATTTATTTCAGAAAATATGAAAGAATTCATGATTAAAGAATATGTAAATGTTGTTTTAAAAAGAGCAGGACAATCAGAAGTTAAAGTTAAAAAAACTCCCCTTGGAGAAAAAATAATTATTTCAGCTTCCAAACCTGGATTAGTCGTAGGAAGAAAAGGAGAAAATATCAAATTACTAACTACAAATTTGAAAAAACAATTCAAACTTGAAAATCCACAAATAGAAATTGAAGAAGTTACACAACCAAGTTTAGATCCAAAAATAATTGCAGAAAAAATTGCAACTACTTTAGAAAGATTCGGATCTGGAAGATTTAAATCAATAGGTCATAAAGTATTAGAAGAAATTACAAGAGCTGGAGCACTTGGAGCAGAGATTTTAATTTCTGGAAAAATCCCAAGTTCAAGAGCAAAAAGATGGAGATTTTATCAAGGCTATCTTAAGAAATCAGGACAAATTGCAAAAGATGGAGTATTAAAAGCGTACACTACTGCAAACTTAAAAAGTGGAACTGTCGGTATTCAAGTTAGAATCATGCCAGCGGACGTTTGTCTTCCCGATAAAATTGAATTAAAAGAAAATGTTGAAAAAATCACTGAAGAAATTGATGAAAAAACTGAAGATAAAAAAGAAGTAAAAGAAGAAAATTTAAAAAAAAATAAAACAGTTAAAAAAAAAGAGTTTAAAGATAAAAAAGAGGATAAGAAATGAAAGCAAAAGATTTGAAAAATTTGAGTAAATCAGATTTGGAAAATAAATTAGTTGAAATAAAAAAAGAACTAATGATGGATTATGCTCAAATTTCAGCAGGTACTCCTCCTAAAAGTCCAGGAATGTTAAAACAAAGAAAAAAAACAATTGCCAGAATACTTACAATCATAAGAAGTAAAAGTGATCAAAAAACTGAGGTGAATAGTAAGCAATGAGTGGAATCTGCACAAAATGTGGCTTACCTGAGGAACTTTGTATGTGTGAAAGCATCGCAAAAGAAACTCAGAAAATTGTTGTTAAAACAGCTAAGAAAAAATTCGGAAAGGTTTATACCATTATCGAAGGCGTTGATGACAAAGAAATTGATATGAAAAACTTAGCAAAACAATTAAAATCAAAATTTGCTTGTGGCGGTACAGCCAAAGATGGCAAAATTGAATTGCAAGGAAATCATACACAAAGAACAAAAGAAGAGTTGATAAAAATTGGTTTCGCACCAGAAACAATCGAAGTTAACCAATTTCAAAGACAACCTTATCGGTCTCGAAATTGAAGTTGTAGAAAGTAACAACTTATCAAACATTGGAATCAAGGGAAATGTAGTTGATGAAACATTCAACATCATTTCAATTCAAACAAAAAAAAATATCAAAAAAATGATAAAAAGACAAAACGAGTTTAGAATTGTAAAAAATGGGAAAGCCTTTTTAATAGAAGGAAAATTCCTAGAAAAAAGACCTGAAGAGAGAATAAGATGAATAAAGAAATATTTGGCATAGCTGCCCCAGAAAAAGAATGTAATGATCAAAAGTGTCCATTTCACGGAGTACTTAATGTAAAGAAAAAATCATTTGTTGGTACTATTATATCTTCAAAAATGCACAACTCTGCAGTAATTGAAATGGGAAGAAGAATTGTTATTCCTAAATATGAAAGATATGCTAAAAGAAGAACAAGAATTCATGTTCACAATCCTGAATGTATTAATGCACAAGAAGGAGATATTGTAAAAGTTTTTTTAACAAGACCAATTTCAAAAACAATTAATTTTGTTATAGTTGAAAATATGGGTAAAGAAAAACATTACGAAGAAAATAAAGAATTACTTGAAGAAGGTAAAATCAAATCTGAAGATCAAGAAGAAAATAACAAAGAAGAGCCTTCTAAAGAAGTAGAAGAAGAAAAAGAAGATGAAAGCATTTAGTTCAAGAATACCAAAAGCCTTGCCGGCAGGAACAACTTTAGAACCTTGTGATAATTCGGGTGCTAAGTTAGTTAGAATCTTTGGAGTTAGAAGATCCAAAGGTGTTAAAGGTAGACAAACAGCTGCAGGAATAGGAGATTTGGTTCAAGTTAGTATTAAAAAAGGAAAACCTGACATGAGAAAACAAGTTTTTAATGCTATAGTTGTTAGACAAAAAAAAGAATTCAGAAGATCAGATGGTACAAGAGTTAAATTTGAAGATAATTCAGTTGTTATATTAAAAGATGATCAAGGTAATCCAAAAGGAACCATGTTCAAAGGTCCAATTGCAAAAGAAGTTTGTGAAAGATGGCCTGCTATTGCAAAACTTGCGAGGGTAATTGTTTAAAATGAAAATCGGATTTTCAACATCATGGATAAGCAGTAAGCAACCAAGAAAACAAAGAAAGTATAGATTTAATGCTCCTTTACATATTAAACAGAAGTTTTTAGGATGTCACCTATCAAAAGAATTGAGAGAAAAACATGAAAGAAGAAGTATCTCGGTAAAAAAAGGAGACAAAGTTAAAGTTTTAAGAGGACAGTTTAAAGGTAAAGAAGGTAGTGTTGAAAGAGTAAGTGTTAAACATTCAAAAGTTTATGTTCAAAGCATTGAATTTCAAAAAAAAGACGGAAGTAAAGCATTCCATCCATTAGAAGCATCAAACATGATTATTACAGAGCTAAATATGGAGGATAAGAGGAGAATCAAAAATGGTAAAGAACCATCTAAAAAGACTGGCGACAAATAAAAGCTGGGCATTAAAAAGAAAGGAAAATAAATACATAACAAAACCTAATCCGGGAGCTCATTCCCTTAAATATGGTTTTCCTATTGTTATGGCTATTAGAGATATGTTAAAACTAGCTAGAACAAGAAAAGAAACTAGAGATATTATGTTTAAAAAAAATGTTATGGTTGATCAAAAAAAAAGGTTTGATCACAAACATAATGTTGGATTAATGGATATAATTTCATTCCCAAGTATTAAGAAAAGTTACAGAATTGTTCTTAATAAAAAAGGAAAATTAAACTTAATTGAAATTGACGAAAAAGAATCAAAATCAAAAATTGAAAAAATAGTTGGAAAAACTGCAAAAGGTAAACAATTTCAATTAAATTTATTTGATGGAAGAAATGTTTTAGTTGATAAAAACGATTACAAAGTAAATGATACAATTATAATTGAACTTCCAAAACAAAAAATAATTCAACATTTCAAATTTGAAAAGAAAGCTTCAATACTCTTAACTGGAGGTCGACACATTGGAACTGTTGGCGTTGTAGAAAGTATTGAAGGAGATAAATTAGTCTTCAAAAATGATAAAAATGAAATTTTTGAAACAGTAAAAGAACATGCTTACGTAATTGGAAAAGAAAAACCGTTTGTTAAAATAAAAAATGAATAAAATGCAAGAAATCAGGATAGAGAAGGTTACCCTTAACATTGGAACAGGGAAAAGCCAAGATCAATTAGAAAAAGGAGTACAACTTCTTGGATTGATTACTGGTAAAAAACCGATTAAAACTGTAACTCAAAAAAGAATACCAGGATGGGGTTTAAGACCTGGACTTCCTATTGGATGTAAAATTACATTAAGAAATGATGATGCAAAGGAAGTTATCAAAAGAATGGTAGAAGCAAAAGATTTTGTTTTGAAAAATAATAATTTTGACAAAAACGGATCAATTTCATTTGGATTATCAGAATATATAGATATTCCAGGATTAAAATATAACCCAGAAATTGGAACAATGGGTTTACAAATTTGTATTACTTTACAAAGACCTGGTTTTAGAGTTAAATATAGAAAGATTCAGAAAAAGAAAGTTCCTCCTAAACATAGAGTTACTAAGGAAGAAGCTATTGATTACCTAAGTAAAAATTTTAAAGTTAAAATGGAAGGTGAAGAATGACTGCATCAGATTACAAAAAAGTATTCAAACAATTGAAAAATAAACCAGCAAAATTAAAAAAATACATTAAACATAACGCTCCAAAAGAAAGAAGTTGTGGAATTGCATTAAAAAAATGTGTTAAATGTAACAGAACTCGAGCTCACATTTCAAAATATGAAATACACTTGTGCAGACAATGTTTTAGAGATAATGCAACAAAAATAGGATTTAAACAATATAGTTGAGGAAAAAAATGTTAAACGATACACTAGCAAACGCATTGTCCTTGGTGGTCAATGCAGAAAAAATTGGAAAAGACTTTTGCATAATCAAACCTACTTCGAAAATAATTGAAAAAGTATTGGAAATTATGAACAATAGAGGATATGTTGGCAAATTTGAAAAAAGTCCATCAGTTGGTGGAGAAGAACTAAAACTTTTTTTAATTGGAAAAGTTAATGTATGTGGTGCAATAAAACCACGAAGTTCATTAAAATACGAAGATATTGAAAAATTTGAAAAAAGATTTTTACCAGCAAAAGATTTTGGATTTTTATTAATCTCGACTCCTCATGGAATTATTACAAATGAGGAAGCTAAAAAGAAAAAAATTGGAGGAGTAATGTTAGCTTATTGTTATTAAAATGGAAACAAAAAAAATATTGGACAGAGAAATTGAACTTCCCGATGGAATTAAAGCCGTAATAGTTGATAGAATTATTAAAATTTCAGGAGAAAAAGAAGAAAACTCTCGAAAATTAATTTCAAAAAAAATTAGCGTTGAAATAAAAGATAATAAAATCATCTTAAAATCAAAAATAACAAAACCTTCAAAAAAAGAAAAAAGTATAATTAATACATTATATTCACACTTTAATAACATGATTAAAGGAATTAATGAACCTTACGTTTACAAATTAAAAATCTGTTCATCACATTTTCCAATGAGTGTAAAACTGAAAGGAAATAACTTTGAAGTTGGAAACTTTATTGGAGAAAAAATTCTTAGAAAATTAACAATAAAAGAAGGAGCAAATGTTAAAATTGAAGGAGATATTATTACAGTTACTTCAACAAATAAAGAAATAGCTGGCCAAGTTGCTGCAGATATTGAAAAAACAACAAGAAGACCAGGATTTGATAAAAGAATATTCATGGATGGAATTTATATTACAGAAAAAGCGGGTGTTGAGCTGAAATGAAATTATTAGAATTAAGAAAACAAATGAAAAAAAGAAAACCTGATTTTTCTAGACAGGACTCTCATAAAAAGAAAAGAGTGGGGACTAATTGGAGAAAACCAAGAGGAATCGATTCTAAAATGAGATTACAATTAAAAGGTAAAAAACCAATAGTAAAGGCAGGATATTGTTCACCTAAAGAAGTTCGTGGATTAAATAGAGATGGTTTAAAAGAAGTTATTGTTGCTAATGTTAAAGATTTAAATAATGTTAAAGAAAAAATGATTGCTTTGATTTCATCACAAGTTGGAGCTAAAAAAATTATTGAAATTATCAAAGAAGCTAAAAAACTAAATGTCCAAATTTCAAATTATAATGATGAATTCGTTAAAAAACATGAAGAAATCATAAAACAGAAAAAAGAAATTAAAAAGAAAAGAGAAGCTAAAAAAGAAGAAAAGAAAAAATCTGTTAAAAAAGAAGAAGAAAAATCTAAAGAAAAAGAAACTAAAGAAGAAAAGAAAACTTCTGAAACTCAAACAAAAGTTGAAGTGAAAACTGAAGAAAAAAAAGAAAAAGAAAAATTACTTACTAAAAAAGGTGCACTATAAATGATTACTCAAAAAAAATTAGCAGCAAAAGTTTTAAAATGTTCTCCAAAGAGAATTATACTTAATCCTGAAAAAATTGCAGAAATTAAAGAAGCAATTACTAAACATGATGTTAAACTGCTAATTGGTAAAAAAGTAATAAAAGGAAAACAAAAAAAAGGAGTTTCAAGAGTAAGAGCGAATAAAATCTTAGCTCAAAAAAGAAAAGGACAAAGAAAAGGTCCTGGTTCAAGAAAAGGAACCGCTAATGCAAGAAATAATACAAAAGAAGTTTGGATCAATAAAATTAGAAAACAAAGAAATTTAATCAAAAGATTATATGATAATAAAACAATCGACACAAAAACATATAGAGATCTTTACAGAAAAAGTAAAGGTAACTTTTTTAGAAGTGTTAGACATATCAAAGTTTACTTAGAAGAACACGGGATATTTAAAAAATGAAAAAAAGCAATATACAGACAGTAAGTTTTAGAAGAAAAAAGGAAGGAAAAACTAATTATAAAACTAGAATTAAATTAATAACTTCCGGTAAACCTAGATTAGTAGTTAGAAAAACATTAAGCAAGATTATAACACAAATTATTGTTTTCGATGTTAAAGGAGACGAAATTAAACTTGGTGTAGATTCAACTGCTCTTAAAAAATTAGGATGGGAAGGATCATTTAAATCAACTCCTGCAGCTTATCTTACTGGTTATTTAATTGGTAAAAAGTGTCTGGAAAATAAAATTAATGAAGCTGTATTTGATATTGGATTTAGTACAGCACTAAAAGGAACAAAAATATTTGCAGTTTTAAAAGGTGCAATTGATGCAGGATTAAATGTTCCGTGCTCAAAAGAAGTATTTCCTAGTGAAGATAGAATTAATGGAAAAGCGATTAAAGATTTCAAAAATAATGTTGAAGAAATTAAGGGAAAGATAAAATGAAAAAAGAAGAACAGCCCAAAAAAAAAATTGTAAAAACCGAAAAGAAAGGGGTTAGAGAAGTTAAAGTCGAAGAACGAGACGAATTAATTAATTGGAAACCTACAACTAAAATTGGTAAAAAAGTTAAAAATGGAGAAATTACTAATATTGATCAAATTCTTGATATTGGAGAAAAAATTTATGAAAAAGAAATTGTTGAAGCTCTTTTACCTAATGCTGAAACAGAATTACTTTTATTAGGACAATCAAAAGGTAAGTTTGGAGGCGGTCAAAGACGTGCTTTTAGACAAACTCAAAAGAAAACTAAAGAAGGAAATAAACCTAAATTTACTACAATTGCAGTTATTGGAGATGGAAATGGTTATGTTGGAATTGGGTTTGGAAAAAGTAAAGAAACTGTTCCTGCAAGAGAAAAAGCATTAAGAAAATGTAAAACTGATATTATTAAAATTGCAAGAGCATGCGGAAGTTGGCAATGTGATTGTATGGAACCACACACAGTTCCTTTTGAAGTTATAGGAAAATGTGGTAGTGTAACTGTTAAACTAATTCCTGCACCAAAAGGTACTGGATTAATTGCTGAAAAAGAAATCGCTAAAATATTAAAAAAAGCAGGCATTGTAGATGTTTGGTCAAAAGCAAGAGGAATGACTAGTTCAAGAACAAACTTAATCAAAGCATGTATTGAAGCTTTAAAGAAAACAACATCAACTCATACTTTACCTGAACATAAAGAAAAATTAGGATTAGTTGAAGGAAAATACGAAGTAAAGAAAAATGAATGAAGAAAAACAAGTTAAAAAAGAAGTAAAGGTTGAAGCTAAAAAGGAAACTCCAAAAAAAACAGGAGAAAAAATAGCTGTTATTAGAATTAGAGGACCAGTTAAACTTCCAATTAAAATAAATAATACTCTCGATATGTTAAAACTTAAAAAGAAAAATGTTTGCGTAATAATTAATGTAACTCCTTCAATTTTAGGAATGGTTGAAAAAGTTAAATCATTTGTTACTTATGGACAAATAGATGACGAAACATTAAAACTTTTAATTGATAAAAAAGGAAAGAAATCATTTTTTAATTTAAATTCACCAAGAAAAGGATTTGGTAGAAAGGGTATCAAAGCTAGCTTTAAAGTTGGCGGCGCATTAGGAGATAGAAAAGAAAAAATTAACGATCTTATTAGGAGGATGCTGGAATGATCATTAAGAGAGCTAAAACTTCCAGAGCAAGAGGAACTAAAACCCACGGATGGGGCCACAAAAAAAAACATAGAGGAAGTGGTAGCCGAGGCGGTAAAGGTAATGCTGGTAGCGGAAAGAGAGGCGACTCAAAGAAACCATCATTCTGGAAAGATTTAAAATACATGGGAAGACATGGATTTACTTCATTAAATAAAAAACCTAAGTCAATTACATTAAGAGATGTTGATAAAAAATACGAAGCTGGAAAAATAAATTTAACAGAAGCAGGTTTTGATAAAATATTAGGTACTGGAAAATTAACTAAAAAATTCGAAATCATTATTTGTAGTTTTAGTAAAAGAGCCGAAGAAAAAATCAAAGAAAAAGGCGGTAAAATTAGTACTGGTCTAGATAAACCAGCTAAAGAATCTTCTAAAAAAGAAGAAAAACAAGAAACTAAAAAATGAGTTTTTTTAAAAATATACTAAACAACCTTCCCGAGGTTGCAGGTCCATTACAAAAAAAATTAGCTTTTAATGAAAAATTAAAATGGACTTTAATCACTTTAGTAATTTTCTTTATACTTGGTGTTGTTCCTTTATATGGATTAGGTGACAACGCATTAGAAAGATTTGAATTACTTTCTGTTATTTTAGGAGCAAGTTTTGGTTCATTAATATCATTAGGAATTGGTCCTATTGTAACTGCATCTATAGTGTTACAATTATTGAATGGATCAGGAATTATAAAATTTGATTTAACTTCGACTGAAGGAAAAAAAACATTTCAAGGAATACAAAAGCTTTTAGCCATCTTTTTTATAATATTTGAAGGGGCCATTTACGTATTTATGGGTGGATTAAGCCCACAAATAGGATTTTCTCCCTGGTTTTTAATATTCCAACTTATTATTGGGGGGATATTAATTATGTTTATGGACGAAGTAATAAGTAAATGGGGCTTTGGTTCAGGAATTTCATTGTTTATTGCTGCAGGAGTTTCACAATCTATTTTTATTAGATTAATTTCTTGGTTACCAAGTCCAAACAATCCCGAAATTGCAACAGGTGCAATACCTGCTTTAATTCAATCAGTTTCAAATGGTGATCCTGTTACTGCAATATTAATGCTAGCAGGAATCATTGCAACACTACTTATATTTGTCATGGCAGTTTATGGACAAGCCATGAAAGTAGAAATACCATTATCATTTGGTAGAGTAAGAGGTCATGGTATTAGATGGCCATTAAGTTTTATTTATACTTCAAACATACCAGTTATTTTAGTTGCTGCATTATTGGCTAATATTCAATTATGGGCAAGATTAATACAGAACTGGGCAACAGCTTCAGGCGGTAGTATTGTTAATTGGATTTCTATTTATTTATTTGGACAAACAGGAACAGCTGCTTCAGGACATGGTTTAATACAATGGGTTAATGCACCAAATATTGTAAGAGCAATCATTACTGGAACAGTTAACGGAAGCATTATTTCTCAAGCAGTAATTTATGTAGCAATTATGATGGGTGGCGCAGTTATTTTCTCAGTTTTCTGGGTACAAACATCAGGCATGGATGCTAAAAGTCAAGCAAAACAAATGATGTCTTCAGGATTACAACTTCCTGGTTTTAGAAGAGATGAAAGAATTTTAGAAAGAGTTCTTAATAGATACATTTGGCCATTAACTATAATGGGCGGATTAACGGTTGGTTTTTTAGCTGCAATTGCAGACATTTCCGGAGCATTAAGTTCAGGAACAGGTTTGTTACTAACTGTTATGATAATCTATAAACTATATGAAGAAATCGCTAAACAACACATGATGGATATGAATCCAATGATGCGAAAATTCATGGAATAAATTTTTCTTTTAAATTTAATTAATAATATAAAATAAATCAAAATTTGTTAAAAGAAATTAATTAAATCTAAATTTCTTTGATTCATATTCTGCAATCCACATTTTTAAATTGGAATTAAATCTAAATCCAAAAAGATGGTTAGTACAAACATTAATGTGAACTTCCAAATTTGCATCACCTAATGCATCCAAATTGGGTTGACCTGAAAAACTTAAAATTTCATTTATATTTTCATTAGAAAATCTTCCAACCTCAATCTCATCTTCTTCTCCATTATAATAAGAAATACCTAAAAGATGATAAGATAAATTTACATTCTCCAAGATAGAGGGCTTAGATGAAGAAGCACGCAAAACTCCCTTAAATGACTCACCATGTTGATTTAAGTATTCCAATTTAGTTTTATAATCCCACATGAATAATTAGAATTTGAATTATTTTATAAAGAGTTCCGATAATATAAAAAGTCTTAATTAATTAAAATGAAAAAATTAAGAACAAAACTTTGACATAAATTTAAATAAAATTTTCTTTTAAAATAATCACAAAAAAATACTTACATAAGAATATATTCCCATCCCGGTTGCCATGCTTTCTTTTTTCTCCAATCTTCGTCAAAAGCTTCACTCCATGTTTTATTTTTTAATAAAACATCTAATGCCAGTTGTGGAGCCTTATGAGCAACAATAGCAACCGATTTTCCATCATAATTTTTCTTTAAAAAATTAAGAAAGTCATTTATTCGTTTTTTAACATCTTCATAGGATTCACCTTCAGGAAAACTTTTTAAAATATTTTTCTCCTGCATAGGTTCAACAATTTTAGAAAGTTGAGCATTATACTTTCCATAATTACATTCTCGTAATCTATTATCTTGAATGACTTTAACCTTATCTTTAAAAGTTAAATTTGCAGAATTTACTGCTCGCTTTAAATCTGAACAAAAAACCACATCAAAATGTTTATCCTTGACTTTATCCCATAATTCTATTGATTGTTGAATTCCCAATTTCGATAATTCTACATCAAACCAACCCGAAGAAATGTCCTTTTGATTGTCGATAGTTGTTCCGTGAACAAAATATATAATTTTTATAACCATTGCATTATTAAAAAAACTAAAAAAGTTATAAATATTTGCTTTATTTGAGAAATAAAAAATATATTCTCATCAAAAAATTAAGAACAGTAAATAAAATTAAAAAGAATAAAAATAAATAAAAATTACTTCTTTGACATTACAAGATATTTAACTCCCACAATAAGAATTATTAATCCAATAAAACTTGCCCATGTAAGTACACTATAATAATCATTCAATAAAACTAAAGCTCCAAGAATAATCATATCTGAAGAACACTTCACATCCATTTTTTTATTTTTTCCAAACATAGTATCACCTCTTTTTATTAAAAAATATTTTACTTGCTTAAAAACTTTTTGAAAAAAAATTAATTGATAACAGTCTCAGAAATAATTCCTTCTTCAACTAATCTATCGGCCCAATCAGAAATAAACTTAACTTTTTCAATAGGTTCTGCTTGTATACCTAAAAAAGTCATATAAGAAACTGCCAACTTTATAAAATCCGAATAAGAATCAATACCAACCAATGGACACTTGTTTACTTTCCAAGAGAGCCGTTCAACTTGACTATGACATTCTAAAATATCATTTCTTGTTTCTTCGAAAGTTTTAACTATAGTTTCTTCAGCTGTTCTTGTATCAAACCCTTGATAAAAACCATTAATGAATTGATAACCCATTTGTTTTGCAACTTTTGAACAATAATCAACGATCTCAGTTCTATATTTTGCAAGTACATGTTCTTTTGAAAATGATTGTGTAACACTCAACTTGAATATTTGAGTTGTATCAAATGAAGAAGTCCCAACACTTAATCTTGGTAATTGAAATTCAAAATCTTCTGCATTTACTTCTTCTGTTTTATCGTAAATATATAGACTTTCACCAAAAGGACAAACGTCAACTAATCTTGCTTCCAATTTAGGTTCAATTGGTAAAAATGTACTTGTTTTGTTTACTATTCCAAATCCTGATTGTAATTTTTTTCCCGAGTAGTTTCTGTCCATTAAAATTGAAAATCAACTTTGTTTTATAAGCTTTTGTGATGTTTTTGAAAACCTTTTTAAACCCTAATGTTTATTTTAACAGTAATGATATTTCAATCCCTAGGAAGTGCATTAAATTTTATTTTAGATCCAGTTTTATCACCATTACTTAGTCTACCTCCGTTATGGGGAATAATAGTTATTTCTTTTATTTTATCACTAGTAATTTCTTTAATTTACAAAGCAGTAACTGATCAAGACCTCATGAAAAGGTTAAAAAGTGAGATGAAAGAATTTCAAAAAGAAATGAAAGAACTAAGAAATCATCCTGAAAAAATGATGGCTGTTCAAAAAAAAGCAATGGAAACTAACATGAAATACATGACTCAAAGTTTCAAACCGACATTGTTTACATTTATACCAATCATTTTAATTTTTGGATGGTTATCTGCAAATTTAGCTTTTTATCCGATTATGCCTAATGAAGATTTTTCAACAACTTTAGAATTTAAAAACGGTTTAGGAAGTGAAATTGAATTATTTGTTCCAGAAGATATAGAACTTGCATCAGATGCTAAACAAAAAGTAAATTCAGAAACCATGTCTTGGAGAATGAAAGGACCCGCAGGAAATTATAAACTTGAATATGATGTTAATGGAAAATTGTATGAACAAGATTTAATAATTTCTACTGAAATGGGAGAATACGCAAAAGTAGAAAATGTAGTTAATGATGATTTAATTAAAACTATTACAATTAATAATAAACCAATTAGACCATTAAACATATTTGGATGGAAATTAGGATGGTTAGGAACATACATAATATCTTCATTAATATTTAGCATAGTAATTAGAAAAGTTCTAAAACTAGCTTAAAATCAGTTTATTTTCTATACAAATGTAAAGAGCATAGTACTCAGTAACAACAGACAAAACTGTACTACGAAAGCTTTATAAATACGCTGAAGTTTTTTCTATATATGGTTAGTGGAAAACATAAATCACATACATTAAGGAAGGTATTTGTTAAAACACCTGGTGGAAGAACTACTGTTCAATATAAAAGAAGAAAACCACAACATACAAGATGTAGCTGTGGTACTAAACTTTTAGGTGTACCTAGAGATATCCCGGGTAGAATTAAAAAGTTGAGTAAAAGTGAAAAAAAACCATCCAGGCCTTATGGCGGAAATTTATGTTCTTCATGTATGAGAAAACAAATAAAAGCTAAAATTGAAGCTTCACTGTAAATTCGGCAACGATTACTAATTAATGAAGCAGGAGAAAAAAATGATTGAAATTGGAAGATTATGTGTTAAACTTGCTGGAAGAGATGCTGGCAACAAATGTGTTATTGTTGAAGTTCTAGACAAAAATTTTGTAATGATAGATGGAAATGTAAGAAGAAGAAAATGTAATACTATTCACTTATTACCTTTAAAAGATAAAATTGAAATTAAAGATAAAGCAACACATGAAGATGTTGCTGCTACTTTTAAAAAATTAAAATTAGAAGTTTGGGAAACTAAAGCTAAAGAGAGTAAAGAAAGACCTAGAAAATTAAGAAAAGGTAAAACTCCTGAAGAAAAAGAAGCTCAAAAAAAATCTAAAAAACAAAAAACTGCTAAACCAGAAATTAAAAAAGAAGTAGAAAAAGTTGTTGAAAAAGCAGCAGTTCAAGAAGAAAAACTTGAAGATGCTATTGAAAAAGAACTTCCAAAAGAAAAAGTTGAAATTAAGGAAGAAAAAACAACTGTGAAAAAGAAAGCAACTAAGAAAAAAGCAGTTAAAAAAGATTAATTTTTTTTATTTTAATCATTTCTTAATTTAAAAAAATAAAAAAAAGATTATTTTACAAACATTTCTACTGCTTTATCAATACCATTTTTACCGAAACGTATATTTCTAACACTAATATTGTCGCCCTCAGTGACAATATCTTCAACACAAGCATTATTTTCGTGCCTATGATAACCTAAATGTGTTAAAAATTCAATTACTTGTCTTGCAGCCATAGTTCTAGTTGAACCCCTTCCCGTTAATTTGATTCCACCTACAAAAACTAAAACATGATTCTTCCATTTTTCGTCAAAACTTTCATAAAATTCTCTGACATACATAGGAAAATTTGAATCTGTTTTTCGGTAATGTTTCCTAGCCAATTGTAATTGTTCATCATTCATTGTTTCAAAATGATCGCAGTTTTTTGCAAAATAAAATGAATACATTTTATTACCTCATCACCAGAAGAAGTAACACTAAACCATTCATCCCGTGTTGTTTTTTTATAGTCCTATATTCGTTTTTCATTTATATTACCTCCTTCCTGTTAATTAAGGAAAAGAATTATAATAGTAAGACTACAACTAATAGAAGAACTAAATTTAATGTATGTTTAGTAGCCATAAAAGTAATTAATTTACTTGAATATTTAAATGTTTCTCAATTAATTCAACCTTTTCTTTTCTACCAATAACTTTGTAAAATTCTTTAGCTAATTCTAAAGAAAGAACAGGAATATTAAGATTATTCCAATCTATCGTTTTAATTTTATCAAAATGACTTTTCTCTCTATCCCCATAGCAATTAATTTCTATTTCATTACAAAATATGTCCAAAATTAAACTATTTCCTTGTATTTTTTCACTATAAAAATCTTCAATAAGGTATTCATCAAAAACTTCTCTAAAAACATTTAACCCTTCTTCATCAGTAGCAATATCTAAATCATTAACAGAAACATCAACACCTTGAACAAGTAAATTGGCACTTCCATCCAATCTCCATAATATTGGTTCATCTAATTCTTTTATAATTAAAGCAAGAATTTCATAAAGTGCTTGTTCATTCATTTTTTATTAGTCCGAATAATTCACTTAAATTTAGCTCAAATGCTGCAACAGGATTAACTAATTGCCAATTTTCAAGAACTAAAGGGTGTATTTCTCCAACATAAGCAACTTCCTTTTCATTAACTATAACACGACCAACTCTTCCAGGAATAAATGATAAATGTTCAGTATCTTCAATTTTATATTCAATATCTAACATCCTCATTAAAAAATCAAAAACTTGTTTAATAGAAGTGAAATTTACTTTTTCATTACAAAGAGTCACTGCCAACCTATCATTTTCAATTATACCAGTTTCACTATCACCTTTCTTAAAAGTTGTACCCACACCATAAATATCTTGAGGGTACTCTTTGTTAAGATTTTTATTTAGTACATTCATTAAAGAAGGTATAACCCAGCCCCTTAACATATTATAATCATTATTTACGGCACTTTTTAATTCTATTAAGTCCAAATCAATTGACATTTTAACATTTTGATCATTATTATTTGTTAAGTGATAAGTTTCTGTTTGTAACAAACCTAACCCTACCAAAATTTCAGAAACTTTTTTCTTGAATTTTTCAAAAGAATCTTCTTGTCCAATTGTTGAAACTTTTGGAATTTCTGGTACGAAATTTTCATAACCATAAGCAATTGCTACTTCTTCAATAAAATCAACTTTATGCATTATGTCTGCTCTATAAGCAGGAACTAATACTTTTCCATCTTTATAATCATGACCCATTTTAGAAAGTAATTCTGTTAATTCCGTTTCGTTTAATTCTAAACCTAATCTTTTATTTACATATTCTAAATCTAATTCCCATTCGACAGGTTTTAAATCAGGGGTAATTATTTTTTGATTATCCATTTCTAATTCTAAAGAGTATATTTTTCCATTCATATCTGCTAAGGCAGTAACTATAATATTTAAACAAACTTTTAAATAACCAAAATCGAAACCAGAACATTCTATAAAAACATCTGTTGTTTTATCGCCAATCTTACCAACATCATGACTATTGATTATGGGTGGCATTGATAAAATTTTATTATTTGCATCTTTAAAAAAAGGAAATTTATCTTTACCCTCTAACAAATGGGCAAATTCTCTACCCGCAGGATGTTTACTAAGAATTTGTAACCCAGTAATTTCATTTTGCATTTCCAAAGGTTGAAATTTAATTTTGTTTGGATCTTCTGCAAAAAAAGTTACAGGAAAATTGATTTTTTCTAAAGGATAAACACCAATTGCTGCTTTTTTTCTATTTCTTCCATAAGTAGTATGAAGTTTTTCCTGGATTTGGATTATTTCTTTTATTTTTTCATCATCGAAATTAATTCCTTTAACAATTGCACAAGCAGTAAAAGGACGAACGTCTTTAACAGATTCATCGATAATTATTTTTTCTCCGGATTTTTCAATTTCATACTTTCTTAATCCAGTCTTTTCTCCAATAAAAGAAGAAAATGCACGAGCAAAACCTTGTTCACTTAACATATCGGGCCTATTGGGAAAAACTTCAACATTAATTTCATTACCTTCAATACCTTCTAAATCAGTTCCTAGCATTGAAATTCTATCTTTTAGTTCTTCAATAGGTAATTTCTTTCCTACTAAACTTTCAAATACTTCTTTGTTTAATGTTACAGTTGGCATTTTATTTATTCCACGCTTTTATTTTTCTTAATTGTTCAATATTATTATTATACAATTCTCTTATATCTTTAATTTTATAAAAATCCATGATAAGTCTGTCAAAACCAGGACCCCATGCAAGTACAGGTATTTCTTTTCCAAGTAACGGAATTGTTACTTCGGGCCTAAATATTCCCGCGCCACCAAGTTCTAACCATTTCTGATGAACTGGGTGAAATACGTCAATTTCTACACTCGGTTCAGTATATGGAAAATATGCTGGCCTAAATCTTGCTTTTTCGAAACCCATTTTCTTAAAAAATTGTTTTAAATATCCAAGCAAATTTCTAAAGTTTGCATTTGGATCAACAACAATTCCTTCTGTTTGATTAAATTCAAATAAATGTGACCAATCTAATGCTTCATTTCTAAAACATCTTCCCAATGCAAAAAATTTAGCAGGCATATCTTCTTTTTTTAAATTATACAAGGTTTTTGCCGATAAGCAAGTAGTGTGTGTTCTTAAAACATTGGTTTTAGCAAGTTCATCATTCCACTTACCGCCCCAACCCAAACTTCCTTCTACGCCTTTTTCATGAGATTCTTTTATTGAATCAACAATTTTTTTATCAGGTAACTTTCCTTTCGGTATACTTCCAATAAAAAAAGTATCTTGCATTTCCCTTACTGGATGATCTTGTGCAGTAAATAAAGCATCAAAATTCCAAAAAGAAGTTTGTACTTTTGGACCAGTCATTTCTTTAAAACCTAAATCCATCCAAACTTGTTTTGCATATTCTAAAGCTTGATTAACAAAATGCTTTTTTCCTCCATTAATTTGTGGAACATTAATTGAAACATCATATCTTCTAAACTTTTTATTTTTCCAAGAACCATCTTTAAGCATTTTTGGAGTAAGTCTTTCGATAACATCTTCTCCTCTAACGTCCTTTTCTATTAATTCTTTACCTAAAGAAGTTAATTCAATACTAATTAATTTTCTTTTTTCTACTTTTAATATTTGTTTTCTAGACTTTAAATTGTTCAAAGCAAATTTTTCTTCATCTTTTAAAGAAGAAACTTCTAAAGGAAATTCTTTTTTTAAAAATAATTCTTCAAAACTTTCTTTTTCTAAAAGTTTTTTACCTTGTTCTGTGATTGATAATTGTCCTTGGTTCATTAATATTGCTGCTTTTTTCTTTAAAGCACCAATAGAAATTCCAACTTCTTCTTTTTCTAATGTTTTAATTTCATGAATAGATTTATTACTTTCATTTAACTCTTGCAATAGTCTTTTTTCAGGTAAACCTTTTTTTAAATAAGATCTACCATTTTCATCTAATTCAATTAATTCTTTTTCTACTTTTTTAATTTCTAAAACTTTTTTATTTTCAAGCCATTGTAAAGCTCTCATAACTTCAACATCTTTTAATCCAGAATCCTTTATTAAATACTCAAATCTGGTATACTTTTTTAATGAAGGAATTACTTTTCTTTCTAAAGGATGCAATCCGTCAATTATTTTCTCAACTTCCATCTTATCTCGTGATATAACTTAATATATAAAGTTTATGCGACCTTATATATTAATTCACATTTTTCTTTAATCGGTGTTAAATTTGTTATACTTTGCTCGCCATCACATAAAGCCACTTCGGGCTTATAATGCAATTCTATTATTAAACCTTGAGCACCCGCCGCAATCCCTGCCATTGATGCTCTAGTAATCATACTCCTTACACCAGTTCCATGTGAAGGATCAACAATTATGGGCAAATGAGTATATTCTCTTAATCTAATTACTGCATTATAATCTAAAGTGTTTCTATAATCTGATGAGTCATTAAATGTTTTAATTCCCCTTTCACACAAAATAACTTTGTCAGTTCCATGTTCCATGAGATATTCGGCACAACCTAAAAATTCTTTTAAAGTTGTTGAAAATCCCCTTTTCAAGATTACTGGTTTTCCTACTTTTCCAACATCTTTTAGTAATTCATAGTTTTGACAATTTCTGCTTCCAATTTGATAAACATCAACACCATACTTTTCAAATAAATGAATATTTGATGAAGATGTGATTTCGGTAACAATTGGTAAACCAGTTTCTTTTTTAGCTAAAGCTAACAACCTTAAACCTTCTTCCCCCATACCTTGGAAATCATAAGGACAAGTTCTAGGTTTAAATGCACCAGCTCTTAAAATGTTTGCACCGCCATCTCTTGCTAATCTAGCAGAAGCTAACATTTGCTCTTCACTTTCTACTGCGCACGGACCTGCAGCAATAAATAAATCCTTTCCAACAACTACATCCCCAACAACAAAAGTTGAATCCTCTGGATGATTTTTTCTTAACACTTTCTTTAATTTTTCTTCCAACATTCTCACCTCCAGAGAGTCTTCTAATTATATTTAATCGGCCTGACTTAGTTTTATAAAATTAACTAAATCAGAAAATTACCAAAAAAGATAATAGAAAGCTCTAGCTAGAAACAACTCATTATTTTTTACACTAGTTTCTAGCAACATAAAAAAAAGAAAGAAAGAATTGTTTAAAAATGTTTTTATTTAAGAGACTTCGAAGGCAAAGACATATTATGCCAATTAGCTTGAAACAAAGTTTCTAATGCATTTGCAAAAAATGGTGTTGAAACCCAAATGCCGACATCATATGTTGGATGAACTTCATTATCATTAAGAACCATAAATATTAATTCTTTACCATCAACAACCACAAATCTACCCAGCATTTTAGTGTTTCTAACTTCCGCTATACTTCCAATGTCTTTTAAAGCCATTTTACATTCTTTAGTTAAAGGTGCAGCAATTTTAATATCAACGCCTTTTTTCTTTAATGCTTCAAAAGTAGGCTTTAACCCTTCGATTTTTCTTATAAAACCTTCAGTAGTTGTAAGCATAGTTACTGATTTTTCAGCACCCCTAATTGTTAATTCTAAATGGTTATACAAATTATGCCTTCCTTTTAAACTACCAGAAAGTTCAGAAGGTTCGACCAATTCCACGCCCTGAGTATGTAAAGAATTCAACTCAGTCAAAATATCAGTTTCTTTCATATCATCTAATCTTTTTACTCTTTTTTCAGATTCGTTTCTTAAATTTATTTTAACTCTTTCAACAACTTCATCTGGTGCAACAGCAATATATTTAATTGGTTTACCTATTTTAGTAATTATGAATCCTTTTTTTTCTAAACTTTCTAAAACATCATAACTTCTAGATCTTGGAACATCTGCAATATCAGATAATTCCCCGGCAGTCGATACACCCCTTGACAACAAAGCTGCCCAAATTTTAACCTCATACAAATTAAGTGAAAAATATCTCCTTAATTGACTTAAAAACTCATCTTTAACAATCATTTTAATTCACACCCCACACTCCCTTTTTACTATTATCATATAACAACTACTATTTATATGTTGTGATTTTTCACTATGTCATAGTATATAATTTTGTTTTTTAAAGATTTGGATAATTCAAAAATACTAATATAGTATGAATGATAAATACTAGAGCATAATTAAAGTATGTTAATGAATATTGTATCTTAAAATTCCTGCAATTCCGCCCAAACCATCTACTTCTTTTCCAGGCTCATTATCGGAGGAAATAATATTGATTGAACCTTTCAATGAATCGACAAGTCTCATAATATTATCTATTTTGTCATAATCTTCTTCTTCTCTAGATTTAGAAATTAATTTATCAGTTATAAGTAAAGATTCAATTGCTCCCGAATTAGCTGCAGCTTCAACTTCTTTAATTCCATAAACTGCCTTACCATCTCTAGAAATAAATTCTAATAAAGTGCCAACTAACTTTTCTTCTTTTGCTATTCTTTCTTCTTTTATTATTGTTTGAATTTCATCTCTTTTCAAAACTTCTTTAATTGCATTTTCTTCCGCAGAATGACAAGTTGCCAAAACTATTTTTTTCTTTAAATTATTATCTTTTAAAACTTTCATAAAATCTTCTTTCCAAAATGCAGGACTAGCAATAATGACATCATCCACTTTGTATCTTAATACATATTCTTTTACTGCTTTAATTATATCTAGATAAAAAGAACCAGTTGCCACACTTCTTTCCTCTTTTTTTTGTACGTCTCCTTGCAGAGTTGTCAAAACATCATAACCATATTTTTTTGTTAACGCGAACAGTGCACTTTCTCTATCCATTACAACAATTAAAATTCCTTTAACTTTTGCCGAAAAAGATTCTTTTAATCTTTGTTTTTGATAATTTAACCATTTATCTTTTATTATTTCAACAACCGAAGATTCTTCTAAAGTGATAGATTGATAACTTCCTTTAGGAATATCTTCAGTTTGAACTGCAACTTTTCCATTAATTTTCAAGGAACTTTCAGAAAAATCTACTTTTTCAACTTCAATTGTAACAGTAACGGGTCGTTTTTCAACTTGAGATTTTTCTCCGGCTTTATTTAATTTAATTTTTCGATAAGTTTTTCCTTTTAGTTTATCTGTTTTGTCTATTAATTGACTTAAATACCACAAATCATCCTTATTTTCTACTTGAACTTTTACTATTCCTTTTTTTAAATCTGAAGAAAGTTTTTTCATTGTCTTAAAAATAGGAACATTTATATATAAAGTTAATTATTTTTTAGTCATAAATAAAAGGGTGATATTCATGAACAAAAAAGGTGCTGCTGATGCTGCTGCAGTTTTGGTATTTATTTTTACTGTACTACTTATTCTTTACATATTATTAATTCCTGAATCGGATAGACAAGACATATTAGATTTAGAGAGTTCAAGTAGTGGTAGTAGTTCAAGAAGATTATCATCAAGTGATAAAGATTTAATACTAGAAGAAGAACCTGGAAGTTTAAGTGAAGAAGGAAGAAGTGAATATGAATATAATGTTCCAACTTTAAATCTTGCAAGTGTTACAGATGCAGAAATTATTAAAGAAGAAAATCCCTTTATTATCAAAAATGGCTGGTTCGCTAAAAAACCTAAAGAAATTGAATTTGAAGTTGATAACAAAGATACAGTGAATAATTTAATATTATCATTTAATGCTGTTAAAAGAGAAGGAATTCTGGTTATAAAATTAAATGATTATGTAATTTATGAAAAGGAACTCGATAAATATAGTGCAGACCCAGTGATTTTATCAAAAGAAAGATTGAAATCTGGAAAAAATGTACTTGAATTTTCAACATCTTCAGTAGGATTAGCATTTTGGTCAAGTAATCAATATTCTTTTGAAAATATAAAATTGTTTGGAGATGTTACAGATATTTCTGGATTAAAAACTGAAGAAGTATTTTTTATTCCTAAAAGTCGAACTAATATTGAATCTGCAAATATTAAATTTGTTCCAGAATGTGAAACAATAAATATAGGAAAGTTGGAAATTTTATTAAATAATAATTTATTATTTTCAGCTATACCGGATTGTAAAGTTTTAAATTCCATTATCGTTCCACCAGCTTATTTACAAGAAGGAGTTAACACTTTAAAATTTGAAACTGAAAAAGGAACTTATTTGGTAGATAGAATTTTAATTAAAACAGAATTAGAAGAACAAGTGTTGCCTACTTACTTCTTTAACATAGACGATGATCAATGGGAAGATATTGAAGATATAGATTATTTTGCAAACATGACAATAGATTTCCTAGTTCCTGAAGACAAATATATCAACTTAAAAGTTACAATTAACAACAGAAATTTTGGAGTATATCAACGAGAAGAACAATTTACTAAAATAGTTGATGAATACTTACAAAAGGGAAACAATGTAATTAGACTTGTGCCTGAAACAGACGTCGATGTAATTAAATTTAAAGTTGAAATTCAGGAAGTAGACGATTAAATATGGCTAGTCCAATTGATTCAATCTTAGAACAATATATGAAAAGAAAAGGATTTACTGATAAGTCTAAACAAAAATTAAATGTTGAAATTAAAAAACAAAGACAAGAACATGACATCTTTCATGGAAATACAATTAATTCAAATGAAAGAAGCAATGTTGCCGATCAACATAATATAGCTCAAGAAGAAATTGCAACAGCACGTGCACAAAGAAGAGCCGCTGAAGCTCAAATGAGGGCTTCAGAAAAAAAAGAAAATACACAAACATTTCAAAAAGGAAGTGTTTCGAATTCTGGAAAATTAAAAGTTTTTATTGCTTTTATAATTGCATTGGCCTACGATATTTTCAATGTCTTTGAAAACATCGTTGCGATTGGAACATTAGGAGTTAGTGAATTAGGCGAAGCAGGAATAGGAGATACAGTTATGCAAGTTGTAATGATGGGGCTATTGGGGCCATATTACAAAGCAATAACCGTTCGAGACATACCAATTATAGGCAAAATATTAAAATTAGATATTCCGGCAACATGGATAGAATATATTCCTTTTTTAGATTTTATTCCAGTATATACAATTGTTACTTGGAAAGCTTTGAAAGCTTATCAGGGAAATGAATCGGGAGTAGAAGATAGCAAAGCAAGAATTCAATCAATGAGAAAACCTTCAAAAGAAAAATCAAATCTGAAAGTAGTATTTAATCAAATGACAGGAGGAAAGAGCGGAAAAATTCTCATAGTATTTTTTATTTTAGCTTTATTAATAGGAATCAGTTTAATTTTTACAGGAGAAAAAGTAGCAGCAAGCCTGGGTAAAAGTATATCAAATGCAACATTATGGTGGCAAGAAGGTGGAATATGGAAACTATTCAACAAATTCGCAGGTTTGATTCAATCAATATTTGAAAAAGGAAACAATTTATGGCAGCAACAATACATTGCCGCCACAACTGGACAAACCTTCGCTGGAGAAGTTGACCAATATGCTAATAAAGAATTAGGACTTAAAATTGACATAGAAAAACCAGATTATTATTTTATTAAAGACCAAGATATTTTTATGTCTGGAATACTTTCTGGAAGGGCACTTAATCCAAATATTTGTGAAATTGTTGATGAAACTTGTGACATAGGAACTATAAACATTAAATGTTCAACTAACAAAAATGAAGTAGGAATTGTTACTCCAAAAACAGAAAGATTTGAAATTATTGAAGATAGTTTTACACCTTTAACTTGTGAATTTGCAAGTGAAGGAGAAAATTCAATTAGATTGACTAATTCTGAAATGAAAAATAATATAGCACAAAGAACAATTTATATGAAAGCAGATTTTAAATTCATAACCGCTGCATATGCAAAAAAAGAATTTGTTAGTGAAAGCAAATTTATTGAATTAAAAACAACAGATTATGAATTCGAAGAACAAACTCCACAATATACGCCGGGCCCAGTTTCAATTCAATTTTTAGAATCATTTATTGATCAAACTCCCCTACTAGTTAATGCGGGTAGAGCAGTCAAAATAGGATTTAGATTAGAAAATACAGGTGAAGGAATTATTGATCATTTTGAAAAAATCTCATTAATTATACCCGAAGGAATTAAAGTAAGAGCATGTAATGCTCCTTTCTCAGTAAATGACGGAAATAAAAAAGAATTGATTTACGAAGATAATCAAAACAATTTTTTAAGAGACGCAAGAAATACCAACCTTGCAACAGGAAAAAGAATTACTTTAACTTGCGATTTAGATTTAGAAGAGTCTAAAATTTTAGATTTAAACAGCGATATTACAACTGATTTTTTTCAAGTAATTGTCATATATAAATATGAAGTTATAGAAAGTGAAAGTATTGAAATTAGAAAACAAGAAATTATTGAATGGTTAACTGATGAATTAAAAATTTGTTCAGTAACACAATGTGAATGTAGACCTTCGGGAAATAAAATTAAAAAAGGAACAAATTGTAGAGGAGATACACAATCGGAAATAGATACATTTTGTAAAGCAAATAAAGATGAAAACAGTTGCAATAATAAAGAAAACACTTCAAGATGTAAATGGGCACCAGTTTCAGAAGCCTGTAGAGCAAAAACAATAGAGGCATCATAATGAAAAAAATCATAATTACATTAACAACATTATTATTAATATTAACAGCTTGCACAGGAGGAGGGACATCAACAGATTTCAATCCACACCAAGGCGAAAAAGGCATGATTATTGAATTTTTAAAAGATGCCCCACCAGATGAAGTTTATGAGAATACATTATTAACCATCGGGTTACAAATTCAAAATAAGGGTGCGGAAAATATTGAAAAAGGAAAAATTGTTGTAACTACCGAAAGAAGATTGTTTGAAGATTTTGATAACGCATTTAACTTAGATTTAGAAGGTAAAAGTCAATTAGATCCAAAAGGTGAAAAAATACTTAAAATTATTGAAACAGAAACTAAAAAAATTCTAGCTTCAGAAAAACAAAAAACTAATTTGAAAATAAATTTTTGTTACCCATATAAAACTGTTCTTTCAACAGCAGTTTGTATTGATCCAGATGTACTAGGACAAAAAGAAGACAAACCAAGTATTTGCCCATCAAAAAGTATTTCTTTTTGGGGGGGGCAAGGAGCTCCAGTTGTTGTTTCAAAAATAACCCCAACAATGGTACCAAGAGAAGAAGGAATTGTTCCTGTTTTTCAATTCGAAATTAAAAATATTGGGGATGGAAAAGTTGTTAAAAAAAGTTCATATGAAAAAGCATGTTCATCCCAAGGACTAACAAAAGATGAAATTGGACAAATAGATGCTAGCACAATATATTTAGGACATGACCAATTAACTTGTACAAAGACCCAATTAACAATTGAACAAGTTCAAGAAGGAAATGAATTCTATGA
>CAZLQZ010000003.1:84239-99262 GCA_964561995.1 uncultured Methanosarcinales archaeon | reverse complement strand
TGAAGATGCAGACTCATTACCTCAAGATATAAGAGTCACTGCCTGTTATGAATATGAAACTTTAGCCCCATTGGATGTTTGTATTGATCCAAATCCTACAGAAAATGATGAAGATACATGTAATACGGGATCAATTGGAGGGACAGGAGGACAAGCAGCACCCATTGCCGTTTCTTCCGTTACTCAAGAAGATTTAAAAGGTAAAGTAAGGTTCACAATTAAAATTACTAATCCTGGAAGAGGAAGTGTTTTTAAGGGTGATTTGGACGATTGTTTAAACCCTGCTAGGTCCGATAAAGATGTTGTAGAAGTCTTAGATGTTTATTTAGGAGATGAAGAAATGGATTGTACTCCGAGCGAATATATAAGATTAATTGGTGGAACTGGAACACTTACTTGTGTTTATGATGGTTTAGATGAAGATGAACCTTCTTATAAAACATCATTAGGAGTTCAATTAGGTTATAATTACAAAGACTCAGTAACTAAAAAAATTACAATAAAAAGAATTGATTAGGGGTATAAAAATGAAAAAAATTATCTTTGTTATAGCAATATGTTTATTTTTAGTAGGATGTGGAGGAAACAATGAAGTTGATACCACAAATCCTTTTTTGGGTGGAACAACAGGATTAAGAATGAGTTTTATTGAAGGCGCTCCGCCATCTGAAGTTTTTGATCAAGGAGAATACCCTTTTGAAATTGCTTTACAAATTGAAAACATGGGAGAAGCGGATGTAGCAGCTTCAGATGCAAAAATTACTATTTTAGGAATCGACCCACAAGAATTTAGTAAAAGTCAGTCTGACTTTGTAAATAATCCAAGAGAAGATTTAACAGGATCAAAAAAAGATACTTCTGGAAATAGAGTAGAAGGAACTTTAACTGAAATTAATATTCAAAACTTAAATTATGAAGGAAATGTTGTTGGAGCTTCTGTAAAAAGACCAATTGTAGCAAATATTTGTTATGATTATAAAACAACTGTTGTAGCAGACTTATGCATCGTTAAAAACGTTTTAAAAGATAATAGTCAAGTATGTAAAGTAAGTGAAATGAAAACTGCATACAGCTCAGGAGGACCAATACAAATTAGTTCAATTACTGAAAAATCTGCTGGAGCAAATAAAATTGATTTTGAATTTACTATTGAAAATTTAGGTGCAGTTGGTGGGATTTACAAAGAATCTACCGAATGTGAAGATGTAAGAAGTCAAGAAGATGTTGTAACAGTAGAAGTTACAGGATTAGATGATATTAGTTGTGCAGGATTAAGAGAAGATGGAACTGTTACTTTAATTGAAAATAAAAAGAATGTTAGGTGTTCTTTTGAACCAAATTCAGAAACAGACTTTGAAAGAACTATAACAATTTCATTAGGTTATGGCATTAAAGACGACATTTCAACTTCAATAACAATTAAAAGTGCAGAATAAATTATTTTTTTTATTTAATTTTATTATCTTTTAAAACTTAAACGATTATTTTTAATAATTCTAGTAATTATAATATATTGAATTTGATAAGAATCACCAATTTGATGAACTTTTTTCATTTCTCTTTGACAATAACTAACAATTATCTTTTTTTTGTAATCATCAAGATTAAGAGATTCGACCACATCTATTATAATTTGATATCTTTTAGAAAAATTATAAAATTTCTTAGCAGCCAGCCTATAATCTTTTGAATTAGAAGAACCATCATCATTTAAGTGTTCAAACTTTTTTTTTAATTTTGACAAATTTTTAAGCATATCTTCAATCATACCTTTTATTTTAATTAAAGCAAATTCATCTTCATTATTCACGGGTTCATCTGGAATTTCTTTGATTAGTTTTTCTTGTCTTTTTTGAACCTTTTTTTCTTTTGGAGCAGATTTAGTTTTCATTTCTATAATAGGTATTTTTTTAATAGTAACAGGACCTTTTATGGTTAAATTATTGATATAGTGATCAGTTGCTGCTGAAAGACTTAATATTTCACCTAAAACTAAAGATAAAGCAACTCGTTTATTTCTTTTTAAAAAATTTAATATATTCATAAATGAATATTAAAAGTACTGATACTTAAATATTATTATTTATCAATCAATTATTTAGAAATCATAATATGGGCAAGTAAAGATTCAAGTTGAATAAAATCATCCTACAGTTTCGTGAGTAGCTTCCGAAGTACTATACTCAAAGATTCGTATAGCACAACTTATTTAGAAATCATAATGTGGGCTAAAAGACTTTCAAGTTGAATAAACTCATCTGAACCTTCTACCAATCTAAATTCAATTTCACCACACTTATCAATAAGTTCAACTTTTTTCTTATCTTCTATTTCAAGATTCCAAATTTCACTTTGAATTTGTTTTATGACGTCTGTTCCAGATAACCCATACTTTAACATTGTTTTCAATAAATCGTTTCTAGCAGTCTCAAAATCACTATTTAAGGCAGAATTAAGAACTAATTTTATCTCTTCAGGATTAGCAAAACTTGCTAAACTGTAAATAAGTTCTTCAGTTATATTTGGTGAAATTGATGAGCAACTTTGCATTGTATTTTCTAACTTCCTACAATCACCACGACTTACATTAAATAATGCCTCTTTTGCTTTATCATCAACTGTTAAAGATTCTTTAATTGCAATAAAATCAATCAAAGAAATTATTTCTTCTTTATCTAATGGTCTAAATCTAAATGCTGCACATCTTGATTGTATTGGATCTATAATTTTTGAAGAATAATTAGCTGCTAAAATAAATCTACAATTTTGAGTATAGTTTTCCATAGTTCTTCTCAAAGCTTGTTGTGCTTCTTTTGTTAAAGCATCAGATTCATCTAAATAAATCACTTTAAATGGTACATCACCTATTGATTTGGTTCTTGCAAAGTCCTTTACCTTACTTCTAACTACATCAATACCTCTTTCATCAGATGCATTCAATTCAAGAAAATTTTCTCTCCACGTATCTTTAAATAATTCTTTGGCAATAACAATAGATAGAGTAGTTTTTCCTACTCCTGCAGGACCTGTAAATAATAAATGTGGAAGATTTTGTTTTTCAACTAACGCTTTAATTCTTTGAACAATTTGCTTTTGTCCTTTAATCTCTTCAAAACTTCCGGGCCTATATTTTTCAATCCAGATAGAATGTTCCATTTTTTTAACTTCGTAAAAATAACATCAAAATGTGAGTATTTTAATGTTTAATAATAATTTAGAAAAAATAATGTTATAAAAAGATTGTGTTATTAAATGATGTCTTCTTCGGCAACTACTAAAAAGTCGCCCACAGCAATTACTGCTGAAAAAGGTATTTTCATTTGACCAGCTTGATCTTTTTCTAATTCTAATTTTTCAGCATTAACAGTTGGATTTTTAAGTATGATATGAATTAATTCTCCTGATCTTGTTTCAAACTCTACATCTGAAACATTACCATAAGTTTTACCATTTTTACTAACCACGGTTTTTCCGATAATGTCCTTTGAAAAGTTTTTTTCTTCTTCCATTTTATAAGTCCCTCAGTACAAATTTAATAAAAACGCCAGCATATTTAAATCTATCGATTTTTTAATATATATTATCGTCTTTCAGATATTAAGGCTGTGACGTGTTTTTTAAAGTACTTTTTAACAACCAATTCTATGTCTTTTTTTGTAACTTTCTTTAAGTTTTGAATGTATTGTTTCATATTACTAACACTAGAATAACTAACCCATAAAGATATATCTTCTGTGAGATTTTTAGTATCTTCTGAATCCATTTCTATTCTTCCCAAAAGATATTCTTTTGCTTCATCCAAATCTTTTTTCGTTATATCTTTTAAATTGGAAATTTCATTACGAATTATTTTTTTAACTTGATCTACATTTTCCTTTTTTGTTGTAACTGCCACACCAAAAGCGCCAGAATATTTACCTAATTCATTAAAAACATAAACACCATAACCCAATCCTCGCTTATTTCTTATTTCATCGAAAATTTTTCCACTAGCGCCCCTTCCAAGAATTGCGTGAATAATATCAAAAACTATAGAATCATTATCATTTCTAGAAACAGTTTTATATCCTGTAATAAGATAAGATTGTTGAATATTTCTTTTTTTAATGATATCGATATTTTCGGTTAATTCTGGTTCTTTAATTTTTAAAGAGCTTTTTCCTGATTTTATTTTATTAAACTCGTTAAAATTAAGATCCTTAACTTCGCCAGCAACTGAAACAAAAATATTTTCTGCAAAATAATGATTATTGAAATAATTAATTAAATCATTTCTTTGACAATTTTTTATCGAAGTTTTACTACCTGCTGTAGAATATTTAAGTGAAGAAGAAAATAAGTTTTTTTCTAATAATGTCCATTGATACAATTTGGGATCATCATGATACATATCTATTTCACTTAAAATTATTTGTTTTTCTTTATTGAATTCTTTTTCTCCAAATAATGGATTAATTAAAATATCTGAAAGTATATCGACAGCAATTTGAGCATACTTCTTTGGGACTTTTATGTAATAAAATGTTCTATCTGTAGTTGTTGCACCATTTAATTCACCACCTATTTTTTCAATTTCATTAGCGATTTGAAAATTAGTTCTATTTTTTGTACCTTCAAATAACATATGTTCTACAAAATGTGAATAACCCCTTTCTTCATTGGATTCATAGGCACTTCCTGTTTTAATTGTTACTTGAACAGTAACTGTTGGTGAAGCACTATTTTTAATAAAAATATCTAAACCATTGCTCAAAGTAATCTTTTTCATTATTACCACAATTAATTTAAGCTATATAAGCTTTACGATGTAAATAATGGATGAAATAAGAAAAGCCTGTCAATTAACTTGTAAAAGAATGAATGAATGTTTAGAAAAATTTTCTCAATTTAAAACAGAAAAAGAAGTGAAAGACTTTTTAGAAAAAGATTTTGAATTGGCTTTTCCTACAATAGTAGCTTCAGGAAATGGGGCTTCTTTACCACATTATGAAGGAAATAGTGAATTGAAAAAAGGATTTTGTGTTATTGATTATGGCATTAAACACAAAGGTTATTGCTCAGACATTACTCGTACAATTTATATTGGAAATCCAACAGAAAAAGAACAAAAAACATACCACTATTTGTTAAAAGAACAAAATAAAATGTTAAAACAATGCAAATTAAACTCAAAAGTAAGATATATTGAAAAAGCATTTAGAAAAAGATTAGGAGAAAAAAATAAATTATTTATTCATTCTTTAAGTCACGGTTTAGGAAAAATTGTTCATGAACCATTACCACTTAAACTTAAAAAAAATAATGTTGTAACTATTGAACCAGGATTTTATGTAAAAAATAAATGGGGGATTAGAATTGAAGATGATGTTTTAATTAATGACAAAGGGGAAAAAGAAATTCTGACTAAAAATGTAACAAAAAAATTAATTAAAATAAATTAAATTTTAAATTTGCCATTTTCCATAATTATTTTTCCATCAATAATTATTTTACCAAATTCTCTTAAATCTTTAATCATATCCCAATGAACGGCAGACTCATTTTTACCATTACCTTCTTTGTATGCTCTTCCCAAAGCAAGATGTACAGTTCCACCTATTTTTTCATCAAATAATATTTGTTTGACGAATTTTTTAATTCCAAAGTTAACTCCAATACCAAATTCGCCAAGTTTACAACTTCCCGGGTCAGTTGCAATCATTTCTTTTAAGAATTCTTCATTTTTATTAGCTGTTGCTTCAACAACTTTACCTTTTTCAAATTTTAATTTGATTCCAGAAACTTCTCTTCCACCATATATCGCAGGAAAAGAATATTCAACAAAACCTTGAGTTGTGTCTTCAACAGGAGCAACAAAAACTTCTCCATCAGGCATATTTCTATGACCATCACATTTAATGCCTTGTCTTCCTTCAATACTAAAACTTATATCTGTATTTTTTCCAACAATTCTTACTTCTTTTCCTTTGTCTAAAACTTCTTTTAGTTTATCTTGTTTTTTAGATTCTTCTTGCCATTCGACGTTTGTTGATGAAAATACAAATTCTTCAAACTCTTCAAGTGACATTTCAGCATCTTGAGCTAAAGCGTGCGTTGGAGATTCTACAATTACCCAATTGTTTTGATCAACTATAAAATCAGACAACGGTGAAGTTATTTTTCTTCTTGTGGCTATTTTTTTAGGTTCTATATTACTTAACTCTTTAGTATTATAAGATCCACCAATATTAATTATACCTTGACAAGCTTTGATTTCATGTTCGGCTAATTTTGGAAATTCTTTTAATTGTTCTTCTGAAGCTAAATTGTAATAAGCATAACCAAAACCAGGCATATTACAATGAACTATTGGAAATGCACCTTTTAAAATAATATTTTTATAACATTCCAATGCTAATTCTTTTGCTTCTGAATCAAAAAGTATTCTAATTTTATCTCCTTTGTTAATCTTTATTGAGTAATCTGTTAAGATTTTTGCCAGTTTTTTTATTCTTGAGTCCATTGTTTTATAAAAACTCTAATTGTTTAAAAAGTTTGCTAAGTTACCCCTAATCAGTATATCCACAACCTATTTAAAGTAAAAGAAATTTATTAAAAAGATGGGGAACGAGAGCTACGAAAAAGAAATGTATTCTTATGTTTCAAGCATGAATCAATTAGAATCAGAAAATAATATTTTAAAACAGACTGTTTCTCAATTAAAAAATGAATTAGACTCCTTTAAAACGAATCCTTTAATGGTTTGTGAAGTTAAAGACGTTATTGATAAAGAAGTAATAATAAAAGTACCTAATGGAAATTCTTTTTTAGTTACTAATCCTGAAAGTGTAGGAACTTTAATTCCGGGAGATTATGTTTTTGTAGAACAAAGAAATCTTAACATTGTAAAAAAACATACTTCATTAAGTAATTTTGATGTTGAAAAATTCGTTATTGTTGAAAAACCAGATGTTTCTTGGGAGCATATTGGTGGATTAAAAAGTCAAATTCAAGAAATTAAAGAAGTAATTGAACTTCCATTAAACCAACCTGAATTATTCGAAAAAATAGGAATTCAACCTCCAAAAGGAATTTTGTTACATGGAGAACCAGGAACTGGTAAAACTTTACTTGCAAAAGCTGTTGCTTCATCAACAAACTCTACTTTTATTGAAATTGTTGGTTCAGAATTAGTACAAAAATTTATTGGAGAAGGAGCTAAATTAGTTAAAGATCTTTTTGAAATGGCAAGAAACAAAGCCCCTTCGGTTGTTTTCATTGATGAAATTGATGCTATTGCTTCACAAAGAGTGGAAATTGGAACTAGTGGAGAAAGAGAAGTTCAAAGAACTTTCATGCAATTTCTTGCAGAAATTGATGGATTCAAGAATTTAGACAATGTTAAAATAATTGGATGCACTAATAGAAAAGATATTTTAGATACTGCAATATTAAGACCAGGAAGATTGGATAGATTAATTGAAGTACCTCTTCCATCTGTTGAAGAAATAAAAGAAATTTTCAAAGTACATTCTAGTAAAATGAATTTTGAAAAAATCGATTTAGATGGAATTTGTAAAAATATGGAAGGACTTTCAGGTGCAGAAATAAAATCTGTGTGTACCGAAGCAGGTTATTTTGCATTAAGAAATAAAAGACACATAATTAAAGAAGAAGATTTACTAAAGGCAATTTCTAAAGTTAATGTTAAAGATAAAGAAAGTTTTGATAGTAAAATGTATGGTTAAAGAGTTATTTTTCTTTTACAAACCAATAAACATCAGAACCACCGCACAATGATAAATTTAAATAAATCCTTTTCTTTCAGAAAAATTATTTTAATAATTAAAATAAAGTTAAGTGCACGCTCATCAGTTAATCTTTCTACAGTTTCGTTTGTAGCTCCCGAAGTATGTTTCTTCATTTAAATCAGAAAGCATACGAAAATGTAAGTGCACGCTCATCAGTTACTCTTTTATATCATCCTTTCGTCAATTGGTGTTCACCAAATCACTGCGTACAATAGAGTAAAACAAAAAAAGTTTATAAAGGTTTATAGTAATTAACAAAAAAGAGGTGATATTATGAAGAAAAACGAAAATAACCCTTTTGTTGCAATACCGGCTTCAGTAGGAGGAATTTTTTTAGTTATAGTGATATTATTTTTAATTCTTGCAAATGAACAACTAGGACTTTTGATTCCACTTGCGTGGGCAATGGTAACATTGGGAATTGTAGCTTTATTTTTTGCATACAAAGCAGGAAAGAAAAAATAATTTTTTATTTTTTTATAATTATTTGTTTATTTTAATTACATACATTTGATGTCAAAACACATCCTATATTCTTGAGGAGAAAACTGACCACATTTAACAACATCTTTAATAATACATTTCTGATTATTTTCTTTACAAATTTGATGGATTTTCTTTTTCATCGAAGGCACTTCTTCCATTGAAATGAATGAATACAGATGAATCATACCATTTTTCTTAATCTTTGTTAATGCTACATCTAAAAATTCTTCAGCTGTTTTTGGCAAAGGCATCAATATTCTATCAAACTTCTTATCAATTTCAGGTAACACTTTTCTAACATCACCAAGAAATAATTTAACATTTTTCAATTTGTTTAATTGAATGTTTTCTAAAGCATATTTATGCCCAAAAGGATTGATTTCTACGCCATATACTTCCTTAACGTCGGTATTTTTTGCTATAACAACGGGCAAAGGTGCAATTCCAGAAAACATAACTAAAACTTCTTCACCCTTCCTAACTAATTGATAAATTCTTTTTCTTTCTGTAGAAGTTCTAGCAGAAAAATAAACATTTTCAGGATGTAATTTTAAACTAATGCCATTTTCTTTATGTATTGTTTCTTTTCTTCTTTGCCCAGCCATTAATTTTAATTTGGGAGTTCTATAAGTTCCAGAATATTTTCCTGTTTTTTTAGCTATTACTTTAACATTTTTAAAATTTTCAAGCAATTTGTTTCCTATTATTTTTTCTTTTTTTATTAATTCATCAGGAAATTGATTAAAAATTAAAACATCACCAACCAAATCAAAAGAAGTAGGTAATAATTCTAATTCTTTCTTAGTTAATTCTTTTTTTAACATTTCTTTAATTTTCATTTTATAAAATAATCATTAACGAACCAATCAAAATTATTAAGGCCGCAACCGATTTTCTAATTAATTGTTTTTCGTGAAAAAATCTTCCACCTATAAAAGTTATGAAAATACTACTTGAATTATCAACTGTTTTTGCTAAAACTATTTGGGCAGCTGGAAAAGATAATCCGAACAAAAAAAGAATATTTCTAATAAACATAAAAAAAGTAGTCCAGAATATTAAAAAAAAGTCTTTTTTGAAATGTTTTAAATCCTTTAAACCATGATCTTGGAGTTCTTTTAAAATAATAAATATTGTAATAAATAACCAAAGATAAAACAAAGCTGTAAACGGACTTAAACCTTGAAGTAAAAGATACCTTAAAATTACTGCATCTATTGAAAAAAGTAACATAGCAAATAAATATTGTTTGATGAATTTTTTACCAAATAGTTTTTTAAATTTGAATTTTTTATTGAATTCAATTAAAAATATACCTAAAAAACATAATATTATTCCAAAAAAGTGATTTAAATCAGGAAATTCAGATAAAAAAAGTATTCCCCATACCAAAACAAATATATTTGTCACTCCTCCAAGAGGTGCTACAGAAGAAATATCCCCGTGCCTTACGGCCTTATTTCTAAATATTAATCCTGTTGAAGATATAAACGCAGTTAAAAAAATAATTATTAAATGAAACATACTTATTTTAAGAGAAATAAAAAAACTTAAAATAAAAAATAAAATAAAAGTAATAATACATCTAAAACTAGTATATTCTAGAGCGTGTTCATGTTGTAATACTTTTTTTCGAACAATAAATGAAATAGAACCAAAAAGAGTACCTAGTAAAATGTAAACATACCAATCAAAACCCGAAATAAATTCAATAAACGTCATTTACATAAAATCTCCAAGACTTTTTTGTTTTTTCTTATCATCATGTTTTTTTAATCTTTCTAATGATGAATTAACTCTTTCTTCTGAGAATTCATGTTTTTCTATTAAAACTTTTCTTAATTTTTCTTTATCAATTGGATCCCATTTTAATTCATAATCGTCACTAACAGGCATTTTTTTAAAAACATTAAAAACTTCTTGCCAAGTAACATCAAAAAAATCATCCCATTTTAAATTTTTAAACATTTCATCATAATTACCTTGGTATTGTTTTACGTTTTTTAGTGCGTTTTTAGGACCAATTCCTTTTATTCCACCAATATTATAATCGGTTCCAACCAACATTCCTAAAACAATTAGACCATCTTGATCTATACCTAACTCGTTCATTACATCTGAAAAAAAGATCTTTTCGGGTTTGACAGTTTTATAACCTATACCGTGAATTTTTTTTCTTTTTCCTGCAATTGAAAGATTGTGTATTAAAATTGTACAACCAAATAACAAACTATCATAATCTTGACTTACAGAAGCATAAGCATCTCCTTTACTAACCATATATGCAGCTTGAGATTCTCCTTCAGAAGGTGCTTGAATAATGGGAATACCGAATGCTTCAAGTAAATCTTTTGCATCATCAATCATATCTTGCGTTAATCTAGAAGTTCTTGAAGCAAATTTTTTCATACTTTCCATATCTTTTTCTTTAACAGCAATTTCATATTTTGCTTTTGCTTTAAGTTTTAGTTCTTTTCTTCTTTTTCTTTCGGCTTTTTTTAAATCTGGTGCAATCCCATCAAAAACAAATGCAGGTTTAATACCAATTTCTAAAAACCTCACAATTCTGCTAAACAATCCAATAATATGAGAAGTTACTCTTCCTTTTGAGTCTGTAAAAACACTTCCATCAGGTCCTCGAATTGTGGTTATAAATTGATAAAGCATATTAAATGTATCTATAACTAAAACTTTATCTTTTAATTCCTTTAATTCTAATTCTTCTTTTTTAATTAAATCTTTAAATGCTACTCCCATAATTTTAATATTTAAGTTGCAGTATTTAAATATTCACAAACAGATTTATTCATTTCTTTAATAACAATCATTAAATACCCCGAAAATTGTATTTATAGAATGAGTCATAAAATAATTAAAGTAATACATCAATGGCCTTTGTCAAAAGTTGAACTAATAGAAATTGAAGGGAAGAAATTTATTCTTAAAACTATTCACAAAGATTTTATCAGTGAAATTGAAAATCAAAAAATAATTTACAATGTTTGTAAAAAAATAAAAGTTCCAAAAATACATTCAATTGAGAAAAATGCTTTTATAATGGAATTTATACCTAATAATGAAAAAGAAATTAATATTGAAATCGCTTTGAAAACAATATCTTTATTTCATGAAGAAACAAAAAGTTTAAAGCAATTTGAAAAATATGATTTTGAGTCATTTTACAAAGATTTTGTTAAAGTTCAAAAATATCTGCCGCCACTCTTTAAAAAAATGACTGAATTAAAAGCAAGCAAATATTTTGAAAAAGTATTTTCATCAGAATATTCGACAGTTCATGGAGATTGGGGGATGGATCAAATATTGAAAAACAATGGTGAGATTTATGTCATTGATTTTGGAAAGACATTTTGTGGACCAAAAATATTGGATTATGCACATTTATTTTTAAAAAATAAAAGAATACCAAAACAAGTATTTAATTATATTAAAGAGGACAGAAATACTTTAATTAAATCAAGAACAGTAGTTAATATAATTACTCTAAATTGGTTTGAACTTTGTAAAAAGTATATTTCTTATGATTATGAAAAAGAAATTGAAGAACAAATTGGATTTATTAAAAAAAATTACAAATTAATTAAATAATTCAAAAATAACCTAAAACAATAGAACCGCATTATTTATATACCTATTTAAAAATAAAAACATTATGAAAGGTCAAATAAATGTACTTCCTTTTATCATGATTTTCGTGGTAATAGTTATTGGAGCCACATCTTTCTATTTTTATACTAAAACAAGTGAAGTTTCAATTGCTATTTCTACAATAGAATATGACAATTTTATTAGAGGAATTAATCAAAGAATTAATGAATATGCTTTTTCAAAAAAACAAGGATCTTCTGAATCTTTCTCTTTTAATATTCCAAAAAATATGG
Source organism: uncultured Methanosarcinales archaeon (assembly GCA_964561995.1). GTDB lineage: Archaea > Nanobdellota > Nanobdellia > Woesearchaeales > JABIAG01 > JABIAG01. Next base: position 87,087 of record CAZLQZ010000003.1, on the reverse strand, counting down.
AAAAAATATGTTTTATAGATAAAGATAATGAAATGAATCAATTTTCCAATCCCGAATTGGATCTTAAAAGAAATTTAGAAACTGATAAAAACATTTTTTTTGAACCTAATGAATATCCTTCAACAAAACTTGAATTTTTTGAAGTTTCAGATAATCCCTTGTGTATTAAACCAATTAATAATAAAATTTCATTAAAATTTGAAAGTTTGGGCAATAAAACTAAAATAATTGCAACTAATGAAAAAGAAATTGAAGAGGATAAATGTATTGCTCTTTCATATAATGGGGATGTAACAGAAAAAATAGATGTGGTTTTTTTAGGATTAGGATATGATAATTCAAAAGAATTGACCAATGATGCATTTATTTACATAACTAATATCTTTAAAGATGTTTATCCAATAAATTCTAATTTTAACAAATTTAATTTTTATCAAATTAATGAACCAGTTGAAAATTGTCAAATTACAAATTATATAAAATGTAATAATTTTGAAGTAAAAAAACAAGCTTCAGTGTGTCCAAATGATTATATAATTATTTTGACAAATAGAAATAAAATACTTAACATTGCTTCACCAATTAGAAGTTCTGCTATTCAAAATTTAATAAAAGTAAATACTGCAGATAATATTTTAGTCTTAGCTCACGAATTTGGCCACGGTTTTGGCGATTTAGCAGACGAATACGTTGATGATACATATTATAGTAAATTTGATTTAAAAGTTGAAGACTTGCCAAATTGTGATAAATTACCGTGTGAGAGTTGGGATAATGTAAATGGAACTTCTTGTTATAAGGGTTGTACTTTAAGCAATTATTATCGACCAACAAAAAATTCAATTATGAACTTTTATTTTAAAGAAGGAGGAGATATCTTTGGACCTGTTAATGAACAGATTCTAATTGAAAAATTCAACTTATACAAATGAAAAAAACTCTATTTTTGATAATATTAATAATGTTTCCAATGGTTTATGCTCAACCATCTAACATTAATGTTTTAAATATCAAATATAATAATGAAGACATTAAAGTTTTAGAAAAATTCAATACAATAGGTTACTACCCCGACAGATTAATACAACCGGAAGAAGGATATTTGTTAAAAATAATGTCTACAGAAAATACAATACTTTACTCATTTAGATTTATTCCACCAGTAAATGAGTATTTAGATGGCTGGGATGGAAATTATAACCTTGGTGGAATACAAACGGCTAACAAATTTAATTTTTCATTAACTATACCTTCTTTTGATAATGAAAAAGAATTGATTATTGAAAATGGTAAAGAATTAACTAAATTTAGTTTACAAAAAGAAGCTAAAATAAAATTATTTGCTTGGTTATTAATTGCCCTCTTAATAGGAATTCTTTTAATTATTGTAAAAGAAGTTAGAAAAAAGTCAACTAAACTTAAAAACTAATTTATTTGTAAAAATTTAATATTTTGAAAACTTTTATTTAATTTTTCTTTAGCAGATTTTGTTAATTCCCCGGGAGTCAGTAAAATTTTTGGAAGCTTTTTCATCTCACCACCAACATAAGTTGAATCTAAATCTGTTTCATTTAATCTTTTCTTATTTTTAGCTTTACAATAGTAAGTTAAATTGCCAAGATTACTAGGTACATCGATTTCTAAATCAATTTCTGAATCTTTTTTAATTATTTCATAATTAAGAATGTTAACATTTAATTCAATGAAAAAATCATTAACTTGTTTTAAAAAATCGTCAGAAGTATCTACTTTTTTTGAAATTTTCTTTTGTTCTTCTTTTTTATTTTTTAATTTAAAATCTTCTTTTTCTTCTTCAAATTCTTTTTTAGGTTCTTCTTGGTATTCTTTTACGGGTTCTAAAGGTTTTTCTTTAGGTTTTGTGATTTGTTCAAAATTTTGATTTTCAATTGGTTTTGATTCTTTAATTGGCTCTTTTTTTTCAATGCGTTTTTCTTTAAGTTCTTCTTTTTCTTCTAACACGGGTTGTTTTTGAGCTTCTGGTTTAACTTCTTGTTGTCTTTTTACTTCTTGTTCAGGTTTTTTATTTTCAACAGGATTTAATGCCTTTTTAATAAATTCACTTGCTTGATCGTTGTTTAAAGAATGAAATTTCCAAAATATTTCTTTTTGATTTTGAAAAGTTACTTCTAAAGGTACAGCAAAATCTTTAATATTTCTTAATGCTACTCTTAATAAAGGAGAAAGTTTACTATCTCTTAAAACCTGTTTTTCTTTTAATTCATTAAAAGCAATTCTTTCTTTTTCATGTAAATAATTTGAAAAATTTTCAAGAGCTTTTTGTTGTTCAGGTAAATAATATAAGGGAGAACTACCTACTTTTAAATTACTAATTTTAATTAATTTCTTTGATAATAAATCAGAAAGATGAGCAGAGGCAATTATTGAATTAATTCTTAATTCAGTGGCAAGATCCATAGGAACAATAGGACCCATTTTTTTAATAAATTCTATAATCTTTTCTCTCATATTTTTCTTGACACAAAAAGGGTTTAAATAGATTTCTCTTGTGCAGAATAAAAAAAATTTTTATGGTCTAATAAATTGGATTTTGATAATATTATTAATTTTATATCCAAAACTATAGTTTTGTGGGTAGCTTTGAAAAAAAGTTTCGTTACACTCAAAGCCCGAAAAAATAAGAACAAACACATTGATTTCCAAAATTACAGTTTCGTGAGTAGCTTCCGAAAAGGGTTTCGTTACACTCAAAACCCTAAAAAAATTAAGAACAAACACATTTAACTTCCACAACAACTAAAATGTTAGTTGACGACATAGGACTATTTTCGTGTTACTCAAATTGCCCGAAAAATTAAGGTCTGACCCA
>CAZLQZ010000003.1:0-84139 GCA_964561995.1 uncultured Methanosarcinales archaeon | reverse complement strand
ACATAGGACTATTTTCGTGTTACTCAAATTGCCCGAAAAATTAAGGTCTGACCCATTTAACTTCCACAACAACTAAAATGTTAGTTGACGACATAGGACTATTTTCGTGTTACTCAAATTGCCCGAAAAATTAAGGTCTGACCCACTTAACTTCCCAATAAGTTACATCGCCTTCGTCATCTACAGCTGCAATCATTAACCTTTTTTTAGTTGAATGAGCAACTCTATTTTTCGCAGAAAATTCATACCAAGTTAAACCTTCGCCTTCATGAACTGGATAAATAATCCATTTTGCGTGATCTTCTCCTGGTTTAATACCTCTATCATAAACTCTAAAATCCGCTCCAAATTTTAAAGCAGTTTTAACAATATAACCTCTATCTCTTAAATCTTTGAAAACTGTATATCTTATCCAAAAATTTTTCTCAAATCTTTTAGCTTTGGTAATGAAAATTTCAGTAGTTAATTCTTTTTTCTTTCCATCAAATACTCTAATTTTATTTTTTTCCATTAAATATAATGCTTCTAATAACGAAAGTTGAACTTTTCCTTCTTCAATTAAACTTCCATACCTACTTTGATTAAATAATTCTCTTGCTTCTTCAGTTGCAGCAGTAATTATTCTTTCTCTTGCAAATAATGTTTTTATTCTTCTTTTTGCCATTATAACTGTGAGATAAAAATGTATTTATAAGGTTTTCTATAGATTCTATAACAACTTTTATATACTCTTTATAATTCTATTTAAGTATGAAAATTACATTTTTAGGTACTTCTTGTATGGTGCCAACAAAAGAAAGAAATCATCCCGGGTTTTTACTAGATTATAAAACACATGGAATTTTATTTGATTGTGGCGAAGGTATTCAGAGACAATTTAAAATTGCTAAAATAAAACCAACTAAAGTTAATAAAATATTAATTAGTCATTGGCATGGCGACCACGTTTTAGGTTTACCAGGAATATTAAGCACCTTATCATCATCTAATTATGAAGGAACTATAGAACTTTATGGGCCAAAAGGAACAAAAAATCATTATGAATATATGTTAAAGGCTTTTACAAATAAAATTGAAATGAATATAAAAATAATAGAAGTTTCAAATGGTATAATCTTTGAAAATGATGATTTCTTTTTAGAAAGTTATGAATTAGAACATGGAACTCCTACTGTAGGATTTAGATTTATTGAAAAAGATAGATTAAGAATTAATACAGCAAAAGCAAAAAAGATAGGATTAACAGAAGGTCCATTAATGGGTCAATTACAAAAAGGTGAGAACATTACTTTTAATGGGGAGGAAATCAATTATAAAGACATTACATATATTGTTGAAGGAAAAAAAATATCATATATAAGCGATACAATATTTTGTAAAAATACTTTAAAAATTGCAAAAGATGCAGATATTTTAATTTGTGAATCAACATATCATTCAGATCAAGAAAATAAAGCAGAAGAATATAATCACTTGACATCTTTTCAAGCTGCAACAATCGCTTCAAAATCTAATGTTCAAAAATTAGTTTTGACTCATTTTAGTCAACGTTATAAAAATATTGATGAAATATTAAAAGATGCTAAACAAATTTTTAGTGATACTGTTTGTGCATATGATTTTATGACAATTAAATTTTAAATTGTTTAAATGCTAAAGAAATATCTTCTTTTTTAATAGTTTTTCTACCTGCATGATTACTTAATTCTAATGCTTTTTTACTTAATTCGGCCCCAATTTCTTCTAATACTATACCTAATTCTTTTTTAGCATTATCTGAAACCCTTTCAGAACCAACTTTTTTCAACAATCTTTCCATACCAGCTAAAGGAAGTATAGTAATTGACTTTTTGGATGCCATTAAATTACAAAGAATTAAAACCTATTTAAATATTTCTAATACGAAAATATTTTAAAGAAAACAATTTATATAATAAAAAATGAAACCATCATTAACAGAAACTAAAGGTATAACAGTTAATTCTGATGATCAAACAACTGTTTTAAAAAAAGCCATTCAAAAATCAGTAGGTAATCAAGAAATAACTTTAAATCCTCAAATTTTAAAAGTTAATATAAAAAGAAAAAAAGAAGAATTAGAAAAAAAAAAAAAAGAACTAATCAGAAAAGAAGATGAATTGTTAGATTCAATAAATGATATAAAAAAAAGAATTAAAAAAATAATTAAACGAAAATTGAATTTAAATGAATTAAATGATCAAAAATTAGCTGAAATTTTGGGAAATTATCAAGAATATTTTGAAGAACAATTTAAAATTCAAAAAAAATATTTGAAAAATATAAAAAGAAGAAGATATGATGACGCCTTTCAAGACCATTTTTTAGGTGTTATTAAAAAAACATCTAGATTGGCTGAAATTGATATTTATGGGAATGTGAAAAAAGTTAGTTTAGCTGAATTAAGAAAAAAATATAAGGTTAATAGACCTGAACTTTTACTTGAAATTACAAATGAAATTAATGAGGAAAGAAAAATATTTTCTGAATTAAAAGAATTAGAAGCTGAAATGAAAATAATAAAAAAACAAATTCAAGAATCTGAAAATAAATTGAATTAAAATTTATATAAAATGTCAAAAAATAGATGGGCTAAAAGAAAAGGAACTCAAGCAGAAAGAGAATTAATTGATTTTTTTTGGGAAAAAGAAGGTTGGTGTGCTCATAGAATTGCTGGAAGTGGTTCTTCAAAATATCCTTCACCGGACTTAATTGTAGGTAATAACTTAAGAAAATTAGCATTAGAAGTTAAAACTACTTTTGAGAAGAAAAAATATTTTACTGGAGAAGAAATATATGCATTAAAAGAATTCTCAAATATATTCGGAGCAGAAGCCTGGATTGCAATTAAAATCTTAAATAAAGATTGGTACTTTGTAAATTTAGAGGATTTAAATCAAAGCGGAAAAAGTTTCAATATCTGCTTAGATGATTTGAAAAATAAAGGTTTATTATTTGAAGAATTAATAAAATAAATACTGAATTCTAAATTAAATTTAAAAAAATTAAATAAAAAACAAAATAATTTCTAAAAAGATTATTTTTTCTTTTTAGAAGATTTTTTAGCTTTACTTTTAGCTTTTGTAACTTTTTTATTCACAGAAGAAAAAGGTTTTATATTCAAAGCTTTTTCAATTCTTCCTTCTTCTCTAAGAACTTTTTCAGTCATTCTTTCCATGTTTAAATCAATTCTTGCAATTCTTCTTTCAAGAACAACTAGAACTCTCAAAGAATATACTATTGCTGCTAAAGTTGCTATAATTATCGATAATGTTACACCCTCAAAACCTAATGGCATTTAATCCACCTCCTTTTTAATAGTCATTTTTATTATTGTATTTTATAGAACTACTTATTTAAAAACTTTTCGAAAAATTAAAAATTTAAGCTGTGACCCATTTAGCTTCAAAAAGATCATCAAGCATATTTACTGAATATTCAGAATTAACTAATAGAACTGAATTTTCAGATTTTGTATTTTGAGTTAAAAATAAAGCTGCTTGTTTATCGGTAACACAAAATTCATTTGCATTATCAACTTCTTTAATATCAATTAAACTTAAAATATCTTTTAATAATTTAGCATTATTAGGATTTTTTTCAGTTAAAATTTTAACTTTTATATTAGAATTGACTTTCATTATTTCTTTAAGAATTGTGATTTTCTGTTTTAATCCTTCAGATGATGTAGATAATAAAACTTTATTAGCATTTTTTAACATATAAATAAAATGATTTTTGATATTTCTATCTGATTTTACCAAACCAGTCATATCTTCAGGTTTAATTGTATTCATACTTGAATTATGTAATCCATTTAATTCATTGATTAAATCAGTTTTTTTAATATTTTCAACTAATTGAATTCTTTCTTCAGCATCCATCATAAATTTTTGTTTAGTTCTTTCTATCGCTTCTAAAGGAGAAATAGCTAAATATTTAATTGGTCTACCAACTTTCATTACAATAAATCCTTTCTTTTCAAGACTTTCAAGAACATCATAACATCTTGATCTAGGTACATCCGTAATTTCACTGAGTTTACCAGCTGTTGCTAAACCTTTCATTAATAATGCTAACCAAATCTTACTTTCGTATGTATTTAAATTAAAATCTTTTAATTTACTTACTAATTCTTTTCCAATCATTTAGATTAATAATAGAGTATTATTTATAAAGGTTTCTTGTTTTAACTATTGTGTAGTAATTACAGATAGACAGACACCATCATTTCATATAGAAACTTATTATCAATGAAATCATGTTTATGTTTTTTTGTTTTTTATTAGTTAAAATTTTATTATTTTATTGTTTTTTTTGTTTTTTTTAAAATTTATTATTATTATTATTATTATTATTATTTACAATATAGTAAATATATATATATAGAGTATAAAAAAAAGAAAAAAAGAGAAAATAAAAAAAAGGAAAAAAAGAAAATGAAATGTATTATTAAATATATATATTATATTATATATTTACAATTATATAATATTTTATATATTTAGATTTGATAACAACATGATAATTGAAAATAAAGGTTTCCAAACGAAATCAGGGTGTGGGATGGCAAATATATCGGATTTTTTTGAAAAGTACTTAAAGGCTGAACCTATTTTTATAAGTAAAAAAGTATTACAATCTTCTTATACTCCTGAGGATATTTTACATAGAGAAAAACAAATAGAAGAAGTAGCTAGAATACTTGCTCCATCTTTAAGAGGAGAAAAACCTTCAAATTTGTTTATTTATGGCAAGACAGGTACTGGAAAAACTATTACTGTTAAACATACTGCTGTGGAATTAAAAAAAATTGCTGAACAAAAAGGAATGCCTTTAGAAGTGATTTATTTAAATTGTAAATTGAAAAAAGTAGCAGATACTGAATATAGATTAATTGCTCAATTAGCCAGAGAACTTGGAAAAGATATTCCTGCAACTGGTTTACCTACTGAAGAAGTATATAAAATCTTTTTTGGTGAGTTAGATAAAAGAAAAGGGTTAATTATTTTATTATTAGATGAAATAGATCAATTAATTAAAAAAATAGGTGATGAACTATTATATAATTTAACTAGAATTAATGCTGAATTACAAAATTCTCAAATTTCAATTATAGGAATTTCTAATGATACACAATTTACTTCTTATTTAGATTCAAGAGTTAAGTCTTCTTTATCTGAAGAAGAATTATTATTTCCTCCTTATAATGCTTTTCAACTTCAAGATATACTTAAAAAAAGGGCATTAAATGCTTTTAAAAAAGATGTAGTTCAAGAAGGAGTAATTGAAAAATGTGCTGCATATGCTGCAAGAGAACATGGAGACGCACGAAGAGCTTTAGAATTATTAAGAGTATCTGGAGAACTAGCTGAAAGAAATGGCGATGGAAAAGTTATGATAAAACATATTGATGAAGCTGAAGATAAAATTGAAAGAGACAAAGTTTATGATTTAGTCGAAACGCAGCCTAAACAACACCAGTTAACATTATATTCCATTCTTTTAGTGTGTGCTAAAAGGAAAGATAAAATCTACACAGGGGAAGTTTATGAAGTATATAAGGGATTATGTATTCAAATTTCTTTAAGACCTTTAACACAAAGAAGAGTTTCTGACATTATTGGGGAATTTGATATGCTTGGAATTATCTATACTAGAGTAATTTCAAAAGGAAGGTATGGAAGAACAAGAGAAATTTCTTTATCAATACCTGAATCGACTCAACCCAATATTAAAAAATTATTAGAAAAAGAATTAAGTTTAGCATAAAAGATGAATACAAATGAATATAGAAGAATTACAAAAAGAAATAGTACAATATTTGTTAGCAAAGAATGTATTAATAACTCCAAAAATACTTGAATTAATTAAAAAATTAAATTCTGAGGAAAAGATTAATCTTGTTAAAAACAAATTAAATACTACAACAATATTTAGTGAAAGTTTATTAGTTGAATATCTTTCAATTAAATCTGATAAAACTTGCTCAGTTGAAGAAGGAAATGTCGAAGTTATTTTTTCATATTCTGAAGATCATATTAAAAAAAAAGAAGTATCCGATTTTGTTAATTATTTTAAAAATAGGTATAAAGCCCTTGAAAAGATTTTAAAAAATAGACCAGAATTACAAAGGACATTATCTATTGGAAGAGTATTAGATAAAAAAGATTCAGAAAAGGTTTCTATTATTGGTTTAGTTTCAGATATTTCAGAAACAAAAAATGGTAATTTAATGCTTACATTAGAAGATTTATCAGGTTCAATAAAAGTTTTAATTAATAAAAATAAACCTGATCTTTTTTTAGAAGCAAAAGATATTGTTAATGATGAAGTTATTGGTGTTGTTGGTAATAATGGAGATAAAATTATTTTTGCGAATAATATTCTTTGGCCTGATGTTCCTTTACATAAAGAATTGAAAAAAAGTCCTGACGAAGCATATGCTATTTTTTTATCTGATTTTCATGTAGGTAGCATAGATTTTCTTCCTGAAAAATTTGAAAAGTTTATTAGTTGGATTAATGGTAATTCTGGTACAGATGAGCATAAAAAAATAGTTAAAAAAATTAAGTATTTATTTTTAGTTGGAGATTTAATTGAAGGTATTGGAATTTATCCTGGACAAGAAGATGAACTTGTTTTGAAAAGTGTTTATGAACAATACAAAGAAGGTGCAAAATATTTAAAGAAAATTCCTGAACACATTAAGATAATTATTTGTCCTGGAAATCATGATGCAATGAGAATTTCAGAACCCCAACCTGAAATATCAAAAGAATTTGCACCAGATTTATATGATTTGCCTAATGTGACTTTAGTAAGTAATCCTGCTGTTGTAAAAATTCATAAAACTGAAAATTTTCCAGGTTTTAATGTTTTATTATATCACGGTTATTCTTTTGATTATTATGTAGCAAATGTGGATTCAATAAGAAATCAAGGTGGTTATCATAGAGCAGATTTAATAATGAAATTTTTACTTAAAAGAAGACATTTAAGTCCTGCTCATACTGCAACATTATATGTGCCGGATATTATTGAAGACCCTTTAGTCATTTCTACTATTCCAGATTTTTTTGCAACTGGACATATTCACTATACTAATGTTTCTAATTATAATAATATAACTTTAATTTGTGGAAGTTGTTGGCAAGGACAAACATCTTTCCAATTAAAAGTAGGTCATGATCCAGAACCTTCTCGTGTTCCTTTAATTAATTTAAAAACAAGAAAAGCAAAAATTATGAAATTTTAAAATGGAAGAAAAAGAAATACCTCTTGAATCAAAAGAAATGAAAAAATACTTTGAACAAATACGTACAATAGTATTAAAAGAATATAAAATTGCTAATGAAGCAAGAAAAAAAGGTTTTGATCCAGAAGAAAAAGTAGATAGTCCTTTAGCTGAAAACATGATTGAAAGAGTAGAAGGATTAATTTCTACTGTTGCTCCACAATTAATTGGTTCTGGTGCTACTGATAGGATGTTTGAACTTGAAAAAGAATATGGTGTTTTAGATTGGAGGGTATCATTAGTTATTGCAGAAGAAATAGCTAAAGAAAAGTTTTGTAAGTTTAAAGATAAAAAAGAAGCAATGGAAGTAGGTATAAGAACTGGTTTTGCTTACCATACTCAGGGTATTGTTTCTGCTCCTTTAGAAGGTTTTACTTGTTTAAATATTAAAAAAACAAAAGATGGTAAAGAATATTTTGAAATTAAATTTGCAGGACCCATTAGGGGTGCAGGTGGAACTGGAGCTTCTGTATGTGTAATTGTTGCTGATTACGTTAGAAAAAAAATGGGTTATGAAAAATATGATCCGGATGAAAATGAAGTTAATCGATATGTTACAGAATTAGTTGATTATGATGAACGTGTAACCAATTTACAATATCGCCCCTCTAATGAAGAAATTCAATTTTTGGCAAAAAATATGCCTATTGAAGTATCAGGAGATCCAACTGAAAAATTTGATGTTTCAAATTATAAAGATCTTCCTAGAGTTGAGTCTAATAGAATAAGGGGAGGAATGTGTTTAGTATTTTCAATGATTGCTCTAAAGGCTCCTAAATTATGGAAAAGATTGAATAAATGGGGAAAAGATTTCGATATGGATTGGATGTTTATAGAAGAATTTTTAAAACTCCAAAAAAAGAAAAAAGCAGGTAAAAAAGAAGATTATGGTGAAGAAAAACCAAAATTGAGTCCGAATAAAGTTTTTATTGCAGATATCGTTGCTGGTAGACCTGTTTTAACTTATCCAATGGAATTTGGTGGTTTTAGATTAAGATATGGAAGATGTAGAACTTCTGGTTTTTCTGCTTCTGCAATGCATCCTGCAACCATGCATTTGATTAATGATTATATTGCTGTTGGAACCCAATTAAAGATGGAACGTCCCGGAAAAGCAGCTTCAATGACTGTCTGTGATTACATGGATGGTCCAATTGTGAAATTAAAAGATGGAAGCGTTATGAAAATTCACAATGAAGACGAAGCTAAAAAAATCAAAAATGAAGTAGAACAAATATTATTTTTGGGAGATATTCTTTTTAATTATGGTGATTTTTCAGAAAATGGACATCCTTTAATTCCTTCAGGATATTGTGAAGAATGGTGGGTAAAAGAATTTGAAAAGTCAATAGTAAATTTTTTTGGTAATCTGGATGTTGATAAGGCAATTTCATTAATTAATTTAAGTTCAGAAGAATTAAAATTAATATTAGAAAATCCAATTAAACAAATTCCTGATCCAAAAGTTGCAATACAAATTTCAGAAAAATTTGAAATTCCTTTACATCCTTATTATACTCTTTATTGGAAAGGAATACTAAAAGAAGATTTATTAATTTTTTTAGATAAATTAGACTCTTCTAAAATTGAAGAAGATAAAATTATTATTAAAAATTCTAAAGATATCAAAGAAATATTAGAAAAAATCGGTCTTCCGCACATTTTAGTTAATAATGAATTCATTGTTGTAGAAAAACAATTTTCAAAGATTTTACTTTATTCTTTAGGTTTAGAATCAAATTCTGTTGATGAAATTATTAAAACAATTTCTTCATCAAAAAAAGATGATATTTTGGAAATTATTAATGAAATTTCTTCAATTATAATAAGAGATAAAGCGGGTACTTTTGTAGGGGCAAGAATGGGTCGTCCTGAAAAAGCAAAAATGAGAGTATTAACTGGAAAACCTCATGTTTTATTTCCAGTAGGTGATGAGGGAGACCGATTAAAATGTTTTCAATCTGCATTAAAAACTGGAAAAGTTACAAGTCAGTTTGCAATTTTTTATTGTAAACACTGTAAAAAAGAAACTGTTTTTTCTGTATGTGAAACTTGTTGGAAAAAAACCATTAAAAAATATTATTGTAAAGTTTGTGGTGTTTTAGATAAAGAAGAATGTGAACATGGTAAAACTTCAAGATATAAAATAAATGCAATAGATATTAATTATTATTTTGATTCTTGTTTGAAAAAATTATCAACTAGAGTTTATCCTGATCTAATTAAAGGCGTAAGAAGAACTTCAAATAAAAATCATGTACCTGAGCATTTAATCAAAGGAATATTAAGATCAAAACACGATCTTTATGTAAATAAGGATGGGTCTATAAGATATGATATGACTGAATTACCAATTACTCATTTCAAACCTAATGAAATTAAAACTTCTGTTGAAAAATTAAAAGAATTAGGTTATGAAAAAGATATTCACGGTATAGAATTAAAAGATCCAAATCAAATATTAGAAATAAAACCGCAAGATTTAATTTTACCTTCTAAAAAAGATGGAATGGAAGAGCCAGCGAGTGAAATTTTGTTAAGAGTAGGTAACTTTATTGATGAATTAATGCAAAAGTTGTATGGATTAAAATCTTATTATAATTTTAAAACAAAAGAAGACATTGTTGGACACTTAGTAATTGGTCTAGCTCCTCACATTTCTGCAGGAATGATTGGAAGAATTATTGGATATTCTGAAACTTGTGGTTGTTATGCTCATCCATTATGGCATGCTGCCTTAAGAAGAGATTGTGATGGAGATGAATGTTCAATTTCATTGCTATTAGATTCATTAATTAATTTTTCTAGACAATATCTTCCAGATAGAATTGGTTCAAGAACAATGGATGCCCCTTTAGTTTTAACTGCAAAACTCAATCCTTCAGAAGTTGATGATATGGCCCACGGGATGGATGTAGTATGGAATTATCCTTTGGAGTTTTATGATGCAGCTATGAATTATAAAAACCCCTGGGAAGTTGATATTGAACAATTGGGTAAAAGATTAAAAACTTGGAAGCAATATGAAAAAATGGGTTTTACTCATGATATTACTAGTATAAATAGTGGAATTTTATGTTCTGCTTATAAGTCACTTCCTTCAATGCGAGAAAAATTAGCTGGTCAAATGGAAATTGCTGAAAAAATCAAAGCTGTAAGCGAAAAGGGCGTTGCAAAATTAGTTATTGAAAAACATTTTATTAAAGACATTAAAGGTAATTTAAGAAAATTTTCTATGCAACAATTTAGGTGTGTTAAATGTAATGAAAAATTTAGAAGACCTCCTTTATTAGGGAAATGCAATAAATGTGGTGGAAAAATATTATTTACTATTTCTGAAGGGTCCGTTATTAAATATATGCAACCTGCAATGGATTTAGCAATTAAATATGAATTAGATAATTATCTTATTGAAACTTTGGAATTAACTCAAAAAAGAATTGATGAAGTTTTTGGAAGAGATCCAGAAAAACAAGAAGGATTAGATAAATGGTTTTAATTCATCAGAAATGCATATTTTATTTTTTTAATTTCTAAGTATTCTTTAATTATATTATTTTTAATTGCAAAATCGACACTTTTGTTTCCTATAAACTGAATGGAATAAGCTTTTTCAACTAAATTTAGAATTTCTTCTTCTTCTGTTTCTATACCATCATAGAAAATATTATTAAGATCTATTTTTTTATTATCATCTTCTAAAATTTTCCCTTTAATTTCACAATCAATAATATTAAGAAATAATTTTCCTTTTTGATTTTTTTTGTTTAAAATAAATTTCATAGTTTAGTTTTAACAACATAATTTGTTCCACAAGCTTGACATTTCAAATAAACTAAATCATTTTCTTTTGTTAATTGTGTTTCAGGTTTTCCACATTGTTTACATAATACTACTTCTTCAGCATATTTTTTTATTTTATCATTAATTTTTGAAGCAGAAATTTTAGCACCAAAAATAGCTCTTCCAATCTTATATGCTCCCGGTGTTGCCAATTCTTTTAATAAATATTTAAACAAGTGTTGTATTGGTCTTTTCAAAGTTTCTGCAATTTGATTAAGATTACTAATTATTGTTTTATTACCTTGCAAATGACCTTTTACTTTAGGAATTTCAAATCTTTCTCTTTCATGTACTGAAGAAGGCATTTCATTTTGAGCTTTTTTAAGCATTTCATCATAATTCATTATGTTAGAAAACTTGTGTTCTTTTATAAATCTTTTTCAAAATCTCATGGAAAAGTTTTTAAATGTTTAATTTAATAAAAATAAGCGATGGTTTTAGAATCTTTAATTAGTCCTGCAAGAGCAGAAAAAGAACCTTGGGAAATGTTTTTCGTTGGTATTTTGTATTCTTCAATTGCTGTTTTTTTATCATTATATCTTTTTGGAGGAAGTGAAACTTCTTTAGTTTTAGTTTTTTTGACAGTAATGGCTTGTTCAATTTTAATGTATAATACTTTAAAATTAGAAGAAAAACAAGATATTAAGTTACGAAAAGAAACAAAATTATTAAAACATCATAGTAGAGCTTTGTCTTTTTTCATCTTTTTATTTTTAGGTTTTGTAGTTTCTTTTGCATTGTGGTATGTATTTTTACCTGAACAAATTCCACAAAAAGTTTTTCAATCTCAAATTTCTACTATTAATCAAATTAACAATCCTCTAAACCAGGGAACTGGAATGATTGTCGGTTCACAAGCTTTTTTTAAAATTTTATTAAATAATGTTAAAGTTTCATTTTTTTCTTTGTTTTTTTCATTTTTTTATGGGTTGGGTGCCATATTTATCTTAACTTGGAATGCTTCGGTTGTCGGTGTTGCCACAGGAATTTATATTAGAAATTTGTTAAATATGGCTTTTGCTAAAACTGGTTTTATTTCATTGTCTGTATATTTTTCTTCAATTTCTGTTGGTTTATTTAGATATATGATTCACGGTATACCTGAAATTGCTGCATATTTTATTTCAGGGTTGGCAGGTGGAATTATTTCTGTTGCTGTAATAAATAAAAAGTCAAATAATCAAGAAATGATTCAAGTTTTAAAGGATGCAGGTTGGTTATTTTTAATTTCCTTAGTAATTTTAGTTATTGCTGCTTTTTTAGAAGTTTATGTAACACCAATGATTTTATGAAAGTAATTTAAGTATTCCTGGTTTTATTTCAAAAATTTCTCCTTCTTCAAGAAGTTTATTAATTGTTTTTTCAGTTTCTTTATTTCCTGTAATTTTTATAATGTCTTGAGTACTAATGCCGTTACCTGAATCTTTTTTTTTAATAATCTCCATTATTTTTTGGTTTAAGTTATTTTCTTTTTCTTCTTTTTTTATTTCAATAATTTTTTCTTCTTTAACATCTTTAATTTCTAAATCTCTTACCTTTATCCATTCGGGATTGTCAACTTTTTTTATAATTTCTGGCATTAAATATCTATTTTCATTATATTCTCTTGGTCTACCTATTATTAAAATAACATTTCCAACTTGAAATGGAGAAATATTATTATTATCAAAACTTCTGAGTAATATTTCACTAGTTCCATCATCAACTTTTATTAGTCCTTCTTCAAAACCAACAACAGTTCCTAAAACATTAACTCTAGAGAATTTTTTATTCCCAATTTCAATATAATTAGGCTCCCAACCTTCATTAACGACATATTTACCATTAAGAATATCTTTAATTCTTACTTTGTATGCTGTTTCTCTTTTATTTTTCATATTTAATATTACCTTATAATCTTCGTATCATTCCGGGTTTAGGTTCAAAGATATCTCCAGACCTCCGTAATTTTTCAATCACCTCTTCGCATGTTGATTTATCAATATCTTTTTCTTCGGCTTCTTTAACAACATCTTCAATAGGGATATCTTTACCTAATCTTTTTTCAAGATCATTTATTATTTCTTTAATGTGAACTATTTTGCCTCTTTGAGATGTAGAAATTCCAGTTGTAATCATGTCTGAATCAAGTTTTCCAGTTTCTGGATCTATTCCTACTTGAGATAAACAACTGTGTAATAATTCAATTGCCATTTTTGCTTCTTTTCTTGTAACTTTAACTGACAATTTCATTCTTGCTAATGCTTCAGATAATCTTACTAAAGCTTCTAATTGTCTTGCAGTAATTGGTACAGATTTGTTTCCCGAATCTTCTGTATTTCCACTATTTCTTATTTCAACATAATATCTTTTAATTTCATCCATTGCTCCATCTGTAAGGATTGGTTTAAATCTTTTTGAGTAAGCTATATATTTTCTTAATATTTCTGTATTTATTTCTGGTTCTTCAATTTTAGGATTTTGATGTAATGATAAAATGTGTATTGCTTTTTTAGTGTCAGAATCTTCATCAGGTATGTCTCTAAGTGGAAAAATCAAATCAAACCTACTGATTAATGGAGGGGGAAGATCTATTTGTGAAACTATTGGTGTGTATGGGTCAAATCGTCCCAATTTTGGGTTTGCAGCGGCTAAAACTGTTGTTTTACAAGTTAATGTTGCTTGAATATTAGCTTTAGAAATCGAAATTGTTTGCTGTTCTAGGGCTTCATGCATGGCACTTCTATCTTCAGTTGTCATTTTATCAAGTTCATCAATACAACATAATCCGTCACTTGCTAAAACTAATGCTCCTGCTTCTAAACTCCATCCTTGCAAAAATTCATCCTTTACTACTGCTGCAGTTAATCCAGCACCACTTGCACCTTTTCCAGAAACATATCTTGATTTTGGAGCTACAATATTACATCTTTTTAGTAATTGCGACTTACCACAGCCAGGGTCTCCAATTATTAGAATGTGCATATCCCCTCTAGTGATTACTCCATCACTTCTTTTTTTATGTACTCCTCCAAACATCTGTAGAAGTAAAGCTTGCTTAATATTATCATAACCATAAATGGATGGTGCTAGTCCGCCGATTAATTTTTTAAGTAAATTTGCATCTTTACTAATTGTTATTATTTCATCTTCTTCTTTTTTTGAAATAATAATATCAGTAAAGGATTCTGCTTTTTGTTCAACATGATTTACTTCAATCATCAAATCAAATCTTGTTGTAGCAGCTCCCGATCTTGAAATAATTGGTACTTCTTTTAATTGTCCAGTAATTGTTATTGCCATTCCTGGATTTGTTTTTTTCTCACTTAATGGACTAACTAAATCTTCTTTTAAAAATAAATTAACTCTTTTAGGTTGTTCTCCTCCTTCTAATTTTTCGGGATTTTCTTCTAAAACAATTCCTTGTGCATCAACTAATTCTTTACTTAATTGTTTAAATTTTCCTTTTCTTCCACATCCACATCTAGTTGGTTCATGAAATTTAGTATCTAATTGAGGAACCGTAATTACATTTCCACAAGCAGGACATTCAAATTTAGCGATTGTTACTTGAGGACGAACATCTGATTTTTGTCTTACAACTCCCTCAACACTTAAGAATTTACCAATGTGCTTACTTCTAATTTCTCTTACTTTTAATCCTGAACTTGCAGGGAGATTTTTGAATCTAACGTTAAATTTTTTAATTTCTGGGTTGTTTTGTTTTATTGCAAGTTCTGCTGCCTGTAAAATATCTTCTGGATTTTCTAATAATTCTTCTGCTAATTCTGGATCAAATCTTGAAAAATCTCCAAAATTTAACTCCATATTATTTTTTTTCTTTCTAACTTTTTCAGCTATTTCAGCCTTTTTTTCTTCAAGAAACTCGCCTACTCTTTGAATCTGCTCAGTAGCATCCATAATAAAATTCCCCCCCAATTAAATTTCAAATGCTCAGAAATAAAATTTTTCTGGCATAATATAAGTTAAAAAAAATTTACATTACTTTTTTAAGTTTACCAATTAACAATTCTAATGCATTATTAACTTCATCTTCTGATTTAGTACCAGTACAAACAATTTTACCATTACTAAACAATAAGAATGTTGCTTTTGCAGCTGGAAGTTTATATACTAATCCAGGGAATTGTTCTGGTTCATATTCTGTGTTGTCTAATTTCATTGCTAGAATATTTAAATTTAAATCCATTCCGACACTACCGGAAGCTACAATATTTTGAATTGTAATTACTGGATCTATTTTGATTTTAACATTAATCTTTTCTAAACTTTTGATAATCTTTTTGATGGATTCAGCAACTTTATCCATTGTTCTAGCACCAGTACAAACGACTTTACCACTTGAGAATATTAAAGCACTAGTTTTAGGATCTTTGATTCTAATTACTAATCCAGGAAATTGTTCAGGATTATATTCTGTGTTGCTTAATGTTGCAGCCATTCTTTCTAAAGGTATATCATGTTCTAAACTTGTAGATACAACAATATTAACGATAGCAAGTTCTTTTTTACCTTCATTTGTTTTTTTAGCCATTTTTTTTAGGTACCTCTTTTATAAAGCAGCGTATACTTATTTATAAAGGCTTTTATTTATAAATCTTTATCTTTTTGAGTTCTATGTGCCCCTTCATTTCCACTGGAAAAGCATAATTACGGGGCTTGAGCCCTTAAAATTCACTAATTTTATACTTGGTGGTTATTTTTTTACCCCTTTGTTTCATGTGGAAAATAGCAATATTTATATAGTTAACGCCGTTAACTATCTATGTGATTAGCCAAGAGATTGAAACATATTATTTAATTCCAGCTATTAGAAGAGAATTAGTTAAACTTATGCTTGAAAAAGGTGAAAATCAAAAAAAAATTGCGGATATCCTTCATTTAACCAAATCTGCAGTTTCTCAATACTTGTCCGGTAAAAGAGGAAAACAGTTTATTTTAAGTAAAGAATTGGTTAAAGATACTTGTGAAAATATAATGAAAGGTAATAATTATCTAACTGAAATTCAAAAACTCATTCAAAAATTAAAATCAGAAAGAAAAATTTGTAAAATTTATACTGAAAATAGTATTATTCCTGAAGATTGTGAGGTATGTAAAAATGTATGTTTATCTTGATAATGGGGCAACAACTAAAGTTGATGAGCAAGTTGTTAAAGAAATTCAAAAAGTTTTTTTAGAAAATTATGGTAATCCTTCTTCTTTACATCAGTATGGAAGAAAAGCATCTGAATTACTTGATGAAGCAAGAGATTTAATTGCAAACGAAATTAATTGTTCTTCTGATGAAATAATTTTTACCTCTGGTGGGACTGAATCTAACAATTTGGTTTTGAATTTATTAGAAAAAGGGGATCATTTCATTACAACTATTATAGAGCACCACTCTATTCATATTTTATCTAAAGAATTAGAAAAAAAAGGTGTAGAAGTTACTTTTTTGAAGGTTGATAAAGAAGGTTTTGTTGATTTAGAGCAATTAAAAGATTCAATTAAAGAAAACACTAAACTTGTTTCTATAATTCACGGAAATAATGAAATTGGTACTGTTCAAGATTTAAAAGAAATTGGAGAAATTTGTAAAGATGTTTTATTTCATTCAGATTGTGTTCAGTCTTTTAAAAAAGAAGAAATTGATGTTAAAGAAATTGGATTGGATTTAGCCAGTTTTTCTTCGCATAAAATCCACGGTCCAAAGGGTGTTGGAGCTTTATATGCATCTAAAAAAGTTAAATTAAAACCTCTTTTAATTGGTGGCGGACAAGAATTTGGTAAAAGATCTGGTACTGAAAATGTTCCAGGAATTGTTGGTTTTGGTAAAGCAGTTAGTTTAAAAATTGATGTTGAAAAAATCAAAAATTTAAGGAATTATTTAATTGAAAAAATTGAGAAAGAAATTGATTATGTTAGATTTAACGGTTCAAAAACTAAAAGACTATGTAATAATGTTAATTTTTCATTTTTAAAAATTGAAGGTGAAAGTATTTTGATGAGTTTAGATTTAGATGGCATAATGGTATCTACTGGTTCTGCATGTAGCTCTAAATCTTTAGATGCTTCTCACGTTTTATTAGCGATTGGATTAAATCATGGGACTGCTCATGGAAGTATAAGATTTACATTATCTAAATATACTACAAAAGAAGAAATAGATTATTGTGTTGAAAAATTAAAAGAAATAATTGAGAGGTTAAGGACTTTAAGTCCAATAAAATAAAAATGTACTCAGAAAAAGTAATGGACCGTTTTAAAAACCCTAAATTTTCTGGTAAAATGGAAAATGCTTCTGCTGTTGGAGAAGTGGGAAATATGAAATGTGGAGATGTAATGAAAGTTTACATTAAAGTTGAAAATAATATTCTTGTTGATGTTTCTTTTGAAACTTTTGGTTGTGTTGCAGCATTAGCATCATCAGATTATTTGTGTGAAATTGCTAAAGGAAAAACTCTTGAGGATGCAGAAAAAATAACTAGTGAAGATGTTTTAAAAGTGATGGGCGATGTTCCACAAGTGAAAGTTCATTGTTCTGTATTAGCTCAAGAAGCTCTTAAAAAAGCAATAAAAGAATATAAAAATAAAATTTTTAGGATTTAAATTAATATCCTATTAATTCATAATTGAATTGTCTTAAGAAGTCTTCTTCTAATTTAGGGTTGTTTTCCTGAATTAGATTAAATACTTCTTTAGTAAAACAATGTCTGCAAACACCCATATCCCGTTTACATATGATACAGTTAGATATTGGTCCCATTGAATTATAAAAAGCCATAATCTCTTTTAAATCATTAATTAATACTGGCTTTGTTTCAACTAACCATTGTTCTATTTCCTTTCCAAGGCACTCGATACATATTGGGTTTGTGATTCCTTCATCACATATTGTGCAACGCATTTTTCACCTCCAAGGGCCTTAACATCATTTCAGAATTTGTCTGTTCAGTTAAAGCTCCTGATGTTGCTTTAACAAAACAGATAGCTCGCTCTAATTGGATTAAAACAAATCTTACATTTAGAGTGAACCATTGTCATGATTATTCTTCTAGAGTTTTGGTATTTAAATGTTGTGCATTTATCTATATGTTATAAACTTGTATTATATGTTATTTTTTTGTAACACAAGTTTTATAAACTTATGTCACATTATTGTCATATATGTTACAAAAAAGTAGTATTTTGTCGGTTTTAGATGTTTTTTTTAAAGAACCTACAAAAAAACATTATCTTATTGAAATAAGTAGAAACATAAAAATTGCGCACACTTCTGTAAAAAAACATTTAGATGAATTAGTTAAAAATAATTTAATAAAAGTTTCTTTTGAAAAAAAGGGAAAAAGAATTTTTCCTTTATATGAAGCAAATTTAAGTAATAATCAATATAAATTATATAAAAAATTAAAAAATATAAATTCTTTAATCGAAATAGGTTTAATTGATTTTTTAAATGATGATTTGATGCCTAGTTCAATTGTTTTATTTGGTAGTTATTCAAGGGGCGAAGATATTGAAGATAGTGACATTGATTTATTTGTTTGTTGTCAAAAAAAAGAATTAAATTTAATAAAATTTGAAAAAAAACTTAATAGAAAAATACAATTACATTTTAAATTTAATTTTAAAGATTTTTCTAATGATTTAAAAAACAATATTATTAATGGTATTGTTTTAAGTGGATTCTTGGAAGGTTTTAAATGAAATTATTTGTTAATGTTGATCAGAAAAAGGCAGTATCTTTGTTAAATATGGCAAAAATTACTCTTGAAAGATTGAATGAAACAAACTTAGAAAAATATCCTACTAATACTATTAAAGATTATTATGATGTTTTGCATGAATTGATGGAGTCTTTGATTTCTTTAGAGGGAGTTAAAATCAAAGGAGAAGGAGCACATAAAGAATTAATCGACTATGTTTGTGAAAAATATAATTTTGAACTTCAAATAAAATATTTTCTTCAAGATATGCGAGATTATCGAAATAGAATTTCTTATGAGGGTTTTATGATCAAATCCAATTATGTCATTCAAAACATTGAAAAAATAGAAAATATTATTAAAACATTAATTGATTTAATTAATAACAAAAAGACTTTATAAATCCTTAAATCTTTTATAATTTATGAAAAAATTAATTTTAGTTAATCCTGCTTTTGGAGGAACGCTTTCGGGGTTAATTGGAAAGTTTTTCAAATTTGGTTATCCTCCCGTATTTGCTGAACTGGAATCTATGACTCCTGGTTATGAAATTAAAGTTTATAATCAACCCTTCTTTGTTAAGTATGAAAAAGCATTAGTTGGAATTACTTCTTTTACTTCTAATGTGTATCGTGCTTATGAACATGCTAATAAGTTTAAAAAGAAAGGTGCAAAAGTAATTATGGGCGGATGTCACGTTATGTTTAATGTTAAAGAAGCATTAAGATATTGTGATTCTGTAATTATTGGGGAAGTTGAAAGTATTTGGAAACAAATTATTGAAGATTATGAAAATGACTGTTTAAAACAAATTTATTACGGCGAAGCTGTTGATGATTTTTGGAAATATTATCATGAAGGTTTTTTGAATTTAAGTGATAATAAAAAACAAAATACAATCCAAACAACTCGTGGTTGTAAATTCAAATGTAAATTCTGTATGATTCCTAAACTTTATGAAGGAAATATTCGTCATGTCCCTATTGAAAAAGTTATTGAAGAAGTCAAATCAATTAAAGGTTTTAGAAAGTATGGACTTTTATTTAATGATAATAATATTTTTGCAAATGTTTCTTATGCCAGAGCTTTGTTTAAAGCTTTAATTCCTTTGAAAATAAGGTGGGAAGCATTATGTTCTATAGATATTGCAAAAGATGAAAGTTTACTTGATTTGGCTAAAAAATCAGGTTGTTATAGGTTACATGTTGGTTTTGAAACTATTAATGAAAAAGTAATTGCTAATAATCCTGGTAAGTTAAACATGTATCTTGATTATTTAGAGTTAATTAAACGAATCAAGAAAAGAAAGATAAAAATTCGAGGTACATTCATGTTTGGTTTTGATGAAGATACTTACAAGTCATTATGGGAATTGTTCGTTTTCACTTTCAAAGCAAATTTGAACTTAAGTTTATTTTCAGTTTTAACACCATTTCCTGGTACACAAATGTATGAAGATTATAAAAAAGAGGGAAAAATAGTTTCTTTTAAATGGTACAAGTACAATGCTTTTAATTTAGTAACTAAACCCAAAAATATCAATTCTTTTGTTTTAAATATTTTAGTTTGGTTATTTAGATTGTCTTTTTTGATCACAACCAATGTTGGTAGGTTAATTTTATTTTTGATTTTACTTTCTCCAATTTTACATATTTGGGTTTAAATAAATTTTAAATAGAAACATTTAAATATTGTTGGTTCAATTGTTTGAACTAATTGGTTTGTTTGTTTATTGTTTTTGTTTTATTCAAATGAACTTAAAGGAATAAATGGGTGTAATGGTTGGTTCAATCAATTGAACTTTTAGGTAATAAAAAAGTTATGGATCTTGTATTGTTTTTTCTAGATAATTCTGGAGAATTTTCTCAAGTTGAGTTAATTAAAAAAGTAAGTTTGGCTAAAGCCACCGCCGTAAAATGGTTGAAATTACTTGTTAAAAATAAAATTCTTTTTGTTAGAAAAATAGGACCTACTAATCTCTATTCATTGAATAAAAATCATTTGTTTGTAAAACATATAATAACTATAAAAAATGAAAAATAAAGCACAAGTAACATTGTTTATAATCATGGGATTGATTTTGTTAGTTGTAGCTGGATTAGTTTTTTATGTGGCTTTAGTTAATAATGATGACAAAGTAGTTTTCAAAGGAGAAGTAGATGCAAGGGGAATTGAGTTTATGATTGATAATTGTATCAGTAAAGTCGGTAGAGAAGGGCTAGATTTGTTGGGTAAAAATGGTAATTATATTGATGTTCCTGGTGTTTTGGAAGTTAACGGCACTTCATATTGGATTTATCAATATGCTAATGTTATGCCAATATTAAATTCATCAATTGATGAATTCCAAATTTGGTTTAATAATAATTTTGAAAATTGTGTAGATTATAGTTCTTTTGTAGGTTATAATGTTGAAACTGGAAGTGCTAATTCAACAATAGATTATTCTGCCGAAGAAGTAATAATAAAATTAAATTATCCCTTAAAAGTAACTCAACAAGATAAGCAAAAAACAATTGATAGTTTTGAAAATGTTTTAAATGTTAGATATAGAAGAGTATATGAAAGAGCAAGAGAAATGGTTAATGCACATTTTATTCCTTCTTTTGATTATAGGCAACCTTTCCAACTAGTAGATTCAAGGGATTTTAAAATTAATTATACTTTAAATGATGAAAATAATTTGTTATTTACTGTTATTGATGATGTAGAACTTGAACAAAATAATAAATATATTTTTAATTTTGCAACTAATTTGAATAGAAGTTATTTGAAAAGAACTGTCGATGTATCTCCTGAAGCTTTAGACTTTTTTATGACTTTTGTTGTTTACAGTCCCGATAGAATGGCTCAATTATTTTTACAAAGGGGAGTAAATGTTGATAGTAATTTTTTAGAAGTATGGCAAGAATATGATAAAAATTCCACAAGGGAAGTTATATCTCATGTGGAATATACAATAAAAGGTGGACTTAAACCTGGTCCAAAAATAAAAGAAAATATAACTTGGTATTTGAATTATCCAATTTATCAATTTGGTCCAGATGGTACCAAGTTTACAGATTCAACGGGCAATGTTTTTCCACAACGTTTAGCAATTTATTGGGATGATGATAAGATTCCTAATTTAGGACCTATGGGAATATTATATCGTGGACCTTTATCAGATTACGAATGGCGTCCTTTAATTACAGATGTCGATTACAATAATAGTTTTGTTTTTGCTGATATCACTGGATTTTCTGAATATTCACCAATAGATTGTAATAGACAACCTTGTAAAGAAGTTTCTGTAAAGTCTAAAAGTAAACCTAAAAAAAGTTTATTGTGTGCAATAAGTGCCATAATGGATACATTATTACCTATTTTGATAATTATTGTTATAATTTTAATTATTGCTACTATTGGTTTTGGGGGAGCTTTATATACAGTATTAGTGAATATGGCAGATGTTGCTCTTCTAGGTACTCTTTCAGGAACTGTTGTAGCGGCGGCTGGCGGATTTGTTGGTGTTGCTGCAACGGCAGCAGCTTATATAGGCGGTATTGCTATAATTATGGGTGTAGCTTCTGTAGGATTAACAGCCTTTGGAGCACAGGATTATGATGGAGGAGATACTTACGTTAACTTTATTCCTACTTGCGATCAAATAGTTGAAGTTGTGTGTAAAGGAGGTAGTAAACTGGATTCTGGATATGGTGAATTAAACGGTGAACAAATTCCTTCAGATTCAACAAAGGAATTTACAGTTTATGCAGGTGAGACACAACAACTCGTAGCGGTAGCTGAAGAGTGTGAAACGGGAAATTTTAAATGTTATTCATGTGATTTAACATGTACGGCTTATTACAAATGACTAAGAATAAAAAGAAAAACGGAAAGGGAATTAATAGAACAAATAAGATAATTATATCTTTAACAATACTCGCAATAATACTAGTTTCTTTTTCATTTACATTAAAACCTAAACAACAAATTACTGGAAATGTTGTTTTACCAAATCATGGTTGTTGTGATTTAACATGTACAGAAACTTCTTTTACAGATTGTCCAAGCAATTTTTTTCATGATCAAGAGTCTTGTTTTGATTTAGATGAATGCAATATTGGATGCTGTATTGATGATGAAGGGTATTGTTATACTAATTATGCTAAGAACTATTGTGACCGTGAAGGAAATGATTTTATTCAAGGTAGAGAATGTCAACAATACCGGGAATGTTTAGTTGCACCACCTTGGCCTGCTGATCAAGGGGGCTATATGTTTGTAGACACCGATGGTGTACTTTCAATAACTCCAACACCTTTTTCAGGTAAAATTAACGATTTGTTTAAAATTGAATCGAACTTAATGAAAGAACAAGATCACGTTCAAGTAAGATTAACAACAAGATATTATAATGATACTTTTAGAATTTATGATTTTGGTTTAAATGAAGATAATTATGCTAATGATTTAACATATTCTGGAACTTGGGATTCATCTGATCATCCTATGATCTGGAAAATGGAACGTGTAAAAATTCAAACTTTGATTAATAATGAACCTAAGGGCAATCCAAATGTTTTTTTCTTATCACCAACTTCTTGTATTCCTTCTTCGCCATTTTGGAATTCAAGTAAAAATAGAACAAATATTATTTTTGCAAAAAAGTCAAATTTAGACTATGTAAATATTAATGAAAAATCTTTAGGATTGATGTCTAATTTATTAAGAAATAATTCTGCTTTACTTTTTGATTATGAAATATATCATTATTTAGATGCAGTAGATACCCAACCTGTTTCATTTTATGAAGGACAGTGCAAATTTACTATGGAAAATAATGACTTAATTATTATTTTAGATGAAGATGAAGACTTCTGTCATCAAGAAGGAAACATTGTAACAACAAGTAGCACATTTGTTCCCAAACGAGAAACCACAATTATTGATTCTTCTTTTACTAAGAATTTTTGTGATTACATTGAAACACCAGTTGATAGAAGTAAGGATTATTTTCAAACCAGAATTA
The DNA here is from genome assembly GCA_964561995.1 of uncultured Methanosarcinales archaeon. Lineage (GTDB taxonomy): Archaea > Nanobdellota > Nanobdellia > Woesearchaeales > JABIAG01 > JABIAG01. The sequence goes on along the minus strand of CAZLQZ010000003.1, from coordinate 60,276 downwards.
AGCCTATTGTTGAAATAATAAGTCCCTTTAATGGAGAAAAAATCAACACCCCTAATTTTGATTTAGTAATAAATGCATCCGACAATCAAAGTAAAATATTAAGGTATAAAGTTTATTTAGATGAAGATAGTAATAATCTTGCGTGGGGTTATATGCCTGCAAATAATACTTTGACGATTCCAACTCCTCTGGAAGATGGAATTCATGAACTGTATATTAAATTGGAAGATTTGGATGGTAATTTACATCACGATAGTAAAACAATCGAAGTAAATGTATCAGATTTTACAATAACTTCAACATTAGAACAAGAAATGATTTCTTTACCCGAGTTTAATTTTAGAATTTTTGTTAATCATAATGATGAAAGTAATTTAACTTATGTAGTTTATGATGGTAAGCAGTCAATTCAAATTGGGAATGTTGAAACTAATAGTTCAAAAATGATAAAAGTCAATTTAACAAAAGGAACTCATGATATTAAAACTGTGTTATATGATTCAAATTCAAGAAAAGCATCAACACCAACTTCTGAAGTAGAGGTTTTTGAAGTACCTCAAGGTATTACTGCTCCACCTCAAAGATTAGAAATTGAATTAAATTTTACAGATATTGTTGGTAGAGAAAATAATACTCCTGATTCAATTTTTTATCAAGCATATATTACAAAAATACCCTTTACTAAAAACTTGGACGAATGTAGTCTCGACAATGATAGAGATATAATTGATGAAGTTTGTTTAGATCAAATAATTGTTAATAGGAATAACATTCAACTTAAACTTAAATATGATCAAGGCGGAGATAGTTATGTCAAAAATGTTAATGTAAAAGTAAAACTTGCAGGCAATAATTATACTAAAGAAAAAGATTTTCCAACTCCCGCAAAAGATAAATCTGAAAATGGAGAAATTGAAGTTGATTTAACTTTTTTAAGTGTACCAAGTTTACATGCTTTAACTGGTGCTTTTACATCAATAACTGGTTTTGCAACAGTAACCACACCTTGGGGCAATGTAGACACAGATACTGGTGAAGATCGAGATGGAAATGATTATGATATTAATGAAGATGGTTCTGTAATTGGACCCGATGGCTATACTTATTATTCTATTGATGAAAATATGTTACATGAACCTCAAAAACTGTGTGGCGGTTTATTAGATTTGGGCGTTAGATTTAGGCCAGAATCTTGTATGGATTCATTTACAACTGATATCATTGGAAATGCTGGTTCAAAAACTTTTGAAGGTGGCATTTACAAATATCAATACGATTATGATATTTTTTCATGCAATGAAGATGTTTTTGTAGATGTATATTTTAGGAATAGGTTTGTTTCAGGTTCAGGATTAATTGATTCAAATGTTGTTAATTTTACAACAACTAAAGATTTAGTACAAATTAGGTATCAAACTTGTCCTAGTGATTATGGGGTTGAATACCAAACCAAGGAAGGTTTCAACTTTTGCATATTGCCCGAGTTTGTTCCTTATTTTCAAATTACCAACGAGTGCCCTATTAATTTTGTTAATAAGGGAGATGTAGATAACAAAAGCCTTTGTGTTCAAAGATCTGTAACTACTTTTATTCCTAAATTAGGTGATGTTTGTGAGTCTGGTTACGTTTCTGCGGGAAATTATGATGGTGATTCATTTATGTGTATAAAAGATGAAAGCTCACAACAAGTAGAAATATCTCAAATGTCTTTTACTGGACAAGATATTTTAATTGAAGAACTTCATTCAACTATCCTTAGTACAGGTTATAGATTAACAGATAATGATATTTATGAAAGCTCGCTTTCTTTTAATGAGTTTTGTATTTATGTTTCTGACGAAAGTGTTGATAACCAACCACTATGTTTCCAATTTGGTCAAACTAAATGTAGTAATCAAATTGATGATGATGGTGACGATTTGATTGATTTAGATGATCCTGGCTGTGAAGATGCTTGGGATGATGATGAATATCCTGAAACTTCAGAATGTCAAGATGGTATCGATAACGATGGAGATGGAAGTTGTGATGTTAATGGTTGTACTATTGATGGAATTGATTTACCGGGTGATCCTGGCTGTAGTAGAAATACCGATAATAATGAAGCTGCAGCAACTACTCAATGTCAAGATGGACTTGATAATGATAATGATTTACTTATTGATTTAGATGACCCCGGTTGTACTAATTCACAAGATGATAGGGAAGATGATGGAACATCACAATGTCAAGATGGTATCGATAATGATAATGATAATCAATGCGATTATAATGGATGTAATGGACTTCCACCCGATCAAGCTTGTTTTACCGATTTAAGTTGTTATCCAACTTGTGCAAACCAAACAATAAATACTGAAATTGTAGAAGTTCCGCCATGTATTACTAGTGATGAAACGGTAATAAGAATAAAAAATATAGGGGTAACAACTTCGGGAGATGATTTTGTTTATGATATTAATTATGACGCATACGCTTGTAGATTAAATTTATATTTTGAAATATATTTAATTAATCAAACAGATAGATTAAACATTATTGAAGGAGACGATGGTATTCTTCTTTCTGGTCAAAATACTATCGATTCAAAAACAATAGCTTTACCTACCAATTATAGTGAAATATGTATATCAACAACAGATACTACATTTGGCGATTCAGGAACAGTATGTCAACAAATTTACAATTAAAATGAGTTATATAAGAGACGAATTAAGATATTTGAAAAAAAGTTTCAAATTCAAAAGGAATAATTATTTGGCTTTAGCTTATGATTGTATTATGTTTGCGATTTTAATTGTTGTTGGATATTTTTTTTTAAGATTAACTTTGAATTTAGCTTTTTCATCTAAACCTTTTATTGATTTTTCTTTTTTAACAAATAATAATCCCGAAATCTTTCAAATATATATTTCTTTAATTTTAGGGACAATAATTTTTGCTTTTATTGCTTCAGGGATATATTCTTTGTTCAAATACTTAATTTGGAACAATATTTTAGAACAAAATTTTCATAAGAAAGGATTTGTAAAATATTTTTTTATTAATTTTATTTTATTCTTAGCTTTAATTATCTTAGAAGGTTTTTTTGTACTACAATTTCATTATTCTGGTTTAATTGTTGCGGTTTACTTAGGGATCTTTTTTTCTCATTTTAGTACCTTTTTTCAATTGCATTATATCAAACATAAAAGTTTCAAAAAAGCTCTTATAATAGCAATAAAAAAGGGTTTAAAAGTGCATGAGTTTCTTTTTATATACTTGACTATTGGTATGTTTTTTTATGTTTATTTGTATCTTTATGCGGTTTTTAATCAATTTGTTTTGTTTGGTTTAATTCCTATTTTTATTATTTTGATGATATTTTGGTTGAGAAATTATTTTAGTAAAAGGCACGATTTTTAGCTAGCTTTTTATATTCTAAAGTATATTTTATTATAATTATGTATAAAGCTACAGGAAATGATAGAAAGACATTTGAAAAAGGTAATCAATTAATATACTATTTAGAATTTAGTAAAAGAAAAGATTTTATTTTTCATAGAAATTCGGGTATGAATCAAGTTTTAGCAAAGATTGCTAAGCAAAAACATGACATCATTGGATTTTCTTTTTCCGATTGGATAAAATCTGAAAACAAAGCAATCGTCTTTGGCAGAATGCAACAAAATAATAAATTGTGCAAAAAGTATAAAGTGAAAACGCAAATTCTTTCTTTTGAAAAAGAAGATGCAACATTCTTAAAGTCTTTTGATAGACTTTTAACTAAAAAAAAACTTTATTAAAAAAGATAACAAGTCAGTTTGTAATATGATGGTTAAAAGTGTTCCAATAAAAAGATAAATTGCAAAAGGCATAGTTTCAACAACATTTACTTCTTTTAGATTTTTTTTGTTTAATTCTTTTATATCTTCAGTATTTAAGCTAGATGACCATTTTTCTAAATACATGCCTGGTTTTAATTTTTCAATTTTTGTTTTTTTAACATATTGATTATTTGTTAATGGGATTATTATGCTTCTAGTAGCATGAAAAATAACAAATATTATTATTGTTTGAATTATAAAATCAAAACTAAGGATATTTTCAAAAAAGGTTCTAATAATAACTAAAACAATCCCTGCATAAATTATTTTATTAAATTTGTGTTTTAAGAATATAACCAATAGAGCAACAAAGAAGTATTTTAATACTTCATTAATAAAAAATAAAGTTTGGGAAATACCCCAATAAAATCCAACAATCAAAATCAAACTTTCAATTATATTTAGTAAATTAAATTCTTTAATTAAATCTTTTTTACTATTTATAAAATTATTTTTATTAAGACTCATTAAAAAAAGAACAATTCCTATTGGAACAATAGAATTAAATATGATTGTAAATGAAGGAAAAAAGCTTTTGTAAAATTCTAATGGTAATAAAAATGAAAACATTATGAACAGTTTTCCATCACCAGCACTCCAAAATTTAAAATGCCATAATAAATAACCTAGAAAGATGGTAATTAAGGAATTTAATAAGAAACTATACAATATGGTTATATTAAAAACATGATTTAAAAAATCATATAAAAAATATGAATAATTGATAATTAATCCTGCTATAATGCCTAAAATTATCCACTTATTTCTAATTTTTCCATTTTTAAAATCTTGATAACTAATAATAATTCCAAGTATTGATATTATAATTAGATTTATCATAGAATATTAAAAATTTCTTTAATTATAAGTTTTATGCTAACAGCAAAGTATCTTTCCATCTCTATTACTTGCTTCCCAATTAACTAATTGTTTTCCTTCTGGACATTCAACATTGATATACACCCACCCATTTCCACCGGGACCAGTTCCTTCAATATTAACACAATCTAAAAAGTCATTTACTTCTCTACAGGTAATTCCTGATTCCTCAACTCCTGTTGCAAGAGAATCATCACAATTACCTAATGATTCAACTATGCCCGGATGAACTCTATTGGCCTCGTCAGCTTCATCAATAATTCCATCATTATCATCATCAATTGAATTAATTCTTGGTCCATCAATTGTAACTATATTTTTTAAATTCTGAGTTGCTTGATTATTAGCATTAATAAAAGCAGCCATCAAAATCATTACTATTCCAAAAATCAGTATTTTTTTCTTCATTATTCTAAGTTAAATGTAAATTGTACTTGTTTATTTGTTCTACCACCCGCCGTGGCGTCTAGAACTTTCTTCCAGGTCAAATATAAATTGTATTTGTTTGTCTGTTCCTCTTGCTGATTCGTCAAAAACTCTTGATCCTGAGAATGATTTGCCATTTAAAGAACCCGACATTTCCAAGTCGGTAATAAATGACGCTCCAATACTAGTATATTTTGCATCGATAATTAAATTTGAACCTACTAAATTAATTTCAGTTAAACAAATTTCATCGGCTTCAACACTTGTATCTGAACTTTTGCAATAATTTAAAGTTGTACTAAATGATTCGGTTTCAAAGCTTTCTAAAAATCTAACCTCTTCTGGGAAATTTAAAGTGTTCTTTGCAGCTGAAAAAACAACTTCAATAACCTCAAAATCTGCACTTTCGCTCTCGCTAAAAAAGCAAACAAAACTTCTAGAATCTTCATCAACATTACAATTCCATTTTGCAACAACACAATATGGTTCACCTGTTGAAAGAAAACCCTTTAAAAGATGTTCTTTTGGACATATTCCAGGTGTATTTTCAAAATTTCCTCCAGAAAAGCTATAGGCTAATTCAGCCCTGTCAATTATATTATTCTCGTTTAAATCAACACTTACAAGTTCTTGAGAGCTTCTTACCACTTGTTGTAAGGTATTATAAAATGCTGGTTCACTAGATAATGAGATGTTTGCTAATAAAACTATTAAAATTAAAGATAGTAAAATCATTGTAAATTTAGCTTTTTTTTCAATAATTACTTGCATACTTTGCTTTATGAATTATTAGTATTTATATATTTCGGTAAGAATATCTTTAAATAGTCATAAATTTGATTTTAATCATGTTTTTCCAATTTAAAGTAAATTTAGAAATTTTTCCAATTAAAGTAGTTAGAAATGCTATTAACTCATATTTAGATAAAGCTTATTTTTTAATTGATGGGGATAAAAACGAATTAATGGTTAATTTTATGCCTAAAAATAAAAAAGAATCAAATTTAGAATTAGAATTTAAAAATCAATTAATCAATTATTCTTTTTATTACAATGAGTTTGATAAAACTAAAAATTTGAAAGAAACAATTGTTGCAAGAACGGTTTTAACTAACAATCCTGATTATTTTGAAGAGGTATTATTTGAAGATGATTTGTAAACAAGATAATAAATATAAAATTAAATTCAATGCTTTATTTTACGATAAAGAAGCAATAAATCAAGGAATTAAAGATTTTTCAGATTTTATAGAGGCAAGTTTTGAAAATGATATTTTAATTATTATTTTAAAACAGGAAAATGAATTAATACCTTATGAATTTTGCAATTATGTGTTGGCACTACAAAATGATAAAGAATTATAAAAGTAAATTATATGTAAAAGGTAATTTAAAAGACGATTATTTGTTAACTTCAGATCAAGGTAGTTGGATGTTTATAGATAAAAATGAGTTAAATAATCTCTCTAGTGAAACTTTGAATCAATTAGAAGAAAAAGGATTAATTATAACTGACAATAATAAAGAACAAATCAAAAAAGATTTAAGAAAATCAAAACAATTTTTGTTCAATGGTCCATCTTTACATATAATTATTTTATCTTTAAGATGTAATCACAATTGTGTATATTGTCATGCAAGTTCTAAACCAGTTAATGAAGCAAATTATGATATGACTGTTGAAACTGCTAACAAAGTAATTGATTTAATTTTTCAATCAAATTCTAACAGTTTAAATATTGAGTTTCAAGGTGGGGAACCATTATTGAATTTCGAAGTATTAAAACATATTATTGATGAAGTAAACAAAAGAAAACAAGATAAAAATATCAAATTCTCATTAGTATCAAATCTTGTTTTGATGACTGATGAAAAATTAGATTTTTTAGTGAAAAATAATGTGGGAATTTGTACTTCATTAGATGGTCCAGAATTAATTCATAATAAAAACCGTTTCCAATATAGTGAAACTATAAAATGGATTAAAAAAATCAATCATATTGATGCTTTAGTTACAGTAACTAAAGACTCATTAAATTACTATAAAGAAATTATTGATGAATATATCAAAAATAATATATTATCTATCCATTTAAGAAATCTTAACAGATTAGGTGATGCAAGAGATAATGTTGATATTTATTATAGTGTTGAAGAATTCATTGAATTTTGGAAAAAGTCTGTTGATTATATAATTCAAAAGAATATTGAGGGTATTAATATTAAAGAAAGAAAAGCATTAATAATTCTTCAAAAGATATTTGGTAAGGAACCTAATTATTTGGATTTAAGAAGTCCCTGTGGTGCAATAATTGGGCAAGTTTTATACAATTATGATGGTAAAATTTATACTTGCGATGAAGGCAGGATGTTAAATGATGATTTGTTTTGTATTGGAAGTTGTAAAGATAAATTAAAGAATTTAACAACTTCAGACAAAGCTAAAACAATCATTAGTAGTTCAATAAATGACTCTTATGTTTGTAATAGTTGTGTTTATAAGCCGTTTTGTGGTGTATGTCCTGTTTTAAATTATGCAGACCAGGGGTCTATAATAGGTTGTATTCCTACTAGCAATTGGTGCAAATTACATATGGCTCAATTTGATTATATTTTTGAAAAGTTGCGAGATTTAAAGTCTAAAGAAGTATTTATGCAATGGTTAGATGGAAAAGTTTAAATATAATATTATTATTTTAACTATTATGAATTTGCCTAAGATTAAAAAGAAGGTCGGTATGTTTCTTTCAAACGAAGAAGGAAAAATAAGTAAAAAGGCCGTAGTTTCTTTAAGTTTAATTGCTGCTACTACTTTATTTGCAACAAGTGTTTCTGCTGTTGAAACTAGTGATTGGACTGCTAATTATGAAGAAAATTTTATTAGACATGCAAATCATAGTTCTTATTAAGAAATTTAATTAAGGACTCGACGGTGGACTTCCACCTGCTGTTGTTACCCAAGTTCCTTTTCCAGGTATTAAATCTTCAGTACTTTCGTATGTTTCACCATTGTAAACCCATCCTGGACCAACAATTTCTTGTCTATAAATAGAATTAAGACTTTCTAATTGAGAATCAGATCCAATAAAGTTCCAACCAGATTCTAAACTAACATCCTCGAAATCATAATCAAAAATCATTTTAAAGTCACATTCTGATTTTGAATAAATCCAATAGCCGTTTTCAGGGTTAAATTTCACTTCTTCTTCTTTGTATGAACTGGATTCAAAATACCATATTGAACCTGTAACCTCTGGACATTGTTCTTCAAGTTCATTTACTGTTATTTGAGTATTACTTGGAAAAGATAATGAGTTCCAACCATCTATTAAATGAACTGTATTCATGTTTGAACAAACACAATCATTTTCACATATATCTGTAGTGGAATCATCTTCATCATCACAATCAGCATTTGCAACACATTGAGCATCGCAAGAAGTATCGCATGTGCTTGTTATTTCAATAGGAGTCGAAGTACATGCATCAATACTTTCATCACATTGTGAAGTGAAAGCAGGGAAAGAATCCATGGTTGCGCTGATTCCGTCAGGATTATAATCACATTCTTCAATTTCATCTATGTTATTATTTGAGCAATCAACAGGTGTAACTGGATTACATGTTTTTGTTTGTGAGTTACAAGTTTCTTGACCATTACAATATTTGGTATCATCACAATCTGAGTTTGAATAACATCTTTTTGCTGGTTGTGCTTCTATCAATTTACAACATATTTTAGTATCATATGATTTTTCTTCACCAATGTGAGCGTTAGTTTCACCAGTTAAACTTGTAATTATATTGTAACTATTGCATTCTTCAATTGTTCCAACTAAACAAGAAACATAATATTGTGAATGACTAAGACATATTTTTTGTGGTCCATTTATTCCGATGTGGCTGTCTGATGTTTGATATAGTGAAATAACTTCTGTACCCGCACAACTTGTACCGGAATTAACAGTAAAAGTTCCTTTGTCAGGTTTTAAACAAATCTTATTGCTAAATTGTTGTGGTGAATTAGGTAAGGAAGCATGACCATTAACTGAATCCGACATACTAAGAAGCGTAACTTCATCGTCATTACATGAATTATCATATCTCACATTAAAACCAATTACTTCATTGACTGCTTCACAATCTAAATCGTTATCTTCAAAGCTACAACCATAAGGACAACAACCATCTGTTCCATCATCACAAACAGTTATTTCATCATACATACATAATCCTACGCTACAATCAACTGCTTCAAAACAAGTCTTTTCAGTACAAGTGTTTAAGTCTGTACCAGTACATTCTTTTTGAGAAGTGTAAAACTTGGCAGTTCCTTCGTCATTATTTTGCAATCTAATTTTTCTGCTTAAATAATTAAATAAATAATTTCCTTCAGAATTATCGAGGTCGTCTATTGTTAAACCAACAACATCTCCAACCAGGTTTGTAGTTTTTGTATTTTCAAAGTTTCCCTCTATACTATCAACTCCTGCACAATAATCAAAATTTTGATTATTTAAAAAACCTTTATCAGGATTACAAGAATCTGAAATGAATTTTTTTAGTTTTTCATTTTCTGCTTCATTATATTCTGGATTTGTTATTTTCACAGTAAGTTTATTATTATCATTAGATTGTTTTTCTAATATTGAATAAAAATAGGTTGTTGATTCTTTTCCTAAAAACATTTTGTTAAATTTAAAAAAAGAGTTTTCTTGAAAAAATGATATTCTTGGATCTTCACTCATTATTTCTTGAAGGTGTTTTAATGGACTTCTTAAAAATCTTATCATGTTTAAAAAGGCATTATTTGGTTGTATTATCTCATTAAACCAGCCCTTTAATGAGTCTGAGTTTGCCCCTTGTCCTTCTAAAATAAATAACAATTTGTAGGGTTCATGAACATATAAACTGTCTTGAACTAACCAGTTACCTTCTGGACGAGGGTCATCAAAATCAATTCTTAGATAGTTATCTGCAATATCTTGAACAAATGGTACTGCTATTGCAACAATTTGAGAATCTTCTCCTGGTTTATTTCCTGAAGAAATATCATTAGTATAATCTTTATTAATTATTAAAACACATCCTTCTCCTACGTTGCCAGGTTCATTAGTTAATGTTTGCCATTCAATTTCAAGATCTGCCACACCAAAATCTTCCGGTTTTGGGAATTCGGATGCTTGATAAGTATGTTTAATGTTATCAAAATCATCACAATGAACCACAAAATCTTCTTTGGATGCTTCACCTACTGCAATTAAAAAAGAGCTTGCTTTTGCAATTCTTGAGCTCCACTCTGCATTTTCATCTTTTAATTCACAAAGATTGTTACCCATTTCTGCTCTTCCATCATCTGACCAAAAGGTTCCAACTTCAACACACTTCTTTTCTGTTGTTAAAGTTAAAGGACAAGTATTTAGTGGACATGCAAAATCTATTTGTGCACCATTTTGATCTTTTCTTTTTGTTGCTAAAACCCATTTCAAATTTGAAGGTGTTGTTTTAATTTCAAATTCTGAGTTTGCATCTATAGCAAGAGTACTAGATTCTTTAGTAATGTTGTAACAAAAATAATCATTATTATAATTATCACTTAAAGTATAACCTTCTTGATAATCATAACAATTGCAAGATTTAGGAAATGAAACAAATTCATCATCATCATCACAATCAAAGTCTTGATCAGTATACAATTGCCATTTGTTTGCAATTCCATCCGGATCATTACAACTTTTTGTTGAACTTCCCCAATTTTCATCTCTGTCATTATCTAATACATAAGTTGAGTTTGGGTTTTTAGAAGCTCCTGTTACAGAGTTATCATCGCAATCATTTTTATCAATTAAATCATAAATCTTTTTCATACTTCTTGAGTTGATTTCACTTAATGTTAAACTACTTCTTAATTCACATTTATTTGGATTGCCATATTTATCGTTATCTTTATCTTCGCAATAAAGTGTCTCGGGATTATCTAATACATCATTATCTGCATCTAAACAATCTTGACTAATTGCAGAAGCTTCACATCCTTTTTCTATTTTGTTGTTAAATTCATCTGAAGTTACAGAAGTCCAGAAAATCGAACTTTCACATGCCACACACGGTCCAGAACAAGTACCAAGAGGAAATAAACCTTCACAACTGTTTGATTCATAAGGAGGTAAACAATCATTTGAATTTTCAGTAAATAATGAATAATAACCATCTCCATCATAATCAAAAGCCCATGCTTTGTCTTCACATTCAGTACATTCTACAGATACTGAAAAAGAAACAAGAGGACAATTTTTATTACCATCATCAATTGGACAATCTTTTATTACTTTAAGTTCTTTAGTTCCACTCGGCAAAATTCCTTGAAAACTTAATGTTCCTGTTGATGATTCAGCAGAATGATGGAACACATTAGTTGTTTTGTCACCGCTAGCCCTTAATGTAACTGAAGAAGGATATTGATCACTATCTGTTGAATCAAAACTAACTTCAAAATATACTTTTAATCTATTTGCATTAATTACATTATGAAATTCATTAGTTAAACCATTAATTTCGTCATTATTTGATGGGTTTTTATCAATATACATATCAAATGAAGAATCAAATTGTCCTGAGGAAATAGTTCCAGATCCTTGACTAATGATTCCTTGAGCTGGACAACATTCACCTGAATATTCTTCAACTGGGTCTCCACTTCGTTCTTCTTTACACATTTTTAAAGCCGAGTTACAAGAAAATATGTGCTGTGTTTCAAGTAAATTTCCTAACGAGCTACACATTTGACTTCTTTCATCATTATAATTTAAGTTAGAACAATTAATTGTTCCACAAACTTCATTTGCGTCACTAACATAATCACAAGAATAACATGTGTTGCCATCATCATTAAAACACCATCCGTGTGCTTGTTGACAGATTTTAACGAGGTTACCGTTTCCATCACATTGCCATTCACATTCTCCAGTACAGGGAACATAATAATCTCCTGCAACGCAACCTTGTCCCAGTTCCCTATAATATGCGCTAACACTTAATGAAGATACTATTAGAACTATTAATAACAAAAACAATTTCTTATTTAAAGCCATACTGATTTAACTCTCAATATCAGAATATATAAACTTTTCTTTTTCCTAAAACCTTATTTTAAAGAAATTTAATTATCATCATCTTCTGGTTCTTCGCCAGTTAATGTTTGTTCTATTTTTTCATCAAGATAATTTTCAAATTTAGGGAATTCAGCCTTCATAATGTTAATAATCTTGGTAGTGTTTATTGTGTGTAGATTGTCTGCATCTTTAGTTGCCATAATGTATTTTGAATCTTGCTCATTAAATCTGTGGTCTAAACCATCAAAATAAAGAACCATTTCTAAAAGCGCAATTGACATACTATACTCATCATTTCTTTCTTTGAATTTCACATAATCTGCAAGTTCTTTAGCAAAACACACTACAATCACTTCTTCTGATTTTTTTTGAAGTTCAGGAATTTTACTTTTATCTCCATTTTCTATTTCTTTAACTAATTGTTTTACTTCTGCAAGGTATTGTTGTTGGTCTCCAACCATGTAACCTTTTTTAGTTATTGGACGCTCAATTGCTGGAAAAAGTAAATCGATTTTATTTTTATCGACTTCTTCATTTTTAAGTTCATCAATCATTGCTTCATAGAGATTAACTACTAATCGTTTTTCAACAATGTGATAGTTTCTGTAAGTTTCGATTCCTTTTGTTCCTTTTTCAATGGATTCTTTAATTTCTTTATCATATTCTGCATTTTTTAAGGAAATTATTTCAGAAAAGTATTCGTTATAAGTTTCTTGAACTTCAGGTTCAAATTGTAAAAACATATTATCGCTTAAACTAATATAAACATCTTGATGTTTTTTTTGTGGAGTTTCGCTAAAAAAATAAACACCATAAGTTACTACAATAATTAATATTAAGAATAATAAGATATATTTAAGATAATTTTTCATTTATATCTTTTTAATAAAACAGGTATAAAAATGTTTTGTTTGTTTTTAATTCAAATAATAAAATTAAAGAACTTTAGTGATTTTTTGAAATTCAACAATTCGGTCAAATTTTCCTTCAAGTATATTATCGTTGTTAATACTGTTTTTATCCTTATCACTTTTTAAAAATTCAGCATTACCCATTACATATATTAATTCATCATGAAATTCGGTATTTTTAACAACACAATATTTTAAACATTCTTTTTCACAATCTTTAATTTGGTATTGCATTTCTTTTTCACAATCTATAAAATTACATCTTCTTGTTGTGCTAATCACTATATTTCCCAAATAAGCAGTAATTTTTTCATTGGGTAAGTTTAATCTTTGGTGTGGCAAATCTGTTTCAAATCTTTTAATTCCGTTATTTTTCATAAAATCTATGAATAAATTATTAGATAAACTTGAATCTTTAAACATTTCAGGACTTTGATTTAATGCACCAGACATAATTTCTGGTCCTTTCTTCATTTTAATTAACAATCTTCCACAATTAATTTTGATTTCTGGAAATTCTTTTAGTAAGTATATCATTCCAAAATCGTTGATTGTTATTTCAAAATCTTTTTTTAATATATGCAGTCTTGAAATTAAATCTTTCAATGTATTAATTCCCTTGTCAGTTAAGTAAGGAGTCAACAATACGGGTATTTTATTATTTTTATTACAAAATTCAAATACTTTTTTACAAAATTCAAAATTCGGGATTTTTCTTTCACAGAATTCACTTCCAAAATAAACAAAATCATATTTGTCTAGACCTTTCAAATCTTCTTCGATGTTGTTAATTTTTATTCCGTATTTCATATTGGTTTTTCTTTATTTCTTCTAGTTTTTATTGAATTATTATTTCAATAATAACAATTGTTGTTGCATTTAAATCCAAAGTTTTCTTCAAATTTATCTTTACATTCTTCTTTAGTTAAACCTTTCAAAATTTCTTTAATTAGTTTAACGTCTTTTATTTTCTTTTCAGTTAAGTGATCTCTTCCGACTATTTTCAAACTATCAATTCCGTATTTTTCAAATTCTTCAATAAAACAAATTCCACATTCTGGATTAAATTTAGTTAATATATTTGCAATGTTTTGATGGACTTTTTTTACAGTTTCATCGTTACATTCTTTTAGTTTAATTACTTTGCTTTTGTAAGGAATGTAACAATTAGATAATGCATATTCTCCATTTGGAATGTGGCATCTTGAACAAAGACCATCTACATTTCTGCAAAATTGGTTAAGAATCATAACTTCAAATTCCATGTCTTTGTTTTCACTTATTATCTTTTTAATTTCTTTAATATTAAGATGTCTTGGAAGAATTATTTTTTTAACTCCCAATCCTTTAAAGAACTTAACTGCTTGCGAATTCATGGTGGCAGAAATACAACTTAAAATAATTCCTTTTCCTGTTTTTTTAACTAAAGGGATTATTGAAGGGTCTGCTATTATATAGTTATCAACATAATTTTTAGTTTCTTCAATTTGTTTTTTAACTTTTTTAATTCCTTTTTTATTATAAAAAGAAGCATTTAAAGTCAATGAAACTTCTGAATATTTGTTTATTTCTTTAATTTTTTTAATATCTTCAATGTTTGTAAAATTGGCATTATTTTCATTTCTTTTATTTATTTGATGCCATTTATTATCATCAGAATCAATTAAACCTATATATAGTTCATCAACTTTTAATTTTTCATATTCTTCTACATCTTTCAAATTACTTGCTGGGGCTACTATTTTTACTTTGTTTATTTTATCTATTGATTTTTTATAGTCCAAATTACTTAATGATAATATGTTTGATATTAAATCTACATACTCTTTTCCTTCTTTTGTTATTGTAATTATATTGTCCTTAATTATTATCCAATCTAATTTTAATAAATACTTTAAACTGTCTGAGAACATTGTCTTATAATTAATTTCATAGCTGTTTAATTCCTCTATATTTAAGTTTAAAGTTCTTGATTTAAGAAATAACCGACTATATAATTGGTCAAAACGGGTGGATTTATAACTTTTAATGCCATTTTCTTTCCACAGGTGGGTGTTGTTAATTATGCTAAATGTTTTATTTCCTAACCCCAGTATATTATTGTCATTTAGTAGATTTTTTTGATATAGAAATTTTTTTCCTTTAGAAAAATCTTCACCTGTTGTTTGATTAAAACCTTTTTCTTTTAATATTTTTCTTGCAGTTTTATTTAGCTCAATCTCATTTTCAATATTTCCTTCATATTTTATTTCTTTAATGAAATGTAAGGGTTGTAAGGTAATTTGATCAGGATTATATTCCAAAATTTCTCTAAAATCTTTTTCAAATTCTTCTTTGTTGTTGATAAATAGTCCATAAATCACATCAAAGTTAATTGTTTCAAAACCTAGTTGTTTAATTTTTTTTATAAAATCAATGATTTCTCTTTTAGAAGAATTTCTATTCATTTTTTTAAGAATTTCATCATTAAAACATTGAACTCCTATGCTAATTCTATTTACATATTTTTTAATATATTTAAACAATTCGTTATCATAATAACCAGGAAATGTTTCAAAACTTACTTCTTTAACTTCTTTAACGTATGAAAATAGTTTTTCAAATATTTTTTTGGCATTATTTAAACCCATTAATTGGGGTGTCCCGCCTCCAAAATATATTGCTTCAATTTTATTATTTTGAATAAGTTCTTTATTATTTTCAATATCTTTTAATAGGTCTTGAATGTATTCTTCACTTTTTTCTAACTTTTCAATTTTGCAAAATTTACAAAAACCTTTACAAAATGGGAAATGAACATATAGTGATAGTTTTTCATTATTTATTTCTGGTGTGATTCCTTTTTTCATAATATTAAAGGGAATATACCTCATAAAAAAATCAGAGTTTTCATAATACAGTTGTCTTAAATCTGCATTATAATTTGTTTCTGGTAGAACTTTTATTATCTTTTTTTGTAATTTTGTTTTAAAATTGTTTTCAAAAACATTTTCTTTTATTAAATCATTATGAATCCCGCCCTTGCAAATATCTTTAATTTTACAATTTTTGCACAATTCAATTTTTTCAAAGTCTTCATTTATTTTCTTTTTATTATCTTGCCAAATTTCTTTTAAATCATCTTCAAATACATTTCCCAATACTTTAGAATATGATGACGCTTTAATGTTCCCTTCTTGGGTAATGTACATTCTTTTGTTTCCATTATCAAACTTACTTCCCGAACAGTACTTTATATTGTTAAAAGAAATGTAACATAATGGGAATGCATTAGCAAAAGTAATTTTATCTGTCAATCTACATATTCTTTCAATAAACTCACAATAATCGTTAAAATATTCTTTACTGTTTTCATTTGTATCTCTTAAAAAAAAGAAACTTACGAAATTATTATCTTCTACAAAATTCACTACTTCTTTAATGTGATTTAACCATTTTTTTTGAAATACGATGCAACCCATTACTTCTTTTTGTTCTAATTTCTTTAAATCTTCAACACCTAAGTAAGAAATTAAAAGAATATCATAAAAATGATATAATTTGTGTAATTCTTTTGAAGATATGTTAAGAATAATTTTAATTTTGCTTTCTTTAATATAATTAATAATCTCATTTAAATTTTCATGTTCAAAAATACTTCCTCCAGTTAATCTTATGTACTCAATGTTGTTCTTTTTAGCTTCTTTAACTGTTTTTTTAACAACTTTTAAACTGATGTTTTTTATTTTGGATTTATCAATATGGCAGTATTTGCATCCTATATTACATTTGTTAGTTAAACACAGTTGTAACTCATTCATAATCTAAATAATGTTCTTGTAATTATAAAATTTCCTAAATCTTTAAATATATTTCAATTAAGTAATGTTTAATGGATGAAATAATATTAAAAACAAGCATTTATTCTTTGGATGTAATAATTGCTGCGGCAAATTCATTATTGGATAAGGCTTATTTTTCTTTAGATAAGGAAAATGATGAAATAATTGTAAAAATCACTTCAAAAAATGAATCTGTTATGGATGAATTTCAAAATGAATTAATTAAACAATCCCAATTAAAAAAGGATTTTTCTGATTCTAAAGAAATCAAAGAAAAATTACTAAAAGAGTCTTTATCTAATTAATCGAAATATATATATACTATTGTTGCATTTTTTAGGTTATGAAAATTGTTATTTCAAATAAAATGTCTAATTTTATAATTTTTACTCTATTACTTCTAATTGTTGTTGTTACTGCTTCTGCTAAAGTTGACTTAAGTAAAGCATACCATACTTTGCAAGAATTGGTTAATGATGATGGTGAAAGTGTTGACAGAAATGGTGATGGGGTAATTGATGAAGCCAATTTGGTTAATAATGTAAAATGGAATCAAATTGATTGGTCACTAGCAGAATCAAGAATGTGTAATTCTTTTGGAGCCTTTGTTTCAGGTTTTGATGAATCTGGTGTAACCTGTAAACGAATCTATTTGTCTTGTGACGATATTGATGCGGATTCTTGTGGTTTGTCTTTGGAAGCTACCTCTATGGCTTCTGGCGGTTATAGTTCAGTAATTGACCCTGAAGGATTTTTTGAAGCAACAGATGTATTTCTTGTAAATAAGGTACTTTGGGTTGCTTATAAAAATGCAATTGCCAAATTAGATTGTAGTAATTCATTTGAACAATGCGAATTAAAACAGGTTAGAGGTCTTCAAAATGTTATCCAAGTACAACTTTATGATGGAAAGATTTATGCTGGAACTTCTTCTGGTTCTTTTGCAGTAATTGATCCTTCTTCTTTTTTAGAAACTGATCCTTCTTCAAGTTGTAAAAAAATCACTTATGATGCTGATGGTAGTTCTTTAGGAAAAGCTGAAGATATTATAATTAATAATCACGGGATTTATGTTCTTGATGAGTATTATGGATGTGTAAATAGATATGACTTAAATCTTGTTCCACAAAACCAATTTTGTGTTGATGATTTTGAACCTTCTTCATTTTTCGAAGGAAAAGCAGGGGATGAATCTGAAAATAGAATTTTTATATCTTTTATAAATGCGGCAGGAACTCAAACTACTGTTAAAGTTTATGATTACGATTTAAATGAACTTACTAGTTTTACTTTACCTGGTTCTTCAGATGTTCAAGAAATTGAAAATGGAAAATTGTATGTTGTTGAACAAAGTGATTTTGAAAATGATCATTTAAATGTTTACGATATTGATTATAATATTGATGGACTTTATGAAGTTAGTTCTTCCAGTTCGGTTTATATGCCTGGTTCGGTTGAAAATATCCATGTTAATTCGGTAGATATTTATCTTCCATTAATTGATTCAAAAGAAATCAGAATTTATAGTTCTGATACTTTGTCTGATCGTAGTTATGGTCAAGTCGGTGGTTTTGAAGTGCCTGAAACTATGGCCGATTTATCTTGTGATGCTATTAATGATCCTGTAACTTATACTTGGCAATATCAGGATGAAAGTGGTACTGGCTGTATTGCGGATAAACTTGATTATTGTGATGGTGACGATGGTGCTATTTTTAATGCAGGTGAATGTTCAATTCAATATGCTGAATGTTATGATTGTTATGAAACGGGTGGCATGCAGCTTTGGAAAAGGTACGAATGTGTAATATAAAATGAAAGGCCAAGTTACTATTTTTATTATTTTGATGCTTCTTGTTTTGTTTGTTTTTGGATTTATGTTTTATGTACTTAATCAATCTGCTCAACAAAAAACTCAAGAACAAATACAAATTACTGTTGAAGAAATTATTGCAAATACTAATGTTGATCAAACAATTAAATCTTGTTTAGATGAATCAGTAACTGAAGGTTTAAAATTAATTTCTAGGCAAGGTGGTTTTTTGTACAAAAATCAAAATTATACTACAAAAAGAGGTAATGAAATACAAGTTGGAAGAGACTTTGATCTTGACCCAAGTGGAAATACAATAAATGTTAGTGATAAGAATTATACTATTTTAATTACTGCTTCTGAGTTGACAGATTCTAGTGGGATAAATGGTGATTACGTGAACCTTGATTCTCCAGTACATTTTACTCCTCCTTTATATCCTTGTTTTTCAATGTACAAATCTCCTTTTTTTGATTCTGAAGTTCAAATTAATTTTTCAGAATTTGGTGAAAACTGTATGAAAGATTATACCTTGGATATTCCTATTGCTGGTTTTTCAACAAATAAAAGATTAAAATTGTGTGGGAGAAATTCCTCTGAAGATTTAGGATGTAAGTGTTCAATAAATTGTAATGGTTCTATTCAGAATATGCTTGAATATTTTGTAGAAAAAACTTTTCCTGAATGTTTTAATAATATCACTTTTCCTCAATATGATGTTAAGTTATCTGATTTTAGTTTATATTCTGATTTTTCTGGAAGAAGTTTAGATTTTTCAATTATTCCAAATCTTACAATTTCTTCAAAAGATAATGTATTTAGTGCCGAATTACCGCAAGTTAGGTCAAGAAGATTTGCAATAAAACTTAAATCAATTATTGATACCTTAAACAAAATTTTGGAATCTGAAGCACAAATTCCTGGATTTAATTTTTCAAAAGGATTTAATGATGTACAGGCCGGTTTACAGTTGGCTGCAAGGATTCAAAATCCAATGATTAATTATGTTCACAACATTGAAAACAATGGGAAATATTATCATCTTTATGAAGTTGTTTTAGATAATGATGATGGAACTTTGGCTGGACAACCCTTCAAGTTTACTTTCGCTGTGGAAAATAGAATTCCAGTTTTACAAGATGTTCGTGTAATTACTTTTGATAATAAACATAGGACTTTGCAAGTTTGTTATGTTGATCCAGATGAAGAGTTTATATTTGGAATGAATCCAACAATTAGTGGAATTCCTTCTACTTGGACAACTGTTAAAAGGTCTTGCATTGTTGATGAAATTAATTGTGATTGTTATGATTATACAATTTCGCCTACTTCGAACGGTTTGTACAATTTAGACATCATAATAAAAGATGGCGTTACTGGTAAAATGGGTGCCAATTGGAAAAAATATTCTGATTATGATACTGCCCAAATAATAGTCAATTAATCTCTATAACCAATAAAAAGATTTATATAGTAGTTCTTCAGAAAATAAGGTTAAGGGAAATTAAATATTATTTAATTTATGGGTGACTTATGCAAAAAAGAGGGATAGTGCTAGGTTTAGTGGTATTTTTAGTTTTATTCTTAACTATCTTATTTCCAGTATTTGCCGATGTTTGTATTATTGACGGCCAATGTGTTGATGATGATGAAATTTCATGTTCTGGCTATACATCTGAAGTAGGTTCTTGTGATAATAATGGGTGTTGTTTAATTCCTTTAGATCAGGGTGAAGATTATTGTACTTATCGTTCGTGGAGTGATTGTTCTGGTTCTAATTTTTTTAGATTAACTGCTTGTTCGAGTCCTACGCTTGGCGGTCAGTGTCAAGAAGGTTGTTGTTATTATACTACTACTGATGGCGGCCAAGAACAAGTAATTGAATTAGTTTCCAAAATTGAATGTGAAAATAAATCTTCTCAAATTGCAGATTATTTAAATACTGTTTTTTTTGAATCTGATGATTTTTATCAATGCGGTAATCAAATCCCTGAAGAACCAATTACTTTTAAATTTTTAAATAAAAACGATGGTTCAAAAATCACTTCTTCTAATGGTATTGCTTCTTCAGTTTTTGGTACTTGGCAAGATCAAAGTGATGATGACGAAAATAATAATTTGGCCCTACTTAAAATATCTCATCCCAAGGGAAGTTATAGATTTACTTTTGATGCTATAGGTTTTTTACCTTTAGAACAAACTATTACTGTAACTGATTCAGACGAAACAATTCAAATAAGTTTAACACCTTCTCAGTTGAGTTATGTTGATGTAGAATTTACTGTTCAAAATAAAAGTGATGATGAATTATTAGATGATGTTGCCGTTAATTGTATTTCTGGTTGTACTGATTCTGGAATTACTGATTCTGACGGAGAAGTAACAATTCAAATTCTTTCAAGTACTCAAGTTGGAATTCAATTTTATAAATCTGGTTATCAAACTTATTCTGCAGTTTATACTTCTAATGAAGATTATTCACAAACAGTTACTTTAGAAAAAAGTAGTTATGATGCAGAATGTATTGCAGACACCGATTGTGATGCTAATGCTAGATGTAAATTAGGTACTTGCGTTGACAAATGTGATGATTATCATATTAATGGCGGACATTGTATGTCTAAAGCAACATGTGAAGGTATAAGTGGAGAAAATGAAACCAGACTTGTTTGTCAAGATGGAAGTGAAGTTTGTTGTAATTTGAAAGTTGATGATGTTAAATCTTGTACTTTTGGTTCCGAAGTATCAACTGATGATTGTTTTTGTGGTAATCAAACCGATGGTTTCTTTATTAATTATGATGAATATGAAAGACAATTTTGTTGTGGAAGTTCAAACAGTTTTGAATTTTCAAATATTCCTTGTGATGGTGGAGTACCAAAAATTATTTTTGGTAAAATTGTTGAAGAAATTAATGGAGAACCAAAAGATACTTATCCAGCTTTAGAAAATACACCAATTTATGTTAAAGTTTATGATAAAAATGATATATTTCTTTTTAGAAAGCCGCTTGAAAGTGATGAATATATTACAACAGGAACAGAATCTAATTCCAATCCCGGAAAGTTTAGTTTGGCTTTGCCAGTTTTTCCTGATACTTTTACTAATGAAATGAAAATTAAATTTTTTAGCATTTCAAGAAATTTAGAAATCGAATTAATATATAATCCTAATGCAGTTCAATATGTTTATGCTGAACCCGATGAGACAATAAATACCTATTATGCTGGGTCCCAAGCTGATGTTGGCAATTTAATTGTTCCAGAACCCGAAGCTCATCTTTGTAATGTTGCAAGTGATTTTAATCCTGAATTCCCTACTAATAATTATGATGTATTAAATTATGCATATAATAAACCCAGTTTAGCAATTAATTGGATTAATGATTTGTGTGCTGATAAAATTGCTGAAGTTGAAATAATTAGAAAGAAATTCAACATAAATAGTAAGTTGGACGATAAATTTGAAATTGACGAAATATTTTTGTTTGAAGAAGATGATTTTCAAGGTTCAGGATCACAATCTGGACTTCATAAAAATTTAGAAGCTTTTACTTTTATTGATGATTCTACTGAATACGATAGTTATTATATTTATGAATTAATTATAAAAGGAGTAGGAAATTGTGGTATTTCTGATGATGTTACTGTTGGTGGATGTAATGGTATTAAAAATACAAGTGTCAAATTTTCTGGCGATAAAATTTGTGATGGTTTATCTTTGAATGATAATTTTTGTATTCCTTCTTTAAATTCAAAAACAAAATACAGTTGTAATGATCAAAGTAGATCCACTTTAAGTTATGAACTTGGAAGTGAGTTTTTATTTGAATATTTGGGAGGATTGAAAGTTTTGGGATTGAATGATTGTCCTTCTGATCCTTATGACCTTTATTGTTTAAATTCATACGAAAATGGTAAACCAAATGCAAATTGTGTTGAAGCTGATGAATGTAGTTCTTTTGGTACTTCTTATACAGGAAACTTGTTTGGAGTTTCAAACTTTTTTGGATTACTCAATTTTAAAACTTATTCATGGGAAACAAACAATGCTAAAACGTGTGAAGGTAGTTCAACTAATCCTAATTATTGTTATTTGGATTATTCAAGATATGTTCTTGATGATGAAAATTCTATAACTTCAATTGATAATAGGGTAACCGATTCTTGTGGAAGTTGTCTTAGAATTGATAGTTGTTTAGGATATAAATCTCAATATGCTTGTGAAATAGACCATTGTAATTTAGGATTGCAAAGCTCTGAAGAAACAGGATGTAGTTGGGTTTCTATTCCAGAAACAACTAATTTAGGAGAAGGAATTTGTGTTTCAAAAGATGAAAATGAAAATTTATGTTCTGAATGTGATAAAATTGATCTGCTTTCTGGCTGTAATAAAGATGTTTGTTCAGCAATAGGTCATAATGAATCTTGTGGAAAATTAGATTCTGATGAAGTCAGTGTTTGTTCTGATTGTGAAGATATTATTAATTTGAAAAAAGGATGTATGATTTTTGAAGCTGAAGATTGTAATGGTTTTGTGGATGCTGATTCTGTTGAATATTATAATTCATGTGGTTTTGAAGCTTGTAATTGGGATGTGAGCGATAGAAGATTTGAAAATGATGCACTTTATGGTGATAAAATTCCGACTGAAGAATTTTGTAGAAAGAGTAGTTGTGATAATATTGAAGGAAGTTATGGACGTGCTTTAACAGATCCTTCACCGCAATTTGATTCAATATTTATTGAATGTGAACAGGATTTAAATCCCCCTAGAACTTCTGTTCAAATAGTTAAGAAAAGTACTTCTGCAAATGATCAACTTAAAACTTCAACTTTTATGTCTGAAAGTGAAGTGAAATTCACAATTCAAGTTGATGACCAGGATGAATATTTAGATGAATATTATTTGGCTAATTTTATTTTATATTATTGTTTTGGAGAAGATGAGCTAAATGATTGTACTTATGATAGACACATTTTAGATAATGATTGGTCAAATCAAAATTTTATTTATGCTTTAGACCCCACCATTAGTTTAGATCCAATTGAAATAGAAAATCAAAAGTATAGGTCTTATTTTTATGATGGTGATTTACCTATTCCTTCTGGAACAAGGTTTGTAAGATATTTTACTGAAGATCAAAATTTTAATAAAGAAAAAGTTAAAGAGTTATCATTTCCTATTGATACTTCTCCTCCATTAATTAATATTTTAGAACAAAGTTTAGATGAAGATGCACAAGGAATGACTCTTAATGTGCAATATAAGGTAAGTACTTCTGCAAGAGGAGGTTGTACTGAAACTTTTGAAAAATTGTACGATGAGAGTTTTAATTATTTAATTTATAGTGATTATTTAAGAGATGGAATTGAAGTTTCTGAAGGGGACATAGCGGAAATTTCTGTGCCCGGATTAAAAGATGGCGAATATATTTTAAAATTAAGATGCTTGGATGTTACTGGTAACATTGATATTGCAACACGCCATTTTTTAGTTGATAAAGACCCAATAATTGAGAAATCTTTATTTAAGGCAGTTTCTTTAGATGATGAAGTTCATAATTATTTAGATACAGGAATAAGAACAAAAGGATCAGATTTTAAATTATTATCCTATACAACTAGTTTTTCATTTGAACCAAGCGAATGTAGTTATACATTTAGAAATGGTTTTACTTCACAACAATATGAAGTTGTTAATGTTGATTCTGGTTGTAGTGATACATATTTTGAAGAGGGATATTTTTGTTTAAAAAGTGATTTTATAGATTATGGAGACCTTTTGGGCGATAATCCAAATGGCGTTTATCAAGTTGATTATAATTGTTCAAAAACAATTAATGGTGAGACTATTTCTGATAATGAAAGTTTTACATTAGTTATTGATGCTTTTTCTCCTGAAATTGTAATTGAAATTAATGATGAAGAATTTAATGATTTTAATGATGGAGATACTGACAGTTATGGATTTTTAAGAAAAACAAGTAATGTGGCATTTTCTTCTTCTTCTCAAATTAAATTAGAATGTAAAGATACAAGACAATCATTACATTTGGCAGGAAATGAAATTGCAAAAATAGATAATATTCCTTCTGGAATAACAACATCTAATCTAGAAATTAATGTTACTCTTAGTTTTGATAATGAATATTTAGTGCACTCTTTTGATTTAATGATTGCTAGTAAACCTTCATCAAGTTGCGATTATTCAATTGAAGCTTATGAAAATGGATTATTAATTGATAAATCGATTTTGATTAATTCAGAGAATATGGTTGTTGATGAGTATGCTAATTTTGTGTTTGAAAATTTTACAATTGATGGTAAAAAAGATTATGAATTTAAAATTAACGATTTAAATAATTGTGGTGATAAATTAAAGGCACCATTATATTCTCAAAAAATAATTTCAAAAATCACTTTGGCAGATGTAAGCAATTATCCTTATGAAGCAGGATTGGATGTTTGTCAAATTTTTACTTATTCTGATTCAATTCCTCCAACTTCAACTTCTTATAATGGAGTATTTAGTTTAGAAAGTGTCGATGGCCTAGTTAAAGTAAGTGCACAAGATGGTATTTCAAACTTAAATAAGGTATTATTTGATTTTTCATCTAATTTAGATTCGGGTGCACCAGAAATTCAAAGTACAACACTAAAAAAAAATAGTGAAGAACTTTCTATTTATCTTAGTGTTCCTTTAGAAATAATCAATATTGATGCTGAGGTAATTATTTCTGAAGATAAAGGTATGAAGGCAGCTTTAGTAGAAGTTAAAAATTATGAGTCAGAATCCGATTTTGAATCTACCGAATGGGTTTTAGATAGTAATGTATTTATTACTGAATTGTCAACTAATAATGACTTCCCTACTGAATATACTTACAATGGGAAAATAAAATTAAATCATGGTATGAATTTAGTAACGGTATACGCCATAGACCATTTGAATCAAGAAACCAGTTCTGATTTGTCTGTTTATTTTGTTGATTTTATTCCTCCAGTATTAATTGAAAAAACAGAATCACAAAATCCCATAACAATTACTAAAATTGATGATGGATTTGTTTTACCATATAATAAAGAGAATTTCACATTAGATAAAAAACAAAACTATACTTTTGTTGTTAAAGGTGCAGATCCAAAATATACTCAATTGGTTAACTTTAGCAGTATTAAATTTGTAAAAGACGGAAGTAATGTAAAAGATTTTGAATTAGATTTAATTGATGAAAATACTTTTGAAGGTAACTTAACTCAAGATGATTACGATTTCTTAGTTTTTGGAAATTATTCTATGTTTATAAAATTGTGTGATGCTGCAGGAGTATGTAATGATACAATTAAATTTAATGTTTCAGTAAATGATTCAACGCCAGCAGTATTATTGAACTATACTTTTATAGATTGTGAAATAAAACCTAATTGTCAATATAATTCGCAAACTGATACTTACAAAATAGGTTATGGTGATTATGATTCAGATGATTTACATGATGCATTTTTAATAAATCTAACTTTTGACGAAAATGTTGAAACTATTTTTAGAAATGCAGGAATCTTGAATGGATTTGATAAAAATTATAATTTTTTACTTAATGAAGCTGGAGAAAATTCTAAACTTTATGAATTAAAAATCTTTAAAGAAGATGAGTCAGGTAATGAAAAAACCTTAAGATTGTTTGATGTTAAAAGTGTAAATTCTCAATTATCTGCTGATTTCGATATTAATTTTAAATTAGATACGACTGCCCCTTCAAGTATTGATTGGAATAGTCCGGCAGATGGACAATTTTATGGTTCAGGACAAACAATTAATTTTGTTGGCGTTTCAGCTGATGACACTGTAGAAGTTATTGCTTCAGATAAAAATGAAATTATTTTTTTAGAAAATTTAATTGTTAATTATGCTTTAGATGAAGAAATGGAATTTTCTATTTCAGATAGAAAGATATTGAAACAAACAAAAAACGATAATTTGCTTTTGTGTATTCCTAATGATTTAATTGATGAAAATGATAAAGAAGCAATACGAACTTATGAAAACAAATATATTGCAGTTAATGGTCCTATAAACTTAAAACTTTATGGATATGACCTTCCTGCTTCTTTCTCTGCAGAAAATGGTGAATGTGACGGTTCTTCTGGATTGTATTATCATATTACTTTAATTGATGCAGTTGATGTTTTCTTAACTAATGACACTGAAATATTTAATTTTTATAATTATGATAACTATCCCGGATTGTTTACTTTTAGTAATGAATCTGATGATTTTGATGAAAGGGGAAGGTATGTTTATGATTTTAAGTTGTATGATGATGTAGCTAATTATCATACTGAACAAAAAGAGTTTTTTGTTGATTTAATTGGTCCGCAAGTAAATGTTGTACCTTTAGATAATGCATATTCAACATTAGAAAGAGGAATTGGTATAACATTAGTTGAACAATTTTCTGGAGTAGATTCATTAAACAAATCTTCAATTAAAGTTACCATTTCAAAAGGTAAAATTTTTTTAACAATTACTGGTTTTGATTCAGACCTAAAATACGTTTTGAATGATTATGGCTATATTCAAGAACTGTCATTAGATTATGTTGTTAAAAATTCTCAAGGTAACATATTTAATATAGGTATTAATAGTGAATTGTTAACTGATGAAAATGTTGATTTTTTTGATTTCTTTGAATGTGATGAAACAACTGAAAATAGAGTTTCTTTTGATATAAATGTTGAAGCAAAAGATAAAGTGGGAAATTCTCAAACTGGAAGTTATTTAAACACTATTTATTATGACCCTTGTGCTTTTGATATTGAAATGAATCTTTTAGATTCTGGAAGAAAAGTTGACAATTTGTATGAACCCGAAGAGTATAAGGATATGCCTTATATTGAACACTTTTATCTTAATGCCAATTGCGAAACTAGTTTTACAATTGAATTATATACTACTAATAACAAGTTTAATATTTCATTAAGAAACGTAACTGCAATAAGTGGAGATACAATTAAAAAAGCACAAATACAAGTATTTGATGTACCTGAAACTTATGAAGGTTTAAACAAATATAATGTTTCTTTTAAATCTGGTAATTTGTTAGAAAATGGAAAGGATTATTTGATTAATATTTCTTCAATTTATGTAAATCGTGATTCTGGAGATGAAGGGCAGCAATATGAACATTATGCAATTGTTCATACTGATGATGAAAACCCCCAAATCAAGTCTATTGAAGGCGAAGATGAAAGTTTAGTTATTGGAAATAATAAACCCATTTTAAGTTTAGATGTTGATTTTTTAGATATTAGAAATCACGCAGGTTATAATTATGGAGCATACAGAATTAATGTAACAAATGATACTCTCCCTTTTGCAGAAGAAAAGATTGATTTTTATTATTACAGTGAAGAAATAGATTCGCCAAAATTACTAACTCCTGGAAAAATAAAAAGTCCCCAAATTAGATTTAAGTTTGATACAACTCTTTATTCTTATGAAAAAATAATGTTACAATTAATGATGGAAGATAAATCAACTAATGTAATTACTAAAGATTTTGAAGTTATTATTGATAATGTTGAACCTGTAATTGATGCAAAATTAAATGATACTTTAGCACCTCTTAAATTCAAATGGATTGGTGACGGCATAATTGCAAACTTTAGTTGTGAATGTAGTGATGATACAGATTGTCAAAATATAATATACAAAATTTTTGAAGATGTGTCAGAAGTTAATTATAACAACTATTCTTATAATTGGACACCCTATATGAATAATGGAGTTAATGATTATTCTGATGCTTTTGATATTTCAACAGATGATATTGAATTGCCAGATTCAGGTAAAGAAAATAGGATAGTTGTTGTATGTCAAGCAAACGATTTAGCAAATAATGTTGGTTTTTCTTTTGCAAAAATGAATATTGATAATGCTGGTCCAGTTATTGAGCATTCTAATAGTTTTACCGAAGGAAAAGAATCTTATTATCACTTTGATACAGAAATAAGTAATGATTATTTTGGTCCGGGTTATTATACTATTAATGACAATGTTGAAATTTATTTTAAAACAAATGAGCCTGCTAAGTGTTGGGTTAGTAATCAATATACTAATGAAAAACCGGCTAATTCTGGAAATCAAGCATCAAATGAAGATGATAATGTTTTTGGTTATAATCATTCAATTGAATTTTTGTCATTAGCAACTCAGCAATATTTACATTTTACTTGTGTTGATGAACTTGAAAATGAAATTTATGAATTTAGGCCATTATATCTTAATAATGATGATTATACATTAAAAAGTCCCTTAGAACTCTCTCCCATAATTACAACTCAGTCCTTTTTGACTGAAACTTTTACTATGGAAGTTTATACTCAAGAAAATATAAAAGTTAAATGTAATTATAATTTTACACAAAACAATCCAAGCAAAAATATAGTAACTTATGAAGATAAATTATTTGATTTAGTTGTACCTAAAAAAGTTTCTATGTCTGAAGAAATTGCTAATGATTTAGAAGTTGGTAAAAATTATAATGCAGATTTAACAATCATTTGTAAAAATTATTATGGTAAAGAAAATACAATTCAAGGAAGTTTTAATTATCAATCTAATCCGAAACTTAATTTTTCATTTATTCAACCTGAAAACAATTCAAGGGTTCCAAATTTTGATAATTATGATTTGATTATTGGAACAAATGTTCCTGGTGGGAAATATTCCGAAGATCAAGATCCAATTAAGTGTTCTTATATTGTTAAAAATTCCCAAACTGGAATAACCAAATCTAGAAAAACATTATCTTATCAAGATAACGTACCTATAGTTGGAAGAGCAAAAGAATTATTTGAATCTGGTGGCGTTTACAAAGCATCTTTAGATAAAAATGATTTCTTTGAAAATGTTGTTAATACAATTAATATTGAATGTTCGGGAAAATTAACTGATTCCAAAAATTATGAATGTTTTACTTCGAATGATTGCGGAGTTCCAATTGATGGAGTTAATTTAACTTTAGATGACCAACCTCCAATTGTCAACGATATGATTTTAAGTTTGGGAAGTTGTGGTTCACCATTAACTGAAATCAGTAGACTTGGCAATTCTTATTACACTCAAGAAAGTGGTTTGATGTGTTTACAAATCGACATTGCTGAAAATCTTGATGAATTAAGCGACGTAAAATTAACTTATTTTGATTCAGAAATAAATCTTCCATTACAGCATGAATCTTTTGTTCAAGTTGGAAAGAATTTGTCATACAATATCACATTAAATTTAGAATTAGAAGAAGGGGACCTAGAAGAAATCACACTTATTGCTAAAGATGATTTAGATAATGAAATGGAAAATCCTTTTGTTTTAAACATTACATTAGACACTATTGATCCAGAAATTGAAGAAATAGTACCAACAACTTATTCTGAATTTCATCCCGAATATCCCGGTCAACCAATAGAAAGAAGCGGAAGCATACTTTATTATTATCATGTTCCAGACAATTTTGAACTAGAAATAAACATTAGCGTAAATGAATTTTCATTAATTACTTTAAATGAAAAAGACCATGACAATACCTACGAAAGAAAATCAGAAATAAATGATTCTTTATATTATAGTTTTAATATTGAAAAACTTGAAAATTTAGAAGTAAATAAAACTTTTATTTTCAATGTTACAGATTTAGCAGGTAATTCCATTTCTTCAGAAACAATTATTTTTATTAATGATTGGAAAGGCCCTTCAATATTAAAAATGCAAAGTCGCCCTTTATATGATTCAATAATTAATGAACATAATCAATATTTAAGTAATGTTGATGACCCATTTACTTTAACATTTAAAGATAATGCAGGAATTAATAATGGAACATTTATACTTTACAAATATACTTGGAGTCCAACTGTAGAAGAAAATGAAACTTGGGAAATAAATCCTAATGCTGAATCTTTAACAGAAGCAACTTTCCAATTCTATGCATTAGACTTAGAAAGTCCTTCAAGATGGGAAGATTCAATATATTTTATATATTATAGTGTAGAAGATGATTTTGGAAATAAAGCATCTGTTAATGAAAAAGACCAATTCTTACTTAGTCCTTTCCCAACTCCTTTTAAATTAGCTTTTGGTTTTGATACAAGCATGCCCGGTGTTGTTGGTTGGAGTTTAGGTGATGATACAGATTGGACTTTTGCACCAGAATATACTCAAAGTGATAAAGAGTCTTTGTTTGTTAAGTTTAATGATGCTGAAGATAAAAAAGATAGTGATTTAGAATTAGGATTTACAGATGCAATAAAAACTCCTATCGAAGTAAGAGAATATGGCGGTGATGAAGTTTTAATGAATCAAGATGATTTCATTGTCAATATTACTATTGCAGATACTGGAGATGGTAAAAGATTATTTAATTTAACACCTAAAGAAGAATGGAAATGTTCACATTGTGAAATTTTAATCTCAGTAAGAGAAATATTATTTGTTGATTCAGAAATTCCTTCCACTTATTCATTCTTTGTAGACAATTCTACTCCTGAAATATACAGTCTTAAATTGGATGCAGATGTACCTTTGGTAAAAAATAGCATTGTAGTTTCTGATGTTTATGATAGTACCCAAAGCATGGATAACATCAGATCAAAATATCAAAAAATTAGTTTAAAGGGAAGATTAAAAGATTATTCTGTTGGAAGTGATGGAATCAAAACATTGTCTGTTTTAGTTGACAATTTATTATTTACAACAAAAATAGCAGAATATATTCAAACAGATAGTGAGGGTTTTGGCATTTACAAATTTGGCGAAGACGACGATATTGAATTTAATCTTGAGCCTGGACAACACATAATTGAGATTTATGCAAATGATTCTTCAAGAAGAGTTTCAGACTCATTTAATAGGTCGATATTTGTGGACAATTCAACTCCCGAAATCACATTTATTGATGTTACTGGTAATGATGGTGTAATTATGACTGCAGATTCACAAACTCACGATTATGCATTTAGAACAAATTCTTCATTAGTTAATATCTTTGGGCGATATAATAAAGATGATACTGATGCATCTATAATTTTATCTTCTTACTTAGACAATACTGATGACAGTTATGATGTAATTATACGTGGTAATGATGTTGAATTTGATATTAATGGTGTTACTTTAGAAGAAGAGGAAAATGCTGAAACATCAAACGTACTTTATGTTACAATTCAAGATGATGTAGGAAATGATAAATCCTATTTGATTAACATGATTACCGATAAAGACGGCCCAAAAGTATTATTTTTCCCTCAAAATATAAATCCTGGATATACAAATAAACTCCTTGCTACATTTAAAATCATAACTCACGAACCAAGTACTGAATGTTATGTCTCTTACTTTGATAATGATAAAATGTCAATGAATAAAGAAAATGATACTATATTTAATCATACTATGGTTGAAGAACTAATTGAAGGAAGTAATAGTTTAGATGTATCATGTAAAGATTTATTTGGTAATAATAAAACAACACAATTAGAACTTGTTGTTGATTTTAATGAACCTGTTTTTAGTTCAGAATTTGAAAATGCATTTAAAGTTGAAGTTAATGATTACTTGCTGTATGAAATTAATAAAACTCGTTTAACTGTTAGTTCTCTTGATGAAATTAAATGTAAATATAAAGAAAAAGATGAAGCAGTTTACACTTCTTTAGGACAAGACTTTGGAACAACTTTTTCAACTGATGAGTTCAGAGTGGGGGATGGTAATTATACTTATTTTGTTAATTGTTTAGACCGTGCAGGTAATTTCGTTGAACAAGAAGTTAATTTAACAGTAGATACTGATTTAGAATTACAAATTGTTAGTATTAAACCTAATGGTAAAACCGCAGATGCAACACCTAAATTATTAGTTAAAACTTATTGGGATGCAGTTTGTGATGTTCATTTCGATGGTGGATATTTAATTAATTCGAGTGGAGAAGTTACTTTAAGATTGGAATCTGAAAATGATAATCTTAAAAATCATGAATTGCAATTTTCATACCTTTCTAATTCTATTGTTGATTTAAAAGATGGAATTTATCCCTTTTCAATATCTTGTTTTCCTTTTGATCCAAAAATATCGGACGTTTATGAAGTAGTTAGTTTTGAAGTTGATACAACTGTAGACCCTGCAAGAATAATTACACCTTATGATAATTTAAGACCGTATTTAACTAATACTTATCCTGAACTTAAATATGAAGTTTTTGAAGACGTTACAGCAAAGATATTTATTAATAACATTTTAACTGAAGAACTATTTGCTTTAGATGGCGAACATACAACAACTGCTCAACTAGTTCAAAAAGGAATTAATGTTATTACAGTGGAGGTTGCTGATGAAGTAGGTAATGTTGCTCAATCAAGTGTCGTTGTTAATTTTACCACTAATTTACCTGTTGTATTAGATAACAAATTAAGAGTTCCTGAAAATTACGGGGAATATGGTAAATTATTTGAGGTTTCTGCTAAATTTGATTCTGAAGTTGAAGTAAACAAGGCAGAATTTATTGTGTATAATGAAACTAATGTAGTTTTATGCAATGATGATTCAAAATGTAACGATGGAACTATTGAAATCAATTCAGAATTAAGTAAAGTTTCTTTATCGGATTTCGGAGTGATTCCTAATGGAACTTATACTTTAAATATTACTTTAATAAATATTTTAGGTGGTAAAGGTCCAACTAATTCAATTGAATTTACTATTGATGATTCTTTGCCAGTTATTACTATCGATTCAGTTAATGATAATGTTTTAACTTCTAAAGATATTGAAATTGCTGCATTTTCAGATAAAGAAGTAAAAGATTCTGAATTACTTATTGATGGATATAGTCATGATGCAAATGCAGCTTCTGCAACTTATGTAGAATTTAATTTTAGCTTCACAGTTCCGTCAGATGGAAATTATGAGTATGAAATAAACGCTACTGGCGTTATATCAAACAATGTCGGAACATATAAAGGTAATTTCTTGGTTGATACTGATGGACCTGAATTTGTAGAATTATCTTATACAAGTAAAATTAAAGATTTAATTGACAAAATCAATTCAGAAATTATTGGTTATACTTATGAAGAGTATGATATTGTGGGGTTAGGTGATGAAGCAAAAGATTTTGGAATTGAAAATGCATTAAATTTAGCTTATAAAAGTGAATCGGATGAAGATGTAAGAGTGCTTATTATGTCTTTTAAATCCAATTTAAGAGCTTTAGAATTTCAAAATATCATTGAAAATGATGTAAATCAATTTATTGAAGCATTTCCTTTTGATAGTGCTGACCCCGAGGAATTAGAAGAACTTTTGAATCAGGCAATTCATGTTGATGATAAATTTTTATTTGTTTCGCTTGACGAAGTAAATATAATTCAACAAGGTTACAAACCCGAAAGTCCATTTTCGGCAGCAGACGTTTTAGAAAATATTCTTACTGAACTCCGTCCAAATATGACAATAATTTATCAAGAAAATGTAAATGTAAGTTATTATGTAATTAAAGATGATTCTGATAATATTGTATTGACTTCAATTACCGATAACAATTCTAACAATTTTACAATTTCAGTTCTTGAAAATTTAAATGAAGCAGATTATGTTTTAGAAATAGAAGCTATTGATCAATATGGAAATAAAGGAAATAAACAAGTATTTAATTTTAAAATTGAAATTGAAGATTTTAGAATCAAATTAATTAATCCAAGTTTTGGTTACACTAAAATTGATCCTGTAGATTTTGTTATTGAAACTTCTAGAAGTGCCGAATGTAGGTGGTCTAATTTTGATACCAACTTCGATGCCACTGAAATGAGAGATTTTTCATCATTAAATGAAATAATTCATAACCAAACTGGATTTACTGGATTGTTTGATCAACCATTATATGTTATCTGTAGAGATCAAAATTATGGTGGAGAAGCAGAAGGAATTGATCATGCAGCCACATTTGTAATTACAAAAGACATAGATTCTTTGAGTGTAACTTTAAACATGAATAAGGTTACAACTGACTCTGGAATTTTGTATGCATATACTACTGATGAGAAAAACATGGTTTGTTATAGAAATGTTTCTTTAGGATGGGAAATCTTTGCTGGTTTGGATGAAGATATCGAAACTAGTTACAAAAGTTTACAATCTCAAGAATTTGTTGTTGGACAGCATCTTAATAATAATACTGTAAACACAATACAAATCAGATGTGTTGATAAGGCAGGTTATAATTGGACTGGTGCAGTAGATGTTCAAGTAGACCCTGGTGCTGAATTTGCAGCAACTATTTTAAGACCAGTAAATGGTGCAAAATTAAGCAACTCTTCATTAACAATTGCTGTAACTACTAATAAACCCGCAAGCTGTGAATTTGAATTAAATTCAGTTTCAAACAATCTTACTATATCTGATCAAAGAGAACATTACAGACCAGTTACTGATTTGGAAACTGGTTCTTACCAATTGGATGTAATGTGTAGAAGATTTGGAATTTATAATCTTAATACAACAACTGCAACATCTTCTTTTATTGTTGATTTGACTGAACCAGAAATGAAGCAAGTCAAAATTACGGGTCTAGTTGATGAAGAATATTCATATTATGATGAAGAAGTAAGATATTTTGTTAGTGCTTATGATAATGAATCAGGAATAAATAAATTTAAATTGGAAATCTATGAAAAATTGGATGATGAACCAATAGATGACGAAATAGATAGTGATGTAGATTCGGTTGATTTAAGTGTTGATAAATTAGTTAGTTGTTTAAGAAGTGCTGATGACGATGAAGATGATAGATTTGATTGTTATTTGGAATTTGCATTAACTGATTCAGAATCTGATGATATTGAGGAATGTTTAGAAGATGAAGATTTCTTAGATGACGATAAAATCTCGACTTCAGAAGGGCAAGAGTGTGTTAATGAAACGGTAGAGTTTGAATCTGGTATATTATATATTGCTTCTGGAAGATTTGATGTTAATGATTTAGAAAATGATACTGAATACGTTTTGAAAGTTATTGCAGTAAATAATGTTGGATTAGAAAGTGATGATTTAGAATCTGACGAATTTACTGTTGATTATTCTAAAGCTCCTCCCGAATGTGACGATGATATTAAAAACGGTAATGAAACTGATATAGATTGTGGTGGACCTCAGTGTGGTTCATGTTACAACAATAAAGTTTGTATAAACGATAGTGATTGTATTTATGATAATTGCGTTTCAAATGTATGTTTAGCTCCAAGTTGTAGTGATGGAATTAAAAATGGTAAAGAAACCGATGTAGATTGTGGAAGAACATGTTCAAAGAAGTGTGATATTGATGAAGAATGTGATTTGAATTCAGATTGTGAATCTGAGAATTGCGATGTAGTAAATGGTGTTTGTGAATTGGACTCTTGTGAAAATGGCAATTTAGATTTTGGAGAATCTGATTTAGATTGTGGCGGAGTTTGTTTACCATACTATCAATGTTCTTTAGGAAGTGTTTGTTTTGAAAATGCAGATTGTTTATCTGGATTGTGTGACTCGGGAAGATGTACTGAAAAAGATGTAGATTCCGATGATGATGGATTCTTGAATTCAAATGATAACTGTGACAATGTTCCTAATGAAAATCAAGCTGATTTAGATGGTGATGGAAAAGGAGATGAGTGTGACGAAGATATTGATGGGGACGGTATGGATAATGATTGGGAAATAAGATTTAATTTAGATCCAAGAGATAGCGCAGATGCATTTTTAGACCCTGATAAAGATGGTCTAACCAATTTACAAGAAAGTCAATATAATACTGATCCGAAAAACGAGGATAGTGATGACGATAATATGAATGACGGCGATGAAATTTCTGCTGGAAGAGATCCATTAGATGCTTCTGATGGTGGTTCAATTTGGCCTTTATTATTACTAATTTTATT
The DNA here is from genome assembly GCA_964561995.1 of uncultured Methanosarcinales archaeon. Lineage (GTDB taxonomy): Archaea > Nanobdellota > Nanobdellia > Woesearchaeales > JABIAG01 > JABIAG01. The sequence continues at coordinate 23,479 of CAZLQZ010000003.1, read as the reverse complement.
AGTTTTGGCAGCTCTAGGTGTAGGTGGGTTCTTTGCTTATAAGCAATTTTTTGCTAAGCCACCACTTTCCCTATCCACCGCACCAAGGGTTAGACCAAAAAATTCTTTTCCACCCTTGGGCAGGACTGGAAAACCATTAAATAAATTGCCCCCTTTAACGAGTAAACTTCCCCCTTTAAATAAAAAATTACCTCCTTTGGGTAAAAAGGTTATATCTTTAAATAAGAATTTACCTCCTTTGAAAAAGAAACTTTCCCCTTTAACTAAAACAAAACCTATTGAAAATAAAATCAGTGGCAAACCTTTAGCAAAATCAACAATTTCTAAACCTATAAAACCCAAAACAAAGCCTAAAAAGAAAAGAACCAAAAGAAAAAAGAAAAGTAATAAATTTATAAGTTTAGATGAATTAAATAAAAAAGCAAAGTCAACTAAAAAACCAAAATCTGATGTTGATGATGCCTTTTCAAGATTAAAAAAGTTACAAAAAGATTTAGAAGCATTAGAAAAACCTAAATCGGGGCCCGGCGTATTTAAAGATTTAAAACAACTACCCGAAAAGAAAAATAGATCTTCACCATTCAAAAAATTAAAGAGGATGACTAAAAAATGAAAGCACAAACATCAACAGTATTTATTTTTATTTTAATTGCTTTAGTAATAGGATTAATGTTTTTAATATCTTTTAAAGGAATTGCCGCAATATTTTCAACTTCTGATGATGTGTCCTTGGTTAAATTAACTAATAAAATATTTGAAGATGTAGATTCTGTAAGAAGATTAAGGGGTACTTCTGAAGTGTTTTCTTATAATGTTCCTAGTAAAATCGAACAAGTTTGTTTTATTACTTCTTGTAGTGATTGTAGTTTTTATAGAAATTTAGTGCCTTATGCTTTACAAGCTTATGAAGGAGAATCTCCAAACAAAAATTTATTTTTATTAGGAAAGGGCGGTTTTGTTTTAGAAGCATTTGATTTAGGAAGTGTTAAAATTGGAAATTTCACTAGTATTAACGACGATAATTACACTTGTTATGAAACTAAGTATGGTAAAATTGAAGTTAAGATGGAAGGTTTGGGTGACGCAACGAAAATTCAACCATTGACAAGATGAATTCTAAGGCCTTAACTCCTGTGGTTTTTAATTGGGTATTTGTACTCATTGCGGGAGCAGTAATTATGATGTTTTTTTTTAATATAATCAATGCTCAAACAAAAATTACAGAAAAAGAATTAGAAATGAGAATTCTTAAGGATATGGAAGATTTATTAATTGGTAAATCTGTTTCAACTGATACTTCTTCAACAGTTCAAATTTCAAATAAACATTTTGTTTATGATTGTGCTGAACCTTGTTCTGATTTGATTGGTTGTGATAGTTCTTTATCTTTAAAAAGTTCTGAAGCTTCAATTGATTTTAATACTCAACCTTTATTTTCAATAAGAAATTTACAAGCAACTGAATTGATTTCATTTGCTTCAAGTTGGGATATTCCATTCCATGCTGCAAATTTTCTTTATTTAGCTGTTCCTGGTGAAAAAATAGTTTTTCCGGCTAATTGTAATGGTTTATGTGGTGAAGTTTATTCCATGATTCCTCAAAGATATAAAGATTCAAGAATAGTTACACAAATAGAACCCACATCTTTTAATTTTGTAAGGCATGTTTTTTTTAAAATTGGCGAGTGTACTTCTGAAAATAAACCTCACGAAATTTGTATTAATCAATCCGGATTATTTTTCTTTAATAATGGTAGGCCCGATAAAACGGTCAATTTTCCCGATGGTTTTCCTTATTTTGTTAAAGATTCCATTTTAGGAGCAATATTTTCTGAAGATGCTGCTTTATTTGAATGTAACATGAAAAAAGCATTTTTTAAATCGAGACTAACATCAAAAGTCTTAGTCGGTAAAACCAATTATTTTATTGATTATTATAGTAATGATGATTGGGGTAATGTAGTAAGGGGAACTTATTGTAAATCTGATTTAGAAACTGAAATATTGCCAAATTTAGATGCTTTTGATACTTTTTATTCTAATTTAATTGATACTGATGAATTACAAAATAGTAAATTTATATTAGAAAACACAAATAGAAAACTTGCAAGAAAGTCTTGCGCAACCATATATTAAAATGAAAATCCCAACTAAGCATATTAAATTTTTTGTATCTCAGAAATCAAAGATTTCTAAGAAAGGCCAACTTCAATTAATGGAATCAACAGTTGTGTTGTTTGTATTTTTTATTCTATTAATTATCGGAGTTAGTATTTATTCGAATTTTCAAGCTTCTAAATTAGAAAGGTTAACAAGTACTTTAAATGAGCAAAAAGCAACTGAAATTGCACGAAAAGTATTGTTTACTCCTGAATTGGAATGTTCTATTAATTCAGATGTAACAAAAGATTGTTTTGAAATTCAAAAACTTCAGAGTTTTGTTGATAATGTACGGTTTAGGCCGAGGTATTATCGGGAAGAGTTTGGAAATACTAAAGTAATAATTCGATGGGTTTATAGTCCAGCATTCGATGAAGATAATTGTAACACAAAAGCACCTGCGTTTTTTGCATTAAATCCAACTGATACAACCATAACAGTTCCAGAAAAAGTTTTATTTGATTTTAGTTCGGGATTACAAAGTAAAAAAACATTTTACTTTCCTTTAACATTGTTGGATAAACGATGCGTTCCAGAACTTAGTTATTTTGGTTGGTTAATTATTGAGGCATATTCATGAATAACAATAAAAAAGGACAATTGGAAATATTTGGATTAGCAATAATTATGGTGCTTTTTATGCTTGGTTTACTTTTATTTATTAAATTTTCAGACGAAAAACAAGAAATTGCTGAGGATTTTTTATTTAAGCAACTTCCTACTAAGATATTGAATACTATGAAAGATACGACTACTGATTGTAAAAATCAAAGAGTTGAAATTTTAATTAATGATGTGGCTTCACATTTAACTTATAGTGATACTTACCCTCAAAAATGTGCTTATGCAGAAAATGCTTATGATCAAATTCAATGTACTTCATATACTAATAGTTATTATGAATTATTTAATCCAATAGATGGTGCAATAACGCAAATATTAAAAAACAGTTTAGAAGAAAGCAAGATAAACTATGAATTTGAGATTAGAATGAGAGATGGTTGTTTGATTAATAAAACAACTTATAACTTCGAACCGGATGTAACTGGTTGTGAGCGTGCAAGAAAGGTTTACGCAGATACATTTATATTTACGTCCGATAAAGGAGCAGTAGAGATAATATTAAAGGTATGTTAAAATGCTATCCCCAACATTAAAAACATTATTGTATTTGATTTTGTTAATCATATTTTTCGTACTTTTAATAGTAATTGTAAATAATATTGTATAAAATGATAAAAAACAAAAAAGGAGTAACTTTAACGCAAACAACATTAGTTGTGATAATTATATCTCTTTTTATTTTTGCTATTTTGTTTGTTTTTTTAAATGAATTAAGAGTACATACTGAAAGTCAAACAGATAGTAAGAAATGTAAGTTGGAAGTTTTAAAAGCATCAGAGTTTTCTAAATATTTGGATGATAAAGATTTTGTTTATGCTAAATGTCCTGCTAAAGATTTGGGTACTATTGATTTGAGTTCTAATGAAGATAGGGCTAAAAAAGAAATGGCAGTGTTAATGGCTGATGAAATGGTTGATTGTTGGGATAAGTTTGGTGAAGGAAAACTAAACCCTTTGCCGGGTGAATATTCTAAAAGAAAAACGCATTGTTATGTTTGTTCACAATTCAAAATGCCTGATAATTCTTTTTCATCACTTGTTATGCAAGGCCCTTTAAACACTTATCTTTCAATAGATGACAAAAATAGGGATTTTTTAGAACCAGGAATTATTTTTAAAAACAATTTACCTTTTTATGGAATTGAAAAGTTAAGTTACAAAGAATTATGGTTTGATGGTTGGTTTAGTAAAGCTGAAGATGCAATTATTGACCCCTGGAATTTAAATTTAAAACAAGGAAAAACTTATTATTTACTTAATGTCTTTGTAGTAAATAAGGACTTGGGCGGTAAAGATGCTGGTTTTTGGGGTACAATCATGACTGCTGCATTTGGATTTTCAAATCACGATACATATTCAAAAATGGCTTTTATTGAACCTGAAAAGATAAATGATGTGTGTAATACATTAGAAAACTAAAAAATGGAATTTATTCAAAACAAATTGGTACAAGTTATATTTTTTCTAATTATATTGTCATTGTTAGGAGTTTTAGTTTATACTGTTACTGATACCATTCAAGAGGCAACAAGGTATAGAACTTGTAAAACTAGTGTACAAACTCATGCTAAATTATTGGATAATGGTCTAAAAGCTAAAGTTGAAGAAATCAAGTGTCCTGCAAATAAAATTACTCTTAAAGGAAATGAACAAAAAGTTAAAGGACAATTAGCAGAAGAAATGCGAGAATGTTGGGACCTGTATGGTGAAGGAAAATTGAATTTATTTAATGGTGATGGTGTCTTTTGTTCAGTTTGTTCTATAATTGAAGCTGAAGAAACTAAAGAAGTTACTGCATTTAGAAAATACCTTGTTGACGCTTATGTTCCTGGCAAAGGATATAGCTATTTAAGTTATTTACAAGATTTTGAAAGTCAAGACGCCAAAATTGTTCAAGACTATGAGCAAGCAATTTCTCGTGAATCTGTCAATGAAAAAATGATATTTAATGATGATGAAAGGTATGCTGTCATTTTCGTAGATATTAAAGGACAAGATTTGTTGTCAAATTATATAAAAAGAAGTCCACAATTTGCTGCTGCTGGTGGAACTATGGTTGTTGGGGCAGCAACTGCGATAACTGGGGCAGGAATTGCTGTAGCAACTGGAGTTTTTTTTATTAAGGGTGGATTGGGTGCTTCTGCTACTGGAATTGGTGCTACAGTTGGTTTGGTTACGGCAGGCGTTGGTACATTACTGGTGATTGGTGGTGGAGCTTATGCTGCTATTCAAGCAAGAATTGCTGCTAAAGATTTTGAACATTATTCGGAAGTTTTATTAAGACCTTATACTAATGAAACACTAACAAAAGAAATTAATTGTACTCACATACCTGTGAGGTTGTTTGAAGAATGAAATTATTTAATAATAAAAAAGGCGGATTTGATCTTGCTTGGAAAAGCATAATTATTTGGGTTATGCTTGGAATATTATTATTTATTGTAATTTGGTTTTTAATTAACTCTGCCGACTTTTTTCAAGCGTATAAAAATATAAGATGAATAAAAAAGGATTTAATTTAACATTAACTCTTTCGGTAATTGTAATTATATCTTTATTACTTTTAATGGTTTTTGCTCCTGTTTTTAAGGGAACAAAGGATAGGCTTGCTTCTGTTATTGGACTTGGTTCCGGTAATAAGTATTGTGAAATTTCAAAAACTAATTTGGGTGACTTTTCAAAAAATTTACAAGCAAAACTTCACGACAATACTGCCGCACTATCTTATTATGAATATTCTTCTGAATGTTTTGGTCCAGAACAAGTTATAATGGAAGAAGAAGAAAAACAAAAGTTTTTTTGTACAGATAATCCCAATTTAAGTAATTCTGATGATAATGTTAAAAAGTATTGCTCTTAAAATCATAGAAAGATTTATATATTAGAACCACGATAAAAAGTTTATAAATATAACATGAGGTGTCTATAATGTCAAAAGGTCAAGGATTATCAATAACTACAATTGTTGTTGCAGCTATTGCTTTACTAATTTTAGTTGTTTTAGTCGCAGTATTTACTGGTCAATTTGGTGGATTTGCTGTAGGAGTAAAAGATTGTCGAAGTAAAGGCGGAGATTGTTACGATTCTTGTGATGTTGTTGATGCAGTTTCAACTGGACAAATAGTAAGATATCCCGCAAGAACAGATTGTGGACAAATCGACAATTCTGCAGGCGATGGAAAACAAGTTTGTTGCATTAGTCCAGAAGCAAACGTTTAATTTTTTTTTATATTAAAATGAAACTATTCAAAAATAATAAAGGATTTGAATTATCGATTTCTACTATCGTTATAGCTGTTTTAGCTTTAATAGTTTTATTAATTATGATTTTTATATTTAGAGAACAAGCTGGCGGATTTACTACTGGTATTGGTGATTGTGAAAGTAAAGGCGGTGATTGTACTTCATGTGGTGTATCATGTAATAAACAAACACACATTCAGTATGTTGGAGCCAATGTTTGTAAATCTAATAATGTTGAATGTAGTAAGGGTATTTTTGGTAAATCAGTTTGTTGTATTCCAGCAACAACGTAATTCTTTAAATTTTTCTACAAATAATAATATTTATATATCTTCATTCTAAATTTATATCATGATAAACAATAAAGGCGTGTCACTTACAATTACAACGGTTGCAATTATGCTTGTTTTAGTTTTCTTATTAGCTTTTACAATTCCTGCCGTATTTAATAGAGTGAGATCGTTTTCAGGTTATTTGGGCAATATTGAGGATAAAAGAAGTAAGTATTGTTTTCAAGTTGTTGAAGAGTTAAATAAAAAATATGAAACTTCAAAAAATGAAGATGAACAATATATAAGGTATCAATCAATTAATGTTCTTAAAGATTCAGAATGTCAAGTATTAGCTAAAGAAAAAGCAAATTCTGTTAAAGTTGGTGATGACGACAAAGGAATAAAAGAAACTGATTATGCTGTATTTACAACAAAAGATGTAGAAGAAGATAATTTACTCTGTTGTTTATATAGGTCAGATGATGGGAAATAATTTTTTAAAAGTTTTTTAAACAAGAAAGTATTTATATTAAAACTTCAATTATTTAAATAATGAACAAGAAAGGTGGTTTTGGTTTGAGTATGAATGGAGCCGTAATAATGGTAATGGTACTTATTGTTGCATCGGTTGTTTTATTGATTGTTTTCAAATCATTTTCCCAACAAAGCTCAAGTCTTAATGAAATTCAAGATAAAACAAAAAAGTTTTGTTCTCAAATTAAAGACGAATATAATGAACTAGATATTGTTAAAAGTTCTGGTAAAAAGTACGATTCAGTCACAGTATTAAATAATGCGGAATGTAAAAAATTAACAAAAGTTGAAGGAGATTATTTTATAACTTATTCTAGAGAGTCTATCGCTGATGATTTAAAATGTTGTATATATCTTGAACAAGAAGGCAAAGATAGCGAAACTTCATGTAAAATTAATTATTTGGACGAATTAATATTTAATTTATATGGTGATACTACTCAATATATTTATTCTGGCGATGTACTTACTTTGAAGTTTAATGATAAGGAAGGAAGTTATGATGAAATTATTGATTCATTGTACGGTGAACATAAAACAATAGCTGTTGATATGAATTCAAAATCTGAAGAAAAAGGCATTAAATATTTTATTTCTTATTGTAAGTATAAAGGTTATGATTTAGATATACATCGTTGTTTTGATGGTGAAGTTAATGAAGATGAAACTGATGTTGACTGTGGTGGTGAAGAATGTGATAGCTGTGAAAATGGAAAAAATTGTTCAATAGATTTAGATTGTGAATCTGATTTTTGTGAAATGTCTAATGATAAAACTGGAATTTGTCGTGAAAGTCTTTGTAATAATGGTAACAAAGATCCTGACGAAACTGATGTTGACTGTGGTGGCGATAGATGTAATAAATGTGAATACGATAATAAATGTTTAAATGGTCAGGATTGTGAATCTAGTATTTGTGGAATATCTGCAAATGATAAAGAAAAAAAGTGTATGAAAAATTATTGTAACACTGGTTCAAAAGATGGTGATGAAACCGATGTTGATTGTGGAGGTCATTGTTTTAAATGTGAAAATGGAAAACGATGCGAAATTGATTTAGATTGTGAATCTGATTTTTGTGAAACTATGTATGGTAAAGAAGGAATTTGTTTGGATCTTTTTTGTAATACTGGTTTAAAAGATGGTGACGAAACCGATGTTGATTGTGGTGGTTCATGTCGTCTTAAATGTGAAATTGGAGAAAATTGTTTAATAAATTTGGATTGTAAATCGGCAAATTGTGATTCTAACCATTTGTGTTCAAAGTAAATTATATAATAGTTAATTAAAATCAAAACAATTAAAAACAAATAAAACTAAAAAATAAAAATGAATAAAAAAGCAGTACAATTGGCATTGGCAACTATGGTAGTTACTGTTGTTTTACTTTTACTTTTAGCTTTTGTTGGTTTGCCTTGGATTACTAAAATAAGGTCTGGTACAAGTAATGTTTTGGCTTATTCTGCTTGTGAAAATGCAGTGGGTAGTAATTATGGAATGTGCTCAAACACAGGATGTCCAACTGAATCTTCCGAACAATTGGGAACGGTAAAAGGTGGTTGTCCTTCTAGTCAAATAAAGGTCGCACTTAAATTAAGTCAAGCAGATTATTCTAATGATGAAATAGATACCTACTCTCAATGTTGTATTGTTGAGAAGTGTTCTGACATTGTTGATTCTAAAACTGGTGCAAGACAAAAAGGATGTTATATCGAAAGTAAGTGTAAAACTGATTTCAAACAAGATGTTTTTGATTCAATTACAAAATGTGTGGGTCATGCAGAGGATTGTTTGGCAAAAGATGGATGTTGTTGTGTTCTTGCAAAATAATTAAAGCCAAATAACTCATTTGTAATAAAAAAGTATTTAAACCTTAAATTCTATTCTGATAACTATGAAAGGATTTATGGGTGAAGTTTTGCATTTAGTTCTTGCAGGTATTGCATTATTAATTATTATTATGATTGGTGCTAAACTTTATGGTATTTTTTTATCAGATGGGATACATCCGGCTTCACAGTTAAATTATGAAAGATTTACGTCTACTGTAGAATATTTTTTAGAATCTGAAGAAAAGTATATTGCTAAAGAAATGCCTTTTTACATTAAAAATGGTTATGGTCTTATTGCAATTGATATAAATGCCGATAAAAGTTCTAATCTTTTTGAACCCGGTTCCCCAATTGAATTAAAATATGAAGATTTAGGTTGTAAAACTGGTGGTTGTATTTGTTTAGTTGAAGAAAAAAGTAAAATTTTAGCTTGTTCTTCAATTCTTGAAAATAATATTTATTTCATTTCTCCAACAATTTTTAACGGAAAAGGTTATAGTGGTTCAACAAGACTTAAAAATTCCTTACCTTATGGATATTCTGGAAGTTATACAACGTTAACTGATTTTGATTTAATTAACATTCTTATAGAAAAAATTGACTTAAACGGAAACATTGTAATAAGAACAACTCCAATAAAAGAAAATAATAATGATGTTAAGGGTTTAACAAGAACTGAAATAAATTCTATGACTGCCCTTCTTACTAAGTGTTCTAATGACATTTTAGATTCTTCTGAATCCGATATTGATTGTGGAGGTTCATGTCCCATATTTTGTTCAATAGGTAGAAAATGCCAACGTGATTATGATTGTATAACAAATTACTGTAATCCTTCTTCTAAATTGTGTGGTTGTATTGGTGATGATGACTGTCAAGACGGCGAGGGGTGCAGAAGAAGCGACAGAATTTGTGTACCACATTGTGAAGATGAATCTTGGAGTATTTCACAAGGTGAAATAAATATTGATTGTGGTGGACCATGTGATGCTTGTAAATGTATAATTGGAAAATTCAAACGTGATTTTGTTTATTATGATGATGGAACTCCTGTTTCTTTTGATATTAGAGAATACAAATGGCTTTATTCTTTAGTGAAAAATCCTCAATATTCAGATTTTAAGGAAGTAACCGAGTTAGATTTACCGGGGGATGAAAATTCTTTTATTAATAGTTTTGCTAAATATTTAATTGAAACTTATCCTAATCCTTTAGTTAGTAGGGACGATATTAAGGGGACTGAAGATTTTATTAAAAACTGTACTGCACAAGGGTACAAAATTACTGTTGAATCTTAAGTGAAGATTATAAGTGAATTTTAAGTTTAAAAATAAAACATTTATACAACCTCACTTCGTTATGAGCATAATCTTTTCCCCAAAATTTATATACTAAAAACATTAGAATTCTTAATATGAATAAAAGAGGTATTAGTGATACGTATCTTATTATCATTCAGGTCGTATTATTAGGAATTATTTTTGTTGCATTAATTGGCAGAGCTAATTCTATTGACATAGATTCTTTAAGAAGAATAATGGTGTCAGAAAACTTAGGATTTGTAATGTCAACCATTGCTGCAATTCCTGGTAATTTTTATTATTCTTATTTAACTGAGGAAGATAATCAAATGCTTAAATGGGACGATTATTATTCTCATATTACCAAGGACGGGATTTCATATGCAGAAACTGCTGATGAAGTTCCAATTTCAAATGTTGGACTTAAACTTTTGATTATAGATCAAGTATTTGATATAACTTCTAATGTTGTAACTGTGGGAAAAAATTCAATAACTATTCAAAAAACGGATAATTTTGAGTTAAAACAATCAATCAATAAAGAACTTAGAAAATTAGAATGTACAAAAACATCCTATAATCTTCCAATTAGGCCATTAAAATCTGGAGATGCAAATAAATACTATGATAAGCAAGGTAATGAAATTACTGGAGAAGTAATAACAAAATTAAATGGTTTTGAAGAAGAATTTTATACTGATAATAAACGAGTTTACAAGGGGTTGGGAATTGATAAATCTTTAAAATTATCTAAATTAATTGACCCCTCTTTAACTGATAATTATATTAGTCCTGAAAATTTGAAAGATAAACACATTTTACTTTCATTTGGAGATTATGAACCTCGACATTCATTTATTATTGCTTACGTTCCCAAAGAAAATTATGAAGAAAATTATAATGTTGCCTGTAATATTATCAATCAATTTTTAGATCCAACTATAGATGAATCTAGTTTTGAATATAATCAAATTAAGTTATTATGTGAAGTGCAAGACATTTGGAAAGATGAAATTGATAATTCTGATATTAATGCTATTTGTAAACAATTTATGACATCTCCTAATGATGTCAATACTTGTGAAGTTTTAGATAAAATTAAAGGTTCAAATAATAATAACTTACAAATTGTAATTGATGTTTTATCTTTAACTTGTGGGGCTAGTTCTCAGAGTGTTGAATTTTACAAAGATCAATTAAATGTTGCAATCGATGGTGTTGCAATAATTCCTACTCACGATAAACACATTATTTTTGAAATTGGTAATGTAAATAAAAATGTATTACATAATGACGATAAACTAGCTTTAATTGCTGAGGTGTTAAGAAATGGCCAATGAAAGTCCATTAAGTTATGATTTTATAATGTACATTATGAAAATGATTTTCTTAGCAATTACTGTAATTGTTGTTTCAGTTATTACTTATACTTTTGTTTTACAAGACATCAAAGTAGAAAATCTTCAAATGCAATCAATTACTGAAGAAATTTATAATTCAAATTTAATTATGTATCAAGATCAAATTACTAAAAGAGTTGAATTCGGGGTGGTAGATTTAAATAAATTTCAAACAGTAGATTTTTCAAATAAGTTATATACTCAAAAAAATAATATCGCATTTAAAATAGACTTGTTTAATTCATCTAATTCAATTGTAAAAAGGTATTATGTTTCAGATGATGAAGATACGCAAAAAAATTATGCAGAAATTGATGTTTTAAGAGATTATCCTGAAAGATTAGCAACTTTGCAAGTAGAAAGACCTGTATTAATTAGAGATGGTTTTAATTTTTGGAAAGGAAAAATAATAATTGATGTGTTGGTACAAAAATGAATAAACGAGCTATGGGGCCTTCAGAAACAATAGTAGATGTATGGAGTTGGGTAGTTTGGGCTTTAGTAATTATTGTATTTATTGTTTTGTTTAATTTAAGGGCATGCACTAATAATTTTAGCGCTTCTGAACAAAAGATAGAAGGAGAATTAAATCAAAACATTCCAGATTTAAGTTACGGTGTGGCTTATTTAAACACGCGATTAGATTATTGTAGTTTTGCAAAAGCAAATGATTTAGATAATTTGACTCCTGTTGATTTGGTAAATTATTTCATTAAAAAAGGGCTCAAGGAAAAAGCTGAAAATCTTTATTCTGTATTGGATGATGAAAAAAAATTAAAAAATAGTTTTAATGATGAACTGGCTGCAAAATCTTACAAAGTTTGGCATGAATGCATGGAAGTTTTTTTTAATGATGCTGATAAAAGGATGTCTTATTATTTAGAAGATCAAAATGGTATGTTTATGTATCAAAATAGTGAATTAATGCATTTAGGTACAATTAATACTTGGATCACTTCACCGTCAGTAGAGATTTTAATTCCAACAGATAATGGTACTGTATTATTTGCGTATCGGATGTTTAAAAAATGATGAATAAAAAAGCATATATCTTTAGCATAATGTTAGTTTTTATTACTCTTATTTCTCTTTTAATTGCATTTGTTAATTTTAGTGAAAAATTCAATGCAGACCCCTTAGGAACAATACAGTCTCAAATAATTTTTAAATACCAAGAAGCTCAAATAGAACTTTTTCAATATGACACTGTTGCTAATCTTGCAGGTATTGATGCAATATATGAGTTGGCATCAAATGGTGGTTTTGCCGATAAAAACAAGTGTGGCAGTTACCAAAATGCTAATTTGTGGAGTTATAAAAATTCAAATGAAGAATATGCAAAATGCATTCCTAATGTTGAAAAACAAATTTTAGTTCCTTTTAATAAATCATTTCAGGACTTAATTGTAACCAATAAACTAAATAAAAACTATTTCAAATTTTTTGCAAATAACAATACTAAATTTAGCATAACTGGATTATCTGTTTTAGATAGGGAAATAAACATTTCTAAAAAAGAACCAGATAAAAGGATTTATTCTTTTAAACCAGCTTTTACTAAATATTTTGATTATAATTTATCCGCTTATCAAGCAATTGAACAATTTATTCTAAATTTAGAAGATTGTAATAATAAAGAAAATACTAAAACAACACAAAATTTGAATGATTGTGTTAAAATCAAAACCGAGGAATTTAATAAAATAATACCTTTTGAATTAAAACAAACAATTATTACAAATCCAAAGATTAAATTTATTGATTACATTCAAACATTAGAAAGAATTAAGCAGAAAGATTGTTACGTCTCTTTTTCTTCATTAAAAGAAGATATTACTTTTGATTTTGATGTTGGTAATAGAGTAATTAACGAAAGTGGAAATTTATATCAAACAAGTTTGAATTTTCATATTGCAGAACAAAATCAAAATGATTATGTTCCTGTTCCCCGGGTTAATAATATTAAATATAACTTAAAAGACACAATTAAAACTAATAACTTGCCCTTAACTCCCATGGACGAAATTGATTTTTATAAAAAAGATTCAAAAAATGTTTATTTCATACCTAAATCAAAATTATATAATGGTTTAAATTTAAAAGAATGTGATTATGAAAATAGGATGTTTAGGTTTAACTTAACACAATCAAAGATTCAATCTTATGAAAACAATTTGGAGTATAATTTCGCAGTTTATATTGAAGACCAAGTTGAACCCTTTTTATCTCTTCAGGATTTTAGAGTTGAATCAAAAGAGTTTTCTCAAGGAACATTATTGGTTATTTGGAAAGATACTTTGTCTTTAGATTTGAAAAAGTATGAGATTTATGTTGATAATAAATTGAAAAAGACAATTATTCCTTTCAAAGATGTTTTAGTTTATGATGAAATTGATTGGGGATATGGTAATCAAAAACCTTTTGATAGATGTAGGATGCAAAATGCCGGAAATTCGTTAAAGTGTGAATATAATTTTGGTGCTCAAGGACTGTTTGAAAATGGTATGTCTTATTATTTTAATGATAATGGTGAATTTGTTTATGTTTTAAATGATTTAATAGATAATCAACCCTACAACATTAAAATTGTAGCTTATGATGATGATGGTAATATTTTTGAAATACAAAAGCAGGCAACTTCTAAAGATACTTTACCTATTAAACCTTTAGAAATTATTTCTCCAATGTTAACTGTTGCAATCCCCCCTTATCCTTCTATTGAATATGCTGCTGTTAAATTAAACTTAAGGGATCCAACTTTAGTTTTAGAAAATTTAGATGGAACTGAAACAAAAGATTTCCAAAACAAATATTACTTTTATCATACTATGGGTCAAATGCCCAGTGTTCTTATCTCAAATGCATTAAATTCAGGATTTGGCGAACCGGTTTATAATGTGGTAACACTTGCCCCATTAGGACTAATTCCACTAAAAAACCCTTTTAGGTATGGTAATCAGGCTGAATTTTTATTAATTCCTGTAGACCCTTCTATTAATAATCTTGGCGTTCAAAAAGATAATTTTGATTATAATGAACATGGAGAAGCACCAGTTTCAATAATTTAATAACAATAAAATATATAAAGAACAAGAAGAGAAAAAGTAATATGATTAAAATTCCTTATGATGATTTAGTTCAAAAAATTGTTGAAAATTCTAGTATTTCTAAAGAAGAGATTGAAACTAAAATTAAAAAGAAAATGGATCAACTTTCTGGATTAATTTCAAAGGAAGGAGCAGCACATATTATTGCTAATGAATTAAATATTAAATTAAATGCTCAATTTTCAGGAAGAATACAAATTAAAAATGTTCTTCAAGGTTTAAGAGATGTTGAAGTATTAGGAAAAGTTTTGAGAAAATACGATTTAAAAGAATTTCAAGTGGGTGAAAGAAAAGGAAAGGTTGCGAATTTATTAATTGGTGACGAAACTGGAACTATTCGACTAGTAATGTGGGGACATGTTGCTGAAAAAGTTAATGAAATAAAAGAAAATGATATTGTAAAAGTAAAGTCTGCATATTCAAGAGAAAATAATGGAAATATGGAAATTCATATGAATGAAAGAAGTGAATTAGAAATCAATCCCAAGGGAGAAACGGTGGAAGTATCAAATCAACCCATTAAAACAGAATTTAAAAGAAAGAATATTGCGGATTTAAAAGAAAATGAAACAAATATTGAATTGTTGGGTACTTTAGTTGATATGTTTGATCCAAAGTTTTTTTCAGTTTGCTCACAATGTAATAAAAGTGTTAAAGAAAACGCTTGTCAAGCTCATCCTAATGCAGATATTAAATTCTCTTATGTACTTAATGCTTTTTTAGATGATGGTACAGATAATTTAAGGGCAGTATTTTTTAGAGATCAAGCTTTAGCTTTAACTTCAATGAAAGATGAAGATATGTTGAAAATAAGGGACGAACCTGAATCTTTTGCAGATGTTAAAAAGAATATGCTTGGTAGTTTAGTTAAAGTTACGGGAAGAGTTGTTAAAAATCAAATGTTTGAAAGGTTAGAATTCATGGCGAGTGGAGTTAACATTAATCCCGACCCAAAAGAAGAACTTGCCAAATTAAAAAATGATGTATAAAACTCATTTAGCTTTTTCGTTTTTGTTAGTTATGTTTACTATTCCTTTGTTTAATCCTTCTAATCAAATATTATTTTTAGGAATTGCTTTAATTTCGTCAATGTTGCCAGACATAGACCATCCCGAATCAAAATTGGGCAGATATTTCAAACCTTTATCTTTTTTATTTGAACATCGTGGTTTTTTTCATTCAGTATTTCCATTAATGATTTTTGGGTTTGTACTTTTAACATACACTCGAAGAATTTACGTAATTGCTTTTGTGGTTGGTTACACGTCTCACTTAATTGGTGATTTAATTACAAGGCAGGGAATAATGCCTTTTCATCCCATTTCAAAGATAAGAATAAGGGGTTTTTTAAGAACTGGAACATTTTTAGAATTTTTAATATTTTTAATCTTTATTATAATTAATATAATTCTAGTTATCAAAATGCCATAATCTTGGTTATTATATTTTGATTTTTATTTGATTCCACTTATTAGAATTAAGTGTTTAAAATTATATATCTATATAAATACCTACCGACTTACTTGTCTAATGCAAAGAGTATTAATCACTGGTGGGGCGGGTTTTTTAGGTATAAATTTAACTAGATTTCTGTTAAGTAAAGGGTATGATGTTAGAATTATTGACCTTGAAAAATTTGATTATAAAGATTGTAATGATAAAATTGAGCGTTATCAAGGAGACATAAGAAGTTTAGACGATTTAGATTTTGTAATGAGAGATGTTGATTATGTTGTTAATTGTGCTGCTGCTTTACCGTTATATCCTAAAGAAGTAATTATGTCTACGGATTATAAAGGTACAGAAAAGGTAATTAGGTGTGCTATTGAAAAGAATGTAAAACGTATTATTCATATTTCAACAACTGCAGTTTATGGAATTCCTAAACATCATCCGCTATTTGAAACTGATAAAATGTATGGTGTTGGTCCATATGGTGAAGCTAAAGTTTTGGCTGAAAAAGTGTGCAATAAGTATAGAAGAAAAGGGATTATTATTCCAGTATTAAGACCAAAATCTTTTGTAGGTAAAGAAAGGTTGGGTGTTTTTGCAATTTATTTTGATTGGATAAAATCAGGTTGCAATTTACCTATTATTGGGTGGGGAAATAATCGTTATCAACTTTTAGATGTAGAAGATTTGTGTGATGCAATTCATATTTGTATGACTGGAGAAAAAAATAAAGTTAATGATGTTTTTAATATTGGTTCGAAAGAATTTACAACAATGAAAAAAGATTTTGGAGCAGTTATAAAATATGCAAAAACAGGTAAAAGAGTAATCGGAACACCCGCAAGACCGACAATTTTGATTTTGAGATTTTTAGAATTTTTAAAACTTAGTCCATTGTACAAATGGGTTTACGAAACTGCTCATCGCGATTCTTTTGTTTCAATAGAAAAAGCAGAAAAGCAATTAGGATGGAAACCAAAATATTCTACTGCCGAGGCATTAATTAGGAGTTATCAATGGTATGAAAAACATTACAAAGAATATGAAAATAAAGAAGGTGTAAGTCATAGAGTTCCCTGGAAACAAGGTATATTGAAAGTCGTTAAGAAATTCTTTTAGGTTTGGAAATTTGTTTATTTTTGTTTTGAATGAATTTGTCTAACAATAGCATTATTTAAACTAATTACAACACTTTTAATTATCACCGGCTCATAAACATTATGATCATGCCATCCTCTTTGAACTCTTAGTGTGCATTGTTCCTTTTTTTGTTCTTGATTCATTTGATACTCTTTTAATATTTCATAATTTAACTGAATTCCAAAAGGTAATCGGTATAATCCTTTTTGGCTACATAATAATCCATTACAACCATTCTCCTTAGCAACATTTCCCTCGATATAAATTCCGCTATCGTATCCACTAGGTGTTATTTTATGTGGGTGGATGCATAATCCTGGTATATAATCTGGAAAGAATATGTGATCATTTTCAATTTCTTTATTTCCTATTTTTATCTGATATCCTTTATCTAAACTTGCAATTTCCTCTATTTCTTGAATGAGTTTCTCATTAAACAAATCGAGTTCTATGCCCTTTTTGACTATGTGCGGATGTAAAAAAGGGATTATGTTATTAGATTGTTCAGGGTATTTTTTTTCACCTTCCATTCTTGTTAGTGGAAACCAATCTCTTTTTAACATTAGATTTTCAAGCATTATACTTAAAGGTAAGAATTAGTGCTTTAAATTGTTTTACTTTTTTTAGTTTATTGTTTTTATTTAGATGGACCCACTGGACACCCCCTTTTTCTTTTATCGACATAAAAACCCACTGGTCACTGGACATCTTCCCGGAAAGAGTATATAAATGAAATAACCTTTACAATCATTATCGATTTACAAATCGACTCCGCTGTTGGAAACAATAGTTGAAATAAAATGCGAAAGCAAGGAGCAAATAAAATGAATAAAAAACCAAAATTAGAAACAAGTAGAGTAAACGAAATAGAAAAAAAGTTTAGCACTGGCGTTGTAAGTGCTGTAATCTGGAAAAACCAAGGAAAAAATTCTGAGGGTGAGGAAACTGAATTCCGAACTATAAGTATTGAGCGAAGATACCAAGATAAAGATGATAATTGGAAATCAACTTCTTCTTTAAGAATTAATGATTTACCAAAAGTAGCTTTAGTTGCAAACAAAGCTTTTGAATATCTTGTCTTGAAGGATGAGTAATTTTTTCCATATGAAAATTTTCCAGAAAATTCGGAAAATTTTCATTTTTTGTTTATAAAAACATATAAAGAAATAAAATAGAAGGTGATAATAATGACTAAAGAAAAAAAAATCAAAGAACAAAGTTCAAGTGAAATTCCTGAAATAAATGAAGAGCAAGAAGAAATTATTGACGAGGTAGAAGTAGTAGAAAAACCAGAAGAAGAAAAAGTTAAATTAACTATTTTTGACATTCCTGGTGTGGGGGCTGCTACTGCAGAAAAACTTCAAGAAGGCGGATATTCTGAATTAATGTCTATTGCTGTATCAACTCCTGGTGAGTTAGTAGATGCATCTGGTGTTACTGAAAGTACTGCTAGAAAGATGATTAATTTTTGTAGAAGTTCATTAGATATGGGTTTTGAATCTGGCGATAAACTTCTTGAAAAAAGATCCAGAGTTGTTAAAATTAAAATGGATTGTGAAGGTTTTGATGAGTTGATGGGTGGTGGATTTGAAACTGGTGCTATAACTGAATGTTTTGGTCAATATGGTAGTGCAAAAACTCAAATTGCTCATTGGTTGGCAGTTCAAGTACAAAAACAAGATCCAACTGCTACTGCAATTTATATTGATACTGAGAATACTTTTCGGCCTGAAAGAATTCAACAATTTGCAATAGGTGCTGGCTTAGACCCCGAAACGATTCTAAAAAATATTAAAGTTGCACGTGCTTACAATTCTGACCATCAAATGTTGTTGGCAGAAAAAGTAGAAGATTTGGTTAAAGAACAAGGAGTAAATGTTAAGCTTGTAATTGTAGATTCTCTTACTGCACATTTTAGAGCAGAGTTTGTTGGAAGAGGAACTTTGGCAGTACGTCAGCAAAAGTTAAATAAGCATATGCATGTTTTAAGTAAGATTGCAGATATGCATAATTTATGTGTTTATGTAACAAACCAAGTTATGTCTAAACCGGATCAATTTTTTGGAGATCCAACTGAAGCAATCGGCGGACATATTGTTGCCCATAATTCCACTTTTAGACTTTATTTGAGAAAAGGAAAAAAGGGGAGTAGGGTTGCTAAGCTTGTAGATAGTCCAAACTTAGCAGAAGGAGAAGCAGTTTTTTTAGTTGAAGAAAATAAGATAAGCAACTTATAAATCTCACAAATCACATAATTTATGTGTGTGATTAGGTGATATTTTATAAATTCAATATCTTTATATACTTCTTTTTTATTTATTATTTATATCAATTTAAATGGAGGAAATAAGAAATGTATGGAGATGGTGGAGTTAATCAGAAAAGAAAATTTGCACCCGTTAATGAGGGTGATGAAGTTGATGTTAAGATAGAATCTGTTGGAGAAAAAGGTGATGGTGTTGCAAAAATCAAAGGTTTTGTATTGTTTATACCAGGCGCTAAAGAAAATGAAGAAATTAGAGTTAGAATTAATAAAGTTTTGAAAAGCGTAGGTTTTGCTGAAAAGATTGGAGAAGCTCAAGGTCCTATTGAAATCTCAGAACCAAGACAACAAGAACCTGAAGCACAACCTGAACTTGTTGAAGAAGAAAATTATGAAGATTCTGAAGATTTTGGTGACGATTCCGATGAAGAATCAGAAGATACTGCAGAAAAAACAACAGAAGATGAGTCTTTTGAGTCTCAAGCAGAACCCAAGGAAACCGAATAATTTCTTAAATATTATATTTATTTTTTAATCTTTTAAAATTCATATCTTTGATTAGTTCTTCATCTAATTCATCGTCATGATTTTTAAAGTTCAGCATTCCCTTTTTTTTAAAATTTGGGAATGCTGTTGTTTCCATTTTTTCAATATTTTCTAAAAGTGTTTCATTTTCTAAAGTTGTTTTTGGTTGTTTAGAAAGCATAGAGTACTTTCTTAATTCTGGAAATTCTTCAATTTCCTGTTGAGGTGTTTTGATGTATGGTTTGAGCGTTTGTTGTGTTGGCATTTGGGATACGACTACATTTCTCTTTTGAGGAGGTGTTGTAAGATAAGGAACTTCTACCTTATTGTTACTGTTTTTGCTCTTACGTAGCCGTATCGTTACCAATCCCGAAAACACAATTATTGCAGTAATTGATATTATAATCTCATTCATTTTTTTAGTTCTTTTTTCATATATAGCTCTATTTTTTTTGAAAGCATAATTGCATTTTCTTCACAATAATCTCTATACTTATCATATATTTGTGAGTCGATGCTAAGTGTAACTTTCTTTTTTTTAGCCATATTTATTTCAATAAGTAGTATTTCTATTTAAGTCTTTGTATTTCTTTGTATGTATGACTTAAATCAAACAAATGTTTAAATATAATTTAATTATATTATTTTATATGTTAAAATTGGAGGAATTATGTTTAAATACTGTTTCCAAGCAATTATTTGATAAAGAAATTAAAAGGGGATATTTCGATTATTCCATTTTTTATTTTGCTTCTTTATTTCAAAATGATTATGTTAAAGAATTAGCTAATCTTTCTTATTCACCTGATGAAAGAAGTTGTAGGTCTATTGCAAAAGAATATGAAAAAAGAATTTTATCCCGAAAATCTTTTATATATTTATGTGGAGTTAATTTATTTATTGACCAAGATTCTTTTTTTAGAAAACCTTTGATTAAAGCATTAAACGGATTGAATTTAAATCAACATTTAGAAAGTGTTCTTTATATTACTATGAATTATGCATCTCTTGTTCCAACTTTACAACAAAATACCGATCAATATATTCGACAACTAACTCGTAATTTTGATTGCCGAATAAAAACTGCATTACAATTTCAAGATTATAAAAAATATGGAAAAGAATTAGTTTTTTTTGAGTTTTTGATTCATTTAAAAAGAATGGAAATTCAAAAAGATAAAACATCTCCTGCTTTTAAAAAAATATTTTCGCAATTTGAAGATTATGAAAATCCTTTGAATAACATGGTTTTGTCAACTGGTTTGCAAGAGGCAGAACATGAAATTGCAAAGTGGAAAGAAATGTTTCGTGATTCTTTTGAAAATTATAATTAGAGAAATCTTTATAAACACTTTACTTATTCTAACTATATTACCAAAGTTATTTTCTAAGGGAAATAACATCGCTGCATGAGGTGAAAAAGACTGCAGAAGTTTCTTGTGCGTGGTAATGGAGAATAAAAAATGACTGAATCGCTATTAATACCAACTGATACTTATCTTAAAGCAGGTATACACATCGGAACAAAATTTAAAACAAAATATATGAGTAAATTTATTTACAAAACAAGACCAGATGGTTTAAGTGTACTTAATTTACAAGAAATAGATAAAAGAATAGGGACTGCTTCTAAATTTTTAGCAAATTATGAAGCAGAAGACATTATTATTGTAGCAAGAAGAGAAGGTTCTTATAAAGGACTAAAGAAAATGCAAGAATTAATTGGCGTAAAAGTATTTCCTGGAAGATATCCTCCTGGAATTTTAACTAATCCAGAATTAGAAAATTTTGTTGAAGGAAAAGTTATAGTAATTTCAGATCCTTGGACAGATAAATCGGCACTTTCAGATTCTTTTAGAGCAGGTATTACTATTATTGGATGTTGCGATACAAATAATCAAACTAATCAAGTTGATTTAGTAATTCCATGTAACAACAAAGGTAAAAAATCCATAGGTTTATTATTTTATTTACTAACTAGAGAATATATGATAAATAAGGGGTTGATAAAAAATGCTTCAGAATTTAAAGCTAAAATTGAAGATTTTACTGAAGAATAGTTTTATACTATTTATTTTAGTATTTTTAGTAGCTTGCAGTGCAGAAATAAAAGATACTATTGAACAAGTAGATGAAATTGATGCAAAATATAATGTTGCACTTTCTAATTATGAAAATGGTTTAACCTGGTTTGATACTAATGTGAGAGAACCAACTCCATTAAATAGTGATGAAATTGACGAATTAATTACTGAATTAAATCTATTAAAACAAGGTAAAGAAGAACTTTCACTTGATTATATTGAATTTAGAATTAATTTATTTCAAGCTGAAAAGTTATATAAAATTGCTTCAAGAAGACCTTTTGCAAGTTATAAAAATTATATAAGGTGTGATAAAAAAGATGATCTTTTATTATCTTATGATGAAGCTAAACAAGCTGTTGATTTTGTTGAAAAAGCAATGGAATTATATCCAAATTTAAAGAAATACATTGAGATCGATTCTTCATGGCTCAAAAAAACAGAATTAGACAATGAACAAATTTTAGGAATTGTTTATGAAAAAGAAGATATTGTTATTGAGTATTGCAATGAAAACCTTCCTGAACAATCTGAAAATTAACTTCTTTATTTTCTTTTATACTTCTATGTTTTCTTAATACTGCTTTTCTCATTCCATTTTGACCTTTAACTAATTCAATTAAACATTTACTTCCATAAAATAAAATGTCTCCACCCACCATTTTAACTCCATTATTTAAGTTAGAATAAACCTGATTTGTTATTAAAATTGGAATTTTCATCTTCCTTGCAATTTCTGTCAAATAAGAAAATTGTCTGCCCAATTCTCTATTTGTTTCAAAAACTTCCTCATTTCTTCCTAATTCTAATCTATAAAGCATTGCAATAGTATCAACAATTATTAATTTTATGTCATCATTAATTCTTTCTTTTAGTTTTTCCAAGCATTTTTTTTGTTCTTCAAAAGAAACTGGTCTCAAAAACATTATTCGGCTTAATGCAATTTCAAATTCATCGCCAGTAATTTGTTTAAATCTTTCTGTACTAAATCCTCCTTCAGTATCAATGTATATTACTTTTCCTTTATTTTTTGTAATTTCTGCTGCAACCAACATACAAGAACAAGTTTTTCCACAACCGCCAGGACCATAGATGGTTGTTACTACATCTTTTTCTAATTTATCTATTAATAAATTCAAATAATTACAACCAGTCATAATAAATACTTTTTTTATAGGTTTATAAGGATTTCTTTATATTAATTGTAATGTTGGATTTGTTTCCCAAAATATTTAAATAGTCAGTTATCTTAAATTAAATATGAATAAAAAGTTAAGAAATTTCATACTGATTTTTCTATTTGTTGCTTCATTAGTAATAAGATTTTATTTTGTATTTCAAACTCCTCATTTTAGTCTTGAAAATTCGTATTTCACCCAAAGACAGGTTGAAAATATATTAGATACGGGTTTACCATTATATCATGATAGTTTAAGTTTTTCAGGTACATCTCACGCATTTATGCCGTTGTTTTATTACATAATTGCATTTTTTTCATTTTTTATGCCCTTTGCTTTAGTTGGCAAATTTATTCCAAACATTTT
>CAZLQZ010000002.1:138434-154344 GCA_964561995.1 uncultured Methanosarcinales archaeon | reverse complement strand
TTAAAAAAAAGAGTTTGTGCTTCACTCATATGCCAAGTTTTATAACTAGATACATTTTTCTATATAGAATGCAAGATACAATTTCATTTCAAGATTTGAATTTAATACCTGAACTTCAAAAAGCGCTAACTAGACAAAAATATACAATACCTACGCCTATACAATCAAAATCAATCCCAGGATTGTTAAAAGGAAACGATTTGATAGGAATTGCACAAACTGGTACTGGTAAAACTGCAGCTTTTATACTACCCATCCTTCAAAGGATGACTGAAAAATACCCCAGGAAAATTAAAACATTAGTACTTACTCCTACTAGAGAACTTGCAGCTCAAATTGGGGACAGTTTTTCTACATACGGCGAGTTTCTTAAATTTAAACATACAGTGATTTTTGGAGGAGTAAGTCAAGGACGACAAGTTCAAGCATTGACTAAGGGAGTAGATATTGTTGTTGCAACGCCAGGCAGATTGCTAGATTTACTTAATCAAAGAAAACTTACTCTAAACGATATAGAATTCTTTGTATTAGATGAAGCAGACAGGATGCTGGATATGGGATTTATCCATGATATTAAAAAAATAATTTCAAAATTACCCATTAATAGACAATCATTATTTTTCTCAGCTACAATGTCTTCTAAAATTAATCAACTTGCAAAAACCTTACTTAAAGATCCTATTCATGTTGAAGTTACACCACAAGCAACGACTGTTGAAATCATTGAACAGTGTGTATTTTATGTTGACCAACCTTCAAAAGAAAAACTATTGTTAAATCTTTTAAAACATGAACATCTTACAAGCATTTTGATTTTCACTCGAACAAAACATAAAGCAAATAAAGTAGCATTATTCCTTAATAAAAATAATATTTCTTCTGATGCAATTCATGGAAATAAATCACAAAACGCAAGAACTAAAGCAATTAAAGATTTTAAAACTGGTAAAGTTAAAGTTCTTGTTGCAACTGATATTGCTGCAAGAGGAATAGATATTGATAATATTTCACACGTTATAAATTTTGAACTTCCAAACGAACCAGAAAGCTATGTTCATAGAATTGGAAGAACTGCTAGAGCTGGAGCTGAAGGTATAGCTTTTTCATTTTGCGCAGCTGAAGAAAGAAATTACCTAAGAGATATTGAAAAGTTAATAAGACAAAAAATTAAGGTAATGGGTCATACATTTCATTCAGAAACCGCTAAAAACGCAATAGGTGCAGCAGCTAAACCAGCACCAAAAAAATCTGGAGGTAGAAATTTCAGATTTAAACGAAAATCTAGAAGAAAGTAAATAAGTTTTATTACACCTTTTTATTGTACAAATTTGATTCTTAGAAAAAACTAAACTCTCTAATGCTTCCCAAGAAACTTTATAAATTAATCTCAATTCGCAGAAAATATGGGAAAAGAATATTCAAAAGAAGATTTTCAAAGAGAACTTGAAAGAAAAGGTCCAAAAGACATAAAGGGATTTCTTAAATTAAATTTAGAGTCATATGATATTAATCCAAATTCACAAAGTTTAAGGGACGCAACAAATGTGATTCCAAAAATATTACAAGAAAAAGTTTGGGATTTAGCACATGGACAAATTAAATATGGTGTTGATTCTGAAAATTCAAATTTTGGAATTGTTATTCTTCCAACCTTATTTGGAAGAAGACCAAATGAGCGAGAAATTGAGCAAGATTCATATTCTTTTGGAAATGATCAAGCTAAAAATGGCCCAAATAGAGTAGTTGAAGCTGTATATAAATTATTTGGCTTTGAAAAAGAGAAAGATGATTTGTCTCTTCAAGAAATTAAAAAAGCATTATCTTTAATTGATTATAAAGGTCCTACAGAAAATGTTGCTGAGCTTTCAATAGGAATTAGTTTTATCAATTCTCAAAAAAAACTTGAAAGACTTTTAATCCAACCTAAAGATACTGAACTTGGAAAATTTCATTTGGATGGATCCATTAAGAAATTTGATGGAGAATATGGTGTTCTTTATGGACCAAATGATTTTGAAAGTATTCAAAGATATTTACTTGATTAAAAGAATAATTCTTAATTTAAAATTAAAGAAAATCTCTTCTTTTTAAAAAAAATAAAAAATTCAAATGTTAAGCATAACTAGAATTTTAATTTCTAAAATTAACATAACTAATAAAAATATACTACCTCCCTTATTGGTCAACAATAGGAAGAATTATTGTACACAGAATAATTATTTAAAATTGTCCCGTATCATTAAACTTTTTCATAAGTTTTTCTACAATAACAGTAGGAGTATAACCTTTTTTGCTACTATTTCTTATGAAATCATCATAAACTTGTTTGTCAATATTATAATCAATTTTAAATTTTTGTGGTTTTTTTGGAGTTGCAGCCATTTTATTTTACCTCGCTAATATTATAAATATAAGTTTATATATTATAAAAGTTTCGATTATTTAATTTAAAAAAAGAAATAAAAATGGAACGGCTTTTTACTTGGGACATTTTCTGCGGATAAAAAATTAAATTAAAAGATTAAACAAATATCCTGTTAAGATTATTGCAGTTCCTGTCACTGCCACAAAAATAATTATTAATTTTTTTTTCAATACTTTTTTAAGAATAATTATTTCAGGTAATGATAAAGCAGTTACAGCCATTAAAAAAGCGAGTGCAGTCCCTATTGGCAAACCCTTTGCAACAAGACTTTCAATTATTGGAATCATACCCAAAACATTAGAATATAGCGGTATTCCTATGAGTGTTGCTATTGGAACACCAAATAAACTATTTCCGGCATATTTTGCTAGTATTCCTTCTGGTGCAAATCCATGAAAGATTCCTCCTAGCGTAACTCCTGCTATCACATAAATCCAAACTTTTTGGAATATGGCTTTGACTTCATTTTTTGCAAAATTTAACCTATCTTTTTGAGTCTGTTTTTGTTCTTTTAATTCTTTAGATTTTATTCTATATACAAAATCCTCAACGTGCTTTTCCATTTTTAAAAGACCTATAATATACCCACCAACAACACCAATTAAAACACCCGAAATAACATAAATTATTGTTAGTTTTAATCCAAATATTGCCCAAAGAACAGCAATTGCCGCTTCGTTAACTAAAGGACTCGTTATTAAAAAACTAAACGTTACCCCTAAAGGAACTCCTGCTTCAACAAAACCAATGAACAAAGGAACACTAGAACATGAACAAAAAGGAGTCACAACCCCAACACTTGACGCTATAAAGTGAAATATTATCCCTTTTTTTCCACCCAATAATTTTTTTGTTTTTTCAGGCCTGATATAACTTCTAATGTATGAAACAATAAAAATCATAAAAATTAATAAAAAGAATATTTTTAACACATCATAAATCACAAAATTGACACTGTCCGCTAAATGAGTACCTTGAACTAGATTAAATAAATTATAAGTAATTATATCTGCAATCCATTGAAAAAAATAAAATACATTAGTCATTCTAAAAAAAGCCTCCCAGAATATAATAAAATCCTGCGATGATAAAAATAACTGCAACAATTTTTCTCATCCATTTTTCAAAAGAACCAATTTTATTCATAATAGTACCTAATTTTGAAACACTATATACTAATATAAATGAAAATATGATTACTGGAAGTCCCGTTGCAAAAGCAAACACAGACGGTATTATTAATCCATCTTTTGCACTTATTGCTATAGGAATAAGCATCCCAAAAAATAATACTGCACTAAATGGACAGAAAGCAAGAGCAAATATTACCCCTAAAAGGAAACTTCCTAAAAATCCTTTTTTTGCTAATTTTTCTTTTAAATGGTTTAAACAATTATTTGATTTAATGAATTTTAATTTAATAATATCTAACATTACAACTCCCGCAATTAGTAATATAGGTCCTAATAATTTATCACCAAATTTTTGTAGAAATAATGCAATTGATTGAGTGTTTAATCCAAACCATACTATCGCTGAGGCAATTGAAACATATGTTAGCATTCTTCCAAGCGTATAAAGGAACCCCACTATGATTGTATGTTTACTATTATCTATTTTCTTACTAATGTAAGCAATTGCTGTAATATTAGTTGCTAAAGGGCATGGACTTATTGCAGTCATTAACCCTATAAAAAATGCAGCCAGTATTCCTATGTTACTTGTTCCCATTGCTTCCATGAATGCCATTAGACTCATTTCAATTACCCGCTAATTTTTGTTCAATTACGCTTTTAAGATAAGTCATATAATCATTTTTATTTTTTATTTTATACCAAACAAGTATATTTTCTTCCGTTTTAAAATTATCACCAGTATAAGTTCCAATCCACAAAGATGATCCTGTCACCCCATATTTAAAGACCAAATCTTTGTTTTCAAACAAATCCAAATTTACATGATCAAATATAATTATTCCTGAGTCAAGTTCAGTTTTAAAAAAAGTATCAAGAGTTTCCTTTGCATAATTTCCAACAGTAATACAAGAATAACATTGATTTGTTGCATGAAAATGATATATTTCAAGTTTATCAATATTAATCTCCATTGGTGTATTCTCACTTTCTAACTCGCAAGTTTTGGAATCAAGACAAGCATTTCCTACTGTGGACTTTTCTGCATTACTTGAACAGCCAATTAATAAACCTGAAAATAACATAATGATAATAATTCCCATATAGTATTTTGTTTTCATTTTATTTCAACCATTTTTTTATTTCTTCAACATCAGCTACTCCGCCATAACTTTTTACTTCACCATCTATTACGATTGCAGGTGTTGACATAACACCATAAGCCATGATGTCTTGAATTTCTGTAACTTTAATAAATTCTGCTTTTTTCCCTGTTTCATTTAATGCTTTTTTAGTATTCTCTTCTAATCTTTTACAATTTGGACAACCAGTCCCAAGTATTTCTATTTTCATCTTTAATCAACCTCATTTTTACAACAGCATAATTTTAAAAGTTTTCCTTCAGAATAACCTAGTGCTTTAAATACATCACAAACCCTTAAGTCTTTTATCGAATAAAGGATCTTCTTTCCATCTCGTCTGGATTTTAAAATATCAAAATCAAGTAGTTTAGAAAGTTGCATCGATGTATTTGATTGTGATCTATTTATTAATTTGGGAATTTCACAGGCACATTTTTCACCCTTAAAAAGCACTTCGATAATTCTATATCTCGTTTCCTCACTTAATCCTTTTAATAATTTAAGATCTTTTTTAATTCCCATATCAACAGTTATTGATATGTTGATATATAAAGATAGTGGTTACTCTCAAAAAACAACTAAAACAAAACGCCCACCTAGTTATAAAAAAATCCATTTAGATAAATTAATAAACTTTAATCATTTTTAAATAAATATATGGAAAATAAAATTCAAATATTCTTTATTCATGGTGGAATGACTTTTAAAAATAAGAAAGATTATTTACATTTTTAAAAAACTAAAAAGATTACAATTAAAGAAAAAAATCGTTGGACTAATGAGTTTCTAAAAAAAAGTTTAGGAAAAGATTTTGAGATTATTAAACCACGTATGCCTTTACAAGATAATGCAAAATATGATGAATGGAAAATCTATTTTGAAAGATATTTTCCTCAATTGAAAAATAACATAATCTTAATTGGTTCATCTCTAGGAGGTATTTTTCTAGCAAAATACTTGTCTGAAAATAAATTTCCTAAAAAAATACTTTCAACTTATTTAATTTGTCCACCTTATAATAACACTTTGCCTAAAGAAGATTTAGTTGGTGGATTTAAGTTGAAATCAGATTTATCTTTACTTGAGAACAATTCAAAAAATCTATATTTGATGTTTTCTAAAGACGATGAAGTAGTTCCTATTTCTCACGCTAAAAAATTTAAAAAGAAACTAAAAAATGCAAAAATAATTATTTATGAAAGTAAGAATGGACACTTCAAAATATCTGAATTTCCTGAGATAGTAAAAATGATCAAATCCGATGTTACAAATAAGTAGAAGTTTTTGCTGATTTGATATTACAGTTGATTTCAAAACGTCGACTAAATTTTAGCTTGGAATGAAATATAACAAAAACGCCAATATTAGTTTCAATTTGGTATGGAATTGTTTATATTGTATCCTTTTTTAATAAAATATGCAAGGAACTCATCAAGAGAAGGAATTGAACCATCCTTTTTTTGAACATCTATTTCGAAATGAATTTTTTGTATATCATAAAATGGACTTCTAAATAAAACTCCTTTCTTTTCATTTATCTCTTTATTTATTTTATCAATTAAATATATACTTACTTCTTTATTAGAAGAGGTTTCTGATTCAAAATACATTAATATTTCATGGTCACGATTATTTATGGCAACAGGTTTATTACCTATCTTTAAACAACAACTCCACACATTATCTGTTAAAAGCTGAACTAAATCCTTATTCCCTAATTCATCTTCATAAACTGCTTCATATATAAAATTGAACATAAATATGTTAATCATTTATATTTTAAAAAGATACCGACCAAATTAAAAACTCTGCAAAATTTCTTTGAAATTTCTTATACCGCTGCGCTTATCTCATAACTAAATAATTTACTAATTAAATGCAACTTGCAAATACTTGCCTAAAATGGAATCCATAAATGGCATAAGTAATCGCCACAGGAATAGATGACCTAGGATTATTAAATAACGACCAAAAAAATACTTTCCAATATTGAAATCTTCCTTTATCTTTAATACCTAATATAAATATTGATTTAATAAACGCTTTAATATGAATTATTTTTATAGATTTTGTTTTTTTTATCTTAATACATTTATTTTGTTTAAGTAAATTCAAAACTCTACTATAATACGGTTTAATTGAATATATTTCTTTAATAATTAATTTATACCCTTCAATTAATTTTTTAGAATCCATTTTGGGAATGAAATTAAGTGAAAAATCAGTATTATTTCCAGTAGTGGGATCTAATAATCTATTTTCACGTTTTAGTCTATTATAAAGAGGAGTATTTTTTGGAGCATTTAAAAGCCCAACCATTGCCGTAATAATGTTGCTTTTTTTAATAAATTCAATTTGCCTTTTAAAAATATTTTCTGAATCATTATCAAAACCTACAATAAATCCACCTGTAACTTCAAATCCAAATTTTTGTATTTTTTTAACAGATTCAAGTAAGTCCCGATTTTTATTTTGAAACTTATTACATTCAACCAAACTTTTTTCATCCGGAGTCTCAATTCCTAAAAAAACACAATTAAATCCTGCTTCAATCATCATTTCCATTAATTCATCATCATCAGATAAATTTACAGAAGCCTCAGTTGAAAATGAGAAAGGATACTTTTTTCGTTTCATCCATCCAGTAATTGCCGGTAAAACCTCATTTTTCAATTTTAATTTATTTCCAATAAAGTTATCATCTACAAAAAAAACATCCCCTTTCCACCCAAAAGAATATAGATTTTCTAACTCTGCTAAAATTTGATTCTTACTTTTAGTTCTCACTTGTTTACCAAAAAGAGTAGTAATATCACAAAAGTCACAATTAAATGGACAGCCCCTAGAATATTGAATATTCATGGAATTATAATTTTTTAAGTTAATAAGTTCATAAAGTGGAACTGGTGTTTTACTAATATCTGGAAATTCATTTGAAGTATAAACTTTTTTAATATGTCCATCTTTCAAATCTTTTAAAAATAATGGCAAAGTAATCTCAGCTTCATTAAGTACAAAGTGGTCTATATTTTCAAATTCCTCATAAGATGCAGTAAATAACGGACCCCCTGCTACAATTTTTATTTTAAAACTTTTTACTTTCTCAATTAACTTTTTTACTGATTTTTTTTGAACAACCATTGCACTAATAAATACGTAATCTGCCCATTTAATATCTTTATCCCTTAATTTTTCTACATTCATATCAACTAATTTTTTATTCCAATTTTCAGGTAACATTGCAGCAACAGTTAATAAACCTAAAGGAGGGTGAACTGCATTTTTGGATACGAATTTTAATGCATGCTTAAAACTCCAAAAAGTTTCAGGGTTTTCGGGATAAATCATTAATATATTCATTTTATTTATTCCCTTCAATTAGAAAATCTGAAAAATTATCTAATGAATTCTTAATTTTTGAATAATCTTTTATTAAAATATTCATCCTCAATTTAACTTCTTGATTATTTACTAATTCTTGATTTGTATTTAATAGTGAAATTATAGGTTTGATGTTATTTTCAAGTAAGTTTATAATTAATTTACCCAAAAAATCAGTTGCTGAAGCAGATGCCGAATATAATTTTTCTTTATTTCTTCTACCGGTGTCTGAAATCATCCCCAAGTTTTCTAGAATTGTAATACTTCTACTTATTAGTCCAATGCTATATCCGCTTTGTTTGCACATTTCTTTTTGGGTTAGAGGTTTCTCACTAAACATAAGAACTCCCCATACTTTTCCAGCAGGTTCACCTATGCCCCACAGTTTTCCAAGTTTTCCAGTTTTATAAATAAACTGTTCACGTATTTTATCTATCATTTTTTAAAATTTATGGATTTTACTTTTTAGTAAAATTAAGGAGTATTTATAGTTTTCGGTTTTAAACATTTAGACAATCTGAAATGATGTACTATTTTAAATTCTTAACAAAAATCTACTTATTTAAAATACCAACCCAAAGCAGCAATTGAATAAACTATTGCAGGTACAGTCAAATACGAACTTTCTCCGGTCTTTTTCACCTGATGGCCCAATAAAGATACTGCAGAAATTTTAGCACCAACTATTCCAAAAACTCCTGAATTTTCCCACAAATATCTCATAAAAGGATTTGCCTCCTCCTGAATACTTTCAGCATAAGTTAGAGTCATATATGTATCAGCAAATGCTGCAAAAACTGCAGCAGATACCAGGATACAAAAAGATTTATTCTTTCTTACAAATCTTGTACTTTGATTCATAATTTCGTCTAAAGACATAAATAATAATACTAGTATTTATTTTATAAATGTTCACCATTATTTTACTTAAATATATCTTCCAACATTACAATCCCACCAATTGTTAATTTAATATATGCAATATTAATTGACAACCCAAGATTTATATACATTAATAGTTTAAATTTAAAATATGAAATTTAATAATTTAATTCCTCTAATTATACTGCTTGGAATTACAACATTATTCTTTTTTCCAGAACCTGAAACTAATTTTATAGCTTATATTACAACTGCTTTGATTTTTGTAATTATTATTATAGCTTTAACAATTTGGAAAAAGAAAAAGTAGTACAAAAAATTAAGATTAAAAATAAATAAAAATAATTAACATCCAATTTCAAATAATTCATCATCAATCATTTCTTTAGAAACATTTTTTGTATGAACATAAATTACTTCGTCATCTTTTAGTTTAATTTTTTCTAAAAGATTACTTTTTAAAAATTTTTCAATTGCTTTATGTAATTCTTCATCACTAAAATAAAAAGATTTATTTACTTCAATTTGATACTCTTTTAACAATTTTCCATCTACTAATTTTGCTTCATGTAAAATTGTCAATAATTTCTTTTCTTTTTGAGTCAATTACATAAATCCTAATTATTCATAGACTTTTATTAATCTTATGATAAAAATCTTTAGAGATATAGATTATTAATTTAATGGTAGAATTTTTTTTGCAAAACCAGAATTTAAGATAATTTTAAAATTAAATTTTTTACTTTTTGTTCTCTAGGTATTACATCCACCAACCATTGCTCATCTGTAAGAAAAGCATATTGTGGTTTACCTTTATCTAGGACAAGATCATATTTTGCACCATACGATTTACTAATTACAAGTAATTTAGTAAACATCAAGTCATAAATTCCAACTAAGTAATTAGACAATCTCACCCCATCTTCGCCAGAATTGTCCCGATTGTAATTCAAAATATAATTATTAAATTCATCTTGGTGATTTTTAACTTTTTTTGAAAGTAATCTCCAAGCTTCTTGCTCAAATTTAACAGGATTAACTGTTGCATTTGGTAAATCTTCAAAATACATTTTATCCAAAAGACTTTTTTGTGTATCAGCAGTTTTATAACAATCACGTACAGGTTCAGAATTTGGCAATTTACCCCTATCAATAAGATTCTTTTGAAAACCATATAAATATAAGATTTTAGTCATTCCACCTGTAAATCCCTGAATTTTTAAGTCTTTAACAACTTTTAGTTCTAAATCATTTAACATAATATAATAAGAATGAATATTAATTTAAAAGTTTATAGTAAAATAAATGTTATTAACTAAAAAAACACCAATTATATTTATTAACTAACCTTAATTACCAATTTTATGACTTTATACCCAAAAGAGATGGTGAAATATTGGGAAGAAATAATTAGAAATAATAGAGATGACTACCATACATATGTAACTAACCCATCGCTAATTGGTCAAATTGAATCATTAGAAGGTTTTTTGAAAATACTTGATGTTGGTTGCGGAGAAGGATATGTTTCAAGATATATTAGTTCAATAAGTCATGATGTAATTGGAATAGATAATTCACCCGAATTTGTTAAATCTGCAAAAAAATATTCAAAAGATTCAGAAAATTATTTAGTTGGAGATGTTCAAAATTTACCCTTTTCTAAAGATTCATTTGATGTAGTTATAGCAAATATGTTATTAATGGAATTACAAACACCAAATAAAGCAATTAGCGAAGTTTCTAGAATATTAAAACCAAAAGGAAAATTCATATTTCAAATACTTCACCCTTCAAGAGGTTTAATGAACAATGATAAATCAGATTATTTTACCAATTCAAAACAGGTAAAAAAATATTTGGTTGATGGCCTTGAATCGCCTTTTAAATCAATAAGATATCATCACCCTTTTTCATTTTATACAAAAAGTTTACAAGATAATGGATTTGTAATATACCATTTAGATGAACCAGTACCTTCTTCTAACATGCCAAGAGATAATCCACTATGGGAAATATTTAAAGAACCACAAATAATGATAATTGGTGCTAAGAAAAAGTAAATTTAATTAAAAAAAATAAAAAAAGAATTTATACTTTAGATTCACTAGTTAAAAATGCCCACCAAGGTTTCTTTGTTTGAATTACTTCTCCACTTTCTGCATCAACCTGTGCTTGTACTTGCATTTTTGTTTTAAATAATCCTAAAAACTTAGCTTGCTTTTCAACTTTTACTTCATAAGCTGCTTTAATCTGTTCTCCTTGTCCAACTTCTTTTAATTCAATTTGACAATTATTTTCTTCAGAACAAACATTCATCTTTAATTTTTCTAAAGCATTTTTTGAAGCAATATCAGGCATAATCTTAACTTCTGAATTTTTACCATTACTTAATTTCACTTGTAATTTTGTACCAGTTTGTGTTTGTTCCTGAGTCATTTGCATTGAAGTTTGCGCAGACAATTCCCCAGATTTTAATTGAGTTTTATTGTTTATTTGTTCCTTAACTTGAACTTTTTTTCCATTTTCAATTGAATAATTTCCAGATTGAATTTTCACTTGAGCTTGTACTAAATTTCCAATTTGATTTTCTTCTCCTTGGTTTTGCTCTTGTGTTTCAACATCAGAATCTGTTTCTAATCCTTGACCAGTTCCCTGTCCAGCTTCTTTTAATTCTGAATCATTAATTCCTGTTCCAGATTCATGTATTCCTTGTTGCCCTTCAGCTAAAACTAAAAAACTCATCAAAACACATAGAATTAAACTTAATAATATTTTTTTCATATTAACTCACCTCATCATCCATACAATCAAGAGCAGACTCTATTTAAATCTTTTGACAAATAATCAAACACAACAGGAGCTAGAGAGTCATAATTCAACCCATCATAATCTATTCTTCCTATATGACCAAAATAAACTTCATTTATTCTTTCTTTAACTTCTCTTTCTAATTCAGCCAGATCAGCTACTTCCCTAGGTACTTTTAAAAAAGAAGTTTCTAAATCAGAATGTTTAACAAGTAAAGAATCAATTTCAAAAAATCTTAAACTTTGATCTTTTAATTCATCTAAAAAGTTTTTATAAGCTTCCAGGGATTAAAATGGAACATTTATTGGACCCAGACGGTATAATAATGAAGAATAACATATAAAGATAATTAATGTTTTAATTCTCTATAACTATCACAAATATGACCCCATAAAGATTTTCTTGGTTCTCTAATTCTCATTTGGTCATAAATTAATGAATCTTTTAATTCATCATTAATATCTAAACTTTCAATAAAACTAACACTAGAATTTGGATCATCATAAATCCAATTAAAAATACCTTTAGGAACTGAATATAAAGCAACATAAAAATTATTACTTAATCTTTTTTGCAACGGTTTTATAGGAATAGGTTTACCACTGACCATTAATTCTAAAGTTGTATTCATATAAATCAAGAATAATAATTTATTTATAAAGGCTACGGCAGACTTGGTTTAAATTAGACACTTTTTCAATGTGTTTTTTACTAAATACCTTAAATTAAGTAAAAATATAACCTTTTATTTATAATTCAACAAATCAATAAACAACTTTTCTTTATAAAAATCAAGAGCATTCTGGGTGTCTGTTTTAATTGCCATGCTACTAGAATTATCTAAATATCTTATACAATCCTTAAATTTGGTATTGTTTAAAACTTTAAAATGATGTGCAGGCACTCTTTTTTGCCTAGAATGTTTTTTAATAAAATTAATAGTTCTTAAAAACTTAAAAAAATTATCTTTAGGAAGTCCATACATCATATCGATTTTATATTTTATCCCTGTATTATTTAATAAACTTAATCCTTTCTTTATTTTTTCAAGATCGTACACTCTTTCACATTCATCTAATACTTCTTTATCAACAGATTGTAATCCTAATTCACAATTCACATCTAATTTTGAATCTTGAATTATTGAAATAACCTCACTATCAATCAATTCAGGTTTTAATTCAAAATTAACAATTACTTTTTTAGAATGATTTGAAATAATAGTTAATATTTCTTTCATCCGTTTTTTGTTAATATTAAAATTGGCATCAAGTATAGTTAAATTTCTAAATTTATAATTTTCAAATAAGTATTTTATATTCTCTTTTAGATATTCTATAGAAAACTCCCTATTTTCCTTTCTAGCATAATGACAATATTTACAACTATAAGGACAACCTCTTGAAGTCTCAATTCTTACCGCTGAAAAATGATTTTTTCCATTATAATTTTTATAAGGAAATGGAATCTCATCCAAATTTTTAACTGTTTTACATTCATTATTCCACCCTTTACCTTTTAATGAATCAACAATTTCTTTAAACTTTATTTCTCCTTCTCCTTTAACAAGATAATCACAATATTCATTAAAGCTATCATCTACTTCAGCACCACCTAAAGCAATCTTAATTTTCGATATTTTTTTTAAAGCATGACAAATATTTTTAATAATCTGACCACTCCAAATGTAACAACTAAAACAAACTAAATCGGGTTTTTCCATCATAATATAACTAATTATTTGTAATTCAATATTTGCATTAGTATCATAAGTAAACCTGTTTCCAAATCCAAACTCTTTTATTTTAAATTCTACATCAGGATGAAATTTCAAAGCATAACTTTTAAGATAACTTAAACCCAAAGGAAATATATTCTCTTGAACATTAAAACCAATCATTAATATTTTCATCACGTTCCTCCAAAAATTTTAATAAATCTTCATCACAATTTACAATTGGTTTTATTTTAAAATCAGCACCAGAATAATCACACCACTTTTTTAATTTACAAATATTACAAGTTTCAGGTTTTTTGCCTTTACCAGTACCTAAAAATAATTCTATACAATGCTTTATTTTACCGCAACAAAAAGGAATACCTTTAGTTAGAGGATATTTTTTTTTAATAAGAAGTTCAGTAAATAAACTATCCAAATCTTTTAATTGTGAATCATCTTTAAATTCAATAATTTCTTTTTTCATAATTATAACCAATAAAATAAACGATTCATTAAATAGTTATCGGGAAATAAAAATTTATCATTACAAATACCTTTTTACAACATTAATTGAAAATATTTGAACAAAAACCATCTTAGGTAGAAAGCTTTTTAAAGAGATTATTGATTCTATGTACTGGAGATGTGCCAAATTGCTCAGGTGAATCCAACGATATTAAGTTTGTAAGTCAAACTAATGTATATCGTAGACAAAGTTCAAACGAACTTATCTAAATAGAGTATTAAATGGAGGCTAAATAAAATGGGAGTATACAAATATATTCGAAACCTTTGGAAAAAACCCAAAGAAAATCCCTTATGGAGGGAAAGATTAATTCAGTGGAGAAGAGAACCTAACACTGTTAGAATTTCTAGACCAACTAGACTGGATAGAGCTAGATCACTAGGTTATAAAGCTAAAGGTGGAATTCTGATAGTAAGACAAAGAATTTCTAGATCTAAAAGGATGAGACCAGGTAACTTAAAAGGTAGAAGACCTAAAACATTTAGACATAAAAAAGTTACAAATATGAATTATCAACAAATCTGCGAACAAAGAGCTAACAAAAAATTTCCAAACTGTGAAGTTTTAAACAGCTATTATGTAGCAGAAGATGGTAAAAGCTTTTGGTATGAAATTATTTTAGTCGATAGAGCACATCCTCAAATTATTGCAGATAAAGATTTAAACTGGATTTCAATAACACAAGGAAGAGCTTTTAGAGGATTAACTTCATCAGGAAGAAAAGCTAGAGGACTTAGAAATAAGGGCAAAGGTGCTGAAAAACTAAGACCTAGTAGAAATGCTGTATATAAAATAAAAGCAAAATCTAAAAATTAGTTTTTTTTATTTTTTTAATTAATTCTTTTTTATTTAATTTATAACTTCAAATTCATAAGTACCTGGTTTTGTTGCAAGATCAACATCTCGGTTTATTAAACCATCATCTCTTTTAACTGCCCTGTCAACAAGATTATCTTGACGAACATTATAATTTGAAATATTTACTTGTGATTCATAATTAAACCATTTATTGTCGTTTGGACTAAAACGATATTGAAGCCATGCATGGCCATTATTAGAACTTTCATTCCAAGGTAAATATTCATTATCTGGCCGATCAATCACTATACGAACACAATCAGATAAATCTTCCCTACCTATTATTTTAGAAAAGGAATTCAAAAAATCATAAGTTGCTTCGCTTTTATGACGGCAAACTGCTTTTAAATCAAATAAACCCATTTTAATACCTTCTTTAATAGCAATATTAGATAAATCCAAAGCTGTTAAAACATCGATTCTTTTACTGATGGTTCTAATTTGATAAGGAGGAAATTCTTCAAAAATCTTTTTGAATACTCCTTCTTTTAAATCATTAGGTAAATGATAAACATCAGGGTTTGTAATGTTCGACCAAGTCCGAGTTGATTTTTCAGCATAAATTTCTTTTTGTTTTTGAACGTAATCAGGACAGAATTGTAAAGCAAATTGTGTTGCAACTGAACTTACAACATTATCCAAAAAAACTTTGGTTAAAGGTACGGTTAAAGCAACAGCGACAGGAGTAATTAAAAGTAAATTACGAATTTTCTTTTTATAATTCACCACATCCCTTTTATTAACATATCCGCTCATAGATTAAAGAATGCAGAACTAATATTTAAATGTTTTGTTTATTTAACTACTTCCCAGTAACTACTCAACTAGACCTGAGATTTACACAACATCACTAGCGTTCTGGGCATAAACTTTGTTTTGAAAAATAACGAAAATAAAATATTTTCGAACTTCAAATTTGATATGAAAAATATCAAATTTAAAATAACAAAGTTTACACAACATCACTAGCGTTCTGGGCATAAACTTTGTTTTGAAAAATAACAAAGTTTACACAGCATCACTAGCGTTCTG
>CAZLQZ010000002.1:6480-138334 GCA_964561995.1 uncultured Methanosarcinales archaeon | reverse complement strand
GCATAAACTTTGTTTTGAAAAATAACAAAGTTTACACAGCATCACTAGCGTTCTGAGCATAAACTTTGTTTTGAAAAATAACAAAGTTTATAAACCACCATTAGAACTATTATCGTGCAGATGACGAAGATAAATAGGATGGTCATGAAGGGGTTTAAGTCATTCAATAATAAGACTGAAATCTTATTTGGTAATGATTTTAATTGCATTTTAGGCCCTAATGGTTCTGGAAAATCTAATGTTCTTGACAGTTTATGTTTTGTATTAGGAAAAGGTTCATCTAAAGCATTAAGAGCAGAAAAATCCGCAAATTTAATTTATAATGGTGGGAAAACAAAAAAACCATCATCTCAAGGAGAAGTTTCTATTTTTTTTGATAACAGAGGAAAAATATTCCCATTAGAAACTGAAGAAATTAAAATTACAAGAATAATTAGGCCAACTGGTGCTTCAAAATATAAAATTAATGATAAAACAAGAACAAAAAGTCAAATTCTAGACATGATGTCAAGGGCCAAAATTAATCCAGACGGTTATAATATAATTCTACAAGGAGATATTATTAGATTTACTGAGATGGCTACTGAAAAAAGAAGAAAATTAATTGAAGAAATAGCTGGAATTAATTTATACGAAGAAAAAAAACAAAAAGCAGTTAGAGAACTTGATAAAGTTGATGAAAGACTAAATGGTGCAGAAATAATTCTTAAAGAAAAACAAACTCACTTACGAGAACTAAAAAAAGATAGGGATCAAGCTTTAAAATTTAAAGATTTAAATGATAAAATAAGACATAATAAAGCTTCTTACTTAAAAATTCAAATTGAAAGAAAAGAAGCAGAAAAGGATGAATATGAACAAAGAAAAAAGAAAGCTTCTGATGAATTCGAAAAATATGATTCTCAAATTAAAAAACTAAAAGAAGAAAATATAGCAAAGAAAAAAGAATTAGATGAAATTGCTGACGAAATTGAAAAAAAAGGAGAAAAAGAACAGGTTGAAATTTCAAAACAATTGGAAACTTTAAGAATTGATATTGCAAAAAATAGAGAAAGAATTAATTCTTGCAAAAATGAAATTGATAGAATTTCTCAAAGAAGAGAACAATTAAATGAAAGTTATAAAGAAATTAATTCTAAAATAAGTAATTTTGAAAAAGAAAGAACAGAACTTAACAACCAAAAAACTTCAAAAGAAAGGGAAAAAGAATTAGTTGGACAAAGTATTTCTAAATTTAAACAAAAAAATAAACTAGGGGAAGATTTAGAAAAGGTAGATCAAGATGTAGAAACTGCCGATTCAAGGATTGAAGTTTTACAAACTGAAATTGACGGTTTTAGAGAAAAACAACAATCATTAATCAGAGAAAAAGATAAATTTGAATTTATGATTTCTAGTGTTGATGATAGAATTAAAAAAGTTGGCGAAATTGAAAAAGAAAATAAAAAAGAATTAGAAGACTTAAAAAGAAAAAGAGAAGAATTTAAGCACACAACTTTAGAATTAAATAAAAAATTAAATGAAGATTCATCACTTGCTGCATCCTTAGTTAATATTAAAAGAGAATTAAATGAAAAAGAAGAAGACCTTTCTAAAATGCAAGTTAGAAATGCAGGATTAAAAGAAGTTTCAATGGGTAACCAAGCAGTTCAAAAAATAATAGATAATAAACTACAAGGCGTATTTGGGACAGTTGCACAACTTGGAAGTGTAAGTTCAAAATATTCAACTGCTTTAGAAATTGCTGCCGGCGGAAAAATAAACAGTTTAATTGTACAAGATGATTCAACTGCTGCAAAATGTATTAGATTTTTAAAACAAAATAGATATGGGGTTGCAACATTCTTACCATTAAATAAAATAAGAGAAATTCCTAAAGACCCAAATGTTGAAAGATTAAAATCAGCAAATGGTGTTGTAGATTTAGCAATTAATTTAGTAAGTTTCGATAATAAATTCAAAAAAGCATTTTCTTATGCATTAGGCAATTCATTAGTAATAAATGATATCGATGTTGGAAGAAGAATTGGCGTTGGAAATGCCAAAATGGTCACTTTAGATGGCGATGTGATGGATAAAAGTGGAGCCATGCAAGGTGGTTTTAGAAACAAAAGAAAAGGAATTGGTTTTAATGAAGTTGAAGTTGGAAAAAATATTGATCAATTGGAAAATAAAATTGCAACATTAAGAACTGAATTAACTAAATTTATGCAACAACGTGAAGAAAATGAAAATATCATTCAAAAATTAAGAGAACGAAAAGCTGAACTCGAAGGAGAAATTATCAAACAAGAAAAAAGTTTACACCTTGACAATTCAGATTTAGATTCATCAATGAACTCTAAAAAAGAAATGGAAAAAGAAATTAAAGAAGTTGAAACAGAAATTGATAAAGTTCAAGAAAACATTTCATTAAAAAATAGAGAACTTGCTCAATTAAAAATTTCAAAACAACAATTGAAAACTAAAATTTCAGAATTAAGAAATCCTAGAGTATTAGCAGAATTAAACACTCTTGAAGACAAAAAGAAACAAATTAATGAAGAAATTGCTGAAATTAATTCAGACATTAAAAGCATCAATACACAAATTTCTTCAATATTTAATCCTGAAAAAGAAAATATCATTAAAATCTTAAAACAACATGATAAAGAAACTACTTCTTTTGCTGAAGAAATTGAATCTTTAAAAGAAATAATTTCTAAACAAAATGTAGAAATAAAAGAAAAAGAAGAAGTTGAAAAGAAATTCTATTCCAAATTTAAAGAATTGTTCAATAGAAGAAATAAATTAAATGAGGAAGTTAATAAAAATGATAACAAAGTTGATTCTTTTGGTGAAACAGTAAGAAAAGCAGAACATAAAATGAATACCATTGGTTTAGAAGAAGCTAGAGTAAAAGCAGAATTAAGTGCTTTAATGGATGATTATAGCCAATACTCTGACTTAAAAGTTAGAATTACTAAAACCGAAGAAGAACTTAAAAAAGAAATTAATGCATTTGAAAGATTAAAAGAAAATCTTGGTAGCATTAATATGAGAGCATTAGAAATTTATGAACAAGTTGAAATTGAATTCAAAAAATTAGTTGAAAAGAAAGATATTCTTGGTAAAGAAAAACTAAATGTTATAGATATGATGAATGAAATTGAAACTAAAAAGAAAGAATTATTCATGAATACTTATAATGTTGTTAATAAAAACTTCCAAAATAAGTTCCACGCTTTAAGTACAAAAGGAGATGCTTTCTTAGAATTAGAAAATAAAGAAAATCCTTTTGAAGGAGGAGTAGGAATTAAAGTAAAATTATCAAGTAAAAAATTCATGGACATAAGAGGATTATCTGGCGGAGAAAAAACCATGACTGCTTTAGCTTTTATCTTTGCAATGCAAGAACATGAACCAGCATCATTCTATATATTAGATGAAGTTGATGCAGCATTAGATAAACATAATTCAGAAAAATTATCTCAATTAGTAAGAACTTATTGCGATAGAGCTCAATATATAGTTATTAGCCATAATGATTCAGTTATTTCAGAAGCAGATAATTTATACGGAATTTCCATGAATGAACATGGAGTTAGTAAAGTAACTAGTTTGAAAGTTTAGAAGTTATTATAAATTTGAATATTTGTAACAAAACTAATTTTTTAACGTCAATTTTAAGAAATTTTTCAGCAAATCTACATCTATTTTGAAATTCGTATACTAAAGCCCTTGCAAAAACAGCAGGCATTAAAAGTCATCCATCATTACTTTTGCAACGTTTAAACTTTCTTTTTTTTTAATCTTTCTAATTTCTTACTACATAAGATAAGGTAAATTTTTTTTCATCATAAAAAAAAATAAAAAATAATTTATGACAATCAAATGCAATTCAAGTTTTTTGTACATAAACCAAAACCTCTAATTCTTTTTTGAGAAAAGAAATAGTTGCATACCTATTATCTTCACCATCATAAAGAATTTTAGTCCCATAATCGCTGTAAAATAATTTGTCATTATCATTACTTTCAGATAAATCTTGTCCTACAAAAGTTGCTTTAGTAAATACTGGAGTAAGAATATTTATTTCTTCATCTACAGGATCAATTACTAAATTAAATTCAAAATTAGTTCTTGAATCACCATTTGTGTCCGATGTAGAATCAACTTCCCCTTCAGCTTCATTAAAATTAATGAACATTTTATTGTTTGAAGTTTCATCCACTAAATTAATTCCATTATCACTCATCCCATTAATGCTGATTAATAATTCATTTTCAGTTTCAAACTCTTGACCAACTCCAATAATATCATCACCAACAAATATAACTTTCTTATTTTCTGGATCTATTACTAACCCAACTTGAAATGAAAGATCAATTAAATTAAAATCCTGAGAATCACCAGTGATTTTTTTAATTGATGTTGTAGAAATAGTCGAAATTAAATCAGAAAGTGTTGTCCTATTATCATTCAAATCAATATCAACAATCTCTATTATTCTTAAACTGTCACCATATTTAACAAGAAACTTAGCACCTTCACAGTCTGTAACAGAAGTCAAACCAACACATTCACCATCTTTAAAGTAATATCTCTCATTAGCATCAGTTCCTTTACCAAAAAAGATTGCATCATGTTCTACATTATCACAAGTTCCATTACAAAAGAAAGGTAATTCTATTTCGTCACCATCCTGATTATTGAATGTTAAAGTCAAATCATCACTAGAAACATCAAACTCTAGGTCTTCATAATTTGAATTATTTTCAGTAAATAAAATTTCAAAACTTCCAAAGATTGGATCAACTATTGATTCTCCTGCAGCCAAATAAATTTTATCTTCAGGTGTATAAGAAATACTAATTGTCACCAAATCCCCATTATCACTTTCAAATGTTGCTTGTGAACCGTCTATATCTTTGCCATTT
Organism: uncultured Methanosarcinales archaeon; assembly: GCA_964561995.1. Classification (GTDB taxonomy): domain Archaea; phylum Nanobdellota; class Nanobdellia; order Woesearchaeales; family JABIAG01; genus JABIAG01. Next base: position 133,415 of record CAZLQZ010000002.1, on the reverse strand, counting down.
ACCTCAACTTTATTAAAATCTTGCAATTTAATACTATTTGTACCATCACTAATTTCTATAACATCTAATGTAGTTGCCGAAAGTTTTACACTTTCAATAGTATATTTTACACCTTGAATAATTAATTCTGAACCCATTAAGTCTTCATTAGCATTTAATTCAGAAGAATTATCATATTCAACACCATTATCAAACTCAAGAATGTATGTATACATGAAATTATCATTGCTATTACCGAAGTATAAATACAATCCTCCCTCGGGAGCGTCATCATCTTTTTGTTCAACAATAATTCGTCCATTTCCATATCCAGAAATAAATTTTAATTCCTGAGTATAATCTTCCTGATTATTTATATTACCTAGAGATTCCTCAAATACTCCGTCTGCTAACAAATTTGGCAAATCATTATCATCTAGAGTTGTTTCAAGATCACCAATACTTTCACCAATATTGAAATTATTACCAGAAGATGCAACTAATACAGAATCTTCCACTGAATCAATAGATGGTTCAGTAATTACTAAATCACTAGGAAATAATTCTAAATATTTATTCAATAATTCCACAGCACTGGATTCTGTTAAATCCTGAATTGAAACAGATAGTTGAATAATTTTTTCATCACTTTCCCACTTCCAATTATAATACTCATAATTATAAGACGAATAAATACTACTATATTTAGAATAAGACTCATAAACCACGCCACCATTTGTTTGAACTAATTCAAACACATCAGAAATTTCATCTTTTAAATCATGTAAATTATAGTTTCTTTGATAAGCATATGCCCAATTATTATCTGTGTTATAAATCTGTATTTTTTGGTCAATTGCTACGTCTCTTTCAAAATTTCTAAAAGCATTACTAGATACATAATCCCATCCTCCAATATCTGAAGAAGGTGCTCCATCAAATGTAGTTGAATCGATATAAATTGTTGGAACATAAATTTGTTTAGAATTTTCTAAATTATCAGTTGTGAATTCTAAGATATATTCGCCATTGTCTTCTTCAGGGGTAAAAAAGGCAGTATAGTAAGTATTACAAAAGAAATTTGAATCTGATTCATAACAATTTACTTCTCCTCCTTCCAATTCACTAATAGTAGTAACATTTCCATTATCATCTGTTAAAGTAAATCTTGGATTTTGTAATTGAGAAGAAATATCTTTAATCGAATCAAGACTAGCATATAACTTAAATTTTTCAACTGAATGTAAATTTCCATCATAACCACCCGTAGAAATTCTTGTAAATACAATTTCACCAGGAGAATCAGGTTCAGGAGGATACTCTACATTATTTAATAGAAATTCTTGTAACATCCATTGGTTGCATCTTCCAGATTTAGAAGAACATCCACATTTCCACTCGCCCTCATATTTTTCACAGGAATAAGCAACAATAAAATTTTTACCGATATCAAAAACTTCTTTATTTAAAGATAGTTCAACACTACCTTTATTTTTAATCCAATTAGTACCTGCTGCAGTTGTTTGAGGAAATTCAAACTGTCTCCAATTTCCATCTTTTGAAAAGTAATAACCATATTTGTAAATCAATCCATCATCTTGGTCTACATTAATTTGAATATCTATTAAATCGTCTTCTGTACCAATTTCAATATAATGCACATTAGGGTCTATTTCAAAAACTAATTGATTGCTATTAAAAACATCTATAGGAGGTGCAAATCCATACTGCGAATAGCTCGCATAAGCTTGACCCGCGGCAATTCCAGAATCGGAACCACTTGCTCCAATTTCACCAGGTTCATCAGGATACTCTTCTTGACCACATCCACTCATAAAAAACATAACAACTAAAACAATAATTAATAAATATTTTTTCATTTTATCCTCCTTTTTAAAGCTTCATTGACTTCAGATTCTCTCCAACCTTGTTTAATTAATAACACTTTTAATTTTATAATATCAATGTGAGTATTCCTCCTTACATAACTTACCATTGTATCAAAATTCGAACCATACCTAATTGTTGAATATAAAGGCGAAACTTTAAATTTATATTTTGGTTTTTTATTTAAAAACTTTTCGTTTGAAGAAACTTTAAATTTTTTAGTTTTTGTTTTAACATAATAAATTAAAATTCCTAAAAAACAAACAAATAAAGTACCAATTAATATATACACAAATCTTAATGATTGATTAGGGGAATAACTTTCTAAATTATTAGAAATAATTGCATCTGCTTCCTCTTTTAAAAATATTTGTTCTTGAATTAAATCAATAATGTCTTTTTTAGTTAAAAATTTATTTTCAAGATCATCTTTAATATCATACATTTTAATTAGAACATTAGAATCTGAAACAGGACTAGTCCATGAAGTAATTGTAGTTAAATTAGATTTTGTAGTTGTGGGCTGAACTATTGGTTGAACTACAGGGATTATAACGGAGGTATTTTCTGCCTCAGTCAAATCTTCACTATCTAAACTACTTGAAGAGCCAGTAGGGGAAGGAGGAGGTGCGTCTAAATCACTCAAATCAAGTGCAGATACAAAAGAACAAAATAATACTAAAATAATTATGTAAACAATTCCTTTAAACATATTGTTTTAAAATGAAAAAACTACTTAATAAACTTTACTATAGTATTTCACAGTACTATTACCATCAGAAAAAGTATCAAATAAATTAAATTTAAACTTTTTTTTAATTTCTTTACATTTTTTAATGGCGTCAGTACCATAATAATTCTTATAGCAAAGAATATCTTCTATATAATAAGTACATTCCTCAAAAAAATAAGGAGTTATTCTTAATTTATTAATTGCCTCATCGACAGAATATGCCCTCAAATTTCTTGTTGAAGTAAAAAAAATACTTCTAGAAGAAATTAAAAAACAATCTTTCGGAATTTCTAAATCGTGCATTAATTTTGTTTGTAATATTAAATTATCATCTACTTCAATATTATAAAAAGAAATAATTAATAAAATAATTAAAAGACCAATCAAAAATTGTTTTTTAATTCTAAATAATAAATAACCAATTAGTACTATTAAAAAAGAAAAAAAAGGTAAGAAATGAAAAGTATCTGCATAATTATAAATAAAAGGAAAAGAAAAAGAGATCATACAAAATAATAAAAAAAAATTTCGATTTTTAACATAATATAAAAAACCCACCATCCCTATAAACAAAAGAATTAATTCTAAATTATTAAATAAAGTAAATTTAGCTAAAGAAAACCCATAAAAAATAATATTACCACTATAAGCTTTAACATAAAAATTATTAATTCTCAAATATTGAAAAATAAAAGAATAAATAAAAGGAATAAATAAGAATAAGATAATAAAATGTTTTTTTGAAAGTTTTTCTTTTCTTAAAATAAAAATAATAGGAATTAATAACAAAATATTCTCCAATCTTATTTGAATTGTAAAAAAGAAAAATAACCAACCCAAGATTTGAGTTTTAAAATTTAGATTGTAAGAATAAATAATAAAAGAACACAATGTTAAGAAAATAAAAAGAAGTGAAAATGTAATTGTTTCTACTGATGCAGCCATTTGTAATCTTAAAGGAAAAAGAGTATAAATTAAAGAAGAAATTATGGCAATCTTCTCTTTCTTAAATAGAAGATAAGTGAATAAATAAAATGCAAAAATTGACAAACAACTCAAAAAAATAGTAGTATATATTGCAACATAATTATCAATACCAAAAATTTTATAAGATAAAGAAAGAATTATAGGCCAACCAATTTGCTTTTCATATTCTGCATTATCTAAAGTTAATTTGTTTTTTAAAACAATATTCTTTCCTGCTTCCATGTAAAAAGATTCGTCAATTAAAAATTGGTGACTTAAAGGAAAAAATAAAAAAATCAATAGTACATTTAACAAACAAAAAAATAGAATAAAATACCAACTGTGTTTACTAATTTTAAATTTAAAAAAAAATAAAAATATAACTATTAAAATTAAATTAATTAAAGCTATCAAAAAAACAAAATTCATAATAATAACAATAAACAAAATAATTTACTTTTAAGTATTTATGAATTAAAATCAACTTTAAGAAATTTTTCAGCAAATTTACATTTATTTTGAAATCCATATACTAATGCTCTAGCAAAAATAGCAGGCATTAAAGGCCATCTGCCTTGCATTTTTTGAGTTTCAAACTTTCGAATAGCTTTTATTTTTATTTTAAAAGTATCACTAATATCAACAAATAATTTAGGCAAATGCCTTTTTCTAAATGACATTGGATTCCACACATTAAATGCATACAATTCTCCTTGATAATCCATATCTTTTAACAAATCAACAACTAATTTATGAGTTGCCCTATGGTCCATATGAGGGTCATCCATTGAATGAGTAAAAATCTTAGAAGGTTTTAATTCTAGAATTATTGACCTAATTACTTCAAAATCTTTTTTTTTAGCCTTTTCAAACTTACCTTCTTCTAAACCTAAAAATAAAGTATTTTTAGTACCCATTACTTTTGCAGCATCTAAACTTTCTTTTTTTCTGATTTTTCTAACTTCTTCCTCTTTAAAATAAGGTAATGCTTTTTCACCATAAGAAAAAATAATAGATACTACTTTTTTACCTTCTTTAGAATATTTGGCAATAGTTCCACCTAATCCAAACACTTCGTCATCAGGATGAGCACATAATACTAATACAGATTCCATTATACTAATCACAAGAAAAAGGTATATAAAGGTTTTCTAATTCTATAGTTAAATGAACCTAACAGATTTTGATTATGATTTACCAAAAGAATTTATTGCTCAGCAACCATTAAAAAAAAGAGATGAAAGTAAATTATTAGTATATAATAAAAATATACATCATAAAAAATTCAAAGACATTATTCATTATTTAGAAAAAGATGATGTTTTAGTAATTAATGAAACAAAAGTAAAAAAAGTAAGATTAAATGGGGAAAAAGAAACTGGAAGTCCTGCAGAAGTAATAATTTTAGAACATTTAGAAAATAACAAATTTAAAGTTAAAATTGATAGCAGAAATCCAAGAGGAAAAATTATTTTCGAGGATTTTGAATGTGAAATTTATGATAAAAAAGGAGACGAATATTTTGTTGAATTTAATAAAAAAATTGATTTAAAAAAAGCAAAAGTTCCTTTGCCAGCATATATTAAAACAGAAGTAAAAGATGAACAATACCAAACAGTTTATTGCCAAAAAGAAGGAAGTTTTGCAGCACCAACTGCAGGATTACATTTTACGAATGAATTACTAGATAAAATAAAAGAAAAAGGAGTTAAAATTGCAAAAGTTTGCTTACATGTTACTTTTGGAACATTTCTTGAAATCAAAGAAGAAGATTTTACTAAACATGAAATGCATGAAGAAGATATCGAAATAAGTACAGAAACTGCCAATATAATTAACAATAGAAAAGGAAAACTTTTCGTTGTTGGAACAACCTCATTAAGAACTATAGAATCAAGTCATGAAAACAAAATAATTCCGTGCAAAAAATCAACAAAATTATTTATTTATCCGGGATATAAATTTAAAAATAAAATTGATGGAATAATCACCAACTTTCATTTGCCAAAATCATCTTTACTTTTATTGGTTTCAGCTTATATTGGTAAAGATATATTATTTGAACTGTATGAAACAGCAAAAAGAGAAAATTATAGATTTTATAGTTTTGGTGATGCTATGTTTTTAAGCAAATAAATCTAAAATTAAACCACAATAAAGATTATGATCTTTTATAGAATCAATTAATGGTTTATTAGTATCATAACCAACATATTCTTCAATACAAATATAACTTGCTCCAAAATCTTTTGCACCTTGAATATCCTTTTTAGGATTATCCCCAATAACAATTAATTGGTGTGGAGAAATGTCATAATTATCCACCAGTCTTTGAAATTCTTTTGGCGTTTCAATAAGTTGCCTAATATCTTTAAAATAAGATAATAAACCTTTTTCTTGTAATTCTAATCTAACTCCATCAACACTTGCATCAGATGCAGCAATAACCTCTAAACCCATCATTTGACAATTTTTAAGTAATTTTAAAGCTCCTTTTCTTGGTTTTAATTCCCAATCTGGATCATCAGTAGCTAAAATAGTACCATAAATGTCCAAAGCTATATATGAGATCATAAAATTAAGAAATTTGATGGTATTTATATCTCTTACTGATATTTTGAGTATTCACAACCACAATAATTTTGCCTATACAAATCATATTCTTTACTGAGTTCAATACTTCTTTTAAAACCATCTTTCTTCTTAAAGTCAATATCTAAAAATTTAGAAAAATTTGAACCTAGATTAAATATAGTTTTAGAATTTTTGTAAGGACTAACTGTTAGAGTAGTAGTAAAAAAGTCAAAACTTTTTGCAACTTTAGCAACTCTTAAAAGATTATACTCAAAACATTTCACACATCTTTTTCCACCCTCTTTTTCTGATTCTAAACCTTTCACGCTTTCTAACCATTTTTCATGACAATAATCATCTTCAAGTAAAGGCAAACCTAATTTTTTAGCAACTTTTCTAGTTTCTTCTAATCTTTTATCGTACTCTTTTTTAGGAAATATATTTGAATTTGAAAAAAATAAAGTTACATCATAATCTTGATTCAACCTTTCAATACAAGAGGTAGAACAACAAGCACAACATACATGCAATAATAATGATTTCATTAATTAATAAAAAGAGAAATAAGTTTAAAAAGTTTACCTAATAGATTTTAGGATTTTAATATTTTTAAAGAAATTACCATTTGAAGCTTTGTAAATATCGTGCTTATCTCTAGTAACCAGATCATATCCATGTTCAACACAAAATTTTACCAAAACAGAATCAGAAGGGTCACCTACATGATTTAAAATTTCCGAATCATTTACATAACTAATTTCTTCTAATCTATTTCCAGGACTAATTGGAACATCAACAATGTTGAATTTGTATTTTTTTTCAAACTTTCTTACAGCTTCCTTAATAAAAGGAGAAACTTTGTGTCTATGTTCAATATGCATTAATTCTTCATAATTAAAAGAAGTAATAACATAATCAGTTTTTAAAAGTAATTTCTCTTTATGATTTTCAAACAACCATACAATGTAACAAGTATCTAGTGCATAAGTCATTTTTGATTTTTAATAACCTGGATATGAGGATAAGCAATTTTAACTCCTTTAGTTTTCACAATGCTCTTTATTATTTCTCCATTTATATTACTTCTTACACTAACTTTATTTGATGCTTTAACTTTATAAAATAATTTAATATTAACGCCATTTGGTTTTTGTCCAAATCTAACATAAGGCTTAATTCCTTTTTCTTTTAAATCAGCATCTAAAAATTTTAATGCTACTTGATTGCAGATCTTTTTGATTTTTTCCAAATCACTTTCATAAGTAACTAAAGTATCTATTTCATCAAGAATAAATTCATCTTGTAAAGTATAATTAATTATTTTTTGTTCGAAAAGTATTGAATTTGGAATTAAAATAACTCTACCAGAACTTTCTTCAGCAGCAGTTGTTCCGCCAACTTCGCTTAAATAAACATGAGTTAAAGAAATATCAACAACATCGCCCCTGGTATTACCGATTAAAATTCTATCTCCAATTTGAAATGGCTTTCTTACTAAAATCATAATCCATGCCGCAATTCCAGTAATTGGACGTTGTAAAGACCAACCTAATGCAGCAGTAAGTAAACCAGCTGAAACTCCAAGTCCTGCCAAACTACCAGTTAAAACAAAAATAACAACTAAAAAAGCAATGACATAAAAACAATATTTTACTAAACTAATAAATAATTTAACATTATTTTTTTCTTTTGGAGATTTTGATCTAATTAGTAAAGCTTTTCTTGCAGTTTTTGAAATAATTAAATAAACAACATAAACAAGAATTAATGAAAAAATAAGATAAGTTAATTTATTAGATGATATGTAAGCTATTAATTTAGGTACGTCAACCATCATAAAACATTATAACGATAGTATATAAATATTATGTTAAATAAAAAAACACAAATATTTTTATATAATAGTACCTTAAATTAACTATGGAAGAGAAATACTTATACTTTTCAATAATTTCACTGTTAGTTTTAATTTTTGTAGTTTTTGCTTTCATTTCAATTTCTAAACAAAATAAATTAGAAAACCAAATTAGTTTCTTAGATTATAACAACCAACAAAAAGAAAATTTAATTTCTCAATTGCAAGGACAAAAACAAGAACTTAGTGGCGAAAAACAAGAATTACAAACTGAAAATCAAGAATTATCTCAAGATTTAGATAAACTTAAAGTTGAAGCATACAATACAATTAAAGAAATCGAAGAATTTGAAAACAGAATTAAAAATTCTTTAGAATGGTTTAATGAAAATTCTAATATTAATTATTTTGATGAATACCATAGTATTGAAAGAGATTTGAAAAATGATTGTGTAAACTTTGATGAAGATATTTGTGAAATTAAATTAAGTTGTTTAAACTATGTAAATAATGAAGAAAATGAGTTTTCATATCAAAAAGATGAAAAAGACCACCTATTAGGGTTAGAAGAAATTTATAAACAAAAAGGAGGAGATTGTGAAGACTATTCCACTTTAGCAATGGCAGAGTTAAATTATTTAATTGATTATTGTGATGATAATAAAATGAATGAAACATTATATATTGCTTTTAAAGATAAAGATAACAAAAAACATTATGTCGAATTTAGTGAAAATTATTACATTGAAGATGCCCAAGATTATGAATTTTATTTGAAAGATTATTATGTTGTTTGTGGAAACTTTATCGATGTTGGAGGACATTGTTTATTAGGATTTTCAGACATTCCAATTAATGTGGATGTTTATAGATCATTAAAAAATGCAATTTTAATTGAACCACAAACTGGCGAAATAAAATATGATTTAAGAAGAGATACTGTGATTAAAGTACCAAAAAAGGATTATATTGAAGATTTTTATATATATTTAGTTTACGATAATGAGGATATGTATTTGTTCAATCTTTTTGGAGATGAATACAAATGGATGAGTTATTCTAATTTTGCAACAGAAGTAGAAGATTTAAAACAAAATTTACAAAATTTTATCTAAATGATTAAATAATTCTTTATTACCACAACCATCATATTTAGATAAGTTCTTTTGATATTTAGGCAAATTAATCAAAAATGATCTTAAAACTTTAAGATTAAGACTAAATGCTTCTTTACCAAATTTATTTTTTTCAACATAATAAGAATTAAGCAATTGTTCATAATGATCTTTAATAGGTAAAACTAATAAGGGTTTTTTAAGAAATAAAGCTTCAGAAATTAAAGAAAAACCACCATAACAAATTACGGCTTTTACTTTTCTTAAATCATCAATAAAACCTTTTTCTGAAAACTTTTTAAAAGTCATATTTTTTTTAGTAATGTCTTTATTAAAACCATAAATTACAAACTCTTCATTAACTTTAGAGAGGACCTTTGTTAAAACAGATTCGTATTTTTGAGAAGAAAAATATACCAATATTTTTTTTCCATTTACAGGTTTAGCTTTGATTATTTCTTTTCTCAAAATAGGATCAAACACCTTAGTATTAGATTTAATTGCTTGCTTAAAAAAACTAGTAATTAAATATTTCTCACAATTTCGAGTTATAAAAAAAGTTGCCATTTTTGCCAAGATTCTCGGTTTAAATCTGATTTTTGGCACTTTAACTTTTGTTATTGCATTTATATTATCAATACCTATAACTTTAATTTTTTTCTTTTTTGCATAAATATAAGTCATCGGTTCATAATCAGTAATTACTAAGTCTGCTTTGAATTTACCAAGAAGATTATTGTTTTTTGATAATTTACTAGAAAGATAAAATAAATTATAAAAAAGCGTTTTTAAAAATCTAACTTTGTTTTCTTCATAAAAAAGCTCCAACCCATCTAATTTGTAAACATCTTTAAAACTTTTTTTAAGAAAATCATATGCTTGACCGTAAGAAAAAATCTTAACTTTATGTTTTTTTATCAAATGATTAATTATGGCTTTACTTCGAACTGCATGTCCAATTCCGACTCCAGTAACACCATAAATGATTTGCATAATACTAAAATAATTTTAATATTTATAAAGTTTTTATTATAATGGGTGAAAAAATCATTTTAATACTTTACCAGTTTTCAAATACCACATATAAAGGTCTAACTCTGCAGCATTCATTTTTAATTTATTTGTAAGTTCAATAAACTCTTTTTCAACTTCTTTATACAATTTAGGATTGATTGTTTTTTCTCTTCCAAGCAAAACTAATATATGCCTGTCAAGAATAGCATATGTATCATAACCTACATTCCTTAAGAAGTGACTACTTTCCTTGTAACCTAGTCCTTTGATATTTTTTACAAGCCATTCTCGTGGTTCTTTTTCTTTTAAGATTATATCTTTTATGTTTAAAAAATTTCTAGCTTCAATAATATATTTTGTTTTATTATTATGAAAACGATGTTTGTTATTAATTATACATTGTTTAACTTTTTTAGGACTAGCATTACCAAAACAATCTTTTAATTCAGTTTGAATTTTCAAAGCAGTTTCAGCTTTAGAATTAGCAGTTAAAATGCAAAAACAAAGCTCAGAAAACCATTCTTTATTTCCCTCTTTATTTAATTTCTTAAATTCTTTTAATCTTCCATTAACTATTTGTTTTACTTCTGAATTTTTCAGTTTTTTTACTTCTTTAATGATATTCATAAAAATAATGTTCAAAAGATAAATCTTCTAAAAATAAAAAAAAATCGAATTATTTGTTGGACCACAATCCATGCAGGTTACAAACTTCTCTAACTTTTAGATTATCTGAAACTGGAATATAAAACTCAGCATGTGGCTTTTGACCCGGATAAAGTCTTTTTTCTGCAATAACTTTTTCCCCGTCTAAAACTTGTATTAGTTCAATGTAATGTTCGTCTTCCATTGGATGATCAATTGAACCGATATTAACAACAAGTTTATCACTTTCTATTGAAACAATAGGAACGTGTTTTTCCATACCTTCATCTTTAGTTTTTTCAGCAAGTATATCCATATCTTTACCACAACAAACTAAAGTTCCATCATGAGCTTCAATAACTGAAACTAGATTACCACAAATTGAGCATTTATAAAATCCATTTTTTTCAGTCATTTTTCACACCACAAATTTCACAGCCTTCTTCAAAACAAAAACATTCTGGTTCATAGTAACTTTTAGGATGTTTACATGATGGGCATTCTTCTGGCGGTTCACTAGCAGTATGTATATAACCACATTTAGAACATTTCCATCTAATTGGATTATCTCTTTTGAAAACATTACCACTTTCAACAATTTTTAAAAGTTGTTTGTATCTTTTTTCGTGTTCAGCTTCAACTTTTGCAATCATTTTAAACAAAGCAGCAGCTTTTTCATTTCCTTCTTCACTAGCATCTTTTGCAAAATCGGGATACATTGTTTGAGTTTCATGCAACTCACCTTCAATTGCTGCCTTTAAATTTTCAGCAGTAGTTCCAATTCCATTTAATAACTTAAATTCATCTTTTGCATGTTGCATTTCATTTTCTGCAGTTTCTTCAAAAATCTTAGCTATATAATTAAACCCTTCTTTTCTTGCTTGTTTAGCAAAATAAGTATATTTGTTTCTTGCTTGACTCTCACCGGCAAAAGCGGCTTTCAAATTTTCTTCAGTTTTAATCATTTTTCCCCTCACAATTCATTCAGAATTAATAATATAAATAGAAGTTTTGTATAAAAAGGTTGTGTTTAAATCATAAATTTTATAAAAAAATGAATTATCATTAAGATATGAAACACGAAATAAAAGGAACAATTATGCAAGTAGTTGAAATTAATTTAAAAAAAGGCGAAACAATATATTCAGAAGCAGGTGGAATGTCTTGGATGACTGACAACATAAATATGCATACTGAAGCTAAAGGCGGATTTATGAAAAGTATAGGTAGGATGTTTTCAGGAGAAAGTTTTTTCTTAGTTAATTATACTTGTCAATCAAATGAAGGAAAAGTAGTTTTTTCAAATGAATTTCCAGGAAAGATTTTAAACTTCAACCTAAAAGATGGTGAGAGTATAATTTGTCAAAAAGATTCTTTTATGGTTGCTGAACAAGGTGTTACATTAGAAACACATTTTAGAAAAAAATTAGGAACAGGATTATTTGGCGGAGAAGGATTTATTTTGCAAAAAGTATCAGGTCCAGGAAATGCATTTCTTGAAGCAAATGGAGAAATTGTTGAACAAGACTTAAAACCCGGTGAAGTATTGAAAATTGATCCCGGACATATTGCATTTTACGAACCTCAAGTTCAATACAATCTAACAACAATTAAAGGAATTAAAAATGTTCTTTTTGGCGGAGAAGGATTGTTTTTAGCTGAATTAATTGGTCCGGGAAAAGTTTGGTTACAAAGTATGCCTTTATCTAACTTAGCAAATAAACTAATACCTTATTTACCAAAAGCAACTAGTAAAGGGACATCAATAAATTTCGGCAGAGATTAATTTTTATTATTATTTATTCTTTTTATTAAATATTTAAAAGAATGCGCCAGCCGGGACTGCTCGCAACAGATTAATTAAAATCGATTGTTTCGAACCCGAATCAACGGCTCTCATCAACAATATTAATTGCTATGGAAGGCCGCTATCCTAGCCATTAGACTACTGGCGCATACCAATAAAGAAACACAAACTATTTATAAATTTAACGCAACTTTATGAGGAAAGATTTTAGCTGGATTGTTTATCTAAATTATTTCTCATATTTTCAATAAAAGTATCCCACTGTTCTCTTTTCACAGAAACTCCACAAGCTTGTTCATGGCCGCCCCCTCTTCCTTCAATTCCTACTAATGATTTCATTAAAATTTCTCTTACATTTATATTTTTAGGAGAACGCAAACTACACCTCATTTCATCCGATTTTTCTCTTGCAATGATGATAATCTTGTCCGAAAACCTATACAACAATTCATTAGACAATTCACCAGTAAAGGATTCGTCAGACGCATAAGGAAAAATTAAAAATTTATCATCTGAAGCTTTTTTCAAAGCCATTTTTAATAAATTTTCATAGGGTTTAACAACAGACTCATATTTCTTATAAATAAACTTACCTGGAGAAGTTGTTTGTTCCAAAATTTCTTCAGGACCTGAAATTCTAGTCAAAATTTTAATGCATTTATTTATATCTGTAATTTTTCCTTTTAAAATAAAATTAAATATCTTGGCCAACTTACCAAATTCTGAATCAAATAAAGCAGATTCTGGAGTTTTGATTTTTTTATTTAATAATTTAGGATACTGTTTTTTAACTTCTTTCATAAAACTTTCAATATAAACCCAATCGCCAATAGTACCAACAGCACCAATCCACATGTCTTGTTGGACAATATCATAACATATCTTTGTAGCAGGAATATTCAAATCAGGATTTTCTAGTCTAGGATTATAATACTTAACACCCCTTACTTTTTCTTTAACTGGATGATGATCAATTAATATAATAGGAACTTTAACGTTTCTAATAAAATCCTGAGTAACAACTGCCATATCTGTAATGAAAACTTTATCAGGTTGGTATTCACCCACTTTTCTTAAAAACATTTCATCAACACCAAATGAAGCTTTTACCACAACTCCCTTTCCTTCTTTAATATAACGATATAAAAGCAAAAAAGAACACAAGCCATCTGCATCATCATGAAAAAAGAATAAAGGTTTTTTACAGGTTAACAATTCTTCCCTTATTTCATCTATTGTAATCATCTAATATGAAAAATCCAATAAAGATATAAACTTTACGATTTGAAAAAAAAATATGCAGGATTTTGGCCAATTAGAAAAAAGATGTAATTCATTTTTAAAAAAAGAAAAAAAAGAACTTGAAGGTATAATACAAAAATTAAAACCCAAGATAAAAAGTTATCAAAGAGGAATGAGTTATTCATTAGGTGCTCTTAGTTTGACATTTTTATCTAAATATCATCTAAGCAATACATCAAACCCAAATCTTGAAAAAGTGATGGATAATATGTGTTTAAGTTATGCCATTCTTGCAATAGCTGTAGTTTTTTATTACCAAATAGGTAAACCAAATAATGAACATAAAGAATATACTGCGGCAAATTTTGCATTAGAACAAAAAAAGAACTAGAAACCTTTATAAATACTCTATTTTTCTAAACAATTATGGAAGGCGTAATTGTTAATTTTAGAGGAGGAGTACACACTCAAAAGGGCAATCATATGATTGTTAAAATAGATGGCGTTGATAAAAGAGAAGATGCTGTAAAACTATTAGGTAAAAAAGTAGTGTGGAAATCAGTTAAAAAAGAAATTACAGGCGAAGTTAAATCTGCTCATGGCAACAAAGGTGCTATAAGAGTTATTTTTGAAACTGGAATGCCAGGCCAATCTTTAAGTAAAAAAGTTTCTATTCAATGATTATTAAGGAAGCATTTGTTAATCTATATCCAAATAAAGAATTCAATTTTACTACAAAACTTAATTATTCTAAAAGATTTAAAGAATTTAATGCTAACCTTAAAAGAGTTGGTAACAATATAGAAATGAATCTTTCTTATGAATGGAAAGACATTGGTAGAGAGATTCAAATGGGTTTAATTCAACATTTATTGATGCGATTGTTTAAAGCTAAAAAAGAAACAATTTATACAGATTTATATCACAATTTTATTAAAAATTTGGGTAAATACACCCCAATAACTGAATCTAATCCAATATTAGTTGACTCGTTCAATAGAATTAATGAAAAATACTTTCAAGGATTAATGGAACAACCGAACTTAAAATTTGGACAATACTCAACAACTCAATTAGGAGTTTATAATTTTCATGATGATACTATAACAATTAGCTCAATATTTACAGAAGAACCCGAACTTTTAGATTATATAATGTATCACGAACTACTACATAAAAAAGAAAAATTTACTGCAAAAAACGGAACCATGCGTTATCACACAACAAATTTTAGAAAATTAGAAAAACAATTTGAGAACTTTAACGAAGTAGAAAGAAAAGTTAATATATTAGTTAGAAGTAAGAAAAAAGTTAAAATGTTTAAATGGTTTTAATAAAATATAAATAAAAAAATGAATATTAAGTCAAATTGGAAAAATCATATTAAGAAATACTTTGCACCCACAATATTCAAGGAATCTTTACTTAAACCATATTTTGAAAAATTAAATCTCAAAGGAAATGTTTTAGATATTGGATGCGGAACAGGATATTTTTCAGAAATCTTATCTTCAAAAAACGTTAAAGTTACAGGAATTGATCAAAATAAGGTTAATATTAAATCAGAAGTTAAATATTTACAAGGTGATGGAAAAAGTTTACCTTTTGAAAAAAATTCATTCCAAAATATTTTAATCATAAATGTATTGTCTTGTATAGATTCAGAATTAGAAAGAATAAAAGTATTGTCTGAAGCTAAAAGAATTAAAACCAAAGAAGGTAAAATTTATGTAATTAATGGTTCAGAGGAATTGTTTGAAAATGATAACGAAATAGTAAATTCAAAAAAGATATCTGAAAGTAAAGGAATTTTAAAATTAAAAAAAATAGATGGCAATTACATTGAATTTGAGGATTACATAATTTCTTCAAATAATATGAAAAAATATGTTGAAAAATCAAATTTAGAAATAATAGAAATTAAAGATTTTATATATGATTCATTAAATCTTAAGGTTTATACATTATATGTTCTTAAATAAAATACTATTTAATTAACTAAAAATAGAAACTTTACAAAAGTTCTTTAATTTTAAGTAGAAAACTTCAAATTATGAAAAACGCTAATACAATATCACTTTGTTTTAAACAAATATGGTCCCTTATATCAATTTATTCCGAGCATAAGGGTTTCTTACGAAACCTTTATAAATAAATTATTTTTCTTTAAACATTATGGGAGAAACAAAACCAGTAGCGGTTGGAACATTACAAAAAGGTAATTATGTAGTTATTGACGGAGCAGCGTGTAGAGTTACTGGAATGGAAGTTTCACGTCCAGGAAAACACGGACATGCAAAAGTAAGATTAACTGGTGTTGGTTTAATAGACGAAAAGAAAAGAATCGTTGTAGCTCCAGGACATGATCATGTTGACGTTCCTATTGTTGAAAAAAAGAACTCACAAGTATTATCAGTTACAGATGATAAAGCAAATGTAATGGATATGGAAACATATGAAACATTTGATTTAGACATTCCCGAAGAATTTAAAGGACAAGTTACAGATGGTACAATTGTATTATATTGGACAATTTTAGACTCAAAAGTTATGAAACAAGTTAAAGGAAGTGCAGAATAATGGCAAGATTTGAAGAAGCATTAGTAAGAAATTACTCAAGAAAATATGTATGCAAAAAATGTAAAAGCGTTATTAGAGCAGATGCTATGAAAGTAATTTCTAAAGAAGTTAAATGTAGAAAATGCAATGCTAAGAAGCTTAGAACTCCTAGAAAGAAATAAATATAACATTTCTATTTGATTTTTTTATAATTATATTAAAATTTAGAAACGTAACATTTTTATACTTATAAAAATTAAAAAAAAGTGATGATAAATAATTTTTTAGACTTTCAATGGATTTCATTAATTGTTTTTGTATTAGTATTAATTACATTAGTAGTTAAAAATAAAAAAAACTTAGAATTACAAAAGATAATATTTCCACTAATATATGCAGGATTGTTTAGAACTAATTTTGGTTTAAAATTTATCAATAAATTCTCAAAAAGATTCAAAGAATGGATTATTTTAATTGGATATTGTGGAATAGGTATTGGATTTGTAGGAATGATACTAATTGTTGTTAGTATTATTCAATCAGTAATTATAGCCATATCACAACCCCAAGCATCAGCAGGAGTTGCTTTAGTTTTACCACAAACAACAATTCCAGGAATAGGATTCTTACCATTTTGGTATTGGATACTTGCATTATTCTTTCTTATACTAATTCATGAATTTTCACATGGAATAGTTGCAAAAGCTCATGGATTAAAAGTGAAAAGTTCAGGACTTGGATTTTTTGCATTAATTGTTCCATTAATACCTTTAGCTTTTGTTGAACCTGATGAAAAACAATTAGAAAAAGCTCCAGATCATGTTCAGTATTCAATTTATGCAGCAGGCCCATTTTCAAACATTCTTTCTGCATTAATCATTTTACTTATGTTTATGTTTATATTTACACCAATCGATAAAGTAATGACAGAACCAATAGGTTTTAGTTTTGATATAATTAATGAATCATATCCTTCTAGTGCTTTACCAGAAAATATTATTATAAACAGATTAAACGAAGAAGAAATTAATTCTTACAGTCCATTCTTAGATGTTATGGCTGCAACTAAAATAGGCGATGAAATTAAATTAGGTAATGAAACAAATTCATATACAATAACAACTGTTGAATCTCCAGATGGAAAAAGATCTTTTGTAGGAATTCAAAATATAGTCAATGAATATAAAGTTAAAAATAACATTAACAAATTTTGGTTTGGAGTTTATTCATGGATTAAAGGATTATTCAAATGGTTAGGCTTACTTAGCTTTTTTATTGGTTTAGCAAATTTATTACCTATTGGTCCAGTAGATGGCGGAAGAATGGTTAAAACTTTCACTGATAAATTAATAAAAGATAAGAAAAAATCAAATGGAGTATGGATTAAAATTTCATTGTTTGTTTTAGCACTATTATTATTTAGTTTATTATTCCCCTGGTTAAGAAATTTCATATAAAAAAAGAGGATTTTAAAATGAAAAACACTAAAAATACATTTTTTCAAAAATTTGGTAAATCTATAAGTAGTTTTGAATTTTATAAAAATGCAAAAAAAACTACAGTTAAATCAAGCATTAAATATTTAGCAATTATGATCTTAATATTTTCATTAATTTCAGTAGGTCAATTAGTTTATGGCATGATTGGATTATACGACTTAAACGTACCAGAAGTGACAATTAACAATGGAATTATTGAAACAGACGTTGAACAACCATACGTTCTTTCAGATGAAGACAGTTCACTATATGTCATTGATTCAACAGGACAATATACTAATTTAGATGAATTTAAACGTGGAGTCATAATTATGAACAATAAAATAATTATGAAAAATAATAATTATGAAATAAAAGAAATTGATATTTCAAACATAGAAAGTTTCACATTTAATCAAAAATTAATAAATAAAATAATTTTCTGGGCAATCATATTAGTAAGCATATTGGTAATTATATTTTTATATATTTGGTTAGGAATCTATACGTTAATCTTTAGTTTAATTGGATTACTTATTGCAAGAATATTCAAAACTAAACTGAAATTTGAACAAACATGGATATTTGCAGCTTATGCTTTAACTCCAGTATTAGTATTTGGATTAATATTAGATTTAGTTGGATTATCATTTCCTTTTAGAAATTCTTTAATCTATCTAGTATATCTTATTGGAATAATAAGTAAAAAATAAACCAACTTTAATTATACTAAAAAGTATTTTCTAAGCACATTTTTGATTATATTATTTTAGAATTTAATTTATAATTCTACTTCTTCATACAATTTTGCAATATGTCCAGAACCATAAGCTTTTTTCAATGCTTTTGCTTCTTCTGGTTCTCCATGAACCATAAAAACCTTAGGTTTTGTTTCAAAAGAATTTAACCATTTTAATAATTGGGGTTGATCAGCATGAGCAGAAAAACCACCACAACTAACAATTTTAGCTTTTACTTTAATAGATTCACCATAAATTTTAACTTGTTTTGCCCCTTGCCTAATTCTCCTTCCTAAAGTACCTCTTGCTTGATAACCTACAAAGAAAATAATACTATTCGGTTTTGACATATGATTTTTTAAATGATGTTTTATTCTTCCACCAGTACACATTCCTGATGCAGAAATAATTACTGCAGCACCTTTAAGAAGATTTAATTTTTTACTTTCTTCTGCTTTTTCAGTATATTTTAACATTTTAAATTCAAAAGGATCATCACCTTTTGCCAATAAATCTACTGCTTCTTGATCATAATTTTCAGTATGATTTCTAAAAACTCTTGTAGCTTTAATAGCTAGAGGACTGTCAACAAAAATTGGAACATTAGGAATTTGTCCACTTTCAGCCAACTCATTTAATTCATAAATTATTTCTTGAGTACGTTCAATTGCAAAAGAAGGAATTATCAATTTTCCCCCAGTTTTATTTACTTCTTGAATTAAACTTTTTAACATACCTTGCCTTTGTGATCTTCCTTCATGTATTCTGCCACCATAAGTAGATTCAACTAAAACATAATCTGCACTTTTAATATAAGTAGGGTCATCAATAATTACTGCATCGACTTGTCCCAAATCACCAGAAAAAACAATTTTTTTTGTAACCCCTTTTTCCTTAACAAAAACTTCAACCATTGAACTACCAATTATATGACCCGCATCTCTATAAACTACTTCTAATCCATCAAAAACTCTTAACAATTCATTATATGGAAAACCCCTAAATTGAGTCATACATTTTAAAACATCTTTTTTCAAATAAAGTGGAGTTCTTAATGGCTTATGATCTCTTGATAATCTTTTATTATCATGATAAGCTTCCATTTCTTGTATATGGGCAGAATCACTAAGCATTATTCTACACAAATCTTTTGTCGCAGAAGTACAATATATTTTACCATTAAATCCTTCTTTACATAATTTAGGAATCAAACCAGAATGGTCTATATGAGCATGAGTTAAAATTAAAACATCAATTTCTTTTGGATTAAATTGAAAAGGTTCATAATTTAATTTAGTAACTTCTTTAGGACCTTGATACATCCCACAATCAATCATAACTTTCTTTCCGTTAAAAGATAAAACATAACAACTTCCAGTTACAAAACCTGCTGCGCCATAGAATTTTAATTTCATATCGTTTTTTTAAATTTAAAAGTATATAAATTTATCTTTTATTTTAAATTTTAATATCAATATAATCGAATAAATTTGTTACTAATAAAATAGTTTTTACAGATACAAAAATGTAAATAAAAAAAATTACCTATTTCTTACTTATAAAATACAAACCAATTCCAGCAATTACCAAAATTAACAAATATCCTACAAAGTTAAATTCAGGAATTGTTGCTCCGCCACCGTCAACTTCACTTGTTCCAGATGAACTTCCAGCACAACCTGGATCATCCAAATCTATTAAAGTATCAGCATCATTGTCAACACAATCTACACAAGCAACTGCGGCAACCAAAGTATCATTTTTACAAGTTGGAGTGCCATCTCTTAAGTCACAATATAATCCAGTGTCACAATCAGCACAATCGTCACAAGTAGTTCCTACTCCTGTGCCAGTTAAACCAGTTACTTTGAAATAACTGCCTTCATCAGTACAAGAATATACACCACTAGTTCCAGGACAAGAAGCAATTGTTACGGAGTTACTACAACCTACAGCAACGTCACCTAAACTAGTTGCGTCAGGACAAATAAATACTCCGCCACCATTATCAGGAATAAATAAACTATGAGTTCCAGTTGTTCCAGTTACATCAGTAAAATCAACAACAGTTCTTGAAGCGTCAGAATCAATTGTAAAAGCGGACATGTTAAGGCTACCACTTCTAGTAAATTCAACTAATGGATTAACACCATCACGAACTTGTAAAGTTGTTTCATTAGTAGTGTCATCAATTGCAGTTCCATCAGCAGTTGTTAAATCTAAACTTCCACTCCAAACAGGTTCAGTTACTTGAACAGCCCCAGAACAATAACCAAGATTGTTAGAACTTCCAGCGTATAAATCTGCTATTTGTTGAGCAGTTAATGCAGTGTTGTAGATTGCTACTTCGTCTATTTGTCCATCAAATGAATATCTATATTCTCCACTCCAAAGGTTCCCACCTATTATTACATCTATACTTGGAAGAAAGACTGCATTAAAAGAATTATCATTATTTTTTGTAACAGCTGCTTCCTGACCATCAAGGTATACTTTCAATGTTCCATCATCCCACGTAAAACCAACATGATGCCACAAATTATCAGCGACAGTAGCAGTAGTAGAATAAGACTTATAATTACCCAGTCCATCAGGAGATAATATTACTGTTAACTTATCGTTCGAATCTATAAAAGCTTGCCACGACCTTTTAGCTAAACCAAAATCCCATTTAGCAAAAATATTTCTATTTACTACACCTGATGTTGATTTGGTATAGGCAAAAGCACTCAGGTATTTTCCACTTGATCCTGTTGGATCAAAATTTCCAACATCAACATAATCATCAACACCATCAAAATCTAAAGCACTTCCTAATCTACCAGTTGTAGAAATTGCGCCATCAATAACACCATCATTACTTCCCACAGAATCATCAGAAGGCTCACCAGAATTAATAATAAAATTATCAAAATTAATTGTAAGGTCATCATTGGCTCCGGAAGCAGACCACCCTCTTAAATTTATATCAAAAACATCTGAAGTCCAAGCAGAAGTTTCTTCTCTTAACAAAGTCCATTGACTATTATTCCAAAAATATGAAGAAAATGTTGAACCTACACGTCTTATTTTAAACTTACCCGAACTTGAAGTTTCATATTTCTTAGTTCCAGCACTAAAAACTCCACCTTCCTTATAATGAGATAAATAAAAATTCGAAGTTGAACTTCTTCCATAATAAGCAGTAAAATAATTCTGACTCTCAGTACTCGATACAATTAATTGAATTTGATTTTCTCCAGCAGAAGGTGTTGGAAAAGTATCCAAATTAAAATCGATTTGTATTTCAAAATCTCCAGAAAGATCTGTAATTGAATTTAAACCACTATAAACAGTAGATCCAGTTGCATCAACAAACATTTGTATCATATTAGAAGATAATTCAATTGAACAACCAGAACATTTTGTCTGAGACCACATAGTAGAATCAATACTACTTCCACTAAAATCATCATCATAACTAGTATCAAAGTTCCAATAAGAAACCATACTAGCAGGACAAGCTGCCCAAACACTACCAACCATTAAAACAATTAACAATAAAGAAACATAAAATATTTTTTTCATAGTAGACACCTCAGTATAGTAATAAAAAGAATTAAGAAAAAAATAATATAAAAGGTTTTCTATTTCCTTGTACATAAAATTCACTAAATAATAAAAAAATAATATTTTTTATAACAACAGCAATATAAAAATACCATATAAACTTTTTATTTTTAAAAACTATTTGAGAAATAACATCACATTTAAAACCATTTTAACATATCAAAGAACTATTCTTCATAAGCTTCAATAATTTTGTTCTTGAATTCTTGAAACTCACCATTCTTAATTGCTTTTCTAACTTGTTTCATTAAATTCATCAAATAATATAAATTATGATAAGAAGCCAACCGAGAACCAACTGCTTCTTTTTGACCTAATTGATATTTAATATAAGAACGGGTATAATTTTTACATACAAAACAGTTACATTCTGAATCCAGTGGACTTTTATCAGTTTCATACTCTTTTCTTTTAATTCTTAACTTTCCTTTAGAAGTAAAGATTGTTCCTCGTCTTGCATTTTGAGTAGGAAAACACGAATCAAAAATGTCAGCACCTCGCTCAACGCCCTCTAGCAATTCAACAGGACTTCCTATACCCATTAAATATAATGGTTTTTTTTCGGGGATTAATGAACGTTGCAATTCAACCATTTTATATTGGTCTTCTTTTGGTTCTCCCATTCCTAGTCCACCTAAAGAATATCCATCAAAATCTAACTTTAACAATTCTTTAATACTTTTTTCTCTTAAGTAGGGATGAACTCCACCTTGAGTAATTCCAAACAATAATTGTCCATTTTTTAATTTGTCATGATGATTTTTACACCTTTTAGCCCATAAAGTAGTTCTTTTTACAGCTGATTCAATTTCGTCCCTTTTTACTCCATGAAAATTAGGCATAACATCTAAACACATTGCCACATCAGAATCTAAATCTAATTGAATTTCCATATCTTTTTCAGGAGTTACTAAATGTTTTGTACCATCAAAAGGACTATTAAAAGTTACACCTTCATCAGTTAATCCAACTAAAAATTCTTCCTTATACATCTGAAAACCACCAGAATCAGTAAAATTAATACCATGATAACCCATGAATTTTTTTAAACCACCCATCTTTTTGATTATATCAATACCGGGTCTTAAAAATAATACAAAAGCATTAGAAATTATAACTTCATTACCCATTTCTTTTAAATCTTTAGAAGTAATTTGTTTTACAGAAGCTTTTGTTGCAACTGGCATAAAAAATGGTGTAGAAACTATACCGGACTTTGTTTGTAATTCACCAAGCCTTGCATTTCCGTCTTTAGAAATTAAATTAAACATTTGAGAATTATTGAACTATCACGAACTTTTTACCTTGTGGTTCTATAGTGAACTTTTCAATGCTTTTTTCTTTGGCATATACTTTTGCTTTATCTTCAGTTAAAAAAGTCTTAGGTCTAATTCTTTCCCCTCGTGACTTTTTTCCTAAATTTTCCCTTTTACTATATAATCTCGTACTCATAGTTGAAAGGAAAAAAGTAAAGTATTTAAACCTATTGGTTTATAATATAATATGTTAGAAGCTTTGTACAAAGTTGATTTAATTGAAAAAAAGCCTTATTTAGCCTTAATTCTTGGAATTGCATATACAGTTATTGGTACAGGACTAGCAGCATGGTTATTTAAAAGTGATCCAGCAATACCAAGTGTTGCAATTATTTCTTTATTACTATACCCAACCATAAAAGGACTAATTAACAAAGAAAATGCATTACTAAAAAAACAAAAAAAAATCAATAAAAAAGCATTTTTAAAAAATGGAAAATTAATGTTAATTTATTTGTTTATTTTTCTTGGAGTTCTAATTGGATTTAGTTTATTTAGCGTTATCTTAACTCCTTTGGCAACAAATCAAATTTTTGAGAATCAAATTAATGTTCTTTATTCTTCAGTTGGTCAAGCATCAGTTTTAAACTCATCATTGTTTTCAAAATTATTTACTCACAATTTAATTGTTTTAATGCTTGCTTTTATAACTGCATTATTAGTGGGCGATGGAGCAATATTTTTATTAGTTTGGAACGCTTCGGTATGGGGTACAATTTTTGGAAATTTGGCAAAAAGTTCAGCAATTGCGGGCTCACTAAATCCTTTTTTAGTATTTGGAATAATATTAGTTATTGTTTTACCTCACACATTAATGGAAGCATTATCATACATTACTTCAGCAATCTCAGGAGGAGTATTTTCAAAAACATTTATTTCTGAAAAAAATAAACCAAAAAAAAGAATGGCATTACTTAAAAATGCTTCAATGTTACTAATTACGGCAATAGTAATATTATTTATTGCAGTATTTATTGAACAATATGTATTAATTCATTCAGAATTATATAGAGAGATTATTTCTTTATCAGGATTACTTAAATAAGATAATTTAAAGTGATTCCAAATTGGGTTATTAAAAAAATCATTACACCAAACTTAATTACTTTACCTAAAAAAGTATATAATAAAAATTTCTTATAAGTATATTTAGAACTACCAACAATTACAGAAAAAACTTCAATTGGAAATATTAAAAGATTTCCAAAAAAAACAAAAAATCCAGCAAACTTTTCAGTGAATTTATTAAAAGTTTTATATTTTTTTTTCAAAGCTTTTCTTGCAAGCTTTTCACCAAACATATGACCCAACAAATAATCTCCCGATAAACCAATTACATTTCCAATTAATAATATGAATCCCACTAAGAAGATATTATGTTTTGAAGTAGCATAATATGCAAACTGGAATTCAATAGGTAAAAAAACAAAAAAGAATGAACCAATTATTGAAGACAAAAACATTCCTAATAAAGTTTTTTCTACAAAATTCATTTTAAATGTAAACTGCATCCAATTAATTAAAGGAACATTAGAAGTTATCCAATCCCATTTTAAATAAAACATGTAACTCACAATAAAAATAATAACTAAAAAAGTTAAACTCTTTCTAAATTTTCTAATCAATTTATTATAATCAACCATAATTTTTTATGGATTCAAAGTTATATAAACTTTTCTTTGAAATTCAATAAGATTTATAAAAAACCGCCATATATTAATACAATGGTTGGGGGAAGCATTATTCAAGAACGTCTAAAGTGTGATGTATTTCTTAATGATGACAACTGTGAAAAAGTTGAATTAATTTCTATTGAAAAAATTAAATATTCTCAAAACAGAATTAGAAGAAGGATTAATAGAGAAGACATTAATATGATGGCCAAAAATTTAAAAACATTTGGCATTCTTCAACCTCTTGAAATTAATGACAAAAATGAAGTTGTTCTTGGAACTAGAAGATTAGAAGCTGCAAAACTTGCAGATTTAAAATTTATTCCCGTTATAAGAAGAAATTCTAATGAACTATATGAAGTTGAAAAACAAATTGTTTCAGATGTACATTCAAAACATTTAACATTATTAGAAAGGGCAGAAGCTTTTAAAAAATTAATAATTTTAAAAGACTTAAACAAAAGCTCTTTAGCTAGATATTTAGGTTTAAGCAAAAATTTAATCTGTAGAACATTATCAATTCTTAATGCTGACAAAGAAACTCTAGAATTAATAAAAAAAGGCAAAATTTCAGAAAGAATGGTAGCAACCGTATTATATAGATTAAAAGATAAAACTAAAGAAAAAATTATCATTGAAAAAATTATTAATGAAAAACTTAACATATCACAAGCAGAAAGACTGATTTCAGAGATTAATGATTCTAAAATTTTAAAAAAACATTTCCTTACCCAATTAAAAGGATTTAAAACATCTTTAAGAAAATTCAAAGAAAAATCAGATTTAAACGAATTAGATAATATAACTAAAAAAGAGATTAAAAACGAATTAGAGGAATTAAGAGGATTGTTTTGAAAACATTTATTAATGCCTTATAATTACCAAAAAAAATGGAAGAAGATAAAAGAGAAGAAATTAAAGAAAAAAAACCTTTTTCAATAAAAAGAATTTACGAAAAAGAGTATAAAAAATTATTAATCATTCCATTCTTAATGTTAGTTTTAGCATTATTGTTTTTAGGTTATTATCAAGCTACAACTGGAAGCATGGTAAATAAAGGAATCTCACTAAAAGGGGGTACAAGTATTTCCATATTATCATCAGATATTTCATCCTCTGAATTAAGCTCACAATTGAATTATGAAGGAGAATTAAATATTAGAACATTATCAAGTGCGGGAAATCAAATTGGTATTGTTATAGAATTAGATACTATTGATGAAGAAATAGTTAATAATGTTAAAAAAATAGTTGAAAAAGAATATAATTTAAATGAAAATGATTTTACAATTGAAACAATCGGAAGTTCTCTTGGTGAAAGTTTTTTTAGAGAAACAATTAGTGCTGTTATTATTGCTTTTATTTTAATGGGAATTGTTGTTTTCATTTACTTTAGATCTATTGTTCCAAGTTTAGCAGTTATCCTTGCAGCTTTTTCAGATATTGTAATAACACTTGCAATTGTTGACATATTAAATATAAAACTAAGTACAGCAGGAATTGCAGCATTCTTAATGTTAATTGGTTATTCAGTTGACACCGACATTTTACTTTCAACAAAAGTATTAAAGAAAAAAGAAGGAACAATCGATCAAAGAATCCATAGTGCAATGAAAACAGGAATAATGATGACTTTAACAACAGTTATTGCAATTATCGCTGCCTTAATATTTTCACAAAACCCAACAATTTCACAAATTATGGGTATTTTATTAATTGGTTTATTAGTTGACTTACCAAATACATGGATACAAAATGTAGGAATACTTAAATGGTATATGGATAAAAAGAAAAAATGATTAAAATACCTAAAATATTTAAAAACATTAGAGTAATTATTCTAATCCTTGCTATAATTCTTGCAGTACTTGCAATAAAACCAGTTTCACAAGACGGAGTTGCAATAAGATTTGTTGAAAAAGATTCTGCAGCCAATTTAGCAGGAATAGATAGTCCTGAAAAAAATTCTCGTCCTTTAGATCATGAAATAATCACCCATATTAATGGACAATCGGTAAAAAACATTGAAGATTATTTTTTGCTAATTGAAGAAATTGAAATTAATAGAACAATTAGAATATCTACAAATGATAATTCATATTCCATTAAAACATTACCAAAAGTAATGATTGAATATACTGGAAATACGACTACTGAAATTAAAGAAGTATTTGATGAGAAAACAAACTCAACAATTAACAAAACTTTTGAAATTAATGAAACCATTGAAACTATTATTGGAGTAGCAGAAATAGGATTAACAGTTTATAACGCTCCACAAAATAATTTAAAAAAAGGTCTAGATTTACAAGGGGGAGTAAGAGTATTACTTCAACCAGAAGAACAAGTAAATGAAGACGTATTAAATAGAATTGTTGAAAATTTAGATCAAAGATTAAACGCATTTGGATTAAATGATGTAGTAATTAGAAAATCTGGAGACTTATCAGGAAACAGATTTATTTTAGTAGAAATTGCAGGTTTACAAAAAAAAGAAATTGAAGAATTAATTGGAAGTCAAGGAAAATTCGAAGCTAAAATTGATAACAATACTGTATTTACAGGTGGAGAAGATATTAAAAATATTTGTAGAACTGCAGATTGTTCAGGTATCGACCCAAATCAAGGATGCGGTAAATTAGAATCTGGCGGATATTCATGTAAATTCTTTTTTGGAATTGGACTAAGTGCAAAAGCAGCATTAAGACAATCTGAAGCTACTAAAAACTTAGATGTTTTAACAGAAAATGGACAACAATACCTAAGTAGTAATATTGACCTATTTTTGGATGGACAAGAAGTTAACAGTTTAAGAATTGGTTCAGAACTTAAAGGAAGAGCAGAAACTCAAATTCAAATTTCAGGAGTTGGAAGCGGCGATTCAAGAGAAGAAGCAATGAGTGACGCTTTAGCTAATATGAAAAAATTACAAGCAATAATTCAAACTGGAAGTTTACCAGTTAAATTAAATATTGTAAAAGCAGACAATCTTTCACCAATTTTAGGAAAAGAATTTTTAAGAACAGCATTATTAACAGGTTTAATTGCATTAATATCAGTTGGAATTGTAATTTTAATAAGATACAGAACATTAAAAATAGTAATCCCAGTAATAATTTCTAGTTTAAGTGAATTAGTGATTTTATTAGGAGTTTCAGCAATGTTTGGAACTAATTTAGATTTAGCAGCAATTGCAGGAATCATTATTGTTGTAGGTACGGGAGTTGATCATTTAATTGTTATCGCGGATGAATTATTATCAAAAGACTCAATTACTAGTAATTTAAAAGAAAAAATAAAGAGTGCTTTCTTTATTATTATGGCAGCATTTTTTACAACTTTTGTAGCAATGTTACCTTTAGTTTTTGCAGGAGCAGGAATTCTTAGGGGATTTGCTTTAACAACAATATACGGCGTCTCCATAGGAGTTTTAATAACAAGACCAGCATATGCAGTAATTGTTGAATATCTATTGAAAAAATGAATAAAAAACCAGTTTTTATGGTTATTTTAACAACTATTCTAATTTCATTTGCTCAAGTATTATATAAATTTGGAACAGCAAAATTAAGTTTTAGTATTGAAGGTTTAATTTTAAATTATTTTTTAATTGGAGGATTAGTTCTTTATGGAATTGGAGCAGCAATACTAATAATTGCTTTAAAAAATGATAACTTATCAACTTTATATCCAATTATTGCAACAGGTTATGTTTGGGTATTAATATTATCAAATTATTTTTTCCATGAAGAACTTAATTACTTGAAATGGTTAGGTGTAATAACAATTGTAGTAGGCATTGGATTTATTGGATGGGGAAGTAAAACAGAACAATATGCTGGAGCAGTAGAATAAAATGGCTACAGAACTATGGGCAGTTTTATTGGTTGTTTTTGGAACAGGCATAGGTGCATTTGGTCCCATTTTTTTAAAAAGAGCATCTAATAGCTTTGGATTTAATATTAACGGAATTATAAAAAATAAAAATTTAATTTTTGGATTGTTTTTCTATGGAATTGGAACAATTACATTTATTCCTGCATTAAAAGGCGGAGAATTATCAGTTTTATACCCTCTTGTTGCTTTAGGTTATGTTTATGTGGCTTTTTTATCAAAAATAATGTTAAAAGAAAAAATTACATTTCTAAAATGGTTAGGTGTTAGTTTAATTATTCTTGGAGTAAGTTTAATTGGAATGGGAAGTTAATTACTTTTCTACTACTCTTTTATGTATATCTCTAATTACAAAAAATAAAAATATAAAATAAGCAACTATTAAAAGGGGAAATAAATAACCTACAATTCCAAGTCTTTGTGGAGAAAGTAATTCTTGAGAATTGGGTCTTGAGTATATTACCGAAAAGCCAAAAGATAAAGCAATTAAAGGAAGTAAAGCAATAATTCCTTCTGTTAAAGCTTGTTTAACATTTTTTTTATGATTTTGTTTTGAAAATTGTTCTAACTTGTCTTCTGAAAGTTCCATAATTAAAAAAATGAGATAATGTTATATTAATTTTTCTATCTTTTTATAACATTTACAAGATGTGTTTAAAAGGGAACTTTTGAGAAGTTTTATAAATCAAATTAAAATATCCATTAATATGGACAAACAATTAGATAGCATGAGAACAATATGCATTGA
The DNA here is from genome assembly GCA_964561995.1 of uncultured Methanosarcinales archaeon. Classification (GTDB taxonomy): domain Archaea; phylum Nanobdellota; class Nanobdellia; order Woesearchaeales; family JABIAG01; genus JABIAG01. Next base: position 103,581 of record CAZLQZ010000002.1, on the reverse strand, counting down.
ATTTACTAGAAAAAAAATTAGAGAAACTATAAAAGAAGATACTTACATAATTCAATTAATTTCTCACATTGAAGATTTAGATAAAATTATTAATATGATGGTTAAAAGATTAAGAGACTGGTATGAGCTTTATTTACCTGAAATATCTATAAAAGTTCCAGAGCATGAATCTTTTCTTATGGAGATTAGAAGATCCAAAAAAGAATTAATGCAAAAATACAAAATTAAAGAATCAATGGGACAGAACTTTTCAATAAGAGCAATTGACAACTTAAGAAGAGAAACGGATAATTTATACAATTTAAGAGAAAAACAACTTGATGAATTAGACAAAGAAATGGAGAAACATTATCCAAATACTACAATGTTGGCAGGCAGTTTAATAGGTAGTAAACTTATTTCTCTTGCAGGAAGTATGAAAAATTTAATAGAATTTCCAGCATCAACCGTACAAATTTTAGGAGCAGAAAAAGCATTATTTAGACATATTAAAACAGGAGCCAGACCACCTAAATATGGTATTTTACTTTCACACCCTTATGTTGCAAAAGCAAGAGATAAAGCAAAAGCAGCAAGAAAAATTGCAGACAAAATTTCAATTGCTGCAAAAGTAGATTATTTTAAAGGAGAATTTGTAGGAGACAAATTAAAAGCAATGTTAAAATGAACATAAAACAAACTAAACTAATCGGAGTATTTGAATCTGGAGCAGATAGAAGGAAAAAGATTTACACACAAAATTTAGTTCCGGGCAGTAAAGTATACGATGAAAATTTAGTTAATGAACAAGGTAAAGAATTTAGAGAATGGATTCCTTTTAGAAGTAAACTTGGAAGTTATATTATGCAGGGAGTTCAAGATATTTTCATTAGACCTCAGCAAAAAGTATTATATTTAGGAATTGCATCAGGAACTACTGCTTCACACATTTCAGACATAATTGGTAAAGGAGGAATGATTTTTGGTATAGACCCAGCATTTAGAGTTATGATGGATTTAATGTTTTTATGCGAAAAAAGAAAAAATATTGCTCCAATTTTGGGAGATGCTTTTCATCCAGAAAATTATGAAGATTTAATGCCTGAAAAAGTAGATGTTGTTTTTCAAGATGTTGCTCAAAGAAACCAAGCTGAAATATTTTTAAAAAACGTAAATAAATATCTTAAAAAAGGTGGATTTGGAATGATTGCAGTTAAAGCGAGAAGTGTTGACATTTCTGCTCGTCCAAGAGATATTTTTAGAAAAGTACGTGCTCAATTAGAAAAAGAATTAACAATTGTTGATTTTAGAAGTTTAGAACCTTTTGAAAAAGATCATGTAATGATTGTTGTAAAAAAGAAATAGATTTAAATAAGAAGTTTTCTTAATAAGACTATGAGTAAGTTAAAAAAAAATTGGCTTAAAAAACTTTATCTTGCTACAGCTTTAGGTGCAGCATTACTTGGACAACCAAAAACAATAGCAAGTACCACAGAAGCTTTAAGTTTAAAATCACAAGCTGAATTAGTTATTAATAACAAAATACACATAATAAAAAAAGGTTCTTTAATTAATCATAAAGATGCAAAAGATTTATACGATTTAATTCTTTTAATTCAAAGAGATTATGCTTTAAAAGTTGTTGAAGAATTAAGCGAAAAAGCATTAAGAAAACAAATTATGGATGTTGAACAACAAAACCTTGATGAAATGGAAAAAGCTAGGTGGTACTCTAAAGCAGGAGTTAAAGCAATGTGTATTGCTAGAATGGCAAAAGTATTAACTGAAGTTAAAGTTGGAGAAATTATTGGGGAAAAAGCACAAAAAGTTGTAAGTCAAGATTTTCCAAAATTAATTAAATTATTAAATGAATTTGAAAAAGCAACAAGAAATAATTCTGTTGAAAGTTTAATTAAACAATTAACACTTCTTAAAAAAGCAACCAATCTTTTAGAAGAATATTCAAAGGATAATGACATTGTAATCGCTTTTAGCAAATTTGGAATAAAAATTAATGAGATTGTCAAATTAAATAAAAAAAGTTTCGCAGATTTATATTTGAAATTTTTAGATGCAAAAGAAAATTTAAATGAGCATCAAATTGCTAAAATTAAGAAAGCTATTGACAAAATGAATCTTTCTGATAATGAAAGTGAAAAATGGCATTTACTTTTGGGATAACTGTTTGGTATATTCAGGAACTAAAAAAGCATAATTCTGAACTTGATTTCTTAAAGTTTCTACTTTTTCTTCCCCTCTTAAAATTCCCATTTGATATTTTGAATCAGTTAAATTAGCATCTTTAACACATTTTTTATAAAAATCTAAAAGTTTTTCTTGTTGTTCTAAAGAATTAAATTTTTGATTTGCTTTTTGAACTAAGGCTTTTTCTTGTTTTGTTACTGCATTTTCTTCATTAAGGGGAAAACCTAGCTTTCTTTCTAATTCTCCGCCCATTGCAGTACTAGCTAAAGCAACACTTGCAAGCAATGCACCAACTGTATTTCTTAAATAACTCATTCTAATAAAAGGAATGTATTACTGATATTTAAATGTTTTGATTTTAACTACTGGGCAGGGATGAACTCTGGCCCTTTCCTTGCCAAAACTTTATTAATTAAATTAAATTACTTCCTTAAATAAAATATGACATTTGAAAAACCAGAATATAAAGATGTAAGATGGATTCAAAGAATTAATCCTCACGAGAGAGGTATTGTAACTTTTGGAGGAAGAATTGTTGACATAAAAGAACCCGGTTTTAAAATTGGCATTCCAAGATTACATCAAGTTGCAATTGTATCATTAGAACCACATAGATATAAAACATCATTTTCAGCAATATGTAAAAGTGATAATTCAAAATTTGATGCTGGATTTAAATTAGATATTTCTTTATCAACCAGATATAGAATTGAAAACCCACGAAACTATATGGAAAATGCACCTTCTGATTTAGATGAAGAATTAGAAACATTATTAAGAGGACAAGGAAGTGAAAAAATTGCAAGAGATCACACTTGGAAAGCAATTTATAATAATAGAAGTATTTTAAGAGAAAATATTGAAAACTTTTTACAAAGTGAAACTTCTTATTGGGGAATAAAAACTGAAAATATTGAATTAACAAACATCATATTTCCAGAAGTTATTAGTGAAGTGCCAGAAATGGATTATGAAACAAATGTAAAAGGACCAATCCTTAAAGCAAAAGAAGAATTACAAAAAGCAATTGCTGAAATCAAAGCACAAAAAGATGCAAATATAAGAAGAATTACTGGCTCAGCAGAACTAGACCTTAAAGCAAGAGAATATGAATTAAACATTAATTATAAAACAAAAGAAGCAGAAATATTTTCCAATCTTGCAATTCAATTAAGTCAGTCATTAGGACCAGAATTTGGTGCATTAGTTATGCTTCAATATCAAAATAATTTGACTGGTTCTTCAGAAAAACCAGATTTAGATGGAAATCCAATTTACGATAAAATAAAAACAAAAATGAATCTTGAAGGAATTGGAGAAGGTGCAAAAAAAGCAGATATTGAACCAAAGTATGCATTATTTATGCAAGCATTAAGAGATTTAGAAGGATTTCCAATTATGAATATGAGTGGCGGTTTAAGTAATGGTGAATTTAAAAATAAATTTGGAGAATATAAATAGAAATGGTAGAAATAATTAAAGCTACTTTAAGTCCAAATGTATTAGAAGAAATTATTCGTAATAGAATTGCTAATTATGAAACTTTATTTTCAGAAGATCATTTATTTTCTGTAAAAAATGAATTTAAAACAAAAGTTGAACAAGGAATTCAAGAATGGCAAGAAAAAAGAAATTATTCTCATGGATCAACTGTTTATTTACATGGACCAGTTCCAGATTTATCAGATATGCTTTTTTGGGACCCAACAAATACAGATTACACTTTTGCTAGACCAACTATACAATCAAGACCTTATATTGTTGATAAAAAAGAAAATAGTGTTACTGTAAAAGACATGATTACTGGAAAAAGATATGAATCTAAAATTGTTAATCCTCTAATCAATATAATTGATAACAATGCAAATATGCCAAATAATTATGCTTCTAGGACTTCAGAAGTAATTCCAATAATAATTCAATTAGGTAAAAAATCTACTTTAAATAAAATAGATGAAGATTTGTTAATACCTTTTGAACAAGATGTAAAAAAAAATATTTGTGTATTAGAAAATTATGTCACACCTTTTAAAGCAAATGTCAATTACGTAATACCGCACATTCAAGAATTAAGATATGGAATTACAAAATTAGGATGGAAATGCTGGCACAATTTTCATCGAATCAATGTCGAAATAAAGGGTGGAATTACAACTGATGGTTGTTTTGGAAAATTACTTGAATCCGAAGTTACAAATGTTCAAATTTCTAGTTATAATTTTGAAATGAATGAAACTAATACAGGGGGAGAACTTTTTATGATAGGAAATCGAGCAATTAGTTTTGCAAGTCCATTTTTAGGTGCTTATCTTGGAATTAAAATTGGACAAACAAATCCAGGACTATTTGGATTTGGAAGTTTTTTAACAGGACTTACAGCGGGCATATTTTCTGCATATCAAATATTTTCTCATCCAAAAAAAATAATTGAAGAAGCTCAGGATAGATTAAATTTTTCAAACAATTTTAGTAAAAAAAATATTAAAAGAAAAATAAATACTAACAGTGTATTAAATAGTAAATACTTTTTTAAAAAATTAATTTCATAAAAATATACTCTTTTCTAAAACCACAATAATAATAAATAAAATATGCCTTTAAAAAGTATGAAATACTTAGGTATAGACGAAACTCCACTTTATTTAGGCAGTCAGCGAGTAATCGTTGTTGCTGAGACCTCTAACCCAGAATTAACAATAGATTTAGGATGGAATGCACTTTTAAAAGCAAAAGATATTCTTAATGGAGAAGAAAATTTTCCATCTTTAGATGAAATGTTTGAAAAAGGATTAGATAATTATTATTGGACACTAGCTAGATCTTCAGGATTTTCTATGCAAGAAGTTCAGCATGCAAGTATTGCTCACATAGTTACTGCAAAAGGCTATGACGCTAAAAATACAGAAATTTATATTGATCAATTTTATAATTCTGAACAAAAAAGTGTTGATATCCTTCAACAATATATGAAAGCTAGGGGGTTTAACATTAGTCATAAAAAAATTAATTTAGTCCAATCTGGAGATAAAAGCATACCAATAATTAATTTAGCAGACTTAATATCTTCCATGATTGCAATACAACATAGTTCAAAATATGAATCTTTTCATAAAATTAGACAAAAAATTCCAACTTTAATGCATCACATACCCTATGAAGAACAAAGAATTACAGTTCCATTAAATAAAAGTAGAAAAAATGCCTTAGTTAGAGCAATTCAGAACTGGAGTTTAGGAATGGATAAAAAATACGTTCTTCAAGCAATCTAAGGAAACATTTTAAATATTCAAACTAATTAGTACTTAATATGAAAATATATAGTAAAGAATTAAATGAGAAAAAATTCGATGAGCTAGTTATTGCAGCGTCAACAGGCAAATATAAAGAAATTAGTAAAGAAGTTATTAAAAAAGAAATTATTAAACAATTAAGAAATAATCCAGCTCTAATCAACAAGTTAGAAAAGAAAAAACATTTTCAAGATTTAGTTAAATCGGTAAAAACAAACTTACACAAAGGTATTGGTGTATTTACTAAAGCCAAAGGATTAGATCATTTATCAACAAAAGACAGAGATTATTCTATATACAAAAAAATATTTGAACTTACTAAAAAACCAAAAAAAATAGTTGATTTAGGAAGTGGTTTAAATCCTCAATCATACAAACAATTAGAATGCAATCCGGAATATATTGCCTATGAAATTAATCAAGAACAAGTTAAAGAAATAAATAAATTCTTTGAAAAAAATAAAATAAATGGAAAAGCTTACTGTAAAGATGTTTTAGAAATCAAAAAGTTTCCTATTGCGGACATTTATTTTCTACTTAAACTAGTCGATAGTTTAGAACTTGGCAGAGGGCATAAAATTACTGAAAATTTAATTAAAGATTTACCTACTAAAAATTTGGTAATTTCATTTTCTACTAAAACTTTAGCTGGAAATCCCATGAACTTTCCTAAAAGAGGATGGATGGATTTGATGTTAGAAAGACTAGATATAAATTTTGAATATATAGAAACAGAAAGTGAGTTATTTTATATTATTAACAAGTAAATATTAAAAATATTTATAAGAACCATTGCATTCTTAACAATTATGCTAAAATTCATTAAAAAATTGTTCAAAGAAGAACAAAAAGAAATAACTAAAGAAACAGTTAAAATAGATGAAATAGAAAAATGGATAGATGAAAAACTATTAAATATTGATTTAAGTGTTGAAATTTCAGAATTATTGAATAAATTAACAGAACAAAAACAAATTCTTCAAGATAAAATAGTAATTTTAAATGAAGCAAAAGTAAGTGAAAAATATAAAGTTGAAAATAGAATAAGAAATATTGTGTTGGTCAATAGAAATAATTTTACTAAAGATGTTGCATGGTTTTTTAATGATCTTATAATTTCAGAAAAACGAGATTTGAAAACAGTAATTGCTTTTAATACGGATTTAAACTTAAAATTAGACGATTTAGCTAAAAAAACTCAAAAAAGCTATCAAGCAGCTCAACATTTATTTTTTAATGAAGTCCAAGCAGTTTACAAATCAATTGGTGAAATAAATCTTCAAGTTAACAAATTCAAAAAGAAATTAGAAAAAGCAGGATTAGATAAGATTAATGAATTAAAATTAACAATCGCATCATTAAAAGAAGAAAAAGCAAAAATTGAAGTTGAAATTAAAGATCTTAAAGAAAAAAAGATTAAAAAAGAAGAATTAACTCAACAAATTAAAAAAATACAAGAAAATGCTAAATTATTAGAAGAAAGCGAAGAATACAAATCATTTAATCAACTTAATGAAGAAAGAAAAAACGTTGAAAAAGAAATTGAAAGTATTTCTAACAAAGTAAAAGAATATTTTTCAGTACTAGCAAGAGCATTAAGAAAATATCAAAAAATTTCTTTAGAAGGAAATGTAATTCAAACATATATAGATAATCCAATTAAAGCTTTTCAAGAAGATAATGAATTAATGATTATTTCAATTTTAGAACAATTAGAAAAAAGTATTAAAACTTTAAACCTTAATGAAAAACAAGAAAAAAATTGTTTAGAATCAATTAAAAATTCTAATTTACTTAAAGATATTAAAATAAATCACAATAAACTTAATGAAAAAAATAAAGAACTTAACATTAAACTTGAAAACATAGAAATTAATAAAAAAATAAAAGAAGAAGAAATAAAACTATCAAGATCTAAAGAAGAATTAATCAGACTCAATGACGAGATTACTAAATTGGATGAACTTATCAACTCATCACAAAATCATGAAAATAATAATAAACTTAGTGAACTAAGTAAAACAATCTTTAATGTTGATCTTAAAATAATTTGAAAAGATTTAAAAACATCATTACATTTCTTATAATTATGATTAAAACAATTTGTTGTTGTTACTAATTTCTTTTACGTAGTCTTTAATCCAAAATATTATAAACTAACAGAGGTTTTAACAATAAAATGACACTTAAATTATTCAACACATTAACAAGAAAAGTAGAAATATTCAAACCATTAAAAGATAATGAAGTTAGAATCTACTCCTGTGGTCCCACAGTATATAACTATGTCCATATAGGAAATTTAAGAGCATACATTTTTGTAGATTTACTTAGAAGATACTTAAAATATAAAGGTTTTAAATTACATCATGTGATGAACCTTACAGACGTTGATGATAAAACAATTAGAGATTCACAAAAAGAAGGAAAATCATTAAAAGAATTTACTGAATTTTATTCCGAAGCTTTTCTTAATGATCTAAAAACATTAAATATTGAAATTCCTGAATCTATGCCAAAAGCAACTGACCAAATAAAAGGAATGGTTGAATTAATTAAAAGATTATTAGAAAAAGATTATGCTTACAAAACAGAAAATGGAGATGTTTATTTTAGTATTTCAAAATTCAAAGACTATGGTAAATTGGCATTAGTTGATCCAGAAAAATTAAAACAAAATGCAGAAGGAAGATTAAGTAATAAAGACGAATATGATAAAGAAGATGTAAGAGATTTTGCATTATGGAAAGCTTACGATAAAAAAGATGGCGAAGTATTTTGGGATACTGAATTGGGAAAAGGAAGACCAGGATGGCACATTGAATGTTCTGTTATGTCTGGTGTGTTAAATATTCCCTTTGATATTCATACAGGAGGAGTAGACTTGATATTTCCTCACCATACCAATGAGATTGCCCAAACTGAAGCTGCATATGATAAAAAAATGTGTAATTTTTGGATACATAATGAACACTTAATAGTTAATGGAGAAAAAATGAGTAAAAGTTCAGGTAACTTTTATACCTTAAAAGATCTATTAGAAAAAGGTTATAGTTCCATGGCAATAAGATACGAATTACTTTCTACTCATTATAGACAGAAATTAGATTTTAGAGAAGATAATCTGAAAAACATACCCAATACGTTAAACAAAATTTACAATTTTTTAGATAATTTAGAAGATGTTAATGATAACGATAATAAAGAAATTTCAAACATTATAAAAAAGTACAAAGAACAATTTGAAGAATCTTTAGATAATGATTTAAATATTTCTGGAGCATTAGCTGCAATGTTTGAATTTATGACTGAAATAAATAAACAAAAATTTAGTAAATCTAATGCTCAAGAAATTAAAGATTTCATGCAACATATTGATTCTGTTTTAGGAATTATGCAACATGAAAAATTAAAGATTCCTGATGAGATTAAACAACTAGCCGATAAAAGACTCAAAGTAAGAAATAATAAAAATTGGGAAGAATCAGACAAATTAAGGAATGAAATTAAAGAAAAAGGTTATGAAATTAAAGACTCAAAAGAAGGTTATAAAATCACAAAAATATAATTTTTTATTTTTTAACAAAATTCTTCGGTAAGCTATTTAAATGTTACCCCACTCCAGAAGTAAATGGTGTTAATATATAGACAAAAGAGTCAAGGATTTAGTAATTTAACAGACTTTTTTTGTAAATCAAATCCAAAATTAAATGCTCAAATAGCAGGAGATATGCTAATGGAATATGCTTTAGCAGCAAATCACCCAGAAGAATCAATAACCATAATTACTTTAGGCAAAAGACCCTTAGAAGAGGCTGTTAATCTTGTAGTTAAAGAAATGGATGAACAAAAAAAACATCTTCAAAAAGAATTACGAAAACAATTAATATTAAATTATGGATTAAAAAAACATGAAAAACCTGATTATACTAAATATAGTGTTACTAAGTTTCATAAAAAACTTGTTGAAACATATTGTTCATATAGAATTAATTTTGTTAGATCTTTTTGTGAAGACCAGGCCACTACTTTATTTTTTTATAGATTTCCACATTTAAAGACAGAGAAACAAGATTATCCATTTGTTATTGGAATTAATGATGTCACAATTAAACCAGAATTTGAAAGTGAAGGAGACATCATAATTCTAAAAGATGAACCAGGAATTTGTAAAACTAAACAAACTTTAAAAAAAGAATTAGTTAAAAATTAGATTGAAACCAGTTCTTATAATAAGTTAACACTTCTGGATTGTTTTTCCAAATATCTAAATAATTAATTTTTGGAGAATTAACATCAAATCCAAGATTGTTTTTTGAAAAAATTAATTTTTCATTTAAATATTTCATTAATAAAAATGGTTTAATGGGTTGCTTACAATCACAAAACAAATCTACAGGCAATCCGGAAGAATAAGTTAATGATGAAATAACAGGATTAAATAATCCAAAAGCACTAAATGCAGATTTTGTTGAAGAACCTAATAATCCAATTGATGCACCAAAACCATAACCAAAAAATGCTCTTGAATTAATTTCTTTATTGTATCTTGTATTAAAATAATCCTTTTCAATTAAATCGATGGATAAATCAATCATTCTAAATAAATCCCCATTGAAATCTTTACTCTCTTTATCAAAAGGAGTTAAATCTAAAGTGAAAATATTATAATCTGAAAAATAATCCACAACATAACTTAAAGAACTTTTACTTTCATTAATTTCAGGCACTATTACTAATAATTTATCAGAACCAGAACATTCTTTTATCTTTCCTTCTAAAGTTACATTACCTAATTCAATCAATAAACGATTTATCGAAGATTGATGTACTATTTCAGTATGATTCATAGTGTAGAGTAAATGAATTCATTATATAAAGATATCCTTTGTAACTACTACTGAGTTAAACAATTACTGCTTTTCTAAGAATTCTACTTCAACCAATAAATCACCTTCACTAAAATCAATAGATTCAACAAATAATGCCTTTTCAATTTCCATTGCAATACTTTCAAATTCATCTTTAGTTAAAGGTGCAACTAATTTTAAATTCTTAACAACAGATTTCATAGATAATTTTGCATCAGATTTTGCCTTTCTGATTTGATTTACAACATCTATTAAAATATCACCCACCCTTTCTGCATCTTCATCAATAAAATTCGAATGGAATTTAGGCCAAGAAGATATATGAATACTTTTTTTACCTTCGTTTTCTTTAAAATAAAGATGATATATTTCTTCTGTAATATGTGGCAAGAAAGGTGCAAACAACTTTAAAATATTTAATACTAAATTATTTAATGTACATTGTGCAGCTTTTCTATGAGTTTTTCCCCATACATCAGGATTATACAATCTGTCTTTTGCAATTTCTAAATAGTTTTCACATAAAACTTGCCAAAAAAAGCTTTCAACATTTTTTCTTACATGAGAAAAGTCATAATTTTCAAAATTTTCTGTACATTCTTTAATCAATTTATGCAATTTACTCATTGCCCATTTATCAACTAATCTTAATTCAGGACAAGAATGGTCATAATCTTCCAAATGCATTATTGCAAATTTAGAAGCATTCCATAATTTAGTAATTGTTTTTTGACCAGTCATAACTTCTTTTTCAGGAAAAGATAAATCATCTCCAAGTTTACTTCCGCCTGCCATAAAACGTAGAGCATCTGCGGAATATTTCTCAATCATATCTCTTGGTTCAATAGTATTACCTTTTGATTTGGACATTTTTTTCCCTTTTGGATCTAACATCCAGCCACTAATCATACAATTATTCCAGGGAAGCATTTGATAATGAAGCTGACTTTTTACAACTGTATTAAATAACCAAAAAGAAATAATATCGTGAGCTTGCGGTCTTAAACTTTCAGGATTATTAATTAATTTTTCATAAACTGGTTTTCCTTTAAATAATTCTTTTACAATAGTTGGAGTAAGTGAACTAGTTGCCCACGTATTAATTATATCTTTTTCTCCAATAATATTTTTTGAATTACATTTAGGACAAGAATCTACAGGAGCAGAATCTTCTAAAGGATCAACAGGTAAATCTTCTTCATTAGCTAGAATAATCTCATCACAATCTTTACAATACCAAACTGGAAAAGGAATACCGTATGGAATTTGTCTTGAAATACACCAATCCCATTTAAGACCATTTGCCCAATTATCATAACGATTTTTCATATGTTTAGGATACCAATTAAGTTCATTACCCCATTTTAACATATCATCTTTCATTTCAAGATATTTGATAAACCATTGTTTTGTTGCTACAAACTCAATTTCAGTACCACATCTTTCGTGAACATTTACAGAATGTTTTATGTTTTCAGTTTTAACTAAAGAACCATCGTTTTCTAGGTCTATAACAATTTCTTTTCTTGCTTCATGACTGTTCATACCTTCATATTTTCCAGCCTTTTGATTATAAACTCCCTTTACACCCATTATATGAATTGGTTTAGCATCTGGATGACGAGTAAGCCACTCAACACATTCAATACCACCATAACTACAATAATAAACAACTCCAGAACCATATTCAGGATCTGTTTCTTTATCAGCAGAAAGAACTACCTCTCTATTTATTAAAGGAAGTTTAACTTTTTTACCAATTAAATGTTTATACCTTTCATCATCAGGATGAACACTAATTCCAACACATGCAGGAAGTAATTCAGGCCTTGTTGTTGCAAAAACTAATTCATCCCCAGTTTCAACTTTTACTTTAATATAAACTAATTGAGAATCTAATTCTGCATCTTCAAGTTCAACTTGAGCAATTGCAGTCATACATTTAGGACAAATCATCATTGGAGCTTCAATTCTATACTCTTTACCTGCTTTATACAAATCAATAAATGACTTTTGTGAGATTTTTTGACAATGTGGATCAATTGTTGAATATGTTACATCAAAATCGCAACTAATTCCTAATCTTTTCCAATCTCCAATATAACTTGGTTTAAGTTCCTTTTCTAACTTATCTAAAACTAATTTTCTAAACTCCTTTCTATCCATTTTTGAAGCTTTAACCTTTTCTAATTTTTGAATCAGAATTAAAGTAGGTAGACCATTATCATCTGTTCCTAAAGGCTGTAAAACATTAAAACCTTTCATTCTTTTATATCTTGCAATAAAATCTTGATGAGAATTACTAAAAGCGTGCCCCATATGCATTTTACCAGAAACAGTTGGTGGCGGAGTATCAATAGAAAAGATTTCTTTTTCAGTATTTTCGGAGTCAAATGAATAAATCTTTTCATCTTCCCAAAGTTTTTGCCATTTTGGTTCAGATTCTTCAGGTTTATAGTGTTTAGGTAATTCCATATTTAAGATTAAAAAGGTTTGATTAATAAATTTTACCTGTATTATAGCTATAATTACAAGAATATTTATAAAAACTCAAAAAAAGGTAATTAAAATGAAAAAAAGATTGCTGTTTTTTATGTTTTTTATATTGCTTTTAATGATTAACTCTGTACTTGCAGTTGAAAACAGTATGACATTACTAGCAGTAAAAGAAACAGACAATGGTTTTGAAGGCGGAACTGCTGAATTAACTTTAGAAATTACTGATGGAAAAGGACGTGTTTTTTTAGAAACTTCACCATTAACAAAAATAGACACCCAAGTTTCAACAAGATTAGCAAAAGAAATTGCATGTAAATATTTAGAAACAGACTGTTCTAATTTAGATTTTGTTTATACTATTAAATCTTCTGCACCAATTGTTGGAGGACCATCCGCAGGTGCCGCAATGTCTGCTTTAACGGTCATAACATTACTTGATGAAAAATTCGATCAAAAAACAGCTATGACTGGAACAATTAATTCAGGAGGAATAGTAGGACCCGTTAGCGGAATAAAAGAAAAAATTGAAGCAGCTAAAAAAGCAGGTATAAAAAAAGTACTAATTCCAATTGGAGAATCAATTACTGAAGAAAATAATGAAACTTTTGATTTAATTAAATATGCAAAAGAAAAAGGAATAATCGTCAAAGAAATAGGAATCTTAAATGATGCTTTAACAGAATTACTAAATAAAGAATTAAAAAAAGATGTTAATAAAGATGTAGAAATTAATGAAGAATATAATAAGATTATGAAACAAGTTTCTAAAGAACTTTGTGATAGAACAAAAGAATTAATTCCCCCTATTGAAAAAGAAAAAAAGGAATTAAATTCAACCATTAATATCGTTAACGAATCAAAATTATTATATGAAAAAGGAGATTATTATTCTGCAGCGTCAAAGTGTTTTTCAGCAAATATAAGATTAAACAATTATGCAAATGAAGGTATTAGCGAAGATTTACTTCAATCAAAAATAAAAGTGCTTATTGAAAAAATAAAAAAGTATGATAAAGATATTACAAATAAAAAAATAAATACGATTCCAAAACTTCAAACTTTTATGATAGTTAAAGAAAGAATTAATGAAGCATCAACACTATTAAATAATGCCAACTTATCATTAAATAATAATGAAACAGTAAATGCCATATATTTATATTCTTATTCTGAAGAAAGATTTAATTCGGCAATTTCATGGAGTAAATTTTTTGAGATGGAAGGAAAAGAGTTAGAACTCAGTCAAGAAGTTTTAAAAGAATCATGCCAAACTAAAACTGCAGAAGCTGAAGAACGATATCAATATGTAATGGAAGTATATCCTATTGATTTAGAACAAATAAAAGGACAAATTGAAAAAGCCAGAACCGAATATAACAATAGAAATTATGCCTTATGTTTAAACTCAGCATCTTTAGCTAAAGCAAATTCAGATTCAATAATTAGTAGCATGGGAACATCTGATGAAGAAGTTTTAAAACAAATTGTTGACTTAAAACTAAAAGTTGCTAAAAATAATATAATAAAAGAACAAGAAAGAGGATTTTTTCCAATTATAGGATATTCGTATTATGAATATTCATCTAATCTTAAAAATGAAAGCATTTATTCTTCTTTATTATTTTCTCAATATGCCTTAGAATTAAGTAGTTTTGACGTTTATTTTACTAATAATAATAAGATTACCTTTCAAGAAAAAGAAGAAGGTAAATATGAACTATTTTTAGTTTATGTAATGGGAATATTAACAGGTGTAATTATTACTTATATTGTTCTTGCTAAGCATTTAGATCATTAATAGAAGATTATAAACCCTCACAAGCTCCCCGAAGGAAGCTTGTGCGGGAAAAAGAGGTGATAGATAATAATTAATTAAAAAGGAAGATAAAGAGATTTATAAAGATTTCTATAAGGGAGCATTCTAAAGTAGTAACAAAGTTATTTAACTTAAATAAATAAATACAACAATATGAACAACAAATTAGATTCAATATTAACATGGATACATAGACTTTCACTAATTGGATTTATGATTTCCATTTTATTTATTGTAATTGGAGATGATTTATTTAAAAATGTTATATTTTCGGTATTAACGTTATACATTTTCATTGGAATTAGCTACGTAAATCACTCAAGAACAAATAATGCTAACAATGATAAAGTTACAATACAAATTGCGGGAATTGTTTTGGGAACTGTAATAATAATTATTGCAATTACTTTAATGTTCAAGTTAATTAGTGCAACAAAAATATTATAATTCTATTTTTTTCGACAAAATATTTGCCCTACAATTAAAAATAAAATTGCAACAGGCAAAGGTATTAAAGAAGTATCAGGATTAAAACTTCCAAAAATAAAAAGAACCACTAAACTAATTAAACCAGAAAGCATACTAATAAAAACAGCATTGTTTTTTAATTTCCAAAAAAAAGAAGCAACAAGTGACGGAGATACTGCTAAAGATAAACTCACAATTCCAAAAATAAGAGTAATAATATTTGAGAAAAATATTGCAGTCAATGCTGAAACTATAGCTATAATTAAAATATACTTTCTAATATTTTTCACCAGTTCTTTTTCAGAATAAATATGTTTATTTTGAAGAAAATCTTTTGAAATACTTGAAGACAAATAAAATAATTCAGTATCGATTGTGGACATAATTGCTGCTAAAATAAAAATAATTGCGATTCCAATTAAAGGTAAAGGAATAAGTTGAAACAAACCATAATACAAAGCTTCTTCGGGTTTTATTCCTGAAAAATTATTCTTAGCTGCAATTCCAATAATTGTTAAAACAGTACCAAAAATTAAAAATAAAGCCGCAGACAAAAAAGAAGCATTTTTTGCAGTTTTAGAATCTTTTGCAGAAAATATTCTTTGCCAAATATCAGGACCACTCAAAATTGCAAAAGCACCAATTAGTAAAAAGATTGCAATATATGACCCACCGATGGAAGAAATATTAACTTGTTCAGGTGCATAATCACCTATATTAATTACAAAAAGAATTGAGAAAAAAACTATTGCCATAATAAAAAATTGTAATAAATCTGTTTTTATAACAGCTTTAAAACCACCTAAAAGCAAATAAATCAATACTGTAACCATCATTAAAATAATTGAAGCGGAATAATGAATCCCCAATAAAGGTGAAAATAAACTACCAGCTGCAATAAACTGACCAACTAATAATGAAAAAAAAGCAATAAAAAGAATAATCGCAGCCAAAATTTTATTTTTATAATCAAATTTTTCCATAAAATAATCAGACAAAGTCAAAAAGTTTTTTTCAATAGCAATTTTTCTAACTTTACCAGCACAAAAACCTAAAAATACCATGCCTAATGCAATACCAATAAAATACCATACTGCAGCAATACCCATTTCAAATCCCAAAGTTGCCTGAGCAACAATCATCATTCCACCCATGACAGCTACAATTGAAGCAGTAGTTTGTAATAAACCAACCTTTCGATTAGCATTCAAATAATCTTTAACACTTTCTTTTTTTTTAACCCAAAAACCAATTGCAAATACTATTAAGAAATATAATCCAATTAAAATCAAATTACCAACTGATAATTCCATATAATACTACAAATAATTAAAGTTTATAAATATTTATAATATAAAATTAATATAAGGTTAATACTTGATTTCAAAAATATTCCGAAATAACTAGAAAAATTACGAAATTTCTTCATTAAGATTTATTAATAATAAAAATATAAATTAAATCATGAAATATGCAATACTTTTACTATTATTATTATTACTAACAGCTTGTAGTTTGAATAATTTTACTGCTGAAATTGTTCAGAATCCAATTCCAACAGAACAAGGAAAAACAACAGTATTTTTTTGTCCAAAAACTAACTGCTCAAATGAGTTTGTCAAACTAACAAAAAACTCAGAAGTAAAATGTGCTTTCTATGATTTAAACTTAAAAGAAATAAAAGACAATGTCGATGAACTAATAATTCATAAAAGAAAAAGCGGTCTAATGCACAACAAATTTTGCATTATAAATAATAGCATAATCTGGACTGGAAGCATGAACCCCACATTAAATGGCAATTACAAAAATAACAACAATGTATTAATCATTGAATCAGATTATTTAGCTAAAAATTACTTGGATGAATTCAAAGAATTAGATTATGAAGTTTATGGAAAAGGAAGTAAGGTGAAATATCCAACTATTGTTTTAAACAATAAAATATTAAACAATTATTTTTGTCCTGAAGATAATTGTCAAGAAAAAGTTTTAAATGAATTAAAAAAAGCAAAAGAAAGCATTTACTTTATGACATTTTCTTTTACAGATCAAGATATTGCTCAGCTATTAATTGAAAAAAGTAAAGATATTGAAGTAAAAGGCGTAATGGAAAAAAAAAGAATAAATATGAAATACAATAAGTTTAAATTTATGAACTCGAGCTTTGAAGTTTTTTTAGATTCTAATCCTCATACACTACATCATAAAACATTCATTATAGATAACAATACAGTAATAACAGGCAGCTATAACCCAACAGGTTCGGGAAATAAAATAAATGATGAGAACATAATCATAATCAGAGAAAAAGAAATTGTAAAAAAATTCTTAAAAGAATTTGAAAGTTTAATCTAATTCAACTTTAATTTTTCTTTTAGATATATACAACCAAATCAAGAGAATTATGATTATTAAAAATAAACCAATTATTCCAAACCAAGTAAATGAATTAATACCTAAAAAAGCACCAGTTACTCCACCCAAACCATTTTCTTGAGTTTCATTACCCAAAACATTTACATCGTCAGAAGTATCTCCATCATCATTTTCTTCCAAGACTAATTCACATTCTCTAGACATTTCAGGTTTATCATCATCAGTCCCACAATTATTACCATCAAAACATTTTTTTGTTTCTTCACCATCTACACAACTAGACCAAGGTCCGCAAATCCATTCTTCATAGCAAATAAAATCAGTATCATCTTCTGAATCATCATTACTACTACCACCGCCACCACTAGAACTAGGACTTGATGGAGCAAAAGTTGTTGTAAAATTTAATAAACTACTATTTGAACATTGATTGAATTTATCACAAGAACTTACATAATAAAAATATAGAGTATTGGCACCTAAACTTGTTAAATTAACTTCTGCAAAAGCATTAAGATTACCATAAGTTAAAAATGAATTATTATTACCTGAATGAGTATAATTTACACTATTATTAGCTATTTCACTTACACTCCAATTAATTTTTGCAGAGTTATAAGTTACAAATACAGAAGTATTTCCCAAAACAGGACTGATATTATCATGATAAACTATAGCATCGTCACTCCAACCAACATTACCTGCAAGATCCAAACAAGAAACATTAATTATTTGTTCTAAATTAGATGAAGATAAATTAATTGTAAAATTATTCCCATTACTAGTTTTATTTAAAACACCATTAACATAAACACTACAATTTGCTAAATTATTTTCAGTATAATTATAAGATACATTAACTGTTTGACCATTACTATTATTTAATGGAGATATTATTTCTATAAAGGGAACAGTATTATCTAATTTAATTACTCTAACTTCACTTGCATTTGAATTGTTAAAAATATCAGAACAATTAATTTGCCATCTGTAAGATCCATCAATTAAACTTAAATTAATTTATTTTTCAGTTGAATTCTGTGCAATAACAGTTTGATTAATACTACCATTAATTAACAAATTACAACTTAAATTAAAACTAAATTCATCAGTAGCATTAAATCTTACTGAATTTGATAAGGAATTATTATTAGGATGTAATAAAATTATACTTGGACCTAAATTATCAACTTTAAAAGTAAACAAATTTTGACCTAAATTACCTAAAGAATCATTTGCAAAGACATTTAAATAATTAATTCCGTAACTCCACCCACTAGTATTAACATTATATGGATTAATAGTTACATTATTACTTGAATTAGTATACCAAACTACATCAACATCACTTAAACCATCAACAACATTAAGATTTACAATTGATCCCTCTTCAATAACAGAATTGTTTAAAGGATTAATTAATGAAATAACAGGACCCGTAGTATCAAATTTAAAAGTTCTATTTGAAGAAACAGTATTCCACCCAGTCTTATCTACACATTCAACATACCACGAATGATTTCCATCGATTAAAGATGAAATGTTAGATTCAATTGATTTAGTATTATTAGAATTAAAAGTTACACTTGAAAAATAAATATTATCAATATTAACACTACAATTAACTAAGGGAGAAAATCCAGAATCTAAACTAAATGAATCATCAGAAACATTAACAGTTACGTTAAACAATTCTAAACTAGTATTAAATCCATCATCTGGAAAAATATTGTTAATTGTTGGAGAATCGACATCTACATACAACCAAATGTAAGGAGTTTCATTATGGTTGCCAGCCTTATCTGTCAAATTAAACTTTAAACTAAAAAAGGATTCTAATTTTGTAATATTAAGAAAAGTATTACAACTATTTATAACACAATCCATCAACAAATAATTTTTTAATTCTGATTCAAAAAGCAAAGAAGTATAATTGTATATTAAACTTCCATTATTAAATCCAGATTCTGATTCAGTATAAGTAATATTAAACAAAATAGTTTCATTTTTAACAATTGTTGCATTTAATGGGTTTATAATAGTATATCTTGGAGGAATTACATCATTAAGTACAGTAATTGAAAGATTATTGATATTTTGACTTGAAACAGTATCATTAGTAAGGATAGTTACATTATATACCGTATTGCCAATTACATTAGGAGCAGTAAGATTAAATTGAAATATTTGAGAAGCACCATTTGCAAGTGCAACAAGATTTGTTGACCAATTTGAAGTAAATTGACTTGAAATCAAATTCCAATTATTTGGCGTAATTGGTTGAACTTCAAAATTATATGTGTTCAAACTTACAAAATCAATACTTTTATTTCCAGCACCAAGACCATTATCAACTTTAAGCATAAATGCACTTTTACTGTGTTCATATATTTGAGTAGGAATAGGAACTACCCAAGAAACCGTAGCAGTATGAGCGTTAGAAGAATATCCGGCAGATACAAAACTAGCTAAAAACAACATACAGATAAGAAAAGATATAGATTTCTTCATAAGAAGTTAAATCTTAAAAATACTATATAAATTTTGTGTAAATCTAGTACTCAAAGACCATTTGAGAATCTATTGACTAATTAACGTCTAAAAAGGCCTGGGCAAATAAATAAAGTCTCAAAATAGTCTCAAGCCAGCCCCAGAAGAGTCTCAGGACAGTCTCAGAGAAGTCTCAGACACCCCCCCATTTCCTGTGGAGAAATCAGTCTCAAGCTAGTCTCACCAAAGTCCCAGTCTCAAATGAGACTAGTCTCAGACTTGTCTCAAAAACAGAAATGTTTAAATAAGAAAAAAATAAGAAAAAAGATATGGAAACAGAACTAAAAGAAGCACTGAAAGAAAGTTTTTCCAAAATAAAAAAAGACATAGATTTTTTAAAATCAGACATAAATAAAATAAAGTCAGAAAATAAAGAATTAAAAGAAAAAATTATACACTTGGAAGGAAAAATACAAAATGTGAAAATTGCTCCAACCCTCCAAACTGAAATAAATAACAAACTTAATAGAAATAAAAAAGGCATAATCAAACAAAAAATAATAGAACAATTAGAAATAAATCAATCAATACCAGAAATTAAAGAAATAATAGTTGACCAACAAAAATACTGTTCAAAAGCATCATTTTACAGATACATAGAAGAATTAAAAAGAAATGGCAAAATCAATAAAATGGAAATACTTGTACAATGAAAATTTGTAACAACATATTTAGTTTAACAAAAGGTCTGATGTTTTCTAAGAAAAAAACAATAGTTTTAGATTTAGGCAAGGAAATGAACATTAACTTACACACATGTTTTGTATTTTTTCCAATAAATGTATACTTCCTTAATGAAAAAAAAGAATTAGTAGAAACTAAAGAAAATTTTAAACCATTTTCAATTTATACTTCCAAAAAAAAAGCAAGATATGCAGTCGAAAGTTCAAAAAAACTTAAAGAAATACCCAATTGGTAGAAATATTTATAAAATGAATATAGTTCTTTAACAAAAGGTTATAGGGGATGTAGTATAATCTGGCTAGAATAGTCGGCTCCAACAATGGAAATATGAGACGAAAGTCAATGATTTTTGAAGATACCGACGGATTGGGGTTCAAATCCTCACATCCCCATATTTATTTTATATCATAGTAAACTGCATTCTTTTCTTTTACATTTTCATCAGAATGAACCCTTAATTCATATTCAACACCACTTTCTTTTACAATTTTTTTAGATTTCTCATCACTTAATTCATAATCCATTGCAACTACATCAACCAAATTTTTTTCAGTTAACTTTTTTAGCATCAAAGGTCTAGTACCATTAGTATATAATTTAATTGAGTAACCCAGTTTTTTAATTTTAAACAATAAATTAGGCAAGTCACCATGAATTGTTGGCTCACCACCAGTAACTACAACCCCATCAAGCAAATTTTTTCTGTTTTCAAGAAAATTTAAAATTTCAATTTCAGAAATATTTTTACCTTCTTTTAATAAATCAGGATTATGACAATAACTACACCTTAAATTACAACCTCTCGTGAAAATTATACAAGCAACCCTACCAGGATAATCTTGCAAAGTTAATTTTTGAAATGCACCAATCATACTAAAAATTCCTTTCTATCAAAAAACTCTTTTTGCTTGCCCTTATTCCACTGATCAACAGGTCTTAAATAACCAACAATACGACTATAAACTTCACATTTCTTCCCACAAGTAGGACAAATTTCATGTTTTCCAGAAATATAATTGTGCTGTAAACAAATACTAAAAGTAGGAGTTAAAGTAAAATAAGGTAAAGAATAATTTGAAGCAATTTTCTTTACTAATTGTTTTACAGATTTAGAATCGGGCAATTCTTCACCAATAAAAGCATGAAACACAGTACCCCCAGTATATTTACACTGAATTTCATCTTGCAAATCTAATGCATGAAATAAATCATCCGTAAATCCAACAGGCAATTGTGAAGAATTGGTGTAATAAGAATTTGATAATGAGAACTTTTTATTATCTAAATTTGCCAACCTATAAGAAGTTCCTTCAGCAGGAGTAGCTTCTAAATTATAATTATTTCCTGTTTTTTTCTGATATTCTAAAATTTTTTCTCTCATAAAATCCAAAATTTCTTTTGCAGCATTTGAACCAGCACTACTAGTAATATCTTTGCCAACAAGATTAATTAATGCTTCATTCATTCCAACAATCCCAATTGTAGAAAAATGATTAGCCCAATATTCACCATGATTTTTTTTAATGGAACTAAGATAAAATTTTGAATAAGGATACAAACCCAACTCAGTAAATTGTTCAATGATTACTCTTTTTAATTCTAAAGAATCTTTTGCTAATTCCAGAATAGATAAAAGATTTTCTTTAAAATCAGACATACTTTTTGAAATAAAACTAATTCTTGGAAGATTAATAGTTACAACACCCAACGAACCAGTTAAAGGATTAGAACCAAACAACCCACCACCCCGTTTATTTAATTGTCTTTTATCCAATCTCAACCTGCAACACATGCTCATTGCATCTTCGGGTTTCATATCAGAATTAATATAATTAGCAAAATAAGGAACACCATATTTTGCAGTCATAATCCAGATTTTTTCATAATTCTCATTATCCCAATCAAAATCTTTAGTTATATTATATGTCGGAATTGGAAAAGAAAAAACTCTGCCAGATGCGTCCCCTTCAATCATTACATCTGCAAAAGCTTTATTCAGTAAATCCATTTCTTTTTGAAATTCACCATATTTAAAATCAACAGGTTTTCCACCAATAATTACAAATAGTTGTTTAAATATTGGACTACATTTCAAATCAAAAGTAAGATTTGTAAAAGGTGTTTGAAAACCGGTCCTAGTTGGAATATTAAGATTAAAAATAAATTCTTGCAAAGCTTGTTTGACTTCATCATAACTTAAATTGTCAAATCTAATAAAAGGAGCTAGTAAAGTATCAAGATTAGAAAATGCTTGAGCTCCAGCACTTTCGCCTTGTAAAGTATAAAAGAAATTAACAATTTGACCTAAAGCAGACTTGAAATGTTTAGGGGGCAAAGATTGTATTTTATTTGAAACACCACCAAAACCCTTCAATAATAAATCCATCAAATCCCACCCTACACAATAAGGACTCAACATAGACAAATCATGAATGTGCATATCGCCTTCTTTATGAGCATCGGCAATTTTCGCACTATAAATTGTTGACAACCAAAAATCAGTTGTAACTTTAGAAGTAATATAATTATTTAAACCTTGCAAAGAAAAACTCATATTGGAATTTTCTTTAACTTTCCAATCCAGATTTTCAAGATAACTTTTTACAATATTAACATGATTAACAAGATTACTATATTTTTGAAATTCTTCATGTTTCTTTTTGAATTTTTGCAGCAATTCCTGATTTCTTTCTTCTAATACAATCATTTTTCTATTTTTTTAATAACCTCTTTTATATTCTCAATGTCTTGAAAATCGTTAAAGACATAACTAAATCGTAAATATGCAAGTTTATCTAAAGTTTTTAACTTACTTAAAATCATCCTTCCGATCTGAGTTGAAAGAACTTCTTTTTGACCCAATGAGTATAACTTAGAAATTATATCTCTTGAAATCTTTTCAACTTTATCTTCAGGAAAGTTTCTTTTATCATACGCTCTAATTATACTCCCTTTGATTTTTTGTTCTTTGAATTCTTGTTTTGTTCCATCTTTTTTAACTACAAAAATATTACCCAAATCAATTTTTTCATATGTAGTAAATCTTTTATTACAAGAAAAACATTCTTTTCTTCTTCTCGTAAGATTATCAACCGATTCCCTAGTTTCAACAACTTTTAATTCATTGGAATTACAAAAAGGACATTTCATTTTAAACACCACCTGTAGCGCACACAATAATTGAGTACCACACCTGTAGTTTTACAGGTAAAACTAGTTTAAAAATATAGCTATTTTGCAAAATATAGTTTGTAAGATATAAACGCAAGTCAAGATTTAAATAATAGTTCTGTTAGAAATAATAAAATGAATAAAATAGGTATAAGTATTGCAACTTTAGTAGGAACAATAGTAGGTGCAGGAATACTTGGCATACCCTACATTATTGCTAAAGCAGGATTGATTGCAGGAATTATAGACATTGTTGGAATTGGTTTATTACTAATGATGTTAAACTTATATTTAGGAGAAGTAACTCTAAGAACTAAAGGCAATCATCAATTGACAGGATATGCTGAAAAATATCTTGGAAAAAAAGGAAAATTAATTCTCACTATTGCAATGATGATTGAAATCTATGGAGCATTATTAGCATACACAATTGGACAAGGAACAAGTTTTGCTTCATTATTTGGAGGAAATGCTTTTATTTATTCAATAATATTTTTTATTGTTGCTAGTTACTTAATTTTCAAAGGATTAAAAACAATTGGAAAAACGGAATTTGTTTTAGTTACCATTTTATTAATTACAATTGTTTTAGTTTCAATATTTTCAACATCACATATTTCACCAGAGAATTATACTGCAGGAAAAGGAAATATATTCATTCCCTTTGGAATTATACTCTTTGCATTTTTGGGAGTTACTACAATACCCCTATTAAAAGAACAATTAACTAGGAACAGAAAAGAAATAAAAAAAGCAGTAATATGGGGAAGCATTATTTCAATAGCAATATATTTAATATTTGCTTTAACAGTAGTTGGAATTGTTGGAATAAAAGGATTTGAATCTTTAAGTATAGATGAAAGAATTGCTTCTGCAGCATTAAATGTATTTATCAATGGACCAATAGGATTATTTGTTAATTTATTTGCCATAATTGCAATGGGAACTTCATTTTTAGCCCTTGGAATTGCATTAGAAAAAATGTATGAATATGATTATAATATGAAAAAAGTAAATGCATGGCTATTAACAATTATTGTGCCGTTAGTTATCTTTTTTTGGGATGTTTTTATTTCTGATATTACTAACTTTATTCAAATATTAAGTTTAACAGGGGCAGTTTCAGGAGGAATTACTTGCATTTTAGTAGTTGCCATATTTCATAAAGCTAAAAAAATAGGAAAAAGAAAACCAGAATATAAAATTAAAGGATATAAATTTTTAAGCACCATGATGGTTATTTTGTTTTTAATTGCAATATTTTATGAATTGTTTAATTTCTTTTTTTAAGTTACAAAAAGCTTTTAAATTAAATAAAAAAATTAAAATTATGAATGAAATTTTTAATAATGAAAAAATAAAGGAAGACATTAATAACACAATCAAAATAAGTTGGTTAATTGATTTAATTAAATCTTTAGATTCCGAAGGAATTGATGCTAAACAAGGAATAGTACTTCATGAATTATCCAAACAGACTTCTATAAACTTAAAAAAACCAATTGTTGAAATAGGAAGTTTTAAAGGAATATCCTCAATTTATATTACAAAAGGCATAAAACATTCAAAACAAAATAATGTCCTTTATTGTATAGACCCATTTGATGGAGGAGATTCGCCAGAATTTGACTTGAATAACTCAAATAAAATAATGGAATTTTTTCCTAAAGTAGGCTCAACTTTTGAAATATTTAAAAATAACATTTCAAAAGCAAAAGTCGAAGATTATATCAAAATTTTAAAAGGAAGATCGCAAGACGTAATTACTAATTTCAAAGAAGAAATTTCATTATTATTTATAGATGGAAGCCATGAATATGAAAATGTCAAATTAGATTTTGATCTTTGGAATGAATTAATTGTTAAAAAAGGATTTTTAATTTTTCACGATTATTCTGATGAATTTCAAGGAGTAATTAACGTAGTTGAAGAAGTGAAAAAAGATCCAAGATTTAAATTTTTTAATAAATATGGAAGTTTAGTAATATTTCAAAAAAATTAATTGAAAAAAGAATATTACAAAAAATAAAATAAATCAAATAATTATTTAACAACTATTGTTGTCAGCCTAGTATCCTTATTTTTCTTACTTTTTTTAGGTTTATTTTTAGATTTAATTGCTTTAAAAATTATAAAAATAATCAAAATAATTACCAACACAACAATTATCAAAACAATAGGAATTCTAACATAATCATAAACAAGATAACTTAAAGTACCATAAACATAAGTTCCTTGTTGAAAATAAGTTTCATTAACAGCTCCTTCAATTGTAAAAAATACTTTTTCAGACTTATTATTAACAATTAAATCTAAAAAATTTGAACCAGTCCAATTAGAAGAAGGATATAAATAAGCAACTTTTCCAATCATTTGAACATTAACTTTATCGCTAGATTGTAAATTTAAAGAGGAATTAGAAAAAAGTTCATTTAAATCTGTTCTTAAAATTTTATTAACAGGCCATTTTTGTTCTAACATTTTTCCCACTTGTCTTTCAGATAAATTTGGCGAAACAGTTTGAATTGGAAGAGAAAAAATAAATATCAAAATTAAAAGTATTAAGGCAACAAACAAAAAGATCTTAAAACCAGAACCGGAGTTCTTTTTTTCTTTAGATTTATCTTTCACTTTCTTTTTAGTTTTATTTTCAATTACTGTCTCTTTAATTCGATCAATAGATTTTATTCTTTTTTCTTTCTTAATTTTTTCTTTTTTAGGTCTCTTTGAAATAACATAAACAATAAATATAATTAAAATAATCAAGATAATTATTCCCAAAATAATAAAAACACCATAAGTATAAAAGAAAGGTTTTCCAAATACCAATTTTAAATTTTTATTTTTTACATCACCATTATCTAACTGTACTGATACTTTAACATTTTCAACCAGTGATTTACCCGGGTCTTGTAAAACTAGATTAATTACCTTTTCACCATTAATTGTCAAAGCACCATTATCAACTGAAACAAATTCACTACCAGATACAGCAATTAATGCATTTAATTCCTTTGTACCAGTGTTTTTTAATAAGATAGGAACAATAGAACTATTCACTTCAACCTTACTTGGCATAATAATTTCCAAATTGTAACAATCTTCAACGATAATCGGTAATTTAAACTTTCCTTTTAACTTACCTAATTTTGATTTTGATTCTAAAAATAAAGTATAATTACCAACATTAGCTGGATTAAATAAAATATTTGTCAAAATACTTTTACTAGAACCAATTTCAACATTTTTATTTTGTAATGTTGCAAACTTACCCCTTAAAGAAAGATCATAACTATTATTAAAATCAGCATCATTTGTTATTAACAAAGGAATAGAATTCTCAGTTCCAACACATACATTATACAAACCTTGCTGAGATTCAAATGAACTCCCTATTTCTCCCGCAGACAAGGAATAACCATAACAAGGCTTGATTTCAGCGCCAACAGAAAAAGAGGTCTTAAGTTCATTATATTCTGCTAAAACATTAATATCATATGAATATTTACCAGATACCTTGCATTCTGCCTTTAAAACGGCTGTAACAACAACTTCTTGTCCAGGATTTAATAAAACAGTTGAAGGAATAAAAATCATTTCTTCTTTAAATTTAGAAGAATCAAAAGTATATTTTTCTTGAAAAGATCCAGTATTTTTAATTTTAAATTGATACTCTAATTCTTTACAAGGACAATCAATATCAAATGTTTTGATAGGTATTATTTGAATATTTGAACATTCATTAACTATTAATTTTTGATTTAATTCTTTTGATTGTTCACCAAGCGGAGTAACTTTAAAAATAATATTTGAATCTTTACCTCCACACGGAACTTTATAATTCAAACTAACACTTGTTCTTTCTCCAGATTCCAAAAAAATAGAATTATCAGATAAACTAACCCAATTTTTTGCATCACCACTAATATCTATTAAGAAGGTATTATCTTTGCCAGTATTAAAAATATATAATTCTTGACTATCAATACCACAATCACATAAAGAAACTGAAGTAGTCCAAGTATCAAAAGAATATACATTAGGAAGAACTAATATAAAAGCCAATAATATTAAAAAAATCTTGAATTTCATGTTTTTCATACCCTTAAAAAACTTTAAAAACCAGTCCAAAGGGGCATAACCAGGACTGGATGTTAAAAGAAAAAAAAATATTTAATAATATGTTTGACCTGTTAGATCTTCGTCTTCATCGTCTTCAGGTTTATTTCTCATTCTACTGAAGCCAACGATTAGTCCTAAGATTATTAACAGTACAACCAAAGCAATTAGTACGAATTCTGCCCATTTTCTAATGTTGCTTTCATCTTTAACAACATTTGCATAAAATTGAACAGCTTCTGATTCGTCTCCAGATACAACATTTACAACAAAACTTTGTTGACCTTCTGTTGCGTCATCTTTTGCGGAAACAAATACGAACATTGCTTCTGTTTCACCAGCTTTAACAATTTGAGTTGTTGCTGGGTCCACTCTAAATGTACCCCATGAATCTAGACCTGAAACGCTTAATGTATAAGATCTATCAGAGTTGCTTGGATTTGTTATTGAAAGTGAATAAGTAGCCCCACCTTCTCCAGCAGTTACTTGTTGTGTTTGTGAACCAACTGAAATTACGGATTCAGTATCATCATCTGCAGCATTGCATAGATCTGATTCTCTTATTTCAATTGTTTCAATTTCAGTAACTACTTCTGAATCTTCATCATAAGCAACTTCAACTTCAACTTCATAAATTCCTGCTTCAGCACATGCTGGAATTCTTAGGAATAATTCTTCTGAAGTTTTTGATTCGTCTTCTTCAATTTCGTTAATATAAGTAGTGTCTTCAAGATCTAAATCTTCGATTCTTGCAGTAACTCTTACATCTTCTTCTTCGGATTCTTCTCCCCTATTTGTTATTTTTGCATTAACTAGTAAATAGCTACCTGCATCAACAGCATTAGATGGATGAAGCATCACTCTTTTAACTTCAAGATCATGTCTTGAACCTTTAAGATTAACTCTCATTAAATATTCTACAGAAGATCCAGTTCTACCGCTAACTCTGATTCTAAGATCATAATAATCTTTATCAGCTTTACTTGGAATTGTTAAATCTAATTCCTTATAAACAGTATCACCAGCATCTACATCAAATGTATGAGTAGAGTCTGAGATTTCATCAATATCATTGTATTCATAACCGATTATATCAGCTTCAACTTCAAGATTGTCATAACTCACATCTGCTTGAAGTTTTACTTTAATTTCTAAATCGTCGCCTTTCTCAACTACAACGGAATCACCATTTTCATACTGATCACCGTTAATTTTTATGTATTCTACGTCAGGTAATGCACTAACAGAACCAATAGCTAATAGTGCCACTAAAACCAACAAAATACCAATTTTTATGTTTCCTTTCATTTTCTTGTTATACCCCCATGCTAATTTTGAATGTTAATTCTTGCATGTTTTTAAAGCTTTATGTATTTTAGTATACAGTAGTAGTTAAAATAAATAACTACTTATTAGTTAATCCCAAAAGGTCTGTATTTCACAGCCCTATAGTCTTCATTGCCTATCACTATCCTTAATTCATATTCTCCTTCACTAACTCCTTTAGGAATATCTAACATTACTGTTCTTTGTTCTTCGTCATTTTCATCTACATCAAAAGGTCCTACACTTCTCATTAAACCTAAAGAAGGTACAGACACTTGTAATCTTACATCATCTAAGTCATAGTCACCAGTATTTTCAACCATCACTGAAACAGCTAATGCGCTTCCAGATTTGATTAAGTAACCATTTGGAAATCTAATTTGAATAACACTTAATTCATTAATTTCTGGGTCTTGTTCTGACATTTTAGATTTAACATCTATTGCCCATTCAAGATAATTAACCCCTGAGCCATCATTTGCCTTTACTTTAACTGTATGAACACCAATGTCATGAGGCAATGGCAACCATTCAATTTGGCCATTACTTCCAACAGTTAAACTATCGGGACCATTTACTTTTTCAAAAGTAATTGAATTAGAATTAGAACTTATTGCATCTAAATCAAATTCGTATGGTACTGCAACATAAGCAATTGTTAAAGGATTATTTGTAAAAGTAATATCAGTAGTTACTGGAGGGTCAACAGGGTCTATTGGGTCTACAGGATCATCAATCGATGTTGAAACCATAGTAAAATAAACTTCCATATTTCCATTAATAACTTGAACACTACCATCTCTTGTTTGATAATTATCATGTTCACTTACATAAGTATAAGTTCCAGATTCTAGACCTACAAATGTTAATGCACCCATTAAATCAGTAGTACCAGAAACTTGTCCGTTAATAGTAATTAAAGCATTTTCAATTGCTTCTCCAGACACTGAATCTCTTACTTGGAAACTAATTTCATAAGCTGGAACATCTGCAACATTAAAATTCAAAATAATTCTTTCTGAATTATTAGGATTGCCATTATTCAAGTCATCTGATGCCACACCATCAACAATTACAACATACTGACCAGAGTTTTCTGGAGTGTAAGTAAATGTTTGAGTAGTTGGATTCATATAATCAGAATTTGCATTTAATACATCATTCCAAGAATCGATTAAATCACCATTATAATAGATATAATAAATAACTTCAGTTCCAACTGGAGTTAAATCATGATTTGAATCAGCATAGTTACTAATTTTTGTATAAGTAAAAGTTAATTCTTCTTTTGCAACGGGATATGAATTATCAACATCCAAGTCGTTTAAAATAGTATAATATTCATTAGTAGGTCTGCCAGGTAATACATTAAATTCTTTTGCAGAACTAGCATCTAAAGTCGGAAGAGAACATTGTGAATCTATAACATTAGAAGTTACAGTTGCTGTATATTTTCCTTCATCTTCTGGAGTCCAAGAAAATTCAACATCTGCTTGTTCATTCATATAAATTGTAAAATCTTCAGTTAAAGTTTTAACAACATTTCCATTTTGATCTTCAATTACAAGCTCAACTTCAACATCAGAAGAATAATATTCATCTTTCATTTCTTGTGGAACATATCCTACACCGTTATTTATTGAAGAAAATGCGGAAGCAGTAACTGCATCTAATGAAGAACTAACATCAATTTGTAAAGGTTCATAAGCAAAAGTATCTTTAACAACAGTAAATTCATCAATTAAAGATTGACATTCTTGAACTTTATTAAAATCTATATCATAAGACAATTCGTAATGTTCATCATCCCCATATGAATGAAATGTTGAAACATATTCTTTAGGTATGTAACCTTCTGAAAAGAAATAAACAGCATAACCAAATTCAGACATTAATGTTGATGGAAAGATTACTTCTAAATTACCATCTGTTGTTTCACTTTCAAAAGTACCTGAAAAACTTGCTACGTTATTACAATTTTCATCTAAACAATTATAAATTAAAGACTGTACATTATTTTGATCAAAATTAAATGTAACATCTACATAAGCCGAAGCGAAACTAGATGAAACTACCAAAATCATCATCACCAATATAAATCTTAATGCTTTCATTTTAAACCCCCAAATGCGCAATACATATAGTATAATTAATTATTAATAAAAAAATAATTAAAAAGCGTCTCCTCCATTCATATTCCCACCAACGCCTAAATTATTGTTGTTGTTGTTATTATTATTATTATTATTTGAATCACCTGAATCAAAAAGGTCTTCGATGCCTTCAATAGTTTTAATAGCTAAGTAAGTTCTGGCACCAGCACCAATTAATTGAATTGAAGCGACTTTTCTATCTTTTGGATCACAAGCATTTAATGCAAATTTAACTTCTTCGGCAATTTGATCCATTGATTTATCTCCTCTTACAAGAGTATCCAATGCAATCCAACCATCATCCAAGATATAAGCAGTAGAACCTACAATACCATTAGTTGCAGCAGTTAAATAATTAACAACTGGAACTTTTTGAGTAACATCACTTAATTTTTTTGTTGGATATGCTAAAATACTACTGATTCCACCAGTAAATTGTGAAGTAATTCCATCTTGATAAATATCAGCATTTCCATTATCATCAACACAAATATATTTTCCACCCCATCCTGCTTTAATCATGTCTTCAGCATCCAAATTTTTTGGAACTTTGTTTGTTCCAAAAAAAGCTTGTAAAGGAGTTCTTTGATTATTAGTTTTATATAGTTCTCTTTGTAAATTATCAGCAACAGCATTAGAATTTGCCAATAAATCTTGACTTTGTTTTAACTGTGCTTCCATATCTTTTAATCTATCTTCATATTGTAAAACAACTTGTTGATTTACTTTAGATTGTTCAACAGCAACAATAGGTTGATTTTCAGACCCTTGTATTTCTGATCCACGTACTTTATTATATAATGAATTTAATCCTACTCCTACTGTACCACTAACTATAACAACTCCAGCAACAGCACCAGCAATATATCCTTTTTTCATTTTTATTAACCCCTCAAATATTTTATCCTAATAAGTTTATCAAGGTAATTGAGTAAAGCTTATAAAGATTACCCCAGTTTACCATTATTAAATAGTGATTAAATTGAAATAAAGAATTAATCACTTATAAAGATTATAAAAGAACAAAATGAATATTAAATCATACCCAATTAAACATACAAAATGAAAACCATTAATATTATCGGTGCAGGCCCTGTTGGTTGTTATTTGGCATACCTTCTTGTAAAAAAATTTAAAGTTAATGTTTACGAAGAACACAATGAAGTAGGTAAACCAGTTCAATGTACTGGCATTGTAACTAATGAAATTAATAACGTAGTAAATATACCAAAAGAAATAATAGTAAATAAAATAAATCAGTTTACAATTCACGGAAACAAAAAAAAAATAAATATAATTCTTAAAAATCCAGATTTAATTTTAGATAGAGAAAAATTGGATAAACATTTTTATAAAAAAGCAAAAAAAAAAGGAGTGACGTTTTTTCTAGAACATAGACTTATCGAAATTAAAAAAAATAAAATTATTCTAAAAAATAAAAATAAAAGAATAGAAATAAAAAAAGGAATTTTAATTGGAGCTGATGGTCCAAACTCAATTGTCTCAAAATATTTAAAAAATAAAAATAAAAATTTTATGGGGATACAAGAGCTTATTAATCTAAAAAATAATAATGATATAGAAGTTTTTCTTAAATTTGGTAAATTTGGATGGATTGTTCCAGAAAATAATAAAAAATGTAGAAAAGGGATTATAGCAAACCAAAAAAATGCTAAAACCATTTTTAATAAATTTTCAAAGAACAGAAATAAAGAATTACAAGCAGGATTAATCCCTATATATAATAGTAAAGAAATATTTCAAAAAAAATCAACATATGTTGTTGGAGATGCGGCATCATTAGTTAAAGCAACAACAGGAGGAGGAATTGTACAAGGTTTAATGTCATCAAAAATTTTAGCAAATTGTTTAATTAATAACAAAAACTATAAAAAAGGATTAAAAAAAGTAAGAAAAGAACTATGGATTCATTTAATTGCAAGAAAAATCTTAGACAAATTATCTTCAAAAGATATTGATTATTTGATAAAAACATTATCAAAAGAAAAAAATAAAAAGATCATATCAAATATAGACAGAGATAATCTTAAAAAAGTAATAATTCAATTAATAATAAAAGAACCAAAGCTATTACTCTTAGTCCCCAAAACTTTATAAAGAAATTACTTATTCTTAAACAATCCGTGAGGGGTTTAAAAATGGAAGAACAACAACATAAAGAAAAAGATGAAGAAATTCAAATTGATTTTTCTAAAGTAAAAGATAAAATTAAAGGTTGGTTTGGAAAAAAAAAAGATTCACAAGAAGAAATTAAAACTGAAAAAACATCCGATGATGAAGTAGATGTAAAAGAAAGTTTCAAAAAAGGGTGGAAAGAGACTCAAACATTCACAAAAAAATATTCAATTATATTATTAATATTAATTCCCATTTTTTTAAGTATATTCATTAGAATTCAACCCGC
Source organism: uncultured Methanosarcinales archaeon (assembly GCA_964561995.1). Taxonomy (GTDB): domain Archaea; phylum Nanobdellota; class Nanobdellia; order Woesearchaeales; family JABIAG01; genus JABIAG01. Next base: position 69,646 of record CAZLQZ010000002.1, on the reverse strand, counting down.
TCACTTACCCTTAATGGATGAATCCGCAGCAGGAAGTCTTGAAAGTTTTAATAAAAATCTTATTGCCCAATCAGTTAAACAACAATATCCTAATTTACCTGATGCAAATATAAATAAATTAATTGAAGAAGAATGGTTTAAACTAAAAAAAGATAAAGTTTACATACCACAAAATGGACAAATTGCACAAGTACCTTACAAACAAGGAATTGAACTTTATGCAAATTCATTTAAATCAAGATTAAGAAATGAAGATGGTCAAACTTATTTATTAGCAATAGACCCATATTATTATGCAAGACATACAAGAAATTTAATAGAAAATGGTCATGTAGGAGATGAAATTAGAGATGGAATTTCATGGAACAATCATCGAGTTGCACCATTAGGAGACCCAGCAGACCATAATTGGCACATTTATATTAACTTATTCACATATAAAATATCACAAATATTTGGCAATAATGACTTATTAAGAGCAATATTCTTTGTTCCATTAATAATTTCAACATTAGCTATAATCCCTTGTTTTTTTATAATTAAAAAAGTTGCAGGAAATTTTGGAGCAACAGTAGGTTCAACTTTATTAGCTGTTCACAATGCTTTTATGACAAGAACAGTGGCTGGTTTTGCTGACACTGACCCATATAATGTATTTTTTCCATTATTAATTGCTTGGATATTTTTAGAAGCTTTTGAAGCTAAAACATTAAAGAAAAAAATCATTTTAAGTTCACTTTCTGGAATTTGTGTAGGAATTTATTCCAGATTTTGGACTGGATGGTGGTACATATTTGACTTTATAATAGCAACAATAATAATTTACTTAATGTATGTATTAATTATAAACAGAAAAGAAATTAAACAAAACATAAAAGATTTAATGAATACTGGTTTACCATTCTTTATTTTTTCAACTTTAGGAGTTGGAATATTATATGATACTGGTTTTTTTGCAGGCATAAACCATTTTTTCAATGCATTTTTAGGATTTCCTTTAAGTATTATTAATATTAAAGATGTTGCAACTACAAAAATTTGGCCTAATGTTTTAACAACAGTTGCAGAATTAAACCCTGCTTCAGTAGAACAAACAATAAGTGCAATGGGTGGCACTTTATTTTTTGCCTTAGCAGTTCTTGGAATAATATTAACATTATTTATTAAAAACAAAAAAGGAAAGGTTGATATTAAATATATGGCATTTTTAGCAGTTTGGTTTATAGGAACAATTTATGGTTCAACAAAAGGTTTAAGATTTACTTTATTATTAGTTCCAGCATTTAGTATTGCTATTGGATGTTTAATTGGAATACTATATGAATTAGCAGCAAAAAAAATACCAAAAGCATTAAACATAAACAAAATTTTTATACAAGTTTGTTTTATTGTTTTAGCAATTGTTTTATTAATTAATCCAGTCAAAGCAGGATATAATCAAGCAGTTCATGAAATTCCTTCAATGAATGATGCATGGTGGAGTTCTTTAACTAACATTAAAATTTCATCTAATGAAAATGCAATCATCACATCATGGTGGGATTTTGGACATTGGTTCCAATATGTTGCAGATAGATCAGTAACTTTTGATGGTGCATCACAAGATAAACCACAGGCCCATTGGGTAGGAAAATTATTACAAACTTCAAATGAAAAAGAATCAGTAGCTATTTTAAGAATGATTGATTGTGGCGGAAACAACGCATACAAATATCTTAACAAAGAATTAAATAATGACTTACAAAGTATAAAAATAATTAAAGAAATTATTTTAATGAAAAAACAAGAAGCAATTAATTATTTAAATAACAAAAGCATAAGTCAATCTACAATAGACTTAGTTATTGAAAATTCTCATTGTACTCCTCCAGAAGCATTTGTTATTGCTTCAGAAGATATGATTGGAAAATCGGGAGTATGGGGGCATTTTGGAACTTGGAACTTTGAAAAAGCTTCAATGATTCAAAAAGTAAAAGGAAAAAGTGAATCAGAAGGAATTACAATTTTAAAAGAGGAATTTGGATTAGATGAAGAAAAAGCACTTCAATATTATGATGAAATAAGAACAGAAGATGCTAACAGATGGATTAGTCCTTGGCCAGGATATGTATCTAATTTAAATACTTGTCAAAAAGTTAATGATGAAACATTTCAATGTGTAAATACACTTAATGGAAATCAAATACCTTTAATTTTTAACACAACTTCAAAAGAAACTTATGTATTACAAGGAGATGAAAAAATTCACATTTCATCAAGTGTTTACATGAATGAAAATGGAAGTAATGAAATTAAGTATAACGATTCCAAAATAGGAGTTTCTGCTTTAATTATTCCAATCGGAAACACATATAAAATGATGTTTACAGACCCATTATTAGTCAATGGTATGTTTACAAGAATGTTTTTTACTCAAGGACATGGTTTAAAATGTTTCAACTTATTTGATGAACAAACACAAATAACGGGTGGAAAAATTTATGTTTACAGTGTTGATTGGGAATGTAACTCAAAGAACAATGTTTATTTTAAAACAAACATTAATGAATCAATAACAAATTAACTTAAATAATAATGAAACAAAAAAATAATGTTTTCGTTGTAATACCCGCTCATAATGAAGGTGAAAGAATTGGAAAAGTTCTAAAAGAAGTTAAAAATATAGTAAATAATGTAATTGTAGTTGATGATGGAAGCAAAGATAATACTTCTGAAATTGCAAAAAAAGAAAAAGGAACTATTGTATTAAAACACATTGTAAATTTGGGAAAAGGAGCTGCATTGAAAACAGGATGTGATTATGCAATTCAAAAAAATGCAAAAGCAATTGTAGTTGTTGATGCTGATGGACAACACGATCCAAAATTAATTCCTAATTTCATTAAAGCATTAGAAAAGTATGATTTAGTTTTTGGATATAGAGAGTTATCAGCAAGAATGCCACTACTATTTAGAATAGGCAATTTTGGAATTAATAAATTAACTACAATTTTTTATGGCATAAAATTAAGAGATACTCAATCAGGGTTTAGAGCATTTACTTCCAAAACTTATAAAAAAATTAGGTGGAAAGCAAATGATTATTCAATGGAATCAGAAATGATTGCTCGTGCAGGAAATAGAAAAATCAAATATTGTGAAGTACCAATCAGTACTATCTACGGAGACAAATATAAAGGCACAACAATCATGGATGGATTAAAAGTAGGAATAAACTTAATAAAGTGGAGGTTGTTTTCATTATAAAATGTTATTAGGAATACAAATTATAGGGTTATTATTTGCAATAGGAATTATGTACTTTACGTTCTTACATTATAAAAGAAAAGAATTTAGTAAACCAGAATTAATGTTTTGGTTATTAATTTGGGTTTTATTTGGTTTTGTTACTCTTTTTCCAGGGTCTTTAGATTTTATTGTAGAAAGCTTGTCTATATCAAGAACAATGGATTTTTTTACAGTACTTGGGTTTTTATTTTTAACTGCATTAACTATCCAAAACTATTTAATTGTTAAAAAAAATAATAATAAACTCGAAAATTTAGTTAGAAAAATTGCATTTAATAGTGCTGAAAAGAAAAAATAAGATAACTTTAAATACATATTATTCTTAATTATTAAAATGAAGATATTATTTGTATTAGAATATTACTTACCTCACATAGGAGGAGTAGAGATAGTATTCAAAAATTTATGTGAAGGTTTAGCAAAAAAAGGTCATAAAATTAAAGTAATTACTTCTAGATTACCCAATACTAAAAGAAAAGAAATCTTAAATGGAGTAGAAATTGAAAGAATTTTAGTTCCAAAATTTAATTCAAGATATTTCTTCACATTATTTGCAATTCCAAAAGTAATCAAAGAGAGTAAAAAATATGATTTAGTTCATACAACAACTTTTACTGGAAGTTTACCAGCATGGATTGGAGCAAAAATTAATAAGAAAAAAGTTTTAATTACAGTCCATGAAGTCTGGGTAAATTTGTGGAAAAATGTTACAAAAAAGAGTAAAACTTCTGCTTTTATTCATAACTTTCTTGAAAAAAGAATTTATAATATTTCTTTTGATAAATATGCTTGTGTATCAAATTCAACTAAAAAAGAATTACTTAAACTAAAAATTCCAGAGAAAAAAGTAATTACTGTTCATAATGGAATGGACTACGAACAATGGAATCCAAAAAAATATAATGGAGATAAAATAAGAAATAAACTCAACTTGAAAAATAAATTTGTTTATTTTGCATCCGGAAGACCTGGAACATCTAAAGGATTTGAATACTTGATTAAAGCAGTACCTTTAATTAAAAAACAAATTAAAAACTCAAGATTAGTATTAATATTAAGCAAAGATAAAACATACAAAAAAGAATATGATAAATTGATTAATATAATTAAAGAACTTAAGATTAAAGAAGAAGTTGTTATTCTTGATCCAGTACCTTATAGTGAACTTCCAAATTATGTTATAATGGCAGATTGTGTTGTTATCCCATCACTTTCAGAAGGATTTGGTTATACTTGTGTAGAAGCCTGTAGCTTAGGAAAACCGGTAGTAGCATCAAATACGACCTCTCTACCGGAAGTAATAACTGGAAAAGGAAAATTAGTTGAACCAGGAAATGAAAAAGAAATTACATCAGGAGTAGTAAGCATTTTTAATAAAGAATATGACAAATTTCCTGAAAAGAAATTTTTATGGAAAGATACAATTGCTAAATATGAAGAAATTTATGGAGAATTAAAATGAAAATATTAGAAGTATGTCATAGATTTCCACCTGCAATAGGAGGATCAGAAAAAGTAGTACATGAATTATCTAAACAATTCAAAAATAAAGGACACGATGTTACAGTCATTACTTCAACTTCTTTAACTAATAATGATACAAGAGGATTTTCAACAGGAAGATTTTTCAGTTTTCAATCAAAAAATAAAAAAAGTTACAAAGAAAACGTTGAAGGAATTAAAATTTTTAGATTTCAACCTTTATTTCAATTATTTCCTTATAGTTTCAATCCTCAAATGAAGCGTTTTCTTAAAAATAACATAAATAAATATGATATTGTTCATGTACACGGATATCAAACGTACGAAGCGGACATCGTATCAAAATATTCAAAAAAATATATTCTTACAGCACATGATATAATCGCCCACTATGATGGAGTTTTAGGTTTTTTGAAAAATATATTTGATTCAATTATTGGAAGAAGAATTCTTAAAAGGGCAAAAAACTTGATTGCTTTAACTCCTGAAAATATTAAACAATATAATGAAATCATAAATTGTAAAAATAAAATTGAATTGATTCCAAATGGTATTGAAAAAATAAGAAGAAAAAATGTTGAAAACTTAAAAAAACAATTTAATAATCCAAAAAAGATAATACTATTTGTTGCAAGATTAGTAAAATATAAAGGAGCTCAACATATTATAAAAGCAGCTAAAGAAATTTTAAAAAATGAACCTTCAACAAGTTTTGTTTTTGTTGGTGAAGATCAAGGTTATGGCGAAGAATTAAAAAAAATTGCTAAAGAAAATAATGTTGAAAATAATTGTTTTTTTACAGGAAAAGTTCCTTCTGTTGATGATTATTATTCTTTAGCAGACATATTTGTACTTGCATCCACTGGAGAAGGATTTGGACTTACAGCAGTTGAAGCAATGAGTTTAGGAATCCCATCAATACTTGCAGACATGGGAGGACTAAAATATGTTCTTAAAGAAATAGGGGGATATCCACTTGAAATGGAAGCTAATATTCATAAACAAATCGCAGAACATGTTAAAGACATATTTGATGATAAAAAAATTAAAGAAAAAATGGAAAAAATTATTGAAAAAATTAAAAATTATACTTGGGATAAAATTAGTGATAAAACTTTGGAGTTATTTGAAAAATGAAAATTAGTATGCTTAATCCTTTTTCAAAATTTGCGGCAATAAGACAATATAACTTAGCTAAAGCTGTTGCAAAAAAAGGTCATGAAGTTACTTTAATTCTTCCAAGATTCGATAAATATTCCGGATATAAAGAATTAAAATTTGAAGAGATTAAAAATTTAAAAATAATTCATCCTAAACAATTTAATAGCAAAATTTTAGAAATATCAATGATATTTTATATTCCATCTGCAATTATAAAAGGTAATAAACAAAATTATGACATAGTACATGGTTTTAGACCTACTCCTTTTTCTGGATTTATAGGACAAAAAATTGCTAAAAAACAAAAAGTTCCTTTTGTATTAGAAATGGGAGATATAGAATGGGAAACTATGAAAGAATTAAAAACTCACCCAAATTACAGAGTTAAAATAGTTAAATGGTTAGAAGAATTTTTAATTAAAAGAGCAAACGGTATAACAACTATGTCTCCAACTCTTTCAGATTATTTTGAAAAAAAATATAATCGAGAAATAAAAACAATTCCATCAGGAATAGATAGTAAAATATTTTCAAATAAAAATACAGATAATTCAATTAAAAAGATTTTCAAAGATAAATTAAATACAAAAAACAATCTAATTTTCATTGGAAAATTAGACAAAGTCAATCATATCTTAGATGTAATCAAAGTATTACCAAAAGTTAAAGAGGTAGGATTAGTAGTTGTTGGAGAAGGGAAGGGAAAACAAGAATTACAAAAACTTGCAAAAGATTTAAAAGTCGAAAAGAGATGTTTTTTTGTTGGAAGAATACAACATGATAAAATTCCGCATTATCTAAATGCTGCCGATATTTTAGTAGCACCATTTTCAAAATCAATGATTGGTGCTGAATTTACTCTTAATCTGAAAATTTTAGAATATATGGGAATGGAAAAACCTTTAGTTGTTAGTGGAATTGGAGTATTAAAAGAAATTTTAAAAGACTCAGCATTCTTATATGAACCTAGCGACTTAGATTCATTCGCTAAACAAATTAATTTCATAATAAACAATAAAAAAGAAACTTTAAAAAAAGCGAAAAATGCAAGAAAAAAGATATTAGAATATGATTGGAATAAACTTGCAGATGAATTAATTAATTATTATAAAGAAATTATAATGAATAAAAAGTTTTAATTTGATTAACTATTTCTCTAATTTGTTGTTCAGTTAATTCTGGATACATTGGCAAAGAAAGTATATTTTTTGCAACTTTTTCAACAATAGGAAAATCTCCTTCTTTATATCCTAAAAATTCTAATGATTTCTGTAAATGAAGTGGTAAAGGATAATGTATACCCGAAGCAATGTTTTTTTCTTTTAAAAAAGCCATCAAATCGTCTCTTTTCTGAGCTTTTACTTCATACATATAATAAACATGTTTTGAATGTTTTTCTTCAAAAGGAATAGAAATTTGAAGGGTATCTTTCAATAACTCATTATATAAATAAGCATTTTTCATTCTTTGATTACTCCATTCATTTAAATGTTTTAATTTAATATCTAAAATTGCAGCCTGTAGTGCATCTAATCTTTCACCATAACCAATTATATCAGATTCATATTTTGATATTCTGCCATGATTTCTTAATTTTGCAACTAATTTTGCAACAGATTGATTATTAGTTATTACTGCCCCTCCATCCCCATAACAACCTAAATTTTTAGCAGGAAAAAAACTGAATATTGCAGTTTCATGAATTGGAAGTTTCATTCCCTTATATTCAGCATCTATTGCTTGGGCAGCATCTTCGATAATAATTAAATTGTGTTTGTTTGCAATGTCAATAATATCGTCCATGTCACAAACTTGACCGTATAAATGAACTGGAATTATTGCTTTTGTCTTATCAGTTATTTTTTCTTCAATCTTTTTTGAATCCATTAACATTGTTGATTCTTCAACATCAACAAAAACTGGTTTTGCACCACATTGAACTATTGCTTCAGCTGTTGCAATAAATGAATTTGGAACAGTAATTACTTCGTCACCTTCTTTAATATTGTAAGATTTTAATGCTAAAAATAAAGCTGCAGAACCAGAACTAACACCAATTGCATGTTTACAATTACAAAAACTAGCCAAATTATTTTCAAAACTTTCAACGGGTTTTCCCATAATAAATGAAGTATTATCAAGAATATTTTTTATTGCAGAATCAACTTCTTTTTTAATTGTTAAATACTGTGCTTTTAAATCTACAAGTGGAATCATGATTTTACCGTCCGAATTATTTTAGCAGGATTACCAACCACCGTACTATTTGGCGGAACATCTTTAGTGACAACTGCTCCAGCACCAACAACTGCATTTTCACCAATTACTACAGGAAATAAAGTCACATTACTTCCAATACTTGCACCTTTCTTAATTAAAGTTGATTTCCATGTTTCTTCACTACCTGTTTTTCTTCTTGAAGGAGGATGTAAATCATTTATTGTCATAACTCCATGACCTATAAAAACATCATCTTCAACTGTAACTAATGAACAAATAAAAGAATGAGAAGAAATAATTACATTTTTACCTATCTTAGAATTACTTTGAATTTCAACATATGCACCAATATTACAATTTTTATCAATCTCAGTACCATAAATATTAGCAAACTCCCAGATTTTGGTTCCATTACCAATTTTACTATCTTTTACAATGGCCGTTTCAGCAATTTGGACATTCATTTTCTTTATTTAGTTTTGCAACTTCTTTAATTTTTTGAATTAAAGCAAGAGTTTTTCTTCCTTCTTCCCCACCAATACTTGGTGGAAGGTTATTTTCAATACAATTAACAACTTCTTTCAAATATTTTTGATGTCCAAATCCATAAACATTAGGTGGATTTTCAGAAGTTTTAGCAATTATTTCATCATCATTTGTCCAATCCTTAAAATGCCAAAATTCCATTTTATTTAATGCAGTTCCACCAACTTTAACGCTACCATCGGCACCCATAATTGTAACTGAACCTTCCAAATTATGTGGAAAAACAGAAGTAGTTGCAACAATAGTTCCTACTGCTCCATTCTTAAATTTAAGAACTGCAATACCCATATCTTCTGCTTCTATATTATGTGTTTGGGTTTCAGTAAAAGCATGAACATCTTCGACCTCTCCCATTAACCACCTCAACATATCAATGTGATGAGATGATTGATTCATTAAAACTCCATCATCGTGTTCTTTTGTTCCACGCCAAGGATCTTGGTCATAATAATCTTGAGGGCGAGTCCAATAAACAGTAGTATTACCATAAAACAATTTACCAAATCTACCTTTATCTAAAGCTTCTTTAAGTTTTATAATTGGTTCATTATATCGATTTTGTTTAATAACAAATAATTTAACATTATTTTCTTTACAAGTTTTAATCATTTCATCTGCTTCTTCTAAACTTGTAGCCATAGGTTTTTCTGTAACAACATTTTTTCCAAATTTAGCAGCTACAATTGTAATTTCAGCATGAATTGCATGAGGAGTACATACATTAATACAATCTACATCTTTTTCATTTTCAAGTAATTCTTTATAATCAGTATAATATTTACAAGTATATTTTTCAGCAAAATCTTTTGCCTTGGCTTCAACGATATCACAAACTGCAACAAGTTTGGCCCCTTTAATTTCTTTAATTGATTCAATATGTTTTGGAGCTATTCTTCCACATCCAATTACTGCGAATTTAATTACCATTTTTAATATCCTCCTCAATCCATTTTTTAGTAATGTCTAAACCTTCTTCAAAAGAAATTGATTCATTAAAACCTAAACTTTCTATTTTATATGTATTTGGAATTGGTTTGAGATTTTCACCCATTCTTGATGCTATCATATCAGATTTCATATCCAAGGGACCATATTTTTTAACAATTAAATTTGCTAAATCAAGAATACTAATTCTAGTCTTTGAAGCCACATTATATTCCTGTCCAATTGTTGAATCATTCTTGTACATCATCATATTTGCTTCTACTACATCTTGAACAAAAGTAAAACATCTTATTTGTATTCCAGGACTACAAACTTGAGGAGCTTGACCTTTAAGAGTTCTAGATAAAAAAATATTAATTACTCCAGCTTCTCCATGATAATCTTGTCTTGGACCAAAAACGTGAAAATATCTAAGAATTGAAGCATTAATTCCATAATTTTTATGATAAAACTTAATATAATTTTCTGCAGCAAATTTACTAATACCATAAATAGTAGAGGGATTTTTTGGTGAATTTTCTTCAAATGGTTTTTCACTACTACCAAAAACACTACCAGTTGATGCATGAATTAATCTTGGATTTTTACCGCTTTTTCTAATTATTTCTAAAATATTAAAATTTCCTAATACGTTGGTTTCAACATCCATTTTTGGGTCTTTCAAACTAACTACCAATTTAGAAGCTGCTTCATTAAATATTACATCTGCCTGTTCTACACAAGGCTTTATTGCATCATAATCTCTTATATCTCCATTAACAAACTCAAATCGTGGTTCATCTTTTAAATGAGCATGATTTTCAAGTTTTCCTCCAATCAAATTGTCAAAACTAATTACTTTTTCTGCACCTTCTTTTAATGCTCTATCAACTAAATGAGAACCAATAAATCCTGCTCCACCAGTAACTAAAACAACTTTATTTTTAAACAACATATAATCTTCAAAAAGAGAATTAGTTTATAAAAGTTATGGAATTATGGTCTATTGGTTCTAATTACAGTAATACAAATATAACTAGAAAAATATTTAATAAGAGGTAGCTTTTCAAGAAAATCTGAGATTATTAAAGTTAATTTTCTTAAACAAGGAATTCTCCAAGCTAATGAGGGCAACATTAATATGGCTCCATCAACTCTAATTACCTTAAGTCCTGCTTTTTCACACATTTTTTTAATTTCAAAATATGATCTTCTTACATCCAATACTCCAGAAGGTTTGTCAAATCCAGCTTTATCTCCACCAAGAATTGAAACTAATTTCTTTGAAAAACCCATACCTAAATTTTCAATCCCATACTTATTTTGAAAACAAATGCTTCCTACGCCATTAAACTTCAAAACTCTTTTTAATTCTCTTAAAGACTGTAAAGGATTAGGTACATGTTCAATTACATGCAAATATGTTATTTTGTCAAAAAATTCATTTTCATAAGGAAGTTTTTCTACATTTCCAATATCAAATTTAGAATTTTTTATTTCTTCTTTTGCAATTTTAATATTTTGATTAGAAAGATCAATACCATAAATTTTTAGGTTTTTGTTCTTATTTAATAAAAAACCAAGCCTAAAATTAAATCCAGGACCACAACCCATATCTAACCATTTATCACTTACATTAAACTTCAAAGCTTTAAATGCAGGGAGAACTCGTCTTTTAGCAATTTGACCAACCCATCCTTTAAGAAAACCAGATGAACGCCACATTGCAACCTGATTGTAATACTCTTTTGTAATTTGATAATTATCTTTTTTCAATTTTTTTACAAACAACAACCCACTCCCAGGGATTTTTGCCTCCGAATTCATCTAACCAACTAATTATTTTAAAAGCAAGTTTATTTGGTAGAATCTTTGAAATAATATATTGAATTAAAAAATGATTGATTATTGGTTGCATTTTAACAACTTTAAAACCATTTTCTTTTAATTCTTTTTTGATTTCTTTAACATTGTAAAATTTATCATATACAGGCAAAGGTTTATTTCTTCCCAATACTTTTGTCAAATTTCGGATTGACTTCCATTTCTTAAAATTTACAACATCAAAAATAAAAATACCTGACGGTTTCAAAATTTTTCTTATTTCACCATAAATTACTTTTCTTTCATGCATTTCAAAATGTCTTACAAATCTAAAACTAGTTACAAAACCAAATTTTTCTTTAAAATTTAAATTAAAAGCATCAACTTTTTTAATTTTCCACTTTATAGGTTGTAATCTTTGTTTAGCAATCTCAAGCATTTCATCACTATTATCTGCAGCAATACCTTCAAATTCCCCTTTAATATCAGCACTAACTCTTGCAGGTCCACAAGCTAAATCTAAAAGAGTTTTGGGCATATTTTTTTTAACTTCTAAATTAATTATTTTTACTTGAGAATTATGTCTTAATCTACCCATAGGATCTTGAAATCTTTTCTTTAGATATTTTTGAGCAATATCTTCTCTTTCATACCATTCTTTTACGTTTTTTTCACTTTTAACATTAAATATTGGTTTCATAATCTTGTGAGTTTTTTAAGGTTTTAAAAGTTTATCTCTTCAATACTGATTTGATGAAAAATTTAACTTCTTTAATATTTAATAAACCAACTAAATAACAAACAATTAAATAAACTAAAGAAGCGAATACTAAACAAATAAAGAATTCTAAAATAGCATTGAATTTTAAAATGTTTTTTAATAAATAAACAGATAATACAAATACAACCGCTGATGAAAAATATTTTAACCAATCTAAATATTTAAAATTCAATTGAATATGTTTTTTAAGAGCTAAGGTTGTTAAAATAAAGATTAATAAGTAACTTAATGTAGTAGTTATAGACGCGGCCAACATTCCATAATATGGAATAAATATAAAATTTGTTACCACATTGAATAATGCTGCTAATAAAAGAATTTTTGTAACAACTTTTGGTTTTCCAATGCCTGAAAGTATTGATTGATCCACCGTTCCAATTGTGAAAAAAATAATTCCTACTGAAAGTATTCTCATTACCATACTACCAATTACATATTCGGCACCAAACAAAAAATTCAATAAAATTTCAGGAAAAACAAATAAAGTCATTGACAAAGGTATTACCGTTAACATTGAATATTTATGAAGTAAATTAGTACCTTCAATTAATTTGTTTTTTAATCCTTTAGTCCACAATTCTGAAACCATTGGGAAAAAAACTTGAGAAATAGACCGACTTAAAAAACCAATTATTATAACAGTAGGTAAAACAACATTGTAAACTCCAACTTCACTTAATGGCCTAAAAAAAGTTAAAATTAAAGTATCTAAATATCCAATAATTAAATTACCTAATGAAATTAAAAATGATGCTAAAGCAAAATTCATTATTTTTTTAGATAAATGATTGATTTTTATATCCTTTTCTAAAAATTTCTTATAACGAAATAAAAAAGGCAAAAATAACAAAATAGTGAATCCCCAACCTGCTAAAAAACCATAAGAAGGTAACAAAGCACTTTTTTCAAAACCATAAAAAATTAACACAATTGTTGATAATAAAAATAAAAGATTCTCACTAAAAAGAATCAAAGATAAAGTCATCATACTTTGAAAACCTTGAAATATAGCTCCCATTAATCCCACAACAACAATACAAAACAAAACAATTGAAAAAATTTGCAATACTAATTGAGCAGCAGGATCCTTAAAATAATATAAAGCTAAAAAATTAGATGAAAAATAAATTAATAATGATGCAATAACAGCTAAAAATAATTTAATAATTGTAACAAACTTAATAGAATACCACAATTTGCCATAATTCTTTTCTGCTTTAAATTGTGAAATGAATTTAATTAAAGCAGGAGTTGTACCAATATTAACAAAAAGAAGTACAAAAGTAATTAATGTGAAAACGGAATAAAATAATCCAATTTCTTCAAGAGTAATATTTCTAGCCAAAATTAATCTGACAAAATAACCTGCTATATTGCCTAAAGTAGTTGCAGTAAATATTAAAATAACACCTAATAACCCCTTTTTAAGATAGCTCATAATTAACAAATTATTTCAAACTATATAAAATTAATTCTTTGTTTCTATTCTTTTGAAAGAATAATAAATACTATGCAAGAAACCAAGCGTTTTAATTGGAATGAAAATCGCATAAAATATAGTAAATATTGAAAACGCCATTGGATATATTGTATAATTCAAAATTAATACTACAATAATTATTAATCTTAAATGTTTAATTGGTGCACCAATCAATTCAATAAAGAAATTCTTGAATGATTTTTTACCAACTTTAAATAATTTTTTTTCATCTGCTTCATCTAATAAATTTTCTTTTCCTTTTTCTTTTAACAATTCTCTATTCTTAAACATTACTTGACTTCCTAAGAAACGAATCAAACCCATTGTTTGTTGAAAAAAAGCAGAAATTCCACCCAATAGAATAAAAATACAATTTCCAGTACCTACAAAAACACCAAATCCAATTCCCAAAAAAAGTATTGAATAAGCTGAAGAATGATATAAATTTCCTAAAATATTAGATTGTAATTTAGAACAAGCTTTTTTAGATCTTGCCAAAGTTCCATCAGTTGCATCCATTAACTCTCCAAGATAAATAAAACCAACTGCTAATATTCCAAGATATAAAGTTCCATAACCAAATAATATAGCAGCAACATAAACAAAAACAATTCCCAATAAAGTAATTTGGTTTGCAGTAATTGGAGTATACATTAGAATTTTTACAAGTACAGCTGCAAGAAATTCATAAATTTGATATTTCAAACCAGAATATCCTTGTTCAGCATCCCTGGACGCTGCTGTTCCATGAAGAATTTCTTTAAATTTCATGCTTTAATAATGAATTTAACCTTTTATAAAACTTTCCCTTTAAAAAAGAGATTATACCACAATAGAAATTGTAAACGATACTTAGAATACAGATCAGAATTATGTTTGAAATCATTAATAAAATCTCTTTCAGTACATTTTTTCAAAAGTTTTTCTTCAAAGTTCAAATTGTCTTTTGAATCTCTTTTATATAAACCAATTTTTGTTAAAAACTTCATAAATAATGAAGAAGAAGATAAAAAGAAATATAATCTTGATCTAATATTTCTAATAAAAGTTAAACGTTTTAAATAAAAAATTAAATTTTTATTTTCAACTAATCCTCTAGTACTTGATATTTTCATACATTCAGAATTCAATTTATTCATGATCTTATTATAAATTGCTTCTTTATTCTTTAATTTAGTAGGAATTGTTAAAGCAAATTCAACAAAATCATTATCCAAAAAAGGAGCAAAACTTTCTTTTTTTAATAATAAAGTATTCATTGAATTTAAAGCAACTTTTCTTCTTCCTTCATTCATCAAAAGGTATAATGTTAAAAAATTATTAGTGTCTTTAAAATTATTAAGTTCTTTTTTAGTTTCTTCCAATATTGAATTATTAATTATTTTTGCAACATCACTATTAAATACTTTTTTAACAATTTTAGATTTATTTTTATTTAATAAAGTATTAATTAATTTTTTACTACCAATCTTTAATTTATATTCATCAGTAAAACTTCCCCTTAATAATATATCACCCACAATTCCATCAAAATTAATATGTTTTTTATCTAATTTTTCAATTAAAGGCATTAAAAACAAATGACCATTAGTCATTCCATCAGTTAAATAAAATGTCTTAAGAAAATGTTTTTGATAAAGATCTTTTGATAATGGAACAAAAGTATTTTTGAAACCGAGAAAATCTGCAACTTTTTTTGCATAAATTTTATCTTTATCACCATCACCCTCTTTTAAGGTAGTAAAAGTATTTAATTTAATTCTATTCTGATTTTTAATTATCATTGCAATACATCTTGAATCAAATCCGCCAGTCAGCAATAAATCTGCTTCTTTCAACCATTTTGTTTGTTTATCTAAACTTCTATTCAAAAGCTCAATAGATTTATCTACAAAATAATTTGCTTTTTTTGAATCATCAGATTTTATAAAACTAAAATCATAATATTTTTCAATACTTACTTTTGAATTTTTAAAAGTTAAAATTGATGCGGGAGGTAAAGCTGAAATATTCTTAAAAAAAGTATTATTACCATGTATTTCTCCAAAATAAAAAAAATCACCCCATGCTTTCCAATCAATCTCCTTTTTTATTGTTTTATCAGCAATAATTGATTTAACCTCAGAAGCAAAAATAATTTTATCAAAATCAATATGATAATACAAAGGTCTAAAACCATATCTATCATTAACAAGAACAATAGACTCTTCTTTAAAATCAAATAATGCGAAAGCAAATATACCATTTAATTTTTTAATAAATTCTTTACCAAATTTTTCATAAGAAGATAAAATATATTCTGCATCATTTTTTACATTTTTAAAATCATAATCAAAAATTTTTCCCGACATAATAATGCATTTCGTTTTATCTTTATTCCAAATTGGCTGTTCTGAATTAATTTGATTTAAACTTACAATTCCAAAAGAAATATTTTTTTTAGAAAAATTAAACTCTTTATGCCAAGACTCATGCTTCATTAAAAGAGTCATATCTTTAATTAAATTAGAAGTATCTTTACTCTTTGTTTTCAATATTCCGCATATTTTTGCCATTTTTTCTTTTTTTAAAATAATAATAAATGAAATAAACTACAATTAACAATAATGAAACAGAAGTGGTTATTAAACCTTTTCTAAAACTTGCTGGATAATACTCAAATACAATATTATGAGTTCCTATAGGGACATTAATTGTACTTAATACTCCATTTGCAAGCAGTATGTCTGTATTTTTACCATCTATTTTAGCAGTCCATCCAGGATATAAGGTATATTTCTCAGCAATAAACAATAATGCACTTTCATTTGTAGTAACTTTTAATTCCATTTTATTAGGAGTTGAATCATAATAACTTACAATTTCTATTTCTGAATCAATTACTGTTTCATTAAATTCAGATAACTTATCATATATTTCTCCTTCATTAATTGAATTTTCACCTTCAAGTATCCTTGGAAAAACAATTCCTCCATTTTCTTCAAATCTTCTTATAATAAATGCCGAATTTTCATCAACTGAACCAGTTGATAAGAGAACAATATCAAATGGACTTAATTCCATTAAAGAATAATCATTTATTTTCTGTTTCCCTTGAACTACAATCGTTTTCTTAGGGTCTATATTTGGATTAATTATTAAAGCGTAAATTGTCTTTAAAGTAGAATCTTCATTTCCAACAACAAGAATCGAAGTAGGGATTATTGTTGACCTTTCCATAACCTTCTTATTTTCATATAAGTATGCAACATTTTGATAACTTTGCTGATTGATTGTTTCTTTTGGAACATTTTCAAATTTCTCTATTAATTCAAAATCTTCATTTTCTCTTTCAATTGAAGAAATAATATATTTGACATTAAACATACCCCATAATTTAGAAGGATCTCTAAAAGTTGAACCTAAAAAAACATTAAAATAACGATAATCCCATCCCCCACCATAAGTACCATAAACTGATTCCTGTTCATTTGGTAAAGACGAACCTAAAAAATTGTTATAATCAATTCCTGTAACTTCAAAAACATGAAATCTAAAAATTCCTTTATCTTCTGCAATCATAAGAAAAACAGGATTGTTTTCTGTAATTGAATAATGTTCAAATTCAGCATTTTGTTGATTAATTTTCGAAAGATTTACTACAAATAAACTTAACCAAACTAATAATAATGTAATTAAAAAAATAAACTTCAATTTTTTCATTGAATATCCTTTTTCATGTAATTTTAATTGTAAACAATTAAAACCATATCCTGCAAATAATGAAGCAGACAAAACAAATAGAATTAATGACCTATCCAAACCTCTTTGAGAACTCATTCCAGGAAGATTGTAAAGTTGTTCAATAAAAATTCCAGTTGCAAATATGGTAACTCCAATCATAACAAGAATTAAAAATAAAAAAATATCTTTCTTCCTTGAAAGAAATTGTTTTTTCTTAAAATAACAAATTAATCCAAATAATAAAAAAACAGTTCCAATTACACCAACTTGACCATAACTATGTCCACCATCTTTTGATTTTGGATTAAAAGGATAAATAAATGTATCTAAAGAACCACTAAAACTAATATGTCCAACTCTTAAAATTTCTTCAATTGGAAGACCAGTACCCCGATTTGTATAACTAGTAAATTCATTTGAAGGCAAAAATCTTACTGCAACTAATGAAAACATAACTAAAACAAAAATAAAAATGATTATTGTTGATTTTATTGCTCTTGAAAAAAAGTTTTTTCCAAATGCTTTGAATACAAAATAAAAAGATACTAACAAAACAGCATAATACCATTGAAGAACTCCTGAACTTAAAAAATGTAGAGCAAAAATAATTCCAAGCAAAATACTATAATTAACATAATTCTTGCTTTTGTATGTTTTAATTGCCAAAAAAAATTCTAAAGGTATAAAAGCAATTCCGTAAAGCCAAAATGGATGACGCAAACTTGCCATTAAATAAGGAGAAAAAGAATAAATAACTGCCGCAATTGTTGCAGACCTTTTACTTTTTAAAACTTCATAACCTAAAAAATACATCCCAATTCCAGCAAGTAAAAGATGTAAAATTAACATTAAATTTAAAACTGCAGAAGGAATAAAAAATAATGCTAAAATTAAAGCAACAGGATATAATAAAGGCATACCTAATCCAGCCATTGGTCTTCCACCAAAAGTATAATGGTCCCATAGTGGCCAACCATGGTCTTCAATAATTACTTTTTGAATGAGATTAAATCCAGGAGTGTCTCCATTTCTCCAATCTCCTGATCTTTTTGAATTATTTAAATTGAAAAGAGGAAAAGAGATTATTAAAATGACAATTAAAATAATTAAAATTGAAAAAAAGTGTTTATTTTTAGTTATTTTTGAAATATTCATTTTTGAATTAATCTATTTTTTGAGCTAATGTGTAAAGTAACATACCAGGTAAAATATTGGATTGTATTTCATTATAAAATGATCTTTTTGCTAAATTTTTTGAAATAATATAAATAAATGGACTTATGAAATAAAAAGTTTTTAGTTTTTTAACATTAAAACCTAAACTATTCATTAACTTTTTCATACTTTTTTTATTAAACTTTGAAATATGTTGTTCACCTTTCATTTTAGGAGTTAAATGAAATAAATCTGAAACAAACTCTAATATTGGCCAAAAACTAAAATAATTAGGAGTAGTTATCAAAATTAGTCCTCCTGGTTTAAGAATTTTTTTACAATTTTCAACAAATATTTTAGGATTATTAAGATGTTCTATTACTTCAGTAAGAATGATTTTATCAAATGAATTTTTTTCAAAAGGCCAAGGTTTATTCTCATTTAATTTAACTACCTCAACATTCATCAAATTTTCTTTTTCTTTTCTATTCTTAATAAAATTCAAAGCAGATTGACTAATATCTGCACCATATGCCTTATTAACTCTTTTAGAAATAGAAATTAAAACATTTCCAGACCCACATCCCAAATCCAAAACAATATCTGAACTTTTAAACGGTACAATTTGATTAATTAGTTTTATTTTATATGAATGCCAAAACTTTTGTAACCCATGGCCACTTTGAATTGCCTTATATTGATAATCTCCTGGAACAGAATCATAATCAAATTTTTTTGCTGACATTGTATCTCCACCACACTCTTATTACTCCCATTAACATCGGTATTGCAACTTTATAAACCACTAACTGATTTGGTTCATAAACACATTTTACTGGAACTTCAATTACTTTATAATTTTTCTTGTTTGCAAGAAATAACATTTCAGTATCCCACACATAACCAACTTCATTAGGATAAAAACTAGCATCAAATATTTCTTTTTTAATAAGTTTCATACCGGCTTGAATATCTTTTTGAGGAATACTTAAAATACTCTTTACAACATTAATATAAACTGAACTTGCAATTTTTCTAATAAATGGAACATTATGTTTCACTTCTTGAACATATCTTGATGCTATAATTACATCGTATTTTTCAACTTCTTCAAATAATCTATTCATACTTTCAAAAGGATAAGGTAAATCATCATCGACCATTAATACCCAATCAAAATTTGCTTTTTTAAAACCATATGTTAAACCGATTCCTTTTCCACATTTTTTAATGAAAATGGACTTAACCTTTTCAGATTCTAAACTTTTAACAACTTTAAAAGTTTTATCAATACTTGTTTGAGCAGAAATAATTATCTCAAATTCATTAATTTTATCATTACTTTCTAAAAATCTTAAAAGTTTAAAAACATTAGATTCTATTGATTTTGCGGAGTTTATTGTTGGAATTACAACTGACAAATTAAATTTATTCATTTTAGTTAACAAACCTGTATTTTATTAAATAAAGCAAAGCTTTAACACCATCTTTCCAATTTATTTTTTTCCCTTCTGAAAAGTCCCTTGGATTATAATGAATAGGAACTTCAATGATTTTATATCCTTTCTTAATAATTTTTGCAGTAATCTCAGGTTCAAAATCAAACCTTTTAGATTTAAGAGTTATTGAATTGTAAACTTTTCTTGTAAACATTTTATAACAAGTCTCCATATCAGTAATCCTTCTAAAATAAAGAAATGAAGTAGCCAATGAAAGCAGTATATTGCCAATATAATGAGTTGGAATATCCCATCTTTGTTTTGAAAATAATTTTTGTTTTTTAAATCTAGAACCATAAACTACACTAGTTTTATCTTCTAAAATTGGTTTAATTAAAATTTTATAATCGGAAGGTTCATATTCCAAATCTGCGTCTTGTATAACTATTAAGTCTCCAGTACAATGTTTTAAACCAGTTCTTAAAGCACGACCTTTACCACCATTTTTATTTCTTAAAATAATTTTATATTTTTTAGATATAGATAAATCTTTTAATATTCTTCTAGTTCCATCTGTCGAATAATCATCAACAAGAACCAATTCTTTTTCAATATTAGGAAGTTCAACAGACTCCACTTTACTAAGAATTTTTTTAAGAGTTGATACTTCATTGAAAATGGGGATTATAATTGAGAGTTTCATAATAACAATAAACAATACAGTTTTAAAAAGTTTACTATGAAACAAAAGAACTTCTAGAGAATAAGAATTTCTTAAGAATACCGATTAATTTGTTAGGGATTACAAAAAAAGTATTTTTAATTACTTCTAAAAAATTAATTGAGCCTTCAGCGGGAATTAACCTTAAACCATACTGAATCATCAAATTAAAATTCCAACCTATAAAAATCATACAAATTACAATTAAATATGAAAAATTAATGTGTTTTTGTAACTTATTAATCAATATAGCAAAACCAAAAACAAAAATAAGAGAGCAATTAATAAACATTCTATGACCATAAGATTGAGCACCATTCCAAGCAGTTATTGTTGATATTAATAATAATTGTAATGAAAATGCAACCAAAAAAGCAAAAATTAATTTTTTTGTTTCTTTATTTTTGTTAATTTTAATGCCATAAATTAAACCAAATACTGAAATAAATATTACGGGAGTCCATAAAAATAAACCATGATTTGTTGAAAATAAAACATTAATCCAATTATAAGAAGCTTTAATTAAAGTAAAAGAATTATGATAATGACTTTCTGCAGAAAAAACATAGCCATGTTGATATTTTAAAACTAGCAGTTGTGGGATCAATCCAATTAGGAATACCATTAGGTATAAAACATTTTTAAAAAATAAATTTAACATTTTCTTCCAATCTTTTTTTCTAATTACTGTTAAATAATATAATAAAGAAAAAATCAAAGGTAAAACCATAAAAAAAACATTTTGATATCTAACAATTAACATTAAAGAAGATAACAATCCCAAAAAAAACCATTGTAAATACGTTCTATTATTTTTTGTATTATACCAATAATAAATAAAAGACGTAACTGCAAACAAAGATGCACAATGACTTAAAGATGCTTCAAAATACATATAATAAAAAATAGATGATGAAAGCCAAAAAGTTATAATTGAAAGAAAACAAACTTTCTTTGAAAAAAACTTTCTACAAAAATTATAAATCATAAGTAGAGCTAAAAATCCAAGTATTGCAGAACCTAAATTAATCATATAAATATAAGGAAATGAATATCCATCAGTATCATATCCAAAACTATTTGCAAATAAATGACCCATTAAATAAAAAGGACTCCATAATAAAGGAGTTCCAATAGGATATTGAGAATAATAAACTCCTGTGAAATTATCTCGTTGAATTGCTGAAACTTGAAACTTTTGTTCAAAAAATTCCTTTTCATTTTGTAAATTTAAATCTTTATCCACAAAAGCAGACCTAACATAAGAATAATAACCTGCTCCATCATTTGCATGAATCCAAGGAGTTAAAAAAAATAAAGTAAAAAAAATAAAAAAAATAAAAAGTATAAATACAAATTTGTCCATTCTTTTAAACTTATCAACTATATTCGCCATATCCAACTGCCTTGTGTTTGATGAGATAGAGTAAACAATCCTGATGCAGAAACATTTGTTAAAAACTGATTTGTGGCATCAAGACCTGCTTTCTTTCTTAATACTGGATCTGTGATATTATAAGCATTTAAAACATGTCGAGACATTGCATCAATACAATTACCCTCAATCATAAAATATTCATAATTATTTTTAACCAACCAATTTCTTAAATCTACAGGGTCTATACTATAATTTGCATTAAATAATTTTTCCCTAAATTTGATTTCCTCATCACACCAAGGACAAGCATATAAGTCATAAGCAATAACAGTAAAATCACCAAATTTTTCCCAATGACAAGGATAGAAAAATTTAGTTTCTTTTGGAAGTTCAGACATCCAAGAATAAGCTTCACTCTGACCAAATTGCATATGGGCTCCCTCTGGTGCCCATTGCATAGTGTTTAATTCAAATTTTGCAACACCTGAAGTAACAAAAACTCCTAATAATACAATTATTAAAATAATAAATGCTGGAATATTAATTTTTTTACCCAAATTAATCAAAAACCACATTCCTTCAACAGCTAATAAAGCCATGGGAATACTAACTAAAGTCCAAAATCTAAATGAAACCAAAGCAATAGGGAAAACAGTACCACCATAAAGTCCTGCAAAAGTAAAAACAAACCAAAATAAAGAAATCAATCTCCAATTTGCTTTTTTAGGTTTTAATTTTTTATAATTAAAAAATAAAGAAATCAAACCAAAAGCAAATAAAATACTAACTATAGAACCCCAACCTACTGGATTGTTTATCTGATTTTGACTTTTTGCGGTAAAAAAATCATCGAAATAATACATTCTAGTTGCAGTTCCTAACCCACCAATATAAGGTTTACTCCCTCTAGTGCCATCCTCTTTGTAAAAAGATTGTTGTCCACCCATAAACTCAAAAAAGAAGTCATCTTGATATTTGACCACCATAGGTCCCCACCAAAAAAGAGAAAAAATAATGGTAAAAAGTAAAACAATAAGATATGGTTTTAAAAGATTTTTATCTTTAAATAATTTTATAGAAATGAAAATTAAAAACATCACAAAAAACTTAACTGGCTGAGTAGGTTGTATTAAAGTGGTACATCCAAAAACAATTCCTGCAATAATTGCCCATCGTTTATTATCTTCAATTTTAACCAATGCATATAAAAATACAGGAAGTAAGGTGATGACTAATGAATGAGCCCAAATAAATCTACTTACAAAAGAAGGAACCATTGCTAAAATAAATGTGGCCATTAAAGCTTTTTTATTACTCTTCATAAAAGATTTAAAGAAAAAAAAGAAAAATAAATAACCCAAAGAAATTATTAATGCATTAAATACTTTGATTGTTGGAATTAAACTACCAACAGTCTGATAAAGAATTGCAAGTACAGCACCATATCCAGGAGGATAAGTATCTAAATATCTAAATACAGTCTCCTGTCCTTCTGGAGCAAAAACAGTTTTTTCAGAAGCAATATATTTAATTGAAGTTGCATGTTGCCATGAATCTCCATCACTTAACCAAGGATGAGATAATGCTCCACCCATATACATATATAATGAAAAAACAAAAATAATTAATACAAAAATTAAATACATATCAGATTTTTTAAACTTAATTTTAGGTATTTTAATTCCAGATCTAAATGAATAAATTGGTCCAATTAAAGATAATATTAAAAATATCCACCATAACACAGGTAACTTAAAGAGATTAATCATTATTGCAACTGGTGTTATAAGTGCTAATCCAAAACCAATTTTCATAATAACTTTTTCAAAAAAAGAAGCATTCCATTCTTTAATAAAAAGAGAAAGACTATGTCCAAACCCAAAACAATATACAAAAAATAATATTATTGAAATAAACATATTTATTCAAAACATAATTCCATTTATATAATTTTCCCATTTCTAGATAAGAAATTCATAAGATTTAAAAAAGAAGTAAAGTTATTTTAATATATGAAAGCAGTAATTTTAGCAGCAGGATATAATAGAAGATTACAAGGAATAATTGATGTTCCTAAAACATTATTAAAAATAGGCGAAACAACAATTCTTGAAAAACAGATTCAAGCATTAAAAAATGCAGGATTAAAAAAAGAAGAGATTTATGTAATTAGTGGTTATAAACGAGAATTAATTGAAGCTGTTCATGATAAGATAATTTATAATGAAAAATTTATGGAATTTGATAATGCATACAGCGTTTACCTTGCACTTAATTTCATAACTGACAAAATGAATAAAGATGAAAGCGTTTTAATTTTTGATGGTGACTTGGTTTATGATGATGAATTAATTAAACAGATTATGAATTCAAATAAAAAAGACATAATAGTTACTAAAAAAATTGATTTTTCTTCAAAGTTAAAAGATGAAACAATGATTATTGATGAAAACAAAAAAATAATTAAAATGACAATACCAACTAAGGGAATAAATTTAGAAGGAATATGGCAAGAAAAACAACTCTATACTTATATTGGTATTTTAGGAATTTCTAAAAATAATGCAATCAAATTGAAAAATGATTTATCAACTTCAGAAATGCAAAAAGGATGGTATACAATTCCATTAGTAGATATTGTAAACAACGGAGAATTTTATAGTGTAGAAATTCCAGATGGTTTAAAATTCTGTTTTGATATTGATAATCCGGAAGATTGTGAAAGATTAAAAAGTATTAATGAGGAAGCAAAATGAAAGCAATTATTTTAGCAGCAGGTCGTGATTATGAATTGAAAAATGTACTTGATGTTCCAAAAACTCTTTTAAAAGTAGGTTCTAAAACAATTTTAGAAAGACAAATTGATGCACTTAAAAAAGCGGGTTTGAAAGATGAAAATATTTTTGTTATTGCTGGCTATAAAAATGAATTAATTAAAAAAATTCACAATAATATAATTATTAACAATAAATATGAAGAATTGGGTAATGCATACAGTGTATATTTAGGATTAGAAAAATTAAACTCAGAATTAAAAGAAGATGAAGAAATATTGATTTGTGATGGAGATTTAGTTTATGATGAAGAATTAATACAAGAACTAATGAATTCTAAAAAAGAAAATATTTTAGTAACTAAAGAAGTTGAATTTAAACCTAAATTTGAAGACGAGATTATTTTAGTAGATGACACTTCCTTGATTATTAAAATGACAATTCCAATAAAAGGACAACCGCTAAATCCAGATTATAAAAACAAAAAACTTCACACCTATATGGGCATTATGAAAATTAAAGGAAAAGAAGCCAAAAAATTAAGGGACAACTTAAGCAATCCTGCAGCACTAAAAGGTTGGTATACTTTAACTTTAATAAATATGATTGACGATCAAGGATTTTACAATTTAACAATTCCAAAAAGTTTAAAATTTTGTTTTGATGTTGATGATGAACAAGACATAAAAAAACTTAAAGAACTAAATTTATTAAATAATAAAACAGATGAAAATATTGAACAACAAGGGTACAGAATGTTTGTTGCAGGTCCAGTTAATGTTTCAGAAGAAGTTAAAAAAGCAACAGTTTATAGCGAAATAGGTCATAGAGAACCTGAATTTTCAAACTTATTCAAAAATGTAAGAGAAAAATTAATTAAAGTTTTTAGAGGAAATGAAAAAAATTATTCGGCAGTAGTTATTGGTGGTTCTGGAACATCTGCAACAGAGACACTATTATCTTCAATATTGCATGATGATAAAAAATTATTAGTTGTTGCAAATGGAGCATTTGGTGAAAGAATAAATGAAATTTGTGAATTGCATGGATTAACTACGTCTTACTTACATTATGAATGGGGCGAATTTCCTAAATTAGATGAAATTGAAGCAAGATTAAAAGAAGACCCAACAATTGAAGCAGTTTCAATGGTTTTAATGGAAACATCAACAGGAATGCTTAATCCCGTTCGTGAAACAGGAGAACTTTGCAAAAAATATGATAAAAGTTTTATTGTAGACGCAATAAGTGCATTAGGTGGAGAACCATTAGACATGGTTAAAGACAATGTTGATTATTGTTTAACAAATACTAACAAATGTCTTGGAGGATTACCAGTTTTAGGAATAATATGTTATAAAAAATCAATTATTGAAAAAAGTAAAGATGTAAAACCAAGATCATATTATCTTGATTTTTTTAAATATATTAAATATAGTGATAAAGAGAATCAAACACCATTTACACCCCAAATTCCTTTGTTTTATATGCTTGATGAAGCATTAAATCAATTAATAAAAGAAGGATTAGAAAATAGATGGAAAAGATACAAAAATAATGGTGATTTATTAAAAAAAAGATTTAAAGAAATGGGTTTTAAATTTCAATTAAAAGAACAAGAAATGTCTAATTTAATGGTTAATGTTCTTACACCAAATAATTATACTTTTAAAGAATTTCATGACAAATTAAAAGAAAGAGGTTATATTTTTTATCCTGGAAAAGGACCATTACTTGGTAAAGTTTTACATTTTGCAAATATTGGAACTCTAACAGAAAAAGACATTATTGAATTCTGCAAAAATCTTAAAGAGATTGTTGAAGAAAAACCTGTAGAATATTAATTTAATTTTTCTTTTAAATATTCCATAACTCCATCTTTTGAACGAGTCCATCTATTAATAACATCTTCATCATACATTTCTTTAGGCATTTCATCATTTTGAATATCTAATAATTTATTTTCTATCCAAATTGCCAAAAATATACTTGCTAAAATTTTTCTTAATTTTGTTTTTTTCAATTCTTCAGAGTTTGGATTTCTCTCAAAATAAGATTTCAAAAAATGCATTTCTTCTTTTTCAGATAAAATCCTGCCAAAATCCCATAATGTATTAGCAGGTGATAAAAAAACACCAAAATCCATAAAACATTCATCAATTTTTTGAACTTCCCAATCAATTAATTTAACAACATTTTCATCATCAATTCCGTTAGAACCAACTAAATCTCTATGAATTATACAAAAAGATTCAATATTTAAATTATTAACTTGTTGTTTTATTTTTTCATAAAAACGTTTAATCTTTTCTAAAAATTCTAAATTAAAATTGTTTTTATTTTGATATTGAACAATTACTTCCTCAATTTCTTTTAAATCATTTTGATATCCACCTTTTTTTAAATTCAATTCTTGTTTAATTGGCATTTTATGTAACTTTCTTAATGTTTTAGCTGTTCTAGATAAAGAATCAAAATTTGGTTTAATTTTACTTCCTTCAATATATTCAATTATAATTAAATCATGTTTGAAAAAAGAATTAGATTCATCTAATATGAAAGCTTTAGGACTGATATTTTCATTTTCAAGATATTTTAAAATATCAAATTCTCTTTTTAGTTGATTTTTAAATGAACTCTGTTGTAAAATATTCATCCTAAAAACAAATTTTTTATTATCTACATTTACAATATAATTGAGATTAGAAGCACCTCTTGCTAAAAATTTAACATCTATTATTTTAATTTCATTTAAACCTAATTCATTAGAATTAATCACAAATTTAAAATATTTTTTTATTTGATCACAAAATATTTCAGTCATTTTTTTCAGGAAATAATGCTTTTATTGATTCTTCATTTGCTTCACAAATTCCTCTTTCAGTAATTAAACCAGTTACTAATCTTGCTGGAGTTACATCAAAAGCATGATTTGAAGCAGGACTATTATCAGGAGTTAAAAGAACTTTTTTTATATTACCATCATGTAATCCTTGAATATATTTTACTTCATCTTGGTTACGTTCTTCAATAGGTATTTCCTTAACACCATCTTTCATTTTCCAATCAAAAGTTGAAGATGGTAAAGCTACATAAAATGGCACATTATTATCTTTAGCAGCTAAAGCTTTAAGATAAGTTCCAATTTTATTTGCTACATCTCCAGTATAAGTAGTTCTATCGGTTCCAACAATCACCATATCAACCAAATTATGTTGCATTAAATGTCCACCTACATTATCAGCAATAATATGATGGGAAACTCCATGTTGTCCTAATTCCCAAGCAGTAAGTCTTGCACCTTGATTTCTTGGACGAGTTTCATCAACCCATACGTGAACTTTTATTCCTTTCTCAAAAGCAGCATAAATTGGAGCAGTAGCCGAACCGTAATCAACAAAAGCCAACCATCCAGCATTACAATGAGTAAGAATATTTACAACTTCACCATTTTTTCTTTTACTTATTTCTTCAATAACCTTAAAACCATGTTCTCCGAGCCTTCTACAAAACTCTGCATCTTCATCCGCGATATCTTTTGCAGTATTAAATGCAATATTTATTTTTTCTTGAATTGAATTACCATGACTAATTGCTTTTAATTGTCTATCAACTGCCCATGCAAGATTTACTGCGGTTGGCCGAGTAGATTTTAATTTTTCACCTAATTTTACAATATGATTTTCAAAATCATTTTCTAAAGCTTCTAAACAAGCAACATACATACCATAACCGGCAGTAGCCCCAATTAATCCCGCACCTCTGACATGCATATCTTTAATTGCAACTGCAACTTCATCAACATTTGTTAAATCTTCAATTATAAAATCGTGAGGAAGACTTCTTTGGTCAATTATTTGAATAATTTTATTGTCATCTTCTTTCACCCAAATTGTCCTGAAATATTTTTGATTTACTTTCATGAAATTGTAAAACTTTAACTAGTTTTTAAAACTTGTGAATCTTAAAATTGAAAAATTATATAACCAAAAATCCACAAACAATAGTACCACAAACTTTAAAAAAGAGTCCTGTTTTTTAAGAATTATGATTAAAGAAAAATCTCTAAAATTTATACAAAAAGTTTTATGGAATTATAACAAATGGACACTTACAAGCTTATTGCAAAAACCAAATTTTGCAAAAATTTATGAAGAAATTGCATTGAAAGAAAGAGTCACTACATTAAATGTAAATGATTTACATAATGTATATACAATTACTTTAGCAACCAAAAAAATAAGAGGAGATATTGCGGAAGTAGGAGTATATCGTGGAAGTAGTGCAAAAGTAATCTGTAAAGTGAAAGAAAACAGAATACTCCATTTATTTGATACTTTCGAGGGTTTACCTGAAACAGATTCTATTGATTTCAAATATGATGGAGTTCATAAATTCAAAAAGGGCGATTTCTCTGCCTCATTTAATGAAGTTAAAAAATACTTGAAAAAATATAAAAATGTTTATTTCTATAAAGGAATTTTTCCAGAAACTTCAAAACCAATAAATAATAAAAAGTTTTCATTTGTTCATTTTGATGTTGATATTTATAGGTCTGCAAAAGACTGCCTTGAATTTTTTTATCCAAGAATGTCTAAAGGGGGAGTTATTTTATCTCATGATTTTCCAGTTGGAAAAGGAGTTGTTAAAGCTTTTGAAGAATTTTTCAAAGATAAACCTGAAACATTCATTCCGCTGTTAGATAAACATGTTATGGTGGTAAAATTATGACTCAAATATGGTTAAATGTTGGTTCAGGAAGAGACATAAAAATATCAACTAATGAAAAAAAATGGATAAATATTGATAGACATTTAGAAAATGGAGCAAACATATGTCATGAACTTCCGGCACCATTACCATTTGAAAATAATACAATTGATGGTATATATTGCAGTCATGTTCTAGAAGATTTTAGTACAAACTATTTAATGATTCTGAGAGATTTTTTCAGAGTTTTAAAAAATAAAGGGTTACTTCATATAAAAGTACCGTGGGGATTATCTGTTCAGAATCCATATCATTTAAGATTTTTTGATGAAACTTCATTTCATTGTTTTGTTGTTCAAAGAAGTACAAGTTACGATGGAGAGGGAATTCCGCCTTTTTCAAAAATGCTTAAATTAAAAGTTAACAGAATTAATCCATTAAGAAGTTTAATATTTAAATTCGAAAAAGGTTCGGGAAAACAACACAAAATAGAGCGAAAACCAACAATAGAAGAAAAAAAGAAAAAAGATTTAAAAGAAAAAATTGTAAAATTTTCAGATAAACTACTCCCTTTAAAAAAATATGAAGTAGAAGTTATTTTGAAAAAATAATATAATCTCGTCAGGGTTAATTATATCCAATAATATTATATATAAATTAGTAAGCTATTTAAATATAGTCATTTTATTATTCACATTATGAAGATAATTATTTCAATACCCGCATATAACGAAGAAAAACATCTAGGTCCAGTAATTAAGGAAATTAAAGATGTCATGCTAGAAACTGATTATGATTTTAAAATATTAGTTCTAAATGATGGAAGTAAAGACAAAACCATAGAAGTTGCAAAAAAAGCAGGCGCAATTGTATATTCTAATAAAAGAAACCTAGGATTAGCAGAGACTTTTAAACATGAAATGCAAAAGTGTATTGAACATAAAGCCAACATTATAATTCATACTGATGCAGACGGACAATATCCTGCAAAATTTATTCCTTTAATGATTAAAAAAATAGAAGAAGGTAATGATTTAGTTTTAGGAAGTAGATTTGGAAAAGGAGATTATAGTGGTTCAATTATGAAAAAATTTGGAAATATTGCTTTTGCAAAAGTTTTTTCGGGATTATTGAAAACGAAATTAACAGATACTACAACCGGATTTAGAGCATTTACTACAGAAGTTGCAGAATTACCCTTAATTAATAATTTCACTTATACTCAAGAACAATTAATAAGGGCAGGGAAAAAAAGATTAAAAATTACCGAAATTCCAATTACAACAAGAAAAACCAGACCCAGCAGATTATTTAATGGACCATTAGATTATGCATTTAAAGCATGGATCAATATTTTAAGAATTTATAGAGATTTTGAACCTTTAAAATTTTTTGGACAATTAGGAATGTTTTTTTTAACAATAGGTTTTGCTTTGGGGATTTGGATTTTAATAACCTTAATTAATACAGGAGGAGTAGGAGGAATTCCAAGAACAATTCTATCTGCAGTGTTTATACTTACAGGAATACAAGTAATATTATTTGGATTCTTAGCAGATATGAACAAAAATAAATAATATGAAATCTTTAAAAAAAATAATTAAATTTATTGAATTAACATCAAAAAGAAAAAAAAGTGAAGAAGATTATTTTAAATTTCAAAGTTTCCAAGCTAGATTAATGATTAAAGATTTAGTTAAAATATTTAAAATTGATGAAAATACAAAAATACTTGAAATTGGAAGTGGAATTGGTGGATACCTCTCAGAACTAGCCAAAATAGGTTGTAAAGTAAAATCCTTGGATTTAAATCCTTTAGAATATACCTTGAAAAAGTTTGAAAATATTGAAAATGTTTCGATTATTGAAGGAGATATAACAAATGCTCCTTTTCAAGATGCAGAATTTGACCTAATAATTGCTTCAGGAGTAATTGAACACGTTCCTAATCAAAAAAAAATGATTCAAGAATGTAAAAGAATACTTAAAAAAGAAGGTATTTTTTATTTAAGCTTTCCACCTTATTACTCACCAAAAGGAGGACACAGCATAAGTCCATTTCATTATCTTCCTAAAAAAATTGCGTTTAAATTATATAAAACATTTTACCAAGGAAAACATAAAAACTTTAAATATTATGGTTTAGTAAAAACAACAATTAAATCTGCCAAAAATTTAATAAAAAATGATTTTAAAATAATTAAAATTAAAGCACGAATTTTCGATTTTTTAAATCCAATTGCAAAAATTCCTTTATTAAATGAAATATTAATTCATCATGTAGAATTAATATTACAAAAAAAATGAATAAAAAAACTTCATTTATACTAAGACTATTTATTGGAATAGCAATACTTTATTTTCTTCTTAATAATGTTGGATTTCAAAAAATATATCAAATAATATTTAAAACCAACCCATATTATTTAATTTTGGCGATTTTAGTTTACATACTAATTTTAATAGTAGGTATGATTAATATAAAATTACTTTTATTAGGAAAAGGTTATAAAAATTCAATTTGGAAAGATTATCTTTTAAGCTGGGCTTTGGGATTCACAGGACTAGGTAAGATTGGTGAATTTTCATTGGTTTACTTAATGAAAAAAAAAGGTATTCCAATCGGCGATGGATTTGCTATAACTGTCATCGATAAAATAATTAGCATTATTGTATTAGCAATAATATTATTTTTTGGAATATTCATTTTCTTTGACAAAACTAATTCTATAAAATTAATAATCTGTATTTTCAGTATAATTATTGCAATAATAATTGCATTATTATCTAACAATTCCAGAAAAATTATAAAAAAATATATTTTAAGAAGATATTCAAATAAATTTAAAGGTTTTTCTAAAACATTATTTTATTACCTTAAAAAAAGAAGAAGAATTTTATTCTTAAATATAATTCTCACAGTTATAAAATGGTTTTTAACCAGTATATTTCTTTTTATATTATTTATTTCAATAGGTATAATTATCAATCCAATATACATTTTAGTAATTTGTTCAATTACGTCTTTAATATCAAATTTACCAATAACAATTTCCGGTTTAGGAGTAAGAGAAACAACAGCAGTATTTCTTTATAGCAAAATAGGTATTGAAACCAGTATTGTAGCAGCAGTTTATTCTACCGCACTATTAATATATTATACTATAGCATTAATTGTTATCTCAAAAAAATAATTATTTTTTATGTTTTCTTATAAATGACCATACAAAAACACCAACTTTTTTAAGAAAAAATCTTAATGGTTTAATTTGCCAAAGAAAAAAAGCAGTAAAGCCAACAATAAAACCAAATTCTTTTTTTAAAAGTTTTTTCATAACCAAATTTTGTCCTTTTTCTAAAGCTTTTATTTTATCTTCATTAGAAAAATCTTCAGAAGTATATAGAGGATCATTCAAAAATTTAGAACTTAAATTTAAATATTCTTCAGGTTGTTTAAGAAAAGCATTAGTATTAACTAAATAATCAAATAATTCAGTTTCGGGAAATGGAATTACATTATAAAATCTAACTTCCTCTAGACCGGCAGATTTAGCTAAATTGTAAGTTTCCGTAAAACGTTCCGGCGTATCTCCTGGAAGTCCAATCATAAAAAAAGCACCGGCTGGAATACCTACTTTTTTAACCAGTTTAATTGCATTAATTGCATCTTCTCTTGTTGCACCTTTTTTCATATTTTTAAGTACAACAGGATCAAATGACTCAATTCCAAATGCCAAATAAAAACAACCTGCCTTTTTCATTTTATAAAGAAGATGTTCATTAACTCTATCAACACGAATTCCATTTCTCAAATCCCATTTAATTAAAAGATTATTTTCAATAATCAAATCACATATTTTTTCAGCACGATTTAAATCTAAAGTGAAATTGTCATCAACTATATGAAAAAAAGAATATCCCTTATTATACCAATATTCAATTTCCTTATAAACATTCTCTGCAGATCTGGATCGCCATTTTGCACCCAAAATTTTTTTCATAGCACAATAAATACATTGATATGGACAACCACGAGAAGAAACAATTGGAATTTTTTTATCAATATATTCTTCCATTGGAAAAAGGTCATAAGCTGGAAAAGGTAAAGAATCTAAATCAGCTATAAATTCTCTTCTGTCATTTTTTATTATTTTACCTTCTTTTCTCCAAATTAATCCCGAAATTTCTTGTAAAGGTCTTTCATTGCATAAATCAAGCATGCATTTTTCTCCTTCTCCCATTACTGCCAAATCGGCAACGGTTTCTTTAAGAACTCTTTCTTCAATAGTACTTGGATGAGCACCTCCAATAATTAATTTCTTATTTGGAAACTCTCTCTTTATCTTATTTACTAAATCGTAAGATTTAAGATATTCTTTAGTCATAAAACTAACACCAACATAATCAGGGTCATAATCTTTAATTTTATTAAATAAAAATAAAATATTTTTATCAATACGCATATCAACAATTTTAACATCATGTTTATGACTTAAAAGAAAAGAAGCAATATAGGCAATACCGGGACTGGGAGCTGTTGGCTTCCCTTTATCACCTACAAGATTTGGAATAATTAACAATACTTTCATTTTTTAGAGATTACTATAAGCATTCCTTCGGACATAGGCGGAAATAATCTATAAAATATTTCTTTATACCACTCAAATAAAAAAAATAACTTTTTATTTCCAAAATAATAATAAAAATCTTTTACTTTATATCCGTGTCTTTTTACAACTTGAATAAATGTTTGTTTTGAATGCCAAAAAGTATGTTCTTTATTTGTAGGTGAAAAAATCCATCGACTCTTAATGTTCGGAGTTGAAATAATTAATATACCTTTTTGCTTAAGATGTCTCGCCATATTATCCAAAAATAATCCTTGATTAGATAAATGTTCAATTATATCTCCCGCCACAATAACATCAAACTTTTTATTCAGATTTGTTGTTTCTGCATCCCCCTGTACTATTTTCTCATCATCTGATTCTCGAATATCTAAACCAACATATGATTTTGCATATTTCTTAATGATATCAAAAGGTACTTTTTTAGGATTGTAAGGACAACCCGCACAACCAACGTCAAGAACTTCTTTATCCTTCACATAAGTAGCAATTAATTTTAATCGATCTTTTACTATCTTTCCCTTCATTTTTATAAAAATTATTTGACGATTTATAAAATTATCTGATAAAAAGACTAAGTATTTAAATTACTTAAAAAATTATAAATTTCAACATAATTATCTGCACAGGTTTTCCAAGTCAATCCTTTATCTATTACAGACTTTCTAGCATTTTGTTTTAATTTCTTAACAAAATCTCCATCAGTCATAAATTTAGAAACAGATTCAAAAATTTCAGATGAACTTTTAGGTTCAATCAACACTCCATTTACATTATTATCAATGAATTCAGGAGTTCCACTAACTCGAGTTGCAATAACGGGCAACCCTGAAGCTAAAGCTTCAGGAACCACATTGGGTCTACCCTCAGATAAACTAGATAAAATGAAAAAGTCAGCCGCATTCATCCACAATGGAATTTTTGAAGGAGCTTGCGAACCAACCAAAATAATATTGTCTTTAAGTTTCAATTTATTAATCTGAGATTTAAGTTTGTCTTCTAAAATCCCATCACCAATTATTATAAAAATCAAGTCATTATATTTTTCAACAAGTTCTTTCATAGCATCAATGACATAATTATGTCCTTTTCTTTCAATTAACCAACCAATGGATAATAAAATCTTTTTATTAATTGGAAGTCCTAATTTAATTCTTGCATCATTTTTATTTCTTTCATTGAATAATTCTATATCAACACCATTTGGAATTGTTTTAACAATTTCTTTAGATATGCCCAATTTTAAAATAATATCTTCGTGCTTATAATTATTAGGAGTAATATAGTCACAATTTCTTAATACAAACATTAAAACTTTTTTTCCTATACTACTTTTCAAAGCTAAATCAACTGCCGCCCCTCTTGTTGTTAAAATTAAAGGTTTCTTGAATAATTTTTTCAAAAAAACACCCATTAAAGCAGATAAAGCCCATTGAGCATGTATTACATCACATTTTCTTGTCGATTTAATACTTTTTAAAAAAAATGAAAATAAAAAAAGTGGAAATTGAATTTTTGCAAAAAATGAAGATTTTAAATTTGTTGGAATACCACCACCAGAAGTTAATTTTTGAAATTTTCTAGGAAAAAAATATTGAAATCTAAAGACTCTAATTCCATCAATATTTTCATTCTTTTTTTTACTATTTTTGTAAAAAGGACAAACCAAACTAACTTTTATATCCTCGTCAACTAAACTTTTCGCCAACTTATAAACAAAAGGACTTTGAAAATGATCCTTATATGCAGGAAATGACGTAGTTAAAATACAAACCTTCATTTTACATATAAAGAGAAAGCTTTATAAAAAGATTATTGTTTCTATAATTTGGACGGCCATAGGAGCTTGGTTCACCTGTTCCCATCTCGAACACAGTAGTTAAGAAGGCTTCCGTATTGGTGTGTACTGCATTACGCGGGAAATTCAGTAAGCTGTCCACCTTTTATTTTCTAAATTACTTATTTTATACGATAATTATTTTATTAATAAAACAATTACACATAAAAATAATAAGAAATAAATAAAATAATTAAATTACTCTCTTAAAATATTCAATAGTTTCTTTTAAACCTTCTTCAAGATGTATCATAGGTTCCCAATCTAATTTTTCTTTAGCTAAAGAAATATCTGGTTTTCTTTTAACAGGGTCATCTATAGGTAAAGGTCTTTGAACTATTTCGGAACCTGATTTAGTTAATTCAATTATTTTTTCTGCTAATTGTTTAATTGTAAATTCATAAGGATTGCCCAAATTCACAGGACCAATAAATCCATCTTGATTCATCATTTTATACATTCCCTTAACTAAATCTGAAACAAAACAAAAGCTTCTTGTTTGTAAACCATCACCATAGATAGTAATTGGCTCATTTTTTAAAGCCTGAACAATAAAATTAGAAACAACCCTTCCATCATTAGGATTCATATTAGGTCCATATGTATTAAAAATTCTAATAATTCTAATATCAACACCATTTTCCTTATGATAATCCATCATAAGCGTTTCTGCAACCCTTTTACCTTCATCATAGCAACTTCTTGGACCAATACAGTTAACATTGCCCCAATAACTTTCTCTTTGAGGATGTTCTTTTGGATTGCCATAAACTTCAGAAGTTGAAGCTTGTAAAATCCTTGCTTTACATCTTTTTGCAATTCCAAGCATATGATAAATACCAACCGTACTTGTCAAAGTAGTTTTAATTGGATCGAATTGATAATGAACTGGCGATGCCGGACATGCAAGATTAAAAATTTGATCAACTTCTAAAAAAATTGGTTGAATAACATCGTGCCTCATAATTTCAAAATTAGGATTATCCATTAAAGGAACAACGTTCTTTTTACTTCCTGTAAAAAAATTATCCATACAAATTACTTCATGACCTTTTTCTAATAAGAATTTACATAAATGACTACCTATAAAACCTGCTCCACCTGTAACTAAAATTTTCATAATTAAACCTCCAAAATAACTTTACTTTGTTTTTCATCTATCTCTTTAACAATTTTATGGTTCTTAAGTTTATCTTTTATTTCTTTCCAAGAATGTTTTTCTCTAGCTTTTTCTAATTGTTGAAGAATTTCACTAATTAACTGATATTTATTATAAATTAACTCCCCTTTTTCAGCATTATCTTTTATTTCTTTGTTTAATTTAGAAATTAAATCTTGCTGAGTTTGAATTATTTTATCTAATTTTTCTTTTTTCTTTAAATAAGGTTTTAATCTCTTATTTTCTTCATCCTCTACAAGTTCAGAAGTTAATAAATTTGCCAATGCTTCATTAAAAGTTTTAAACTTAGTTTTATTTTCTGTCTCAAAAGGAACTAATCTTTTTTCTAATTTTGAAGGAACAATATCTTTATTTTTTAATTCATTTAATTTTTTAAATAATTTTGAAATTTCTTTAGGTTTTAGCTCCAAAGCTAACATATTTTTATCATATTCAGTTAACACATACTCAGAATACATCCCTCCCAAACCCAATTTAGTTGCAAGCGTTTTAACCAATGATAAATCAGAATTTTTAATTAAAGATTTAAATTCTGTTTCTTTAATTGTTAAAAAATTAAATTCTTTTTTGGGAATATTATAAATTTCTCCTTTCTTAATTATTCTCTTTGCTTTTTCATAAGTTATTGATGAAAAAATTATATTTTTTTCATCTGTTAAAATAACATTAGCTTTTCCAAACAATTCAATAAATAAATTAAATTTCTTATCCCTAGTTTCAAAAACTAATTTTAAAACACGTTCAAAACCTTCCTGTTCAATTGCTCTTAATCTGGCATTTTTAAGGTATTTTCTTAAAGTCATACAAAATGCAGGAGGATTTAATTTTTGATCTTCCTTAAAATTACTCAAAAAAATAAAATTTTTTGTTATTCTTAAAATTTGTTTTCCAAGTTGAGCAGAATGCAATCTAATAAGTAAATCCTTTTCCGACTGATAAATTTGATCCACTTT
Source organism: uncultured Methanosarcinales archaeon (assembly GCA_964561995.1). Taxonomy (GTDB): domain Archaea; phylum Nanobdellota; class Nanobdellia; order Woesearchaeales; family JABIAG01; genus JABIAG01. The sequence goes on along the minus strand of CAZLQZ010000002.1, from coordinate 31,442 downwards.
TGAATTTTCTAATACTTTAAACTCTTTTAACAAATAATACAAATCCAAAGCAGTTAATTCTTTCATATTTTAAAATTAAGAATAAAGATATTTAAAGTTATTTGAAAACAGCATTACATTTACCATCTTGACATAAACAACTTCCTTGCCCACAGTCTAAAGTGCCGGGTGCACAATCCATAGTACAAAATGAATCGCCACAAAAAGCCCTTTTATGTTCTTCAACACAACTAGTAGCATGACAACACTGCTCAGCAACACAATCGGCATCTGTTTCACATTCAAAGGTGGTAGTACAAGCAACCAATAACAATAAAACAATCAATAAATACCATTTCATAATACTTTATTAGATTAGTAATTATATAAGCATTACTAAAAAAATCCAAAATTTACAATTATACCCCCTTTCTTTTAAGCATTTGATTCCACCAAACACCAAATAGACTCATGGAATTAGAAATGTTTAAATAATCTTAGAATAATTAGTAATTAGAGGTGTTATAATGCAATGCGATATGTGTGGAGCTAAAGACCAATTATTTAAAACCGAAGTAGAAGGAAGTGTATTAAGTATTTGTGAACAATGTTCTAAATACGGAAAAGTTATTTCTAGAATTAAAACTGAAGATGAAATAAAACATGAAGAAAAAAGAAAAATCAAATTTAAAAAAGAAAAAAAAGAAGAACCAGTTGAAATGATAGCAGAAAATTTTGCTTCTTTGATTAAAAATTCAAGAGAAAAATTAAATTTAAAACAAGAAGATGTTGCTAGAAAAATAAACGAAAAGGAATCTTTAATACACCACATTGAATCTGGAAAAACAGAACCAAGTATCAAACTTGCAAAAAAATTAGAAAAATGTTTAGGAATTAAATTAATTGAATATGAAATGCTAGATTATACTCCAGAAAAACATGAAAGCAGCGAAGGAATTACTATCGGTGATTTGATTAAAATTAAAAGTAAATAATCAAAAAAGTAAGTATTAACCAAACCAATAAAGATAATAATAAATTTTTATTTTTTATTGCAAAAAATAAATCTCTTCCAATAATTGAGCCTTCTTCTACCTGTTTATAAAAATAAAAGATTGCATAAAGTACAACAGGAATTGTAATTAATAATAAAGGAAAATCTGAAAAGAATGTAAATAAAGAATAATTAAAAATAAGCAAAGTTGTTGAAGTAGAAAACAAAAAAGAAGTTGTTTTTTGGTCATATTGATTTAAAACTAAATTATATTTTTGTTCTGTACCCAAAAAAATAAGATTTGATCTTCTTTTAGCTGTTGCTAAAAAAAGTGCAAGAAAAAATGGAACTAAAATTAACCAAGGAGAAATTCTAATTACTTGATTCGGAAAAATAATAAATACTCCAGATAAAGGTCTTAAAACAAAATTAATGGAGATAAAAATAATATCTAAAAATAGAATATTTTTGAAATAAAAGGAGTACATAATAGTTAATAAAAAAAGTGAGAATACAGTTATAAAAAAAACATAGTCCAAAAATAAAGAAATAATTAAACCTATTGCAAGTAAAATTAAAGAAAATAAAATTCCAGTAAACAAATTAACTTTTCTTGATGCTATAGGTCTGTTTTTTTTTTCTGGATGATTTATATCTTTTTTTCTGTCAATTACATCATTTAAAATGTAGTATGAAGAAGACACCAAACATAAAACAATAAAACCCAGTATAACTCTAAAAAAAGCTAAAGGATTAAATAATTGAGAAATAAATATTAAAGGCAGAAAAATAAGTAAATTCTTGTAATACTGTTTAATTCTTAATAATCTAAATAATGTAACAAAAGTCATTAAATTAAACATACATTATTCGTTTTTATAGATTCTTCTACTGGCATATCTAGTTAGAAAAGATAAGTTTAAAAAATTACTTCAAACACATAGGTAAGTCACCATTAACTCGGTGATAAGCAACACATTCACAACATTTTTTATGTCTTGAACAGGAAGTATATGTGCAAGGGCAGTCATTATTATTGTCACAGTTCATATTTCATTTAAAACATAATTTTATAAAAACATTTGCATTAATACATACAATGAACAACAAAAAATTAAGTTACATCATAATTAGCCTAGGAATTTTATTGATTTTATTTGTTTTTATAATAAAATTTCAAAATGATAAAATTGTTGAAGAAGTGATTAATGAACAAGGGTCTTGTTTTCTTGAAGACGGTACTTGTTTACATAAACAAAATTCAATAGCTTATACATTTAGTTGGATTTTAGGAAGTGGGCTTATTGCACTAGGTATTTATTTAGGATTTTTTGAAAAAAGTCAAAAAGAAATTTTATCAACTTTAGAAAATCAAAAACAAATCAATATTGAAAAAGAAAAATGGAATATATTAATGATGGGTTTGAGTGATGAAGAACAAAAAGTAATAAATGCAGTAAAAGAACAAGACGGAATAACTCAACAAACATTAAGATTAAGAACTGACATGCACAAATCTAAATTAAGCATCATTTTAAGCGAAATGGAAGAAAAAGGTTTGGTAATTAGAAAAGAAAAAGGAAAAACCAAACAAGTTTTTATTAAAATACATTTGTAAACGGTCTGCTTTAAGAAATTCCAGGTTTCAAGCATTTTAAGTAGGTCAGTTTCAACACAAAAATATATGTAAATCTTGTACTTTCTAACATTGAGGTGATACAATGAAAAAAACAATTTTAGTAGTGCTTTTACTTGTTGCAATTTTGGTAGCAAGTGTAGCATTTGTATCTGCAAATTACAGTAAAGCAGAAGAAATAAAACAACAACCAAATACATGCGAATCATCATGCGCAAATAACGGATGTACAGGTAGCTGTGATGGAAACTGTGGAGTTAAAAGTTGTGGATGCAAAGGATAATCAGGTTTTTACCTGATTTATCTAAACCTTTAAATATCCTTCTTTTATTTTATTTTTAATGGTACATAGAATTGCTGTAATTGAAAAGAAAAAATGCAACCCAGTTGGTTGTGGAAACTTTCTTTGCATCAGAGTATGCCCTATTAATCGTACAGGTTCTGAATGTATTACAAAAGGACCAGACGGAAAACCAATAATTGATGAAGTTTTATGTACCGGTTGTGGTATTTGCCCAAATCGTTGCCCTTTTGATGCAATTTCTATAATTAATTTACCAGTAGAATTAAAACAAGATCCAATACATAAATACGGCCAAAATGGATTTCATTTGTTCAATCTTCCTACACCAATATTCGGAAAAGTTGTTGGAATCTTAGGTAAAAATGGAATTGGAAAATCTACTGCATTAAAAATACTTGCAGGCATGTTAAAACCAAACTTTGGAAAAGAAGAAGAATCAACATGGGATGATTTAATTGAATACTTTAAAGGAACAGAAGCTCAACTTTATTTTGAAAAAGTTAAAAAGAATGAGATTACAATTTCATACAAACCCCAACAAATAGAATTAATTCCTAAAACTAACAAAGGAAAAGTAATAGATTTACTTGAAAAAATTGATGAAGATGGAAGATTAGAAGAAATTAAAGAAAAATTAGACTTAAAACATCTTTTAGATAATGATATTGACAAATTATCAGGAGGAGAATTACAAAGAATTGCAATTGCTGCAACTGTTTTGAAAAAAGCGAATTTATATGTTTTTGATGAACCAACTTCTTTTTTAGATATCAAACAAAGAATTAAAATTTCTAAATTTATTAGGGAACTGGCAGATGAAAATACTGCAGTTTTAGTAGTTGAACACGATTTAATTATTTTAGATTATATGACTGATTTAATTCACATTATGTACGGTAAAGAAGGAGTATATGGCGTTGTATCACATCCTTTTACTACAAAAGCTGGAATCAATATTTACTTAGAAGGATACTTAAAAGATAGCAATATCAGATTTAGAGATTCTAATATTAAATTTGAAAAAAGACAAACTTTCAAAGAAGGCAAAAGAGAAAAACTCACTTCTTGGAAAGGTATTCAAAAAAAATTAGGAAAATTTGAATTAAAAGCAGAAGAAGGTAGTGTTAATAGAAAAGATGTCATAGGAGTATTAGGAGAAAATGGAATTGGAAAAACTTCTTTTGCAAAAATATTAGCAGAAGAAATTGAAGCAGACAAAGGTGAAGTTGAAACAAAAATAAGAGTAAGTTACAAACCACAATATTTAGAATCATCAGATTTACCAGTTGCAGTTATCTTAAAAGATGCAATGAAATATGAAGCCAGAATAATTCGTCCTTTAAACATACAACCCTTATTGACAAAAAACCTTAATGAAATTTCTGGCGGAGAATTGCAAAGAGTTGCTATTGCTTTATGTTTATCTAAAGAAGCAGACTTGTATTTAATTGATGAACCATCGGCATATTTAGATGTTGAGCAAAGATTATTAATCAGTAAAGTAGTTAAAGATTTTATGGAAATTAAAGGGAAAACTGCAATCGTTGTAGACCACGATTTATTATTTATTGATTACTTAAGTGACAAAATCTTAGTTTTTGAAGGAGTTCCTGCTTTAAGTGGAAGTGCAAAAGGTCCCTTTGAAATGGATGAAGGGATGAATATGTTTTTAAAAGAATTAGCAATGTCTTTTAGAAGAGATCCAGAGTCTAATAGGCCAAGAGCAAATAAACTTAACTCACAAATAGATCAAAAACAAAAAAAACAGAATAAGTTATATTACGTTTAATTAACAAGTTTTAAACTCATCACCTTTTTTATCTTTTAATTCTTCTAAAACAGTACATACTTTACAAAGTTCATTAGCTGCAGGTTCCCCGCAAATTTTACAAGCATTAATTTTAACTTTCTTTTCTTTCTTCAAAGATTCCTGCATCCTTTCATGAAAATGTAAAATGTTATATTTAATTGAAGGATGTTTTTTTTCAAACTCATCCAACATTTCTTTATACTCTCTTCGATAAGCTCCAACACTACAAGGACAAATTTCATAATTTACTGGAAATTTCATAATCTTTGAATATCTTAGTGCTTCTTCCTCTTTTATATGATACAAAGGTTTAACTCTTTTTACAAACTGTTTTGTTTTTCCAGAACCTGAAATTGGACCTTGTCTTTTAGCTAAAGTAAAATCATTTCTAAAAACATTCATTAAAAATGCTTGAGCTTCATCGTCTAGATTATGACCTGTAACTAAACAATCAAACTTTAATATTCTTGAGTGTTTATTTAATAAATATCTTTTTAGTATTCCACACAACATACATGATGCATAATCGTATCCCTTTTCTTTTAACATATCTTTCATATAACACAATGACATTCCTAATTCTTCTCTAAAAGAAACAACATGTAAAGGTATTTTATTTTTTTTACAAACCTTTTTTATGTTAACTAAATTTTGCTTAGTATAGTTACCAATTGAAGCATCAATAGTAATTGCTTCAATATCATAACCCAATTTTTTAAGAACGTGTAAAACAACAGTAGAATCTTTTCCACCTGAAACTGCAACTGCAATTTTATCATTTCGATTTAAAAGTTTATACTTCCTAATAGTATTTCTAACTTTTTTTTCAATATATTCTTTAAACTTAATATTAGATAATTTTTTTTCCATGGGAATTGTGTTTTATAGTATCTATTTTAAAGGTTTCTAATTGATTTTCCTTACAAAAGTTAAAAAAGCAGTATGACCTATTCCCTCAGAAACCGGACGAACAGCTCTACCTTTAACCTTCCATTTTCTTTGAATTAATTCTATTGTTTTTAAATTAGACAAATTATCATATTTTTCTACTTCTTGAACAAAATTCATAACTTGAGTAATTGTCGGCATATAACCAACAATAAAACCACCGATTTTTAATGCATTAGTTGCATTTTTAACAGCATCCCAAGGTTGAGGCATATCTAAAATAACTGCATCAGCATCCTTTTCATTGATTTTTTCGGTCATATCTTGTAATGTGAAAATTACATTTTTTACTTTAAGAAAAGACGCGTTTTCTTTAGCAACTTCCAAATGTTCTTTTTTAATATCGTAACTATAAACTTTTTTGACTAATTTGCCAAGATAACAAGATAGTGCTCCAGAACCACTTCCACCTTCAATTACAATTGAATCTGAATTTAAACCCGTTTCACAAACAATCATCCCAATATCTTTCGGAGTAATAATTTGAGCTAAACGTTTTATATGTCTAAAATCGTCATGAAAAGTAGAATTAAAACAAAAAAAATCCTTTTCTTTGTTTGTTTTTACAACTTTTTTCTTGAAATCTTGTTTTTTAATTAATCCTTCTGCACAACAAAAATCTTTATTCGAATCTACATAATGATATTGAGGCTTTCTAATAGAAACATCTCTACCATCAACATTAATTTTTTTACCTTTAGTAACCAAAATTTTATTCATTTAATAATAAAATAAAAAAGAATTTAAAAAAGTTATGTTTTAAGATACAATTATAGTAAATTCAGTTCTATAAAAGTCTTTAGGTTTATCCCAATCCTTACTTTCTCCTTCATAAGAATTAATACCAAATCTGTAATTCCCATTTTTAGCATTTGATGGAACATCAACAATTACTTTTTCAAAAACAAAATCACTTTCTAAAATATCCAAATCAAAAGTATTAGTCTTAATCCAGTTGTTTATTTCAGTTTCATCTACAAAAATAGTATTACCATAATTATCTGTTGCCTTTTTGAAAACCACTTCACCAAACACATTAACCGGGTTATTAATTGAATTTGCAATACCTAAAGCAAACGCATAACTTTCATCAGAATTAATTTTTTTTGAAGTAGGATATACTCTTAACTTTTCAGAAATTTTCATTAAATCTTGAAGTTTTTCAATATTATCTTCACCAGGAACTTCACCATTTAAATCAGTTTTATCCGATGAAGCACTATCACTAATCACTTCATTATTAGGAACTACTAAATCTTCATCATTATCAAGACCTTTTGAAGAAGTATCATTTACTTGTTGACCACATCCAACTAAAAGTAATATTGCTAATAATGTAATTATTATTTTTATAGATTTCATATTATCACCAAATTAACTTTAATAATTCTAGTATAAAAGTTTTTCTATGTAATATTATATTTATCAGAATAATTATAATGTGAATTTTAATTATTAAATATAAAAAAATAATTACAAAAATAAAAAAAGCACCCCCCGGGATTTTCGTTATTATCTCGAACCCAGGATCTCCGGGATCTATCAGTCACAGCAATTAAGCTCTTCATCCCATTGCAGCCGAATGCCTTAGCCGCTTGGCCAGGGGTGCTTAAAACGGGCCTGACGAGATTTGAACTCGCGATCTACAGCTCTCTTTGCGTAAGCTTAGAAGGCTGTCGCCTTATCCAGACTAGGCTACAGGCCCATTACTCAAAAGAGAGAAACATTTGTTTATAAATCTTACTTAAATTTAATTTAAAAAAAATTAAAAAATCTCATAAAATTATTTTAAAAAAAAAGAAAAATAACATAAATACTTTAAGGTAACCATTTTTTGTCATTCTTAAGCTTTTCAGGCAAATAATTATCAATGACATAATTTAAATCATGTGCTGCAAAAGCCTGCTGTTCCGCCCTTACTTTCATTTTTACCATTTGTTGTAATGCATCTTGCCATTGTTTATGATGTTTTACAAATGGATCATTTTTAATTCCATCTTTTACTCTCTTAATATCAACATCTTTTAAAGGATGAGTTGGCAATTTATAATCAATAATGTCTTGTGGAGTTACACCAATAAATTTTGCTTTAGGAACACAAAAATACTTGTTAATATGAGCAGCATTACCTGAACCAACTTTTAATGTCCGATAAATATTTAAAAATCCATATGGGTCACCATCAGTAAATACAAAAACAGGCAAGTTAATATCATCACTTAATCTTCTAATAAATCTCCTACAAGCTCTTGTTGGAACTCCGCCCATTGAAATTAAAATTGCATTAGATTTTTTCCAATATCTATGTTTAACTAATCTTTGAAACATACCGGCAGTTTCTATTGCAAGAATAAAATCAGCTTTTGTTTCAAATTTTAAATGTTCAACAGAAGATGGAATTGAATATGCTCCACTTCCAAATTTAGTACAATCCACCCTAATATCTTTTCCAGTTTCAGGGTCTTGGTCTATTACAATTAATTCACCAGCAATATCTCCGCCTTTTTCTTCAGGAATAAAACCAATTTGTTCTCGATTGACTTCCAACATTGCTTCAACATCATCCATTACTGAATCGGATTCAGGTTGTTCTTTAAATCTAGCCTCACCCCAGTTTTTAGAAACATAATAAGCCTCTCTTTTAGTTGCAATGTCATTTTTTTCAATTAATTCCTTAGACAAAGTCATCATTCTAAGAATTTGAGCAAACGTCTTTATCGTTGCTGCAGATAAAGTTCTAGATTTTATTTTACCTAATAATTCAAAAAAGCCATCTTTTTCATCATATTTAACATTTGATAACGATCTAATTGGAGAAGTCAAAGTAGGTTGTTTCTTCTTCATAATCATTTCATAAATATTTTGTGAAATATCTTTAATCTTCTCTACTACTACTGTCATCTTCTTCCTCCATTTTATCTTCTTTACCGATTTTTGCTAATTCTTCATCATAATCAGGATTATCAATTTTGCCAACTTCTTCTACTTCTCCACGAGTCTTTTCTAAAATTATTTCCAACATTGCTTTAATTTTTCCCGATTCTTCTTCTTTCAAACCTAATAATTCAACTAATGCATCTCCAACATGAGGAATGTATTTTTCAATATAACTTCTTTTCTTTAATTCATCTTTAACTCTTTTTTTCTTATTAACATAACTTCCTAATTTTCGTCCACATTCTTGAATTGCTAATTTAATTTCTTTCATAATTTCAGGATATTGAGCTATTGCTTCTTTACTTTCAGATGTAAATGGTACCCAAACAGATCCAATATGAACCAGAATTGTTAATGGTCCAACAGGGATATTATTTCCGGATTGTTGTAAACCATAAGGTCGCCAATTTGTTGTAGCAACAGATTTATTTACTGCACCTGCACCTTGTTGAAATAATAAAGGAACTCTATTTGCAAATCTTAGAAGTTTAACTGCTTTATCTCCTGGCTGTTCGCCACCATATGCTAACCCCACCTCAATAATAAATGGATTTCCTCTATAAACAGAAGGAGGACGAGTAATTGTGGTATAAAATTCTGCATTGATTTCTTTTCTTAAACCTTTTTCTAATAAAGGTGCAGTAATTGGTGAAATGCAATCCGTTGGCGGAGAGATTATTTTTGTTTTCTTAATACCATTCATCAAAGATTCTGCCATTTCTCTTGTAATATTCTTTGGTTTGGTATTAGGAAGTAATGCAGCATTTTCACAAATTTCTTTTGCAGTACCTGCACCAACTCTTGAAAACTCGGACATTAAAAAAGACTGTAATGATCTTGATTCAGCATATTTAATCATCCTAATTAGCATACCCAATTCAATCCCATAAGGATGTGGTTTGATTTCTTTAGGTTGAACTGGTAACGTATCAGTTGCTCTTGGAAAAATAATTTGTTCTGCCTTAGGATTAGTATAAATTAAGGTAATATGTGGATTAACAATAGCAGTTTGTTTGAGATATTCATCAACAGATTGAGAACCTTTGTGATATGATCCTTCCAAGTCAAGTTCAATTCTAACGCCTTGCTCTTTATTCCATTCTTTAACTTCATCACTAACAATTTCCGGTTTATTATTTTGAGTATCTATATGAAGTTGATATTGATGAGCTTCTCTACCTGGAACTTTAGAAATAATTTTTGCAGGTTTTCCAGTAGTAAGTTGAGCATACATAACTGATGCTGATATTCCTATACCTTGCTGCCCTCTAGATTGGGATAATTTATGAAATTTACTCCCATACAATAATTTTGCAAATATTTTTGGAACTTGTGCCTTAACAATTCCAGGACCATTATCTTCAATAATAATTCTAAATTTACCTTCTGAAAGTTCGATCATTTCCACAATTATTTCGGGAAGAATTTCGGCTTCTTCACAAGCATCCAAACTATTATCTACAGCTTCTTTGATTGTTGTTAAAAGAGCTTTTCTTGGGTTATCAAAACCTAATAAATGTCTGTTTTTTTCGAAAAATGCTGCTACAGAAATCTCTCTTTGTTTTGTAGCCATTTCATCAGCTTTAGTTAATTTTTCAGGTTTAACCTCTTTTTCATCCAATGTTTTCTGAACCATATTTTAAAGAAAATTTTGGACTGTTTATAAACTTTTGCATAAGAATATTTTGATAAACATAAGTTTTATCTGCATAAAATGATGAAAAATTAAAAACAATTTTATTTATCAAATATAATAAAATAGAAACAAATCTGAAATTTAAAGTTGTTTTCCTTCAAACATTTCTTGTTTGAATTTTCTTCTTTGGCCTTCTAACCATGAAAATACATGAGAATGAGGTGATCCTTGAATTAACATTGAAACCGCTCTTTTACAAATTTGAACCATTGTAATTTCACCAATAACTGCAACTGTTTTACCGTAAACACTAACATAACATTCAGTTAAATCTTCCATTGTTTTTCGAGATTTACCTTTCATACCAATAATTCTCCCTTTAATTCTTTCTAAATCATTTCTAGTAGTAGTTACTAATTTTAAATCGATTAATTCAAATGCATTATCTGGTTTTAACAAAGTCATTGCAATTTCAGGGTTAAATCCTCTTGCAATTGCCTTAACAATTTCTCTTGCAACCATTAATTGAATTGCATCTTCACCAGAAACAGTAACTAATCCCTCTTTTGAATCAACAGCTATAGAAGTATCAGTTTCTTTTTGTATTCTTTTTTTAATTTCTCCTTTAACACCTATTAAAACTGCAACTCTTTCCTTTGGTATTTTAATATCATATGAATACATAATTACAAGAAATCCTCAACTGTTTTTAACTCTTTTTCTTTTAAACCAATCTTTAAAAAGAAATTGTTAACATTTTTCAAATCTCGTTCAAAATATTCTTTTGCTCTTTGAGAATTTTTAGTAGTAGATTGAGAAAAATCAATTAAAACTGGCTTATCATCCAAATTCAAAATATTAAATTGAGACAAATCTGCATGAACTAATCCTGCCTTTAATAATTTTTTAATCTGATTTATAGTATCGACATAAAATTTAGATACGTTCTTTGGAATATCATCTTTTAACTTATTTGCAGGATCTCCAATTAAACTCATTACTAAAACATTATTTTTAACAATTAAAGGCATCGGTACACGAACATGAAATTCTCTGGCTTTCAATAAATTTCTATATTCTCTTTTAACCCACATCATAATTATGTCTCTTTTTTTTCGTTTTACACCTTTAAATCGAGGATCTAATTTAATATAATCATACATTCTATTAAAATCACAAGTTTCCAAACGATAAATTTTAACAATTAGCAGTCCTTTTTCACCTTCGCCAATAAAAACGTTAGCCTCCTTACCAATAAACAAAGGAATTAACGTTTCATGGTCTAAAAAACCCTTAGTTTCAAGAGACCTTAAAGTATTGATTGTAAAGTTATCAAAAACAGTCTTTTCCGTCTTAAACTTCTCTTTTGAAATACGTGACATAGGACATATATAATGCAAAGATTTATAAATGTATTTAGATTACTTTTTACATAATAATCAATGGCCCGTCACGAGAGTACTCAACGGAGCTGAAGGTAAAACCGAGCAATGAGCTTGGGAGTTGTGTTTCGGGCCACATTTCATTACAGAACAAGTCATCAGATTCATTTATTTATCATAAATAGATAAGATTTTTTTAGTTAATTAGTATAACTTGTTCTAGAAATAATTGTTGATTGTTTACAAAAAATTAAATAAATTATAAACTTCAGAAATTATAAGATTTCTGGTTAGGAGGAAAAAAATGGGAAAAATTAGTCAAGTAGCAGCAAAATACATAATTCATTCATCAATTAATATTGAAGGAGTAGTTGATAAACCTGATATAATCGGAGCAGTTTTTGGACAAACTGAAGGATTATTAGGTTCAGATTTAGAATTAAGAGAATTACAAAGAAATGGCAGAATTGGAAGAATTGAAGTTGAATCAGAAATCCATTCAGGAAAAACAACTGGCTCAATATTTATTCCATCTTCACTAGATAAAGCTGAAACATGCATTATTGGTGCAGCATTAGAAATAATTCAAAGAATAGGTCCTTGTAATGCTCATATTAAAGTCGGAAAAATTGAAGATGTTAGAGTAAGTAAAAGAAACCAAGTAGTAGAAAGAGCTAAAGAATTACTTAAAGATCTAATGGAAAAAGTTATGCCAGATAGCCAAGAAATTGCTGACGAAGTAAGTTATTCAGTAAGAGTAATGGAAATAGGCGTATATGGTAAAGATAGATTGCCAGCTGGTCCAACAATAGATGAAAGTGACGAAATAATTATTGTAGAAGGAAGAGCAGACGTTCTTAACTTGTTAAAATACGGATTTAAAAACGTAATAGCAATGAACGGAACATCAGTACCTCAAACAATTATTGACTTATTAAAAGAAAAAACAGTTACTGTTTTTGTTGATGGCGATAGAGGCGGAAATCTAATTCTGAGAGAATTAAGTTCTGTTGGAGAAATAGATTTTGTTACAAGAGCTCCAGATGGTAAAGAAGTTGAAGAGATTACTAAAAAAGAGATCAATAAAGCTATACGTTCAAAAATTGCTTATGAACAAGCTAAAATGGAACTTAAACCACAAAAAACTTCTAAAAAACCAACATTTGGAAATAACAACAGAAGACCTCCATTAAAAAGAGAATACCAACCAAGAAATGCACCAACACCAGCACCAATTAGGAAAGCAATTTTAAATCCTAATGAAAAAAAGACTTTTAAAGATATGTCTGAAGAATTAATTGGCACAAGAGGAGCTTTTATCTTAGACGATAAATTAAACATCCTTGGTAAAGTACCAATTACTGAATTAGATACTACAATTAAAAGTTTAAAAACTGGCATTCATGCAGTTATTTTTGATGGCGAAGTTAACAAAACTTTAGTTTCTAGTGCAGAAAAAGCTAACATAAAATACATGATTGGTATGGATTCAAAGGTTAAAAATTCAGAAACAAAAATCAGTTTGTTAACCATTAATGATCTATGAACTTAGTTCATAATCAATTTTTTTATTTCTTTTAATATTTTTAAAAACAAATACTATTTCTTAAAAAATATAATTTTTAAAATTAATTAATGAAAAAATATTAGAAAAAAAAGAATTAAAAAAATAAAAAATTCAATAAATCAATTAGTCAAAATTTGAATATCAGAATTAACTTTTAATTCTTCAATTAAAACTTCTATTGCTTCTGTTGTCCTTTGATTTGTAATCGTTGATTTGATTTCATTTTCCACTTCCAAAAAAGGTAAAGTGTTTACAGGAATAATTTCATTAACTTTAATTAAATGAAATCCAAAATCGGTTTCAACAGACCCTGAAATTTTTCCTTCTTTTAAATCTAAAGCGGCCACTTTAAATTCTTCAACAAAAGCAGTATTTACATCAACTAACCCAAGATTACCCCCCTCGATTGAAGAAGGACCATCAGAATATTCTACTGCAAGGTCAGCAAAATCATCGGTTTTTGTTTTTGAAATCACTTCATTAATCAATTCAGTTGCTTCTTCTTTAGTTCTTTGATTTTCACATTGAGTTTTACCTTCAAAACAAATCAAAATGTGACTAACATTTCTTGATTCTAAAGTTGTAAACAATTCTTTATTATCATTATAATATTGAGACAACTCTTCATTTGAAATATTCATATTTTGTAACAAATTATTTTCTAAATATTTTGACAAAAGTAAACTATCTTCAATTTGTCCCATGATTACATCTCTATCAAGAGAATTTACTTCAAGATATTCTTCAAATTGTTCCAAACTCATCATATTTCTACTTAACAATTCATTAAAAGCTTGATTTACTTCTTCTTTTGTCACAACTGTACCAGATTTACTTATTTCTTGTTTAAGCAAAATTTCATTAATAGTTTGATTAAGTATTGTTTCTTTATCAATTAAAGTTTTATAAAATTCAGGTACTTGGTCGTATTTTAAATCGACTTCAGACTGTAATATAGGTTGTCCATTTACCGTTGCTAAAATTTGTGAACTTTCATCCTGAGGAAAAAAGTTAGACCAATTAAAAACTACTAATGCTGCCACTACAATCAATATTATCCAAATCAAATAACCCTTGGAGCCTTTAGATTTTTTTTCATCTAAATCGTCTTCATAAATTATTTTTTCTTCAGAATGTTGATTATTTAAAGCATCATCCTTTATTTCTTCTACTTTAGTTTGTTCTTCATTATTCATTTTCTATTAAATTAGTTGTTTAATTAATAAAACTTACTAAAATTGAAAAGCTATATTCAAATAGAAAGATATTTATATTCTACTTTCAAAAACATACATATGGTCTATGATATTATCCTTGGAAGAGAAAAAAAAGACATAGATAAGTACGGTTCTAAAGGTACAATTCTGCTGGCAAAACAATATGTTACAATGGGTAGAACTACATCCTTATCAAATAAAATTTATATGGACGTTGCTAAAGCCCACGTAGTTTTTGTATGTGGTAAAAGAGGGTCAGGAAAATCATACACAATGGGAGCAATTGCTGAAGGAGCAGCCACACTACCTTCAGAAATTAGTCAAAATTTAAGTTTTATTTTGTTAGATACAATGGGCATTTATTGGACAATGAAGTATGGAAATGTTAAAGATAAAGATTTATTAGAAAAATGGGAATTGAATGGAAATGGATTGGATGTAGAAATTTTTACCCCATCAGGTTACTATGAAGATTACAAAAAAAAGGGCATACCGACAGATCGCCCATTTTCAATTAAGCCTTCAGAACTATTACCTCAAGATTGGTTTTTAACTTTTGGGTTAAATATGAATGAACCAATTGCAGTTTTTATTGAAAGAATTGTTAATGAATTAAAAAGTAAGAGTATTAATTTTGGATTAAAAGAAATTATTGATTTAATGAGAGTAGATAAACAAGTAAATAAAGACACTAAAGATGCAGCATTAAATAGATTTTCAAATGCAAATACATGGGGAGTTTTTTCAAAAGAAGGTACCCCAATTAATGATTTAGTAATTGGTGGAAAAATTACCGTTTTAGACGTAAGTTGTTATGCAACTGCACCAAATGGATGGGCAATAAAATCTTTAGTAATCGGATTAGTATCTCAAAAACTTTTCAATGAAAGAATGATTGCTCGAAAAAATGAAGAATTCGATATGATTAAACAAATGACCACGTTTGGTGCTGTTCGAGAAAAAGAAAAAATGGAAAAACCACTAGTATGGCTAGTAATTGATGAAGCACATGAATTTTTACCATTAAATGGAAAAACTGCAGCATCTCAAGCGTTAATTACAATATTAAGAGAAGGTAGACAACCAGGAATTAGTTTAATTCTTGCAACCCAACAACCAGGAAAAATTCATACAGACGTTATGACTCAAGCAGATATCATTCTTGCTCACAGAATTACTGCTAAACTAGACATTGATGCTTTGAAAATGTTATCTGCTTCTTACATGAGCAAAGGAATTGATGAACATTTACACGTTTTACCTAGGGTAGCAGGTGCTTGCTTGATTATTGATGATAAAAACGAAAGAATATTTTCTACAAGAATTAGACCACGAAGCACTTGGCATGGCGGTGAAGCACCTATCGCAATTAAAGAAGTTAAAAAATTATTTTAATAAATATCACCATAAACTTTAAAATTTTCACACTTTCTCGTATCAAAATTTTGTCCTTTATATTTGAAAATAATATCACGAATATTATATTGTTCAGATTCTAAAATTGAAGAAATATCTTTTTCATTTTATAAGAAATAATTAAAAGATTTTCTAATATATACTTACTACAAAAACTTTTATTGATTGTTATAACAAGAATATACTGAATTTTATAAAAATTTATTAACTTATTAATTATTTATATAATACTAGTAAAAAAATGACATTCAGCAAACAATTCCCAAAAACATTCGAAGGTTTAACCAAATGGCAAGAAGTTTTTCTATCTTATGAAGAAGAAATTACAGCCGAAGATAACGTTAGAAAGGAAAATATAAAATTAATGAAAGAATGTATTAAAGACGCTAAAAGCATAATGGATAATACGGGATTAAAAGATTATCAAAGTGACCTAATCTCAATTGCAAAATCATTATTTGAAAAAAGATCGAGTCATGAAATTTATTGGAAAGAAAAAAAAGCTAAAGAAAAATTTGATTCTAAAAATGACGTGAAACCACAGCTTTAGTCGTTCTTAAAGCAGAAATTACTCCTACTGCAAAAATAACAGAAAAAGTTATTCCCCAAGTATCATTCAACCCTCCAGTATACATCATAAACATAGACAATACAAAACCTAGTAAAGCTACTGCCATAAATGTATCTGATAATGGATAAAGTTTCATTTTATATTTCTATATAACTCAGAGTTTAAATATTTTTGGTTTTATTTTTAACAATTGAAAATTAATCCATAAGATTTTTATAATTTCATTTAACACAAAGATTATGAAAAAAATGGTGATAATTGGAGGAGGAACAGGTTCATATACTGTTTTATCTGGTTTAAAAGATTATGCCGTAGACATAACTGCCATTCCCAGTATGTTTGATAATGGTGGACATACGGGACAATTAAGAGATGAGTATGGCGTTCTCCCACCAGGAGATGTTAGGCGTTGTTTAATTGCTCTCTCAGAACATAAAACTTGGCGAGACCTTTTTACATATAGATTTTCAGGTAACAACTCCAGCTTAGGCAATCTTTTACTTACTGCATTAAAAGACATACATAAGAGTGACGTTTATGCAATAAAAGAAGCAGGTAATCTACTTAATATTAGAGGAAAAGTATTACACGTATCCATAAATCAAGCCCATCTTTGTGCAAAACTTTCAAATAATCAAATAATTAAAGGTGAAACAAACATCGATGTACCAAAACACGATCCAAATATACCGATTTCAAAAATATTTCTTGAGCCTGAAGCACATATTTATAGAGAAACTTATAATGCAATTATTGAATCAGATGTGATTATTCTTGGACCGGGAGACCTTTTTACATCAATAATTCCTAACTTAATTGTAAAGGGAGTTTGTGATGCAATTAAAAAAAGCCAAGCTAAAATAATCTATATTTGTAATTTAATGACAAAACATGGAGAAACAACAGGGTTTTGTGCAGAAGATCACGTACGTAAAATATTAGAATTCATTTCTGTTGATGTTGTTATTTGTAATTCAAACATGCCTAGTTTAGAACGTATCAAAAAATATGCAACAGAATATTCAGAACCAGTAAAAATTAAAGGTGATATGAAAAATTTAGTAAATGAAATCAGAATTGAAGATTTAATGTCAGAAAAAAGCCTAGTAAGACACAATAGTAAAAAACTTGCAAAATTATTAATGACCATTTAAAGACTAAACAAAACATTAAACTTAAATAAGAGTTTTATAAGAATTTAAGTATGAGTTTAATATTATTTGCATTAACACCAATAATTCTAATATTTATATTAATGGTAGTTTTTAGATGGTCGGCATTTAAAACAATGCCAATAGCTTGGTTAACCAGTTTATTCATTGGTTATTTTTTTTGGGGAATGTCATCCAATTGGATTGTAGCATCTTCATTAAAAGGATTATTTATTGCAATTGAAATAATATTAATTGTTTTTGGAGCAATTTTATTATTAACGGTAATGCAACAAACAGGAGCAATTGAAACCATAGATAATTTTATTCGAAAGATTTCAAAAGATAGAAGAATTCAAGCAATCTTTATTGCTTGGTTATTTGGAAGTTTTATTGAGGGAGCAGCAGGTTTTGGAACTCCAGCTGCATTAGCCGGACCTTTACTTGTTGCTTTGGGTTTTCCTGCATTGGCAGCTGTTGTAATTGCACTAATTGCGAATTCAACCTCAGTAACTTTTGGAGCAGTAGGAACCCCCATTTTAATTGGATTAAAAGATGTAAGTCATAATTTAATGGAAATAACTTTTAATGCTGCTTTAATTCAATTAATTGTTGGAACTTTTATTCCATTAGTTATGATTTTTATTTTGGTAATGTTCTTTGGTAAAAAGAAATGGAAAGAATTTATTGAAATAATTCCTTACACAATATTTGCAGGATTTTGTTTTACAATCCCTTATTTTTTAACAGCTTGGTGGTTTGGACCAGAATTTCCAACTTTAGTTGGAGGAATTGTTGGAATGATTGTTCTTGGAATCAGTACAAAATATAAATTTTTAGTTCCTAAAAATAAATTTGAATTTAGAAAAGGTCCTTCGTTTTGGTATGGTAATTTAAAAATTAAAAAAGTTAAATCGAAAAGTAATATTTGGCAAGCTTTACTCCCCTACATTTTTGTTGCATTAATTTTAGTAATAACAAGAATTAGAAAATGGCAAATATATGGTTGGTTAAATAGCTTTTCATTAAATATTCCTTCTTTATTTGGAGCAGAAATTAACTATTCTTTTTCTCCATTATTAAATCCAGGAATTATGCCTTTTATCTTGGTTGTTTTATTTGTAGTATTTTTTAGAAAAATTAAATTAATTCCTTTAGTAAAAAAAACTTCTTTTAAATTAAAAAAAGCTTTAATAACTTTAATTTTTACTTTAGCAACAGTACAAATATTGATTTTTTCAGGAAATAATTTAAAAGGATTAAATTCAATGCCATTAATTGTTGGAGAAGCTCTAGCATCAGTAAGTGGAAAAATGTATATTGTACTTGCACCTTTTATTGGGGCATTTGGAAGCTTTATGACAGGAAGTTCCACAGTTAGTAATTTATTTTTCGGATTGTTTCAAAAAGAAACTGCAGTTGCTTTAGGCATTAGTACGGTTGTTGTTTTAGCTTTACAAGCAGTAGGTTCTGCAATTGGTAACATGATTGCAGTTCATAATATTATAGCTGCATCAGCCACAGTAGGACTAGAAGGCGTTGAAGGAAGAATAATAAGATACAATTTAATTCCAGTTTTAATTTATGCATTAATTGCAGGATTAATTGGATTGATGTTAATATGAAAATAAGAAAAGGAACAAAAAAAGATTACAAAGAACTAGCAAAACTTTGGCTAGAATTTGAAAAATATCAAGATAGTTTATGGAATAAAGAAAAGAAAAAACTAAGTAGTGTATTTGAAGAAACTAAAAAAAACGTATTGGAATTATTAGAAAAAGAAACATTAAAACTATTGAATTCTAAAGAATCAGCATATTTTTTAGCTGAAAAAGATAATAAAATTATTGGTTATTTGTCCATTTCTATTAAAAATAATTTTGAAATTCATCAACTTGAAAAATTTGGAAGATTACATTATGCATTTGTTAAAGAAGAATATAGAAATCAAGGCATATTTACTAAATTATTAAAAGAAGTTAAAAAATGGTTCAAAGAAAAAAAAATAAAATATTGGACATTAAGTGTTTCTTCTGCAAATAATAAAGTACATAAATATTATAAAAAACTAGGATTTATAGATAAGGAAATTGAAATGATTGGAAAAATAAATTAATTTTTTAATTTATAAATCCCTATTTGCTAAATAATTAAAATTAATTTATAAAAATTGTTGTCATGAAACACTATAAAACTTATAAAAAACAATTCAAATATTTAATAAAATGATGAGAACAAGCTTATTTAAGATGATTTATAAAATTCCCCCTCCAAATAAAGAATTAGACGATAATTCTAAACAAGATGATCTATCTTCAAAATATGAAGCGGCAGATATAGAAACTAAAATTGATTTTTGGACAAAAGTTGCAGAAAAACAAGGATATGTTTGTAAAGATGGAGACTTAAGAGAAAAATTAATCAGATATTTTATTGAACGTGGACATCCTACCACTTGGCAAGGAGACGAATTAACATTCAAAGAAATTGAATGGACTAACGAATCTCATTTTTTTCAGAAAGGTGCAGAATATGAAATGGCAGGTCTTGCAAATACAACTTCTAAAGACATAACTTGTATTTTCGATAAAGAATGGGAAAATGAATTTCCATATAAAAATTAATTATCCAAATATTCATTAATTTTTGTTTTAGCTTTTTCTCTTTCTTTTTGGTGATTTTCTAAAAATACAGAAGTTTTTTCAATTAATATTTTTTTCAATTCGCCAGTCAACATTTTACCGCTTTTATAATCATTTTCTATTTGTTTTAATTTTTCATCATTAGGTTCAAATATTGCTCTTAAATATTGAAATGAAACATCTATGTCGGGATTACCACCTTTTTCTCTGTGTTCTTCTAGAGTTGGTTGTCCACCTGAAAAAGCATATTTATTTATTTTTTTCTTTACTTGGGCCGGAGTATCAGTTAAAGCAATAAAAGAACTTGGATCTGATGCAGACATTTTTCCTCCCTTTAATCCTGGAATAAATAAGTGATATGAAGACGATAATTGGATAAACTTGTATTGCTTGATTTTTTGAGAAATGTCTCTTGCCAACCTTATATGAGGATCTTGATCAACTCCTACTGGAATTAAAACTGGCATTGGTTTATTTAATACTTGAGCATGTAACATATCAGATGCTTGTAACATTGCTGCAAACATTTTTCCAGGAGTAATATTTCCATAAATTGCTTTAACTTCATTAAATGTAACATGTCTTGCTAAAAGATTTTGCAATCTATAATACGCATTAGATTTTTCTGCAATTTTAGAACGTTCACTTTGAAAATAAATTTCACAATTTTCTGGTTTTAATCCTAAAGCAATGTAATTAGTAATATATTCTTCTTCAGCAATAATTCTTGACTCTTCTAAAGATTGACCACGAGCATGATATGCTTCAACATCAGCAACTGCAATGTAAACTTTAGCCCCTAATTTTTGCCACAAAATCATTTGCATTGCAACAATCATATGACCAATATGAAACTTACCTGTAGGCATTAAACCAGTCATCATTACAAATGGTTTTTTATTTTCAACAGCAGAAAAAACTCTTTGAATATCTCTATGAGCAAAAACAATTCCTCTTCTAAATAAAATATTATCTTCTAATTCTTTTGGAAGTGTTTCTAAAGGTTGTATACCAAACTCTTTAACGAGTTTTTTATAATCTATGTCTCCTTCTACTTCCCAAGGTGTAACTTTCATATTAAATGTTAATAAGAATTCTTATTTAAATATTTACTTTTTTAATGCTTCAGATATTTGACCATCTGTCCAGCCTTTTTTCATCAATTCTTGTTTACAATCGATCATTTTCATCCCTTTTTGGAACCTACAATAATCAATATATTTCTTTAATTTTTGCATATAAATATCTTTAGGATGAGTTTTTGTTGTTTTTGTAGGTTTTAAAGATTTTAAACGAATCATAGTAGTTACATTCATGATAAACAAAAATGCAATTAATCCTAACAAAATACCATTCATCATTAAATTACTAGCAGGAGATGCTCTTTCAATATCTTGATCATCTAAATTGTTTACTTGATTAGTTAAAACAGCAATTCTATTTTCTAAATGTAAATATTGATTTTGAGTAGAAGTTTGTAATTCAGAAATTTTAGCATCCAATTGATCTAAAGTTAATTCACCTTGACCTGCAACAGTATAAGTTACTGCAATTAAAGCAATTATCAAAGTAATAATCATATATTTATTCATGATAATTTATTAGTAGAGGTGATATATAAATGTTATGATGAAGTCATGTAAGTTGCAAACCTAAAATCAGTATCATAATCATATTTGTCATAATCGGCTCGACCACCTACATAAGTTCCTGGCTTTACATAACTAAACCCTTTTGATTCATCATACGAAATTGTAAATTTGTATATTTGATTTGAAGTCAAAGGTACTAAGGAATTTAAGTTAATTGTTTTTAAACCAGAACCAGTTCTTGAAGAAGGAATAAATTGTGAGAAAATTGTAGGATAACCTTTTTCAGAATTTAATTCTATAATTGAAATAGTTGCATCAACCTCGTGATAAATTTGAACATCTATACGATACAAATTTCCAGTATAACCCGATGTAAAAGATTGCCAACCTGAACGCTGAACACTTGATAATTGAGTTGAATCAAGACAAAACTGATCGCTAACGGATACTAAAGGAAATGAATCAATATTATTTGCATCAATCTTATAAATTCCATCACAAAATTCATTTTCATCAGGATTGTAACAATTAAGTCCAGCCCAATAATTACCAGCAATCTTTGTTCCCATCATTATGTTAGTTTTATCTTCAACAGAAACATTCCAATCATTATTAGAATAAGATGAATCAACATCTATATAATTATTAAACAAATTATTATAAATTAAATTATTACTACTTTCTGAAAACATTAAACCAATGTTATTATTTAAAATTACATTTGAATTTAAATTAGCATTAGTTACTCCAGTAAAAAGCCCAACACCAATAGAATTATTATGAATATAATTGTCATGCAATTCTAAATTTTGAACATTCATTAAAGTTATAGAATTACCTTGAGCATTAGAAATTTCGTTATCAGATATATTTATTAATTGTGAATTTTTAATTAAAACTGCACTTTGATAAACTTCGTTAATTGAATTATTGTTTAAAACAATATTGTTTATGTTATTCATTAAAAAAGCTCTTTTGACATTTTCAATGTTACAATTCTTAATTTCTAAATCATTGGAATTAGTAATTGAATAAAATAATTCTTCACCTGAACCAGAAACAATTTTATTATTACAATCTAAATTTCTAATAATTGGTTTGTCAACATCAGAAATACAGTTGTCAATTATGTCGAAATCTTCCGATAAAATTATTTCACTACATCCAAAATCAGCACTTCTGGTTAATTTATCAGAACATTGCTCACAAGAATTACACGAACAAGAATTTTCTAATTCTATTTCAATTGAATAAGAAGTTTCACTTGTTCCATCATATGCAGTTACTCTTAATGTTACTAAACCATTATAATCAGGCAAAATCCAATTATTTGATGCGTCCAAAGTAATTGTGTGCCAACTACTATCAAAATATTCTAATTCAAATGTTAACTCATCTTCTTCTTCATCAGATGATGACCATTCAACTAAAACAGAATTCCATAAATTATGGTCTCCCTGAATTGGACTTGTTAATTCAACATCGGGAGCATCATTAATGTTACTTACAACAATTATGAATTCTTGTTCAAAAGTTTCTTTGCCATCAGTCACAATAACTTTTACTTCATTATTACCAACATCATTTTGTGTTGGAGTGCCAGATAAAGTTTTAGTGTCAGAATCAAAACTTAACCAACTAGGCATTTCAAAATTAAAAGTTAAGGGGTCTTGATCTTCATCAACAACAACAAGAACATAACTATACGATTGATCTTCATATACAGAAATAATTGGTTCTGAAGTAATGGTTGGGGCGTCATTGACATTATTTACTGTAATTGTAAACTCTTGCTCAACAACTTTTTCTTCATCAGACACATTTAATTTAATATTATAATCATAAACATTTTCTTGCAAAGGCATTCCAGATAAAATTTGAGTATTAGAATCAAAACTTAACCAATCTGGTTTTTCAACAACATCAAATATTAAACCATCATTATCTTTATCAGATGCAGTAATTGTATAAGAATAAACTGAGTCTTCATTAACTAATAAACTTGGTATTGAAGTTATTTTGGGCATTGAATTTTTAACAATAATTATTGGCGAAGAAACTTCAGGTCCGCAGACATCTGAACAAGGCGTCACATTAAAATATAATTCATCCCCTTTATTAAATAAATTACTGTCTAATGAATTTCCAATTGAAATTGGTTCTGTACTTCCTTCTAAATACCAGTTAATTATACTATTATCAGTTTTAAGAACATTCGAATTAAGTTCATAATCTTCCAAAACATAATCAGCAGTTAAAATAATATCAGTATAAACATTCAAAGGAGAAATTTGTAAATTTTCAATAAAAGATGTAACATCATAATTAGTTGAAATAATATCTGAGTAATCAATTCCATTAAAAACAACACAGTTTAATTGATGAGTACCAGATTCTTTTGGAATTGTGTAATCGCATTCTAATGAAGAAACATCAGAACTTGCAACACATTCAGGCAATGTTTTGGGATCTAAATCACTAGCACACATTAAATCTACAATAAAATCATTTAAGTCATAAAATTCAGAAGTTATTTTAACTATATCATTACCAACAACGGGTGAATTAATTGAAATACTATTTAAAATTGGGACTGTCGATACTACAACATTAACATTGATATCAACTAAAGTTTCTAATTCACCATCATCAACTTTCAATTTTATTATTGTTGAGAAAGGCGAATCCGTTTCTAAAGTACTAATCTTAAGAACTCTTTGATCCAAAGTTACTGAAGTTAATAACTCACTACCATCATCAATAATTTCCCAATTTAAATCTTCATCATTACTTAAAATATCATAAACAATATCATCCAATTGAATTGATAATTGTGAAAACAATTGCATATGATATATTGAATCAGGTATAACAACAGGTGCATCATTTACGTCTGTAACATTAAACATAATTGTGTAATTATCTTTTGAACAAGTATCTTTATAATCACAAACTCTAAATGTTAAATTGGTATAATTTTCTCCAAATTCATCAGCAAGAGGTATAAACTTAAAATCATTTAAAGTTAAAATACTAAGAATATAATTACCATCTCCTAAATTAATCAAACCATTATCACCCGAAAAATGAAAATGTCCCCCATTAGAAATTAAATGTTGTTCGGGAAATAAAATGTATACTAGGTCGTCATTATCGAAATCATTATAACTAAAATCATCA
>CAZLQZ010000002.1:4063-6380 GCA_964561995.1 uncultured Methanosarcinales archaeon | reverse complement strand
AAATAAAATGTATACTAGGTCGTCATTATCGAAATCATTATAACTAAAATCATCAATGCCAAAAGTGTATTCTGTATCTTCATCAATTTCTAACCAACTAGATTCTGAAGTTGGTAAATCTTCAACATTGGTCACATTAATCTGAAATTTGTATTCTTCAGAGATTTTCCCATCAGTTGAATTTAATACAAAAGAAAAATTAGAATAATAATCTTGAAATTCATTTTCATAAGGCGTAAAATTAATTAAAGAAATATTAGTAGAATTAATTGCAAAAGGAATATCAATAATTTCTTGCCCATTGAAAGTTAATTGTCCATGAACTCCGTCAACATTAACAATAATCAAATTACTAAATTCATCTCCATAAAAATTTAAGTCTAAATCTTCATAATTAAAATCATCTTTACTAAAAGTATAAACACTATCTTCATCTATTGAAACATTACTTGGTGTTGCAGTAGGAATATTATCACAAGCATTTCCTCTACCATTGTTATCATCATCATCAAGATTAGAACTAAAAGTATATTTACAATTATCACAGGCGTCACCAATATTGTCTGAATAATTTAAAATTAAAATACGATGGTTTCCCGAATCAGCAATAAAAATCCTATCAGAATCATCAATATAAATCCCTTTAGCATTATTAAAATATTCTCCTTCACTTCCAAACATACCAAAACTTCCCAACAAATCACCATTTAAATTATAAACTTCTATAGAACTACCAGATGTCAAAAAAATTCTTTCTTTAGAATCAACAGAAATTCCAATTATAGGACTTTCTTTTTCAAGATTAAATTCTTTAAACAGAGTTCCATCTGTAACATTATAAATTTTAAACATTTTATTCTTTGAAGTATAAATTAAATCATTATAAACGTAAATAAAATATGAAGACATCACAGATTGTAATGTATTATTAGTTGTTCCATCAGAATTGAATTTATTTACATTATACCCATTCGACGTAATATATAGCTTATTTAAAGAATCAAAAGCAATATCAAAAGGTAAAGAAACATCTGATATTAAAATTTCATCAGTATTTAAATTAATAATTTTATTTACTGTTTGTAGATCTTGTAAAGCAACAAAAATATCATCATTACCATGAATTGCTAAACCGAGAGGATTTAATAAATCGTATGTATGTTCCATTTCAAAATTACTATTAAATTTGAACACTTTATTATTTGTTGAACCACTTACATAAACATTGTCAAAAGAATCCACAACAATATCAAAAGGCGAAATTGATAAATCAATTATACCCAAAACTTCAAAATCAGAATCTTCTTGTAATTCATTAACGATAAAGGGACAATTATCTAATGAATCTTCAATACCATCTTCGTCATCATTATTATCACAAGCATCACCTAATAAATCACCATCATAATTTTCTTGATTCATTGAACAATAATCAAAAGGACTGAAAGTACATTCAGAGTTATCAGTACAATCTTTTGCTTGCAATGCACAATTTCCATTAGAACCATAATTAGAAGTTAAAAGACAATTATCATTATGAATATCATTTCCATCTCCATCCGCATCACCATCACAAACATCACCTATATCATTACTATTTTGATCAAATTGATCAAAATTACTATTATAAACACAATTATCACATGCATCATCAATACCATCGACGTCACCATCTCCAGTATTTGTATCATCGGGACAACTGTCACATGCATTAACAACACCATCGGAATCATAATCCTGATTATCACTAGGAGTGTCAAGACAAAGATCTACTTCATATTTAGAAGTTCTTAACCAATTATAACCGTCCTCTTGAAATAAATCCACATCTTTACAAAGATTCTGTTCACCATTTATACATTCATAATAAGCATCTTCATCTTCATCAATACAATATTCAAATGTTAAACCTTCATCAACATCAACATCACAATCATTATCAATACCATCACAAGTTATTTCATTTTCTTCCCAATAACCAGTTCCTTCAACAGAATTATCTCCACAACATTTTGGATTTGTCCAAGCATCCATGTAAGTCGCAATACTAGAACCACATAAATCTTCACAAGTATCTGCAGTAAAACCATTATAATTATCGCCATCACAATCATGATCTTGAGCATCACATTCTTCTTCCTCGGGAGTTCCAATAATACAATTGCTTAATAAATATCCATCAATACAACTAGAAATTCCAGTACTTGTACATTCCCCCACTCCGCAAGTAGTCGAACTTGAAGATAAATCTTCGTCTATTTGACCATCACAGTCATTATCTTTTCCGTCACAAATTTCAGTGCCCGTTTCATAATCT
>CAZLQZ010000002.1:0-3963 GCA_964561995.1 uncultured Methanosarcinales archaeon | reverse complement strand
ACCATCACAGTCATTATCTTTTCCGTCACAAATTTCAGTGCCCGTTTCATAATCTTGATCACCACAACAATGCTGATTATTCCCACGAAGATTTGCATCCCAGGCAAGGTTCCAACTTCCAACACCATTCTTTTTTGCTTCTTCTTGACACAATAAACTACAACTTTCGGTATTTAAACCATCAAGGTTTCCACCAACACAATTATGATTCACATTATCACAAACCTCATCAGCACCAGGATGAATTAATGGATCACCATCTTTACAATCATAATTACCTCCACTTAATCCTGTTGCAAAATAAAATCCATCACCATCATCATCTTCTAATTCAGTACCGCCAATTGTTTGAGTAGTTTTACAAGATATCCAATATGCTTTACCATCAGACATTTTTCCAATATTAAAATCATTAGCTCCAAAGAATTTAGAATCATCACGTTCATCACAATATCCAAAACAATTTAATTCTTCATCTAAAATTCTATTACAATTTTGTTCACTCATAAAATCATTCGAATTAAAAAAAGAAGAAGCAGAACCTTGGTTAGTATCAAAACCTAAAAGTTTCCAATTACCTGCAGAAATACTTGTATCTCCTAATACATTAAAACTCATTAATACAATCATTAACAACAATATTAATTTCTTCATGTTACTTCGATTTCTAAATACCTCTCAGCAATTGGTTCACCATTATTAAACTTAGGTTCATTTTCTATTTGATCAATTGTATAAAAGGATTCACCTCTAAATAATATTTGACAAGCATAAACTCCAACAGGAATTTCTGGTTCTACTTTAAATATCATAGGAATTGAAGCTTCTTGTCCTCCCGCAACATAGGTTTGAGGCAATTGAGGAGTAAAATAATAAATTCCACCTTGCCCAACACATTCAATTTGAGTTGAATTTGTCCATAAAGAATCAAAACCTTCAGAATCCATATTATAAAATCTTACTTCCATTTCAATTTCGGATTTTTTAGAAAAAGTAAAACTGTCCCTTCCACCAGGAGTTTGTATAGGGGAATAAGAATCCGGTTCGGGAGTAGGTTCTTCAATTTTAAACCTATCAACTTGACGAAATTTAGTAAAAACAAAACCAATAACTAACCCCATTACGGCCAAAGCAATGATAAGAATTACTATAGCATTTACTGACAACTCTAAAGCTGCTTTATCATTCATTAAATTCCCCCTTATTTTATTTACTGGTTTATCTCTAAAAATTGAAAAACTCCTATATAAATATTGTGGTAAATAAAATTTATATAATTAAAAAAAACAAATAAAAAAAACAAACATTTAAAAACTAATTAAACAATATATGATTATGAAACATAATGTTCAAGTTACAATTTTACTTTTAGTCTTTTTTGTTATAGCTCAAATTCTAGGTTTAACTTTTTTAGGTTTAGCAATGGATGTTAAACAATCTGAAACTGGAGAATATAACATTACTTATCAAGATACAGCAGTTGGTGAAAGACCAGATTTTGAACCTGAAACATCATTTTATTCAATTATTATTGCAATAGCCTTAGGAACAGGTTTAGCATTATTATTAATTAAATTTAAATTAATGAAGATATGGAAAATATGGTTTTTTTTAGCAGTATTTGCATCAATATCTATTTCACTAGGAACTTTTTTACCGAAATTATTAGTATTCGCTTTTGCTGCAACATTAGCAATTTTAAAATTATTTAGACCAAATATAATCACTCAAAATCTTTCAGAACTTTTAATCTATCCAGGAATAGCAATCATTTTCGTACCAATGTTAAATGTTTTTTGGATGTTCATGCTTTTAATTGCAATTTCTTTATATGATATGTACGCAGTTTGGAAAAGTAAACATATGATAAAAATGGCATTGTTCCAATCTAAAAGTCAAACTTTTGCAGGATTATTAATACCATATCAAAAAGTTAAATCACAAAAAAATTCTAAAAAGAAAACAGAAACAGTTACTGCAATTTTGGGTGGAGGAGATATTGCATTTCCAATGTTATTTGCAGGAACAATTATGACTGATTTAGTATTAAAAGGAGTTCCAAAATTTATAGCAGGATTACAAGCATCATCAATAATTATTGGAGCAACAATTGCTTTAACTTTATTATTCTTTAAAGGAAAGGAAGATCGATTTTATCCGGCAATGCCGTTTCTGACTCTGGGTTGTGTTCTTGGTTATTTATTTCTTCTAATTCTTTAGCTTTCTCAGAAGGATATAAGTTTAATGTTTTTTGTCTTAATTCGGCAGAATAAGAATGTGGACTAATTACTAATCCATCTTTAGCAGAAATAGTTTGTACACCAGTTTCTCGATAAATTTTTCTAGCAATAGAAAGAGGATCTTCTTTTAAAACTTTCAAACCAAAATGAGTTAGAATTGCTAACCTAGGTTGAACTTTTTTAATTATTTTTGTCGCATCTTCAATATTCAAATTAAACTCTGCTTTTTTTTCAAAATTTGGCACATTTAAAATTAAAATGTCAGATTGCATATATTGTTCAACAATTTCATTAGAATAAGCAGTATCTCCAGAATAACTAAGAACAAAATCTTTTGAAAAGAATTTAAAACCAATTGCATCTTTATCAGAGTGTAATGTTTTTAAAGCATGAATTTCGACATTTTCAATACCAATCTTTTGACCACAATCAGGAGTAATAATTCTTTCAACAAATTTTTGATGTTGTTTTGTTAAAACAGGATTAATATCTTCATTACCTTTAACAAAACTTTTACTAGAAATTATAACACCTTTCGGATCAAGACCATTATGAGTCATACTACCAATCACTAAATTAGCATCATTACAATGATTAAGATGAGCATGACTAACTAACAAAGCAGTTGTTAACCTTGTATTAACTCCGTATTGTTTTGCTCGAATTAACGCTCCCGGACCTGGGTCTAAGAAAAACTGATACCCTTGAGTTTGTACAATAATACCGCCAGAAGCTCTTACTTGTTGGTTAGAAGCCCCTCCTGTACAAGTACCTAAAAATAAGATTTTAGATTCCACAATTAATTTTACTATTATTGAATTAATAAAGATTTATATACTAAAAGTCAATTAAATAAAAATAATGGTATTTTTTTATCCCATAAAGGGCCAATATAAAGAAACAAAAGAAGCAATAAGAGTTTTATTTACATTTGTAAGAGAAATTGATTCTTGGACACATAATAATACAGAATTTTTTATGGCGGCATACGGTACAAAAAAACACAATATGTTTGGCAAACCATAACATATTGTTAGAATACATAGATGGAAAAAATATATTTCTCTTGCTACAAATGAAGTGAAAAATATTTGGGTAAAATATACACATTATAAAAAAGATCTTGGAATAGACCCAAATAAGTCAATATTAGATTTTGTTCCTAAAGAAACAAAAGAAATGTTTTCTTATTTTTTAGAAATTAAAGATGAAATTGAAAAAATTGAAGATTCTTCAGAATTTATAATTAAAAAGAAAAAATTCTTATTACATTTAATTGAATTATTATATTTATTTGTTGAAAATTCTAATGAATTAAAAAAAGAAATGAAAGAATCTGAAAAATTATATCAAGCACAAAAAAAGATTCAAGCTACAAATTTAGTAGAACAAGAAGCTGCTTAGAGAAAGCTTTTTATAGACATATTCACTATTTCTTATTGGAAGGCTAGACTGGGTAGTTAGCTCTTACCTGTAACCTAAGTGAGCTTTATGGGAGTTGAAGTCTAAGGAGCGGGATTGATTTCATGAATTAGTCTTGAAATATTCGTCGATCCTTTGTCCCCAGGGATTCAAATTTTTGTGAATCGTATCAGATTCGGAAGGAAGCAGTACTAAACGCTAATTTGGGTGTCCTGGGGGTTGCGAAGAGGAGAATATTTTGAGGTCAAACTAATTTGTGTTATTAGTCCTCATTCTTGGACATGCCTTCCACTTCTTTTCG
>CAZLQZ010000001.1:57474-156746 GCA_964561995.1 uncultured Methanosarcinales archaeon | reverse complement strand
GCCTCGAAAGCGGATTTCCGCAAGGATCTCCCAGTTCAAATCTGGGCGTTGGCGTAAAACCTGCGGTAAAACGCCGCAGAATCTTTTTTGCATTATAAATGAAAAAAGAATAGAAAAATATTTAAATTAGAAAATCTAAGAAGTAGATAAAATGAAAGCCTCAAAAAATAAATTAGATTTTAAATTGAAACAAGTTCTTGAAAACTTTACAGCAGATATTGCATCTATTGATGATGAATTTAAATTTAATAATAAAAGAACAGGAGCTTTTATACGTGCTATCGACGGAGATACTTCAAAAGTAGGAGATAAATATTCTTCAGAGATTTTTATAAAAAAAGGCTTTTTTTCAAGAAAAAAAATAATTTTATTAATTAACTATTATTGGACTGAAAAATTTGGCTTAAGATTGGATATTAATTTTTATTCAAATGAATCATACAAAAAAATAAAATTTAAAGTTAGTGAATATTTAAAAAAATATTCTAAAGTTCTAAAAAATGTAGAAATTAATCAAAATAAACATTTTTAAATTAATTCTTTTTATATTTCGTTTTTTCAAAATTATCTTTATATAAGCTAGATTCTAATTCAATATAAAAATTAAACATCCCGTTGATTTATAAACTAATCAAAAAAAAATAACATCAGGTAAAGATAAATGAAAGATATGATTAAACATATTGAGAAATTAAATGACCAATGAACTCCAGAAAATTATTTTCATTTATAAGGTTGAGGAGAACTCACGGGAATCAAATGTTCATCAGTATCCCTTATCTCTCAAATATAAACTTACTTTATCAAATAATGTTCCTTGTGCTTCGCGAAATTCTTTCTCTTCAGAAATATTACCTTCACAGAATGACATCCTAAAAATTTTTATAGGATGGCCACATGAAGATAATGTTCTCATATGCTTAGAGAAATTATTTCCTTATTTAAATCTTTTAGAAATAGTCCTCCGAAAATATTAACAATTATTAAGCGTAAATCACTTTGCTTTTTTGTTTTCAGAATTTCTAAAACAAAATGGAAGAGCCCACATCTCAAATAACATTTAATTAAGCAATAAAAACCGTAAAAAGTTTCGCACATACACCCTATGTCTGGCGTCGGGCGTTGGCGTAAATAATTTCAATCAGTTAACACCCAACCACAAGTACGATTAAAATCGTACGACAAAAACCAGTATTTCTATATTATAAAAAAAAAAGAATTAATTGCTAATTTGCTTTAAGCAGAAATATTTATATAAAACCAAGAACCCTCATAATATATGGAACTATTAAAAGAAATCAAAGACAAAGAATTTCCAAAAGATAAATTAACTTTAAAAATAAGAGAAACTTCAAGAGCCATTCTTTTTGATGAAAATGACTTAATTCCTTTACTATTTGTTGCAAAACAAAATTACCATAAACTTCCTGGAGGAGGCATTGATGCTGGTGAAGATAAAGCACAAGCTTTAGTTAGAGAATGCCTTGAAGAAGTAGGAAGCACAATTGAAGTTAATGGTGAAGTGGGTAAAATTATTGAATTTAGATCCAAATGGGATTTGAAACAAATTTCTTATTGCTATCATGGAAAGATCATTTCTAAAGGTAAACCCGATTTTACCGAAAATGAATTAAGTCAAGGATTTAAGATAGTGTGGCTTTCTCTAAAAGATGCAATTTCTAAAGTTGAAAATGATAAACCTGAAAATTATGACGGTTCCTTTATTCAAAAAAGAGATTTAATACTTCTTAAAAAAGCAGAACAGATTGTACGGGCAAATTAGCAACTTCTTCGCTTCGTTGCAACCAAGACTTGCAGCCTCTCGCGTTGTTCGGGACATTTAACAAAAGTTAGTTTCAATCAGGAAAAGATCATAAATAGATTAGGCAAAAAAAAACCAAAAAAGTTATATACTACTCCTCAGTAATTAATTACAAAATGAAAATATCAAAACAAGAATTAGAAATTATTGCTGGCAGAGCACTTAATTTTTCTGTAAAAGAAAATGAATTAATATTGGCTACTACTTTTAAAAATACTTATTTAGGTGATAAAGAACAAAATTTAGAAGGAAGCAAATATGAATGGTTCCAAATTTTTGATCAAAATGATAGACCTTATAATGTTGAAGGAAATGACCTTGTTTTCTATAGAAAAGAATGTCATGGAGATGATAGGTTAAAAGGATTTTATCATAGAGGTGCAAACGCATTTATTATTAATGATAATAATGAAATACTTGTTCCAACAAGATCCCCTAAAAAAGATTTATTTCCTTCAATGAGTGATGTAAGTGTTTCTGAACATGTAAATGTTAGAGAAAGTTATTTTGATTCTGTATTAAGAGGTTTTCAAGAAGAACAGGGAGTAAGCATTGACCCAAAAAATCTACAATTTATAATGAAAGTTCCTGTTATAGATAAATCCGGAGAAGACAAGTATAAACAGTCAGAGATGTGTGAATATTATATTTCTAGAATAGGTCAGGTAAAAGGTTCAGATGAAATTGCATCTCAAAGATGGATCCCTATTACTTCTTTAATTGGCAAGGATATAGGAAAAGAACTTAACTTTAGACCGGACCATCTTCCTGCGCTTGAAAAAGTTATTTCTATGTATAAGTAATTTTTTTATCTTTAATTATTTTTCTTAATTGCACTTCGTGCTTGATAAAATTATCCTTTCCCGAACTTTATGATTAAATTTAAACTCACGTTATAGAATCAAAAAAACTAACAACAATAATATACCATGTAGTTTTTCCAAAAATATATAAATAACATTCAATATAAATATCATATGCCAATAGAAGATACCGTTTCATTTCGTAAATTTCGTACTGAAACAGATATAAGAGGAGTATCCATTTCATTAGATAATCAAGTAGAAGGCATATGTGGATTACAAATGGGTGTACAAAATGCTTCATTTTATTCAAAAGGTGTGCAAATTGGACTAAAAAACGTGGCACATGTTATTGATGGGATACAAATTGGACTAAAGAATTATTCTGGCGCAATGTATGGCGTACAAATAGGTATTATTTGTGAAGCGTGCAAAGGATCTTATCTTCAAATAGGATTATTAACATTAAGAATCAAAGATCAACCCTGGTATAAAAACATAAGTCCATTAATTGGATATTCTAAAAATACTAAGGAAGATTAAACTAAGCCTCCTGTTTTTTTCTTGCAGAAAAAACACCTAACAGCGATTAAATTTTCTTATTTAATGCAATAAGTTTTCTTACATCCCCGCCCTTCTTAAAAAAATCATAAATGTTGTCAAATGTTTTTACGATTAAGAAAAACAATGCTATTAAAAGAAAGATGTGATTATAAAATATTAATACTATTGCTAAAAAAAATAAGAATAAAAAATCAGAGTAAATGCCTGCAAATAATACTTCTTTTTGTTTATCATAAGAAAATCTTTCAATTTCTCCATCCTTTATGTGCACTGAAGCACCAAATCCTTTGAATTGAATACCAAAAAGAAATAAAGATAATTTACTTATTTCACCTTGCTGTTTATAATCAATCAATTCTTGTTTTGATTTTAATAAAGTTAATTTATATTTCTGTGCTTTCCTTTTATGAGCACACTCATGTAGAATAGTTGAAATAAAGTAAATAAGATAAGCAGGCATAATTACTTACAAAACAAATATTCCTGTTTTTAAAATAATTCTAATTATTAATTCAGTCATTTGATTTCATTCAATAAAACTAATATACATATAATCTTTTCGGAGAAACCTTAACTTCTGCGTTCCTCACTTCGTTGCGGTACTCGACTTTGTAACTCTGAAACCTTCGGTTTCGAGACAAAGAAACTTAACAGCAATTAATTACAATAAATCAAGAAGATTAAATGATAAAACTAAAAAGTCAGAGGCTAAAAGAATACA
This sequence comes from uncultured Methanosarcinales archaeon, assembly GCA_964561995.1. Taxonomy (GTDB): domain Archaea; phylum Nanobdellota; class Nanobdellia; order Woesearchaeales; family JABIAG01; genus JABIAG01. The sequence goes on along the minus strand of CAZLQZ010000001.1, from coordinate 152,836 downwards.
TTTAAATCTAATTACTAATTTTATCTTTAAAATGAAAGAGAAAATTAAATTTTCAGAACTTCAAACCATTTCAGGTTATCCTTCAGATCAAGTAATATCTGCTTTACAAAAAGAAATTAGGAGATGTAACTTTGAAAATGCTACTTTTTTTGGTATGGAATTATTAGACTCAGGAGAAATCTTCATTAATAAATTTTGGGAAAGAATGTCAGTAATTGTCGTAGAAGATGTGTCAGATGTACAAGCAATAAATGCAATTAAAAATCTCAAAGAAACGTATTTTAATTTAAAAGATTCAAAAAAATGGGATAGGGATATGCAGGCCATAAAAGCAATTCAAATACTTTCAAAATCTAAGAAAGATAGAATAATTAGTGAAATGTATGATTATATGAAAATAAAAAGAAAAGAGGGATTAAAGATAGAAATCCCAAAATATTCAATTGATATGCATACAAAACAGGGAAAACAAGAAAATAAAGATTATTTGCATTTCTTGCAAATTAGCTCAAAAATTAATAATACTGTAGTAAATAAAAATAAAAAATATTTAAATGAATTAATAAATTATGCAAAAAGAAAAATATTTCCTTAATTTTATTTTAGTTCTATACTAACATTGATTTTATCAAAAATCTCCTTTTCTAATAATTTTATCTTTAGTTCTGCTTTAGCAACAAGTGGGCCTATACCATGATTTTTTTTCTTTAAATCATACATTAGTTCATCAACTAAAACTAATTGATCTTCACAAGCCCATTTATCAGCGTAATAAACCAGTTTCTCTTCCAAACTTAGAGGTATTTTATCCTATTCAATTATTGCATTTATTGAGTGTTTTCTTATTATTTTTACAATTTCAAAAAATCCTTTCTTTTTTAAAATAATAACTCCAGCTTCAACAGGATTTATTTTAACATAATCATCATAGTTTTTACCAATATTACGTTATAAAACTGACTGACAAAAAATGTATTTTACAGTAATCGTTTTAAACTAACTTTTATTACATACTCACATGCATATTGATAAATTAGTAAACTTAGAACTTGAAAAAAAAGCAGAGGTCGATAGATTACACTACGAATCTTTTCCAAAAGGCCGTAATGAATTAAAACCTGAATGTACTTATATTTTTTACAATGAAAATTCTAATCTTTTAGGATATTGTGAAATCGCTAATCCACCTATAGAAAATTTTTGTAGATTTGCATTAAGAAAACCAGACTACATGATAACTCGAGAAGAATTAGAATTGGCCGATGGGCTTTACCTTAAATATTTAACAGTTGCTCCTCAATTTAGAAAACAAGGTTTTGGAAAAAACATTATGTATACTTCAATTAATCAAGCAAGGATTGACGAAAGTAATCAAGGTAAGTTATTAACTTCAAGTGTAACATTAATTACAGAAGAATTAGAAGCACAGAATTATTTTATAAAACAAGGATTTATAAGAATTAAAGAAGTTATGGACGAAAACTACAAAACCGATGAACGTATTATCAGCGCAGTACTTCAAAGAAACGTATAAATTAAAAAATAAAATTTTCTTTTACCTAAATCGTTTTAAATTCAATTAAATTAACCAACAAAATGAGAGTTGAAAGATTAATACGTTTAGAAAAAAGAATAAAAGATGAAGTTAATGAATTACATAGATTATCCTTTCCTGAATTTCGTTTACCATTAAGTATTGCAACCACATACGTATATTTTAATGAAGATTCTAACCTTATGGGTTATTGTAATATTGATAATCCGGGTGTTAATGTTATTGCAGAAGGAATACTAAAACTTTCACAGTTCACAGTATTAAAACCTGAAAACCAACATTATTGTGAAGGATTGTATATGAAATATATTGGAATTAAGCCTCAATTTCAAAGACAAGGTTTTGGAACTTTTATGATGTATAATTCCATTGATCAAGCAAGAAATTATGAAGCCCGTAAAGGAAGAATTTCTTCTTCAAGTGTTTTAGCAATACCGGGAAGTGAAAAAGGAACTAATTTTTTAAAAAAACACAATTTTATAATTATCAAACAATTAATGCAAGAAGATTATAATACTGGAGAAAAAATATTTGATGATGTATGTCAAAAAAACGTATAAATTAAAAAATCAATGAATAAAGTTCAAAATAGAAACAAAATACTTTCCAGAAATATTAATGAAAAAGATTATGCTTTATCTCATTTTCAAATAATGAATTTACTTGTTTCTATTGCAACTAATGCAACACATCGTTTTGATGAAAGTTTACTTTATGAACCTAATTTTATTCATGATGCAGTTTACTGTCAAAAATCTTATAAAGAATTTATTCAACAAGCAATTATAGATACTACAATAAATACAATATCAATTCCAAAGAAAAGTGAACCACCCTTTGGTTCAACAAATAAACATCAATACAATTCCAAAAGTGAATTAGAAAAAACCCTAAAACATCTTAATATTGTAGAGGAAAACCTATTTGAAAATAGTGATAAAAAAGATTTATTAGGTGTTGAATACTATATTGACTTTTCCTGGTTCCCATCAAGAAATTATTTTGACAAAAATGATTTACCAAAATGGTTTGAAGAAATGGGAATTCAAAAAGTTCTTGTACCTTTATTTTCAAAAAGTTACGAATTAAAATTAATATTTTCGGGTATGAAAGATGAAAAAGAAGTTGCCCAAAAAATTCAAGAATCATGTCAACAAATTAATCCAGACTACATTGCAATTTTAGATTATGCTAAACAAGAAGGAGACATATTTTCTTACAGAAATCAGGTATTTTACTTTAGAAGAAATAACAATAAAAATACTTTAAAAACTTCTCATTCAGTTAAATTCCCTAGATTATTTTGGATGTATGCTCTTTACAATACTGATTTAAAAAAACCAGTAGGATATTCATTCATAAAAGCTAAAGATCAAAAAGAAATTGAAAACGATGAAAGATTGTTAATTGACAAGATTTAATTCAAGATTAAATCAACAACTTTATATAATTAACATTCTTAATATAAAAAATAAAAGAACCAAAATAAAATGTTAGCAAAAAAAGAATTTTCAATTATTTTTTTATGTATATTTCTTTTATTAGTTGGTTGTTCAAACAATAATACTAAAACAACTACTGAAAAAAAAGTAATAGCTAATGAAACTCTTATTAATCAAGTAATACAAGAATGTAATGAAATACTTGAAAATACAAACAAAACATTGTGTTTAGCAGAAAAAGCAATAGAAAATATTCAACAAGGTAGCAACATTATAGAAGAAATCTGTTCTAGGTCACCATCAAGTGATATTTGTTTTTATTATTCAGCATTTTTATTAGAAGATAAGAACTATTGCGATTTCGTAAAAGAAGATGTTATTGGTTGTAAATTAACATCAACTACATCATACTGTATGAATTATGAAAATGCACAAGATATGTGTTACGAAGCCCAATTAGATCTAATTATGACATACGACATTGAATTAGCTAAAAAAAGATGTAAAATAATGGGGTCTGTAAACTCCAAGGTAAGAAAAATGTGTAAAGAGAAAGATTGGACGGATGAGTTTACTGATATGACAAAAAAAGAAAGATTTATGTTAATGTATCAAATTTCAAAATTGAGTCAATTTTCAGAAGAAACGGTTGTATTGAAAAAATAATTATCAAATAAGTGTTTATTATAATTAAAAAAATGGGAATAATCAAAAAAGAAGATTTTGCATTAATAACTTTTCCAGGAGTTATGCTATATAACTTAATTTATAAACTATTTTGTCATATATCCTTAATTGAAATAAAAAATGTCGAGTTTTTTGCACACAATTATCCTTCAGGATATGTCGAACATGAAAATCCAAAAAATATTATTCAATCATTGATTATTTTCATACTTCCTTTCATTTTTCTTTCATTTGTTTCAATTTTAATTTTTTCAGTAACATATATTTTCAAATTAAATATAATTTTAAAAATAATATTGATCTGGTTGGGAATGTCAATAGCAGTACAAAGTTTTCCAGATTCAAACGTAATTTCAGAGATTAAAAAAAATGCAATAAAATTATCTGAAAAAAACTTTTTAGGATATCTATTGTATCCCTTTTATGCTATTTTTACTTTATTTCATTTGTTAAGTATACTAGGTTTTTATATTTTATATGCTGTTTTTATATATTTTCTTGTGACTCCAGAAATAATTATTTCTTTATTTATATAATCATTTTTAAATCATAAACTTTTTAATAAATAATCAACCAAGAATAAAAAGAGCAAAAAGTCCCATTATACAAATTATCTTTAAATACACCATTTTATCATTCAAGAATATCTTTATATAACCTTAATTATAAACAAGTATAAATACAAAATAAAACGTTCCGTAAATTTATAAATAAGTCTTAGTTGAATAAATTAAATCAGGTAAATATAAATGAAAGATATAATTATTAAGGGTGCAAGAGAACATAATCTAAAAAATATAAGTCTTACACTTCCTAGAGATAAGTTCATAGTAATCACTGGACTTTCAGGTTCTGGAAAATCTACTTTAGCTTTCGACACTCTTTACGCTGAAGGACAAAGAAGATATGTTGAATCTCTTTCAGCTTATGCAAGACAATTTTTAGGCCTTATGAATAAACCAGATGTTGATTCTATTGAAGGTCTTTCGCCTGCAATTTCAATTGAACAAAAAACTACAAGTAAAAATCCTCGTTCTACAGTTGGAACAGTTACAGAAGTATATGATTATTTAAGATTATTATTCGCACGAATTGGAACGCCTCATTGTCCAATACATAAAACTAAAATTGAAGCTAGATCTCCTGAAAAAATTGCATTAAACATTCAAGAGTCCCATCCGGGCAACTTAATTATTCTTGCTCCAATTATTAGACAAAAAAAAGGAACTTATGAAAAATTAATAAAAGACCTTGGCACGCAGGGTTACGCAAGAGCTAGAGTAAATGGTATAATTCAAAAAACTGATCAACCAATTAATCTTGAACGTTATAAAAAACATGACATTGAAGCAGTAATTGATAGGGTGAATTCTCAAGACTTATCAAGATTAACTGAAAGCATTGAAAATGCATTAATACAAGGAGATGGCTTAGTTATTGTTCTTGATGAGAAAGAAAAAACACATTTGTTTTCTTCAAATCTTGCTTGTCCTATTTGTGGAGAATCTTTTGAAGAATTACAACCCAGAATGTTTTCATTTAATTCTCCATTTGGTGCATGTCAAACATGTAACGGATTAGGTATTAAAATGGAATTTGATGCTGACCTAATTATTCCCGACAAATCATTATGTATAGCTGACGGTGCAGTAATGTTGTATCGAAATGCAGTAGATGGCTGGCGACCACAATATTTAGCAGCAGTAGCAAAACATAGTGGATTTACTCCCCTTACACAAATTAAAGACCTAACAGAAGCACAATTAAAAGTTCTTTTTTGGGGTTCAAATGATAAAATTAAATTTAACATGGTTATGAAAGGTGGAGAAGCTAACTGGAGTCATAACGGAACTTGGGAAGGATTAATACCTCAATCAGAAAGACTTTACAAACAAACTCAATCAGATTATAGAAGAAAAGAACTTGAAAAATTTATGCGTATATCTACTTGTCCTACTTGTAAAGGCAAAAGACTTAGTAGGAAATCTCTTGCAGTAACAATTGGGAAGAGAAATATTATTGAGATTACAGATATTTCTATAAAAGAAGCAATTAAATATTTTGACAGTATTCAACTAACTAGTAAAGAACAAGAAATTGCAAATCAAGTATTAAAAGAAATTAAAGAACGATTATATTTTCTTAAAAATGTTGGACTCGGATATCTTACTTTAGGTAGATCAGCTGGAACTTTATCAGGGGGAGAAGCTCAAAGAATTCGTCTAGCCACACAAATTGGTGCAAATTTAATGGGCGTATTGTACATTTTAGACGAACCATCAATTGGTCTTCATCAAAAAGATAATCAAAAACTAATTGATACCTTACATAAACTAAGAGATTTAGGCAATACTTTAATTGTAGTTGAGCATGATGAAGATACAATTAAAAAAGCAGATCATGTTGTTGACATAGGTCCCGGTGCAGGGATTCATGGCGGAGAAATAATAGCACAAGGAACTCCTGAAGATATTAAAAAAAATAAAAAGTCTTTAACAGGTCAATATCTTTCGGGAAAATTATCCATTGAAGTACCAAAAAAAAGACGAAAATCTAATGGAAGTATTAATATTACAAAATGTAATCAAAACAACCTTCAAAATATTAATTTAAAATTACCTATTGGAATTTTAACTTCAATAACTGGAGTATCAGGTTCTGGAAAATCAACATTAATTTATGATATTCTTTACAAAGCAATGATGAAAAAACTTCATAATTCAAAATTAGTTCCTGGAAAACATGAAAAATTAGAAATTGACGGAGATATAGACAAAATCATAGTTATAGATCAAAGTCCAATTGGAAGAACTCCCAGGTCTAATCCTGCAACATACACTAAAGTTTTTGATGAAGTACGAAAAGTTTTTGCATTATCAAAAGAAGCTAAGATTAGAGGATATAAACCAGGAAGATTCTCTTTTAATGTAAAAGGAGGAAGATGTGAATCTTGTCAAGGAGATGGTTTAATTAAAATTGAAATGAATTTTCTTCCAGATGTTTATGTTGAATGTGAAGAATGTAAAGGAAAAAGATACAATCATGAAACATTAGAAGTTCAATATAAAAATAAAAACATTGCAGATGTTCTTGCAATGTCAATATTAGAAGCAAAAGACCTTTTTAAAAATATCCCTGCAATTTATCTAAAATTAGAAACTTTAGAAAAAGTAGGTCTTGAATACATTAAACTAGGACAATCATCAATAACCTTATCTGGCGGAGAAGCTCAAAGAATTAAATTAACAAGAGAACTTGCAAAAAAAGGAACAGGAAAAACACTTTATTTACTTGATGAACCAACTACGGGTCTTCACTTTCATGACGTTAAAAAACTAATTTCCGTACTTAATGATTTAGTAAATAAGGGAAATACAATAACTATTATTGAACATAATTTAGACATTATTAAATCATCGGACCACATTATAGATCTTGGTCCTGAAGGCGGAGACCAAGGCGGTCAAATTATCGCACAAGGAACTCCAGAAGAAATAATCAAAAATGAAAAAAGTTATACAGGTTATTTTCTTAAAAAATTATTATCATGAACATATCTAGAATTCCAACAAATCCAGGTTGTTATTTGTATAGTAATAATAATAAAAAGATAATATACATTGGTAAAGCTAAAAATCTTAAAAAAAGAATTTCAAGTTATTTTAATAAAAATAATCAAGATTCAAAAACTGCAGCTTTAGTAAAAAACATTAAAGAAATTGATTTTATTGTTACAGACTCTGAAGTTGAAGCACTTATTCTTGAAAATACTCTTATCAAAAAACATCAACCAAAATATAATATAAATCTTAAAGATAACAAACAATTTGCATGCATTGCAATAACTAATGAAGAGTTTCCAAGATTACTTTTAGACCGAGCAAATGAAAAAGAAAAAAGATTTGGTCCATTTACTTCTGGTCAACAACGTGATGAATTAAAAGAACTTCTAATTAAAACATTCAAAATCCGAACTTGTAATAGACTTCCTAAAAAGTCTTGTTTGAGATACCATTTAGGTTTATGCAGTGCACCTTGTATTGGTGCAATAAGCAAAACAGAATATGATAAATCTATAAAAGATACAGAACTAGTTTTAAAAGGCAAAACAAAAGAATTAATAGTGAAATTAACAAAAAAAATGAAAGAATTTTCAAAAAATAAACAATATGAATTTGCACTAGATTCCAGAAATAAAATTGAAGCATTAACTTGGCTTGAACAGCGCCAAAAAATGCAAAGAAAAAAGAATTATGATGAAGACATAATTAATTACATAATTAAAGAGGATAAAATTTATATCATGCTTTTTAATGTTCACAGAGGAGTATTAGAAAATAAACAAAGTTATGTGTTTTTAGATGCAAATAAAATGTTCGATGAGTTTTTACTAAGATATTATACTAACGAACATGTACCAAAAGAAATTATTATTCCACACTCAATTAATCCTACAATCATTCAAGCAATAAATAAAATTAGAAAAAAGAAATTAATTTCAACCATTCCAAAAATAGGAGATAAAAAACAACTATTAGAACTTGTTAAAAAAAATATTGAATTGCAATTTTTTGCACAAGAAACAGTTTTATTTGAATTGCAAAAATATCTTAAACTTCAAGAGATTCCACAAGTTATTGAATGTTTTGACATCTCACACTTACAAGGAACAAATACTGTTGCAAGCATGGCACAATTTAGAGGCGGTCTTGCAGATAAATCAAACTATCGTAGATTTAAAATTAAAACAGTACAAGGAATTAATGATACTGCAAGCATAGCAGAAGTGGTAAAAAGAAGATATCAAAGATTACAAAACGAACATAGTCCTATGCCTAACCTAATTATTATAGATGGTGGCAAAGGGCAGCTTCATGCAGCTTTAGATGAACTTCAAAATTTAGGATTAAAAATTCCAGTTATCTCTCTTGCAAAAAAATTAGAAGAAGTTTTTGTTCCAGGAAATTTACGACCATTAAATATTCCACACAAAACAAAAACATTAAAACTTCTTCAACGTATAAGAGATGAAGCACACAGATTTGCAATTACATACAATAGAAAATTAAGAAAACTATGAAATTTAAACTTAAAGCACCATTCAAACCTAAAGGGTCACAACCTAAAGCAATTAAAAAACTAATTGATGGACTATCAAAATATAATCTACAAACACTTTTAGGAGTAACAGGTTCTGGAAAAACATTTACTATAGCAAATGTTATTGCCAAATACAATAAACCAACACTAGTTTTTGCTCACAATAAAACACTTGCAGCACAATTATATAATGAACTTAAAGATTTCTTTCCAGAAAATAGAGTAGAATATTTTGTTTCTTATTACGATTATTATCAACCAGAATCATACATTCCTTCAAGAGATCAATATATTGAAAAAGATATGGCAATAAACCCCAGATTAGAAATGATGCGTCTTGCAACAACTGCATCTTTACTTGGAAGAAATGATACTATTGTTGTTGCGTCAGTAAGTTGTATATATAATGTAGGTAATCCAGAAAATTATGATGAAATGGGTTTTGAGATTCAACAAGATCAAAAAATTTCTAGAAAAAAATTATTATTAAAATTAGTTGAAGCACAATATGAAAGAAATGATACTGAACTTATGCCTGGACGTATGCGAGTAAAAGGAGACACAATTGATTTAGTCCCAGGTTATATGCAGAATATAATTAGAATTGAACTTTTTGGCGATGAAATTGAATCGATTAGTGAACTTGATAAAGTAACAGGAGATAAAATTGAAACTTTGAAATATTATCATATCTATCCTGGAAGACATTTTGTAATTCCTGAAAAAACTCTTAAAGAAGGTGTAAAAAGAATTAAAAAAGAATTAGATAAAGCTCTTATTGGCATGGAAATGATAGATGCTCATAGATTAAAAACTAGAACTTTACATGATATTGACATGATTGAAGAAACTGGTTTTTGTAAAGGTATTGAAAATTATTCAAGTTTACTTGAAGGAAGAGCACCTGGCGTAAAACCATTTTGTCTTCTAGATTATTTTCCAAAAGATTTTTTATTCATTATCGATGAGTCTCATCAAACTCTCCCACAAGTTAAAGGAATGTATAAGGGTGACCATGCAAGAAAAAAAAACTTAGTGGATTATGGATTTAGATTACCTTCAGCATATGATAACAGACCTTTGAAAATTGAAGAAGTTGAAAAATACATTAAAAATAATAAAACTATTTTTGTTTCAGCAACTCCGGGCCAATACGAAAAACAAAATTCACAACAAATTGTTGAACAAATTATTAGACCTACAGGATTACTGGATCCAAAAGTAAGTATTCAACCAATAAAAGGACAAATGGAACATCTGCAAACTCAAATTAAACAAACAATAAAAAATAAAAATCGTTGTTTGGTTACAACCTTAACTAAAAAACTTGCAGAAGAATTAACAGAATACTTAGCAAAAGTAAACATTAAAACAAGATACCTTCATTCTGAAATTGACACATTAGAACGTACAGAAATTTTAAGAGAATTAAGACTTGGAAAATTTGATGTACTTGTAGGTATAAACTTACTAAGAGAAGGTATTGACATTCCCGAAGTAGGTTTTATTGGAATTTTAGACGCAGACAAAGAAGGATTTTTACGTGATACTAAGTCGTTAATTCAAATAATTGGAAGAGCAGCAAGAAATGTAGAAGCAAAGGTAGTTTTATACGCAGATAAAAAAACAAATTCAATAAAAGCTGCAATGGCAGAAACTCAAAGAAGAAGATTAATTCAAATATCATACAATCAAAAACATAAAATTATACCTAAAACAATTATAAAACCTGTAAAAGAAAAAGAAGTAGACATTACAGATACAAAACATATTCCTAAAACAGATTTTCCAAATTTAATTATTGAACTAGAAGCTGATATGGAACAAGCAGCAGAAAAATTAGATTTTGAACGAGCAATAAATATACGAAATAGAATAAATAAAATAAAAAAACAATTAGAATAATTATTTAAATTATTTATTAATAAAAAATTATTCAATCTTTAATCAACAGACAGATAATTACTTAAAGAATTATGACTTTTTTTCACTTATATTCCAATGTTTTATTAAGTAGGACATCAAAAAAGGTACAATAAACTTAAACAAGATAGTAGTACCAATTAAAACAGAATATAATGTTAAAGGGATTAAATCATTTTCAAACAATAATTTAATAATTACAATGCTAGTACTAAATTTAACTGTTAAAGCAACACCTAAAACAATGGATTTGTGTGTTCCTAATTCTTTTCTCGCCATAATATAGCTGGTAAAAACTTTTGTTGAATTTGTTAATAAAAGAATTGCTACAACTAACAATGGGAATTTAATCAAATAAAAAACATCAGTATCAACCCCAACCCATAAAAAAAATAAAGGAGCAAAAAAACCATAAGCCATTGTTCTGATTTCAGAATCGATTTCAACCAATCTCTTTTTGGGTAAGAAATTTTTCAAAGCCATTCCAGCAAGTAATGCACCAAGAGCAGCAGCTTCTACCATCAATCCAATTCCAATAAAAGCAAAAATAAAAAATATTACAAACAAAAAAAAAGAAGCAACACCTTTAAATTGAATCTTACTAACTTTTTGTTTAAATTTAGTAAGAAGATAAGCAAAAGCAAATAATCCAAAAAGAATTCCTAAAGTTACGGATATTTTTACCTGTGCGTGTCCAACAGTTGTTCCTAATAATATAGTAAGTACAATTACTGTTGCCACTTCAATTACATCATCTAAGACCCCAATACCTAAAATAGTTTGACCTAATCTTGTTTTTGTAAGTTTAAACTCATCAAGTATAGGTAACAAAACTGCTTCACCAACTGTTGCAAATGATAGTGCAACTAAAATAGAAATAAACCAAGAAACATCAAAAAAATAATGAATTAAAAATGTTCCTAAAAAAGCTTCTGCAAAAATAATTGCTAAAGTGGTTTTAATTATAAATTTCTTTTTTTTACGAATTTCAGTGAGATTTATCTCAAAACCGATAATGAATAATAAAAAATACATACCTAATTGTGCTAAAAAGATAAAAGATTCAGAACTAGTTATTTCTTTAAAAGGATTATATGCCGCTAAACCTAAACCAATTAACAAAGCAGAAAAAATCCAAGGGATACGAATCTTTTCAAGTAATTTGCCTAATAAAAAAGTAATTAAAAATACCGCTGCCAAAAAAAGTATCAGATTCATTTTAAATTAGAACAGGCTACCTTCAACCCCTTATAAATTCGATTAGCATTACGAAGAGATTTTATTGTTATTTTTATGTGTTTAATTCCTGTTGATTCATCTGCATTTTTCTGAGCCACATCTAAATCATCTTTTGCTTCTTGTAAAAAAACATCACAAATTTCAAAAGTCGGATTATTGTCAAATTCGTCACACAATTTCACATAATCATAAAATTCTTCTTTAACTTCATTTAATTCTCGTTGTTCAATTTGAATTACTTCTTTTTCTTGCTCTTTTAATAATTCTTCTGTTCCTAATTGAGCTTTTTCAGATTTAATATCCATATCTAAAAAATGAAATTCATGAACCAATTGTGTTAATTTGTTAGCACAAAACTCAGTATCGTAACTTAAATGGTCTTTTGTTAGTAATTCTTGCCCAACCCAATCTTCTTTTACCATAAAACGATTTTCAATGAAACCCAAATAAAATAATGCAATTATTAAAAATAAAAAAATTCCAATTGTAATTTTAAATTGTAAATTCGTTATTTGTCTCTTTTTTTTAGACATTTAAAACACCTCTTTAATATTCTAAATACTTAACCATATATAATCTTTTTGTTTGAATCAGTAAAAACAAAAACTTTTTAATAAAAAATCAAATCTTTAAATTATGAAAAAAATAATTTTAATAATTATATTAATAATAATGTTAGCGGGGTGCAAACAAATGAACACTGAAGTAGTATTAGAAACAAATAAAGGAAACATTGTAATTGAATTATATGATGATTTAACACCAAACACAGCTGAAAATTTTAAAAAACTAGTTGAAAAAGGATTTTATGACGGAATAATCTTTCACAGAATAATTAATAACTTTATGATTCAAGGGGGAGACCCAAAAGGTGATGGAACTGGCGGACCAGGATACAAAATTAAAGACGAATTTCATGAAGATGCAACTAATGCAAGAGGAACAATTTCCATGGCAAATTCTGGACCAAATAGTGGAGGAAGTCAGTTTTTCATAAATTTAGTTGATAATACATTCTTAGATTATAACAAACAACCAAGTAGCTCTAAACATGCAGTTTTTGGCAAAGTAATTGAAGGAATGGATGTAATTGATGAAATTAGTGAAGTTCAAGTTGGTTATGGAGACAAACCTATTGAAGATGTTGTTATTAAGAAAGCATATGTGAGATAATTAAATAATTTAACCAATTATTTTCATTATAATTACAAATAAGAATGTTTAATTCTATCTATTTTTTAAATAAGTTAATCCCTCTAAAGCCCAATAAGAAGCATTGTAAAATGCAACATAAGAAATCCCTCCAACAAAAGCATTGCCAAAATCTCGAAAAAAAGAAGAGATGGGAATTTCGGAATTTATTATTGAAGAAATACCCGCAGAAGTACCCATTAAAACTCTTGAAACTTTTACTTTACTTCTATAATGATTATGATATGAAGCATGCAATAATCCAAATACGGCACCAATTCCAACACTAATTACTTCTCTATAATCATAATTGTTTAAAATTTCTGTCAAACAAGCCAATTCTTCCATAATATTAAGTGAAAATTAATTCTTTAAATATTCATGTAACCACTTAAAGAAGAGAAAAGTTAATAACAACATTTATCAACCCTATTCAATTCTTCAATATTATGAAAGAATACGAAGAATTTACAGGATTGAAATTTGAAAAAATGAACACTATGGAATTATTTCCATCTAATGAAACTGATTTTGGTAAATTTTTAGTAGAACAAAGAATTAAACCTTTCTTAATTTTACACATCTTATTCAAAAAATTAAATAAAGAATTCTATGTTGGTCATGACACAATTACATTTACTGAGCCAGTTCAGGATGATAACATAATCCCAAAAGAAAAAGTATACGGACCTTCAATAATTAAAAAATTGTTTACAGGAGAAGAATTATTTGATACTTTATTATCCAGATTAGGTATTGAACAAATTGTTACGGATAAATTTCAAAATTTCCCTGAAATGGAAAGAAACTTAGAAATTGATGAAACATACGAAAATTGGAGTCTTGCTTTAGGTAATGAAGTTTTAATTAATGAAGATTTAATAATATCTTTAGATAAAATATATTATAAAGATGAAAAAGTAAAAGAATTAATTAATAACTTTAATGAATTGTTTGAAAAATTCTTAGAAGAGAATAAAAACAAAACTTCAATAGATCATAGTGTTTACATTCCATTATTAATAAAATGGTTTCCTGGAAACATCCACATTAGAAGTTTAACTGAAAACAATAGCAATTAACTTGCCCAAATAAAAAGTAATCACAATAACTAATATTGCAATACCTAAATGTTCTATTATTGCCTTATGTGGTTTTGAATTACGTTGTTTAGACATTTTATAACTAAATACAGTAATTAACAACAATCCCCACACAATACATAAAATAATTGCAGGAAATAAATCTAAAAATAAAAACGGAACTATGAAGGTTAATGCTGTTATAAATTTAGCAAAAAATGTAACAATTGTAGCTTGCCAAACTAATTCTTTTTTCTTTAATGAAAACTCTTCAGAAATATGAATACCTAATGAATCAGATAAAGCATCAGCAACAGCAACAAGAATTATTCCCCCAACAACAACCAATCTAGAATGAGTTGAAGAATTTAACCCGACTAATACACCCAAAGTAGTAATTACTCCAGAAGTTAAACCAAATCCTAAACCTTTTCTTACTGAACGCTTCATTATTATAATTAATAAACAACTAGTTTAAATAATTTTTTAATATATATTGAAAAATAATAATATATTTATACCACAAAAGAATAATGAATTTATGAGAAGACTTTACAAAGCATTAATTGCTCTACCTTTAATTTCAGGATGTACACATTTAAGTCCAATACATCAAAATAATGGTCTTGAACAAAGAATAAAAGTTTCTCAAAAATTAATAGAAACAAGAAAAAAAGAAGCAGAATCCTTAAGCTTAGAAGAAAAAGCCAAATTCTTTGAAAACAAACTAGATGATTTTTTTATTGAAAATTATGCATTAATGGCAAGAGAAATTAAAGAATCAGGGGAAATAAATGCTGAATTGGATGCAACAACTTCACTTTTACCAATGCTTGCGTTTAAATATGCAGTAAAAAAAGATCCAAAAACACAAGAACTTGCAAGTAAAGTAATTGATGGCATTATTGCTCTTGATGAATTTGAAACATATGATGGTTACATAATTAGTAGTGTTTCTTTTGATGAAAAATTAAGATGTGTTGATGAAAAAAGTAAAACTCTTCACTACACACAATTATTTTTTGCTTATGTTACTGCTAATAAATTATTTGATGACAAAGAAATTAAAGAAAAAATAAAAAAACATACAAGTAAAATTGCAGATTACTTACTTAAATGTGAATTATACCTCGAAAAACCTAATGGTGAAAAAATAAGTGATTCTAACATTAAACCATCAACATTAAGATTATCAAGAAGTAGGTGTTTAGATGCATTAGTTATTTCTGAATCAATAAAATATTTAACAAATGATAAAAGATTTGAAAAAGTTTTAGAAGATTGTGTTGACAAAGACTATTTAAAAAGAATTCAAAAACTTCAATTAAGATTCTTAAATTTTAAAATTCCAACACATTCAAGCGATTGGTTAAACTTTTTAAGACTTCATACATTAATTGAAACTTCAGCAAGTCCAGAATATAAAACAGCTTTAAAAAAACTATTTGAAAAAGAAGAAGTTGAAAATAATCCATTATTTAATTCAATATTTTTACTTTCAAACCCAACTTATGAAAAAAAAGAACAATTAAGAAAAAGTACTTGGGACATTCTTTCAACTTTTCCATTGAATTTAACTAATCAAGAAATAATAAATACGGGAGTTCAACAAAAACTATTTTCTCAAAGAGTTAAAAATAAATCAGTTCCAGAAAGTATAGATGCTTTACCAATTTATATGCGTGCATTAAAATGGAATGCTTGGAAAGATAATCCATACAGAATAAAAGGAAACTTAAATAGTAAAGGAACAAAAAGATATTCGGGAATTGATTTTTTACTAGCATATTGGATGAGTGAGTATGAAAAAATAAAAGAAATTAAGGGAGAATATGCATTAGTTGTTGAAGACAGAAAAATGACTAGAGATAAAGTTAAAGTATTTTTAGAAAATCAAGGTTATGATGTTTTACAAGCAGGAACTATGCAAGAGGCAAAAACAATCATGGAAAATTATGAAATAGTAAAGATAATAACAGACTTAGATCTTTCAGTTATTTCAGGACTTTCAGGAAAAACCGAAGGTTACAGATTTTTAAACTGGTTACACGAACAACAGGAATTTTTAGAACTTAAAGATGTAACATTGCATTCAACAGTATTCAATGAAGGAGATATTTCAGGAATTTTGGCAACACCTTACAAATCAAGAATTAAAAAAAGAGTTCAAGAAATGGGTTATAGAGTTCAACCAAAAACGGAAATTTTAGGAAAATGAAAAAATTAATACCAGGTTTAGTTCTTTTAAGTGGATGTATTACACAAGTTCCAATAGATAAAAATTATCCAGGACCTGAACCAAGACCAGTTCATGAAAAAATAAAAAAAGAAATACATCAACAAACTTTAACAACAAAAGAAAAAAAACATTTTACTTTAAGTAAAATTAAATTACAAGAAAGAATTGATTTAGAGTATTATAAAACAAATGAAAATAATCCAACAATTATAGTTTTGCCTCAATTAAAAGGATTGGATTTCTTAGCAAGGTATTTTGCAACTCATTTTGCAAAAAATGATTATAATGCATTATTTATACGTTTAAATGAACAAAGTAAAAGACTAACGGTTGACAATATTAACGATACTGTAAACAATATTATTGAAGATCACATTATTGCTTTAGATTGGTTAGAACAAAACTATAACATAGAACAATTAGGAGTTATGGGAATTAGTTCAGGTGGTTTAACAGCATCCATTTTATCAGGATTAGAAGAAAGAATTGATGCAGCAATACTTGGAGTTACTGGAGGGGACTTGCCATACATAATAATGCATTCGAAAGTTGGAACTGTTCAAAGAATTAAAAAAACTGCATTAGCTAAAGTTAATGAAGAAAATTTGTATTCATATTTACAAGATTTAATTGAACATGATCCTTTAAAATATGCTAAAAATATAGATGCAAGAAATGTTTTAATGATTCTTGCTAATAATGATAAATGTGTTCCAATAAAAAAAGGAGAAGAATTAAGAAAAGAGATTGGATATCCAAGAACAATATATTTACCAACAGGACATTATACTTCAGCAATATATTGTCCTTATTTAGCCAGAGAAGCAGTAAAATTCTTTAATGAAAAATTATGAGAAATATCTTTTTAAATTCTAGTTGATTTCCAACACAATATGAGCAATATTATGTTAATGTCAACTGCATGGGCAACTAATAGAGATGATTTAATTAAACTATTAGAAACTTATGAAGGAAGAAAAGAATTTATTGAAGATAAAGAACCAGGATTAGAAGTAAAATTCATAAGAGAAAATCATCAAAATAATGCAGGTTATTGGTTAGAAAAATGTTTTCCAAATAGTACAATTACAATTGATAAAAAAGATTGCAAAAACAAAAAAGATTTTGAAGCTGCTTTAAACTGGCCAAGAGACATCTTACAAGTTTTAAAAAATACTGCTTTAATTGCACCAAGATATAAAACACTAGGCAATAAAATTCTTAATGAATTGGGTTTTAATGGAGAAAGAGAATTAAGCCATTTTGGAGAAGGTGGCACATCAGTTGTAGCCGGGAAAGGTTTGCTTTTTTCTGGCATTGATTTATTATTTGATAAAGTAGAAATTGTTGACAAAATGGATTATTTGGCTATTGCAATGCCTCTATACGCTAAATTAAGTTCACAAGATTCTGTTGAGAGAAGATTAGCTAGAAGATTGAACCGAAATCGACATATTGATACTGAAATGAATTTAATACAAACAAAAGCTGATAAATACCTCTTAATAGTAACCCCCGAATACCATCATGTTTTCAAAGAAACTGTAGATTTAATTTGTTCTTCTACAAAAAATCAACTTTATGTTACTAAAGACTCTCATCATTACCAACCTACAAACTTTATAGTTCTTCCGTCTGGAAAAATTATTATTTCAGAAAAATGTAAAAGTGTTATAGATTTTCTTGATAAAAACTTAGATACTGAAATTTTAACATATAAACCTTTAAGAAATGAATGTAATCGATATGGTGGATTAAGATGCCGAACAAATATAATAGAAATATAAAAATTAATTTAAAACCTCTTGAAATTCTCCATTTTTTACAACTTTAATTATATATTCTTTTTCAAATACTCTGCCATCGACAAATTTAATATTGCTATTAGAAACACCAGAATAATTTACATCTTCTAAATAAGCTGTAATTTCATTTGAATTTAAACCATTCCTTAAAGCTGCAGCAATTAAATAAACTGCATCATAAGCATAAGCAACCGAAGGTGCAGGTTTTACATCATATTTTTGCTCATATTTTTCTAAAAACTCTTTTTCCTTTATACTTATTAGTGGATGTGGATAAATAGTTCCTTCAATAGGATAAGCATTTAACAATTCGGGATTTTCAGTTCCTGAAGTAGAATATACAGAAATGTTTAAACCAGATTCTTTCAATTGCTTTGTAAATTTACCTTGACTAGGATAAAAAGCAAATGCACCATACACCGCACTCACATTTTCATTTTTTAATTTGGCAATAATAGTTCTAAAATCTGATTCATCAGGCAAAAAAGAATATTCTTCGATTATTTCAAGATCATATTTCTTAGCTTCGTCAACAAAATTATCTTTTATAGAAATTGACCAATCATTTTGACCATAAATTATTGCAATTTTATCCTGTTGATCTTTTAGATAATCCACTAATGGAATTATTTCTTGCCGTTCGGTTGGCCAAAGATTGAAAAAATATTTTTGCCTCTCTACAGTCACTCCTGTTGAAGGTGATAAAATAACTGTTTTCATATCTTCTGCAATAGGAGCAGCCACTTGTCCAAACCACGTTGGTCCTATAATAACTTGAACACCATTTATTGATATTAATTTTTTAATAGAAGATACAGTAATAAGAAGATCAGTTTTACCATCTTCAACAATTAAATTTAGTTGCTTTCCATTAATTCCGCCATTTTGATTAATTTCTTCTACAGCCAATAAAGCACCATTATGCTCAGCACTTCCCCAAAAAGAACCCGGGCCTGAAAGATGAAAAACTCCTCCAATGGTTATATCATCAGAATTATTACTACATCCTATTAATAACAAAAATATAAATAAAATAATAAATTTTTTCATTATTACAAGTAATATAGTAAGATTTAAAAAGATACATTCAACAGTAACTGTTGAATGGAAGAAGAATTACGTGCAATTGGATTAACAGGAGGAGAAATAAAAGTATACCTAACCTTATTAAAATTAGGTGAAGCTACAAACAGTCCAATTGCCAGAAATTCAGGACTTCAAAGTTCAACAGTTTATTATTGTTTAAACAGTTTAATTGAAAAAGGATTTGTAAGTTATATAAATAAAAGAGGAAAACATTATATTCCAACCAATCCAGAAAATATACTATCCCTATTAGATTTAAAAGCTAAAGAAATTGAAAAACAACAAACAAAAATTAAAAAAATTCTGCCAGAACTTAAAAGTCAATTTGAATCAATTAAAGAAAAAACTATAGTTGAAGTATATGAAGGATTTAATGGTCTTCAAACAATTTTTAATAATATTTTAACAACTTTAAAAAAAGGAGAATCATATGAAGCATTTGTAATTGAACAAGTTTTAGGACAACAAAATATGAATCTATTATTTCAAAGACATAATAAAGCCTTAAAAAATAAAGGAATAAAACTAAATCTTCTTGCTAACCAAAAGATGAAAAAAGTATTTGAAAAAATATATGGAAAAGAATTCATGACTACATATCAAGAATTTCGTTACACTAATGAAATAATTCCAGTAGGAATAACTATTTACAAAGATTTTGTAATAACACATATTTCAGAAGATGAACGTCCTATGAGTTTTCTTGTTAAAAATTCAAAACTTGCAAAAATGTACAAAAAGTATTTTTACTTTATTTGGGATAAAACAAAAAAATAAAAAATAAATTTATCTTCTAACCCACTTAACAATACCCCAGATTACTAAAACTGCTATTGCCCAAGCAAATACTGAAGTTATCAATACCAATATTGAATCAAATCCTTGAACAACATTTCTTAAGTGTTGTTTAATACCAGTCCATTGATAAAATACTTCTGTTACTGGACGTTTTTCTTCTAAAATTACAGTAACTTGAGAATAATCTGTTTGTCTATTGATATTAGTTACTTGTCTTTGATAATTATCAATTTGTCTTTGCAAATCTGTCAATTTAGATTCAATTAAAATTATTTCATCAATTGATTCTGCTCTAGCTAATAAAGATTCAATTTTAACTTTTTCTTTTTTATAAGAATCTAAATAAGCTTGTGCATCATTATATTGTGTTGTTAAATCAGATGCTTGAACATTTAATGATTTAACTTCGCCAATTTCTTTAACAGCATTTATTACTTCGTCAAATTTATCAACCGGGACTTTAAATGTTAATGAATAAGTTCTATAATCTTTGTTACTATAAGTTCTTTTATACTCATTTTGATAAGTGTAAAATCCTTCAAATTGATCAGGGATTTGATTAAGAACTTGTTTTGTTAAATCATAATCATTAGATTCTAAATTAACATTTGCATTATATTTAATCTTTCTTTCTGATTCATCAAAATAAACTTCAGCCAAACCTTCATCAGAACTTAAAGATACCATCCTTGCACCATCATAATCATCATGTGCCTTTTGTTCTAATGCCATTCCTGAAGAAAAACTACCTAATCTGCCTTGATTGAAAAAACCACTAAAAACGAAAAATATAGCCAACATTACCACAATCGTCCAAATAATTTGTTTATTATTTTTGTAAAATTTATTCATAATAAATACCTCCAATAAATTAATTAAAACAAAAGAAGTATATAAATTATTCTTTTACTTTGATATGGATTGAAGTTATAATTATAATAAATCATAATAATCTTTAAAAGAATACAAAGATTACCTACTTAAATGGATGACAGAGACTTAGATTTAATTATTGTAGAATCATTAGAAGATCCAACTACAAGAGAAAGAACTCTTGAAGCAATTAATGAGGATAAAGACGTACACGCTAGTTGTTTTAGATTTATTCTTGCAGTAACTTTTGGTGCAAAATTTGCAAGTTGTGATGATGAAAGAATTTATGTTGCTAAGTTTACTTATGAACACATAAGAATTAATCCTTTAGATATTATATCTTCAAATTTAGGTATTAGAGGAACTGCAGAACAATGTTTAGTAAGTTTAGCTTTCTTTGAAGATTATATGCAACAAAGAAGTGAAAAAGTTTATTCTCCTACAACTAAATTTTATCACAATTTAGGCATAAAATTATTTGATGCATGTAATGAATGGGCAGTTGCAATGAATTTTGATAGATGGATTGAACTTTTAGCAACAAACATTAACACCAAAACAGTCCCAGAATATATGTTACCTTCTATATCAATAGTTAAAAACCCAATATATGTTTGTGAATATGATAAAAACGGTAAACCAAAACACGAAAATCCAAATGCATTAAATAAATATACTTTTACCGATACTAAAGGAATAAAAAAAGAACATACAATTCTTCCAAAATACGACAATTAAATATTCTAATTTATTGTCTAATTGTTATTTTATCCCTTGGAATAGTAGTACAAGTTTGAGTACCGTCTAAATTAATAAAAGAAGCTTGGACATGATTTTCATCAACATCTTTGATTATCATTCCCCTAGAACCTTTTTTTATTGTCCCTACATCTGAATTTAATTCAATTATTTCTCTTGCCATAATTATTAATTAAATTGATTAATTATAAGCTTTTTGTATTTTCACTTCAATGATTCGGGAACTTCATAGGGTCCTTCATAATAATCAAAGGCATCATCCCAGCCATCAAGTTCGAGTTTATACCAATAAGCTACGTCTTCATTTCGTCCTTTAGAGAATGTTTTTTTAAGACACCAGTCTTTTCCTTTTTCTGGATGTTGAGCTAATCTTCCACTCAAAGGAATTTCTAGTTTACCCCCGTTGGGACCATATCTACCCAGACAACCATCATCCAACATATCTTTTGTTTCAGTTTGCGTATAATGATAATTATTTTTCATTTCTTTAATCAATAGAAAAGGATCTGAATCTATTACAGATTCACCTAGAAGTGCTTCAATTGTTCCAAAATCACTTGTCAAAGTATCTGAATTACCCCGACTAATAAATAATGCCAAATTTGGAACTGATTTATATTCAGGAACAATTGCCATGTTAAAACTATCGCCCAAACTACGCATTGTATCTGCACCACTATATATTGCATTATGAAAAAAAGCATCATCCTGACGAGAAGCTATAAGAATGCCCCAATTTTTCTTAGGTGTCAAATATGCCATTGAAACCGTAGTTCCATCAATTACGATTAGTCCAAGATTACGATGTGTTTGAATCATAGAATTGAAAAGATCTCCACCTTCAACTTGAAGAAAATTTTCACGTGCAAGATGATAATTTTCTTGAATTGGAAAAGGCATATTACGCGCGATTAAATTAAAATGTCCATGAGGAATAGATGCTCCGGCCCTCCAATTACAATTCCAAACAATCCCCCAATAACTTTCATCTACCTCTTTAATCCAATCTTTTGCCGTTCCAATAAAATCTTCTACCGATTCAGGAGTAAATTTTAGTGGGTCATGTTCCTTGAAAATTAATAAACCATGATTTTTTGCATATTTTGAAAGATTTGAAGCAGTGGTGCAAAACTTACTTTTAATTCGACCAAAAATATCAGAAGGAGTATTTTTTTCAACATCCTCAAACTTACACTCCGATACCACATTATATTTTTTCTTTGACATTGGTCGAAATCGTCTATTAGGATTATAAATTACGGATTCATTTGTATACTTATTACGCAAAGTTATTACTTCTTGATGTGCACTAAAACCATTAATAGGAATTTTTGGCATAATCATTTTAGCCCTAACGGATTCAAATTCGTAAATTTTGTTGAAATAATAATCGTTACTACTCTTCACTTTTGATTTTAAGTCAGAGATCATAAAATTAGAAAAGGGAATAATTAATAATAAAGTTTGGAACAAAATAACCAACTTTATTAACTAAAAAAAGCTTGAAAGGTAATCAATGTAATATGATATTCTCGATAAGTTTATAAAAAATAACATATTAAATACATTATGGATTCAAAAAACCTACAAATATTAAGAGAATTAGACATTAATTATCGAGAAAGTCTTTCAAAAATTGCAAAAAAAGTAAAACTAAGTAAAAACTCTGTTGCATTAAGATTTAATAAATTAAAAAAATCAACACTACATAACACAACAGGAATAAATACGGAACTATTAGGACAGAAATTAGTAAAAGTGTATTACTCACTTAATTATTATGATGAAAAAATAGAAGAAGAACTAAAAGAATTAGTTAAAAAAGAACAAACTGTCAGATGGGTTGCAAGACTATACGGTACGTATGATTTATGTATAGCATATTTAATTCAATCAACGAATGATTTAGAAAAAATTAATGAATTCAACAAAAAGTTATCAACTAGAACAATAGAAAAAGAAATTCAAATAATCAATAAACAAATTTATTTTAGACATAATTTCCTTCACAAAATTAAAATAGAGAAGATATCAGTTGTAAAAAACGAAAATAAAATTGAAAAATTAAGTGAAAATGAAAAATTAATATTAAAACATTTAAGATATAATCCGAGAATGCAAATAATTGAGATTGCTAAACAAACAAAACTTTCTTCAAAAACAGTTTTAGAAAGGATTAAATCTCTCAAAAAAAGAAAAATAATTATGGGATTTTTTATGACATTAAATGTTGAAAAAATGGGATTTCAATCATTTAAGATATTAATGCAAGTAGGAAATTCAGATAGAAAAAAACTAGAAAAATATCTTACTGGAAAAAATACAAGATACATTTCACAGTCTTTAGGAAAGTGGGAATATGAAATAGATTATGTTTTCAAATCTTCAAAAGAATTACATGCAGAAATTGATAGGTTAAAAAATAAATTTCCAGGAAATATCAAAATAACATTAATTAATTTCGGAAAAAGAATAATCACAAATGAATTATTTAATTAAATCTTCAATTTGAAAGAACTTTATCTTAGAAACTTCATTATTAAACTTAACAAAACCCCTTCCTACTTCCCCAAGATTAAGAATATCTATATCGTTAACACCAAACATATGATCAGAAATTGCCCTTGCCTCTTCTTTAGCATTAAACTTCAAAGTCATTATAGTGGCAGCATTGTGTAAAACACTTTTTGAAAAATCTCTAGGTCTTTGAGATGCTAATATCAAACCTAAACCGTATTTTCTTGCCTCTCTTGCGATTTTTACCAACGGAGAACGATAACTATCCTTTCCATCATCAAGAATGTGAGCTTCATCAATAACACAATAAGCTCTTAATTTAGATTGACCGGCCTTTTTTACTGTAAATAACAATTTATTTAGAAATATTTCACACAAAGCCATCTGTAATTCGGGATTGTCTGAAAATTCAATTAATTTTATTACAGTTGAGCCTTTAAAAATTTCTTTAAACGGACAACGAGTCTCAGACATAAACAATTCAACCCTATGAAAAAATTTAACTCTTCCAAGTAAAGTATCTACTGTTTTACCATCACGATTATCCTCTAAAAAATCACTAACGTCTTTTAATGTTGGTGCAGGATTACTAAAAGTTTCAGGTTTATAAATATCAATGCCGTTTTGACCATAACAGTATAATATTGCTTCACGAAGCTTATTTTCTTGTTGGTCACCCAATTGAAATATTCTTTTACAAATATAAGCAAATTCAATTGCTTTTTCTTTAGGAGTTAAACCATCTAATTCTAGCGGATTAATAGTAATTTCACCAAAATTAATAGATTTTTGAGCTGAAAAATCATCATGAAGATCAAAAATAACAAGAGGAACTTTTTGTTGTTCTAATTGATATAAAATTGTTCTTAAAGCAGTAGTTTTTCCTGTTCCACTCATTCCAACAGCCACTAAATGTTGATTAGCTTGATTTTTAGGTTCCCAAAAAATAACTTCACCATTTGTTTTATTTCCTAATTGAATCATAATATTTCCCGTCACTTCAGGAAGCGAGAATGTTGTTGACCTTATAGGGACACTTGGCATTGAAGGAATATTTGGTTTTAAAGAAGGAATGATTTTAGGTGGTTGATTTTGTTCTTGATAAACTGGTTCTTCTTTAAATGTTTGAGGTTCAACTTTAGTTTCATAAGTATTAGATTGTTCTTGAATATAAACTTCTTCGCTCTTTTCTTGTTCTTTAATTGGTTCTTGAATATTCACTTCATTTTCTTCAAAAACTTCATCTTTTACAACTACCTCAGAATTAACTTTCTTTGGAATAACAATTTCTTCAGGTTTTTGTTCAATTGGTTTAGACACAGGATTATTTGGTTGAACTCCAGTAATTCTTAATCTTTTAAAATCAACCAAAATTTGTTTTGCTTGTTTGATTAAATCTTCAATCCTTTTAACAAAACAGGTTCCACCATTTAATTTATAATCGTCAATTCTTACTTCGCATTCAAAAATAAATTCTTCTAAAAACTTTCTACCCTCATAATACTGATTATTTGATGCAAAATCTTTAGCTTTTTCTAATTTTTGCCTTAAATCAATAATCATATAATTAATTAAAGAGGTGAATTTAAAAAGAATTTGGTATTAGAGAATAATATATAAAAAATTAAAAAAATTAAGCTACCTTTTTATTTAGTAATACATCAACAGCAATTTCATTTTTACCAGAAATTTTAGTTCCAGATTTTAAAGTTCTCATAAAAGTATCAAAAACTCTTCCATCAACTGATATTTTTCTTCCATTAACGCTTAAAATCCATTTTTCTTTAGCAAATAAAACTCCTGCAGGTTTTCTTTCAATTATTTTTACATCTACCATTTAGATATTAATGATACAACTAGTTAATAAATTTTTTTATTGAGAATAAATGCAAAGTTCATTATAACACAAAAAATAAAAGGAAAGTGGCGGTGAGGGGATTTGAACGCCCGACCTCTGGATTTCTTACACTTAAGTATAGATCATTGGCATAAGCCTCAGCACTCATTGATATGAGTCCAGCGCAATAACCAGACTATGCTACACCGCCATAACGTCTAAAAAGAGTAATAAATCATTTAAAAAAGCTTCGGTTTGTAAATAATAAAATTATTATTTTAAGATCTATGGATTAAAAATCTATGATTTTTAAGTTTATAATAAAGATTTTATTTTTTCTAGATATTTTTTATCTTCACCTTCCTTATAAGAATGTTGTAACCAATTTTTAAAACCATCATCATTGAATCTAGGAATTATGTGAAAATGTAAATGAAATACAGACTGACCAGCAGCTTCCCCATTATTTGTAGTAACATTAACTCCATCAGCATTAGTTGCTTTTTTAACTGCTTCAGTTATTTCTCTTAAAGCAGGCATAATATTTTTTAAATCTTCAGAATCTGAATTTATCAAATTTTCAATATGTTTTTTAGGTAATACTAAAGTATGACCTTCATTTACTGGATTAATATCTAAAAAAGCAAAAGTGTATTCATCTTCATAAACCTTTAAACAAGGTATTTCTCCATTTATTATTTTACAAAATAAACAATCCATTTTTAACCTCCATATTTCTTAATAACTTTCAACCATTTTTTAGGTTGTTTAAGTTCTAAGAAACTACCTAACCTAAATATAACACAGTTTTTAACTTTTCTCTTTAATAAAAATTTCAGGTCATAATCTAATTCACTTACTTTTTTATAACAAGGCTCGTCGTTAAATATTCCCGGAGTTAATAAACCAACAGCAAAAAAAGTTTGTTTATCAAATCTTAATCTCTTTTTAATATAACTTGAAATGTAAACATTATACAAAGGAAGAAAAAATTTAGGAATAAAAGAAGAATAGTAAATATAATTATAACTAAGTTTTTTTGAGTAAATCATCCCCATTCTTTTAGCAATTAATTTAGGAAATGAAAAAGTTGAAAGCATCACATCCGTAGTTTTTGACAACTCAAGAATTTTCTTTTTTAAATAGTTTTGATTTTTACCTTTCTTAAACATTTGAGTTAATAACCATAAGTCCATTACAAACTTATTTGTTTGATAAGAATTGATTTTTGGTAGCGGAGGTTCAATATCAAGTTTAATTTTCATTCCTTTGTATTGGTCTAATGAATCAATTGCCTTTTTAGAAGTTTGAGAAGAAAACCAATAACCTTGTTTTTTAGAAAGAACAGGCCAAGCTCTTTTTAATTTTAAATTAGAATACCTTGAAGTTAACTCTTTTTTTTTAAGAAAATCTTCTTTACTGACACAAACAATACCAAAATCAGCTACAAAATCATTTTGTTTAAAAAACTCATTAAGCTTTTTCCAATCTATTCTATCGGGAAATTCACACCAAAATAGTATGTTATCAAACTTCATATTACTACTAATATAGTTAAATATAAAAATGTTGTTGCATTAAAAACAATATGAAAGAAGAAATTGTCAAAATCTGTAAAAAACTGGAAAAAGAAAACAAAATAAAAATACTTTTTGCAGTCGAAAATGGAAGCCGAGCATGGAAGATGGATAGTAAAGACTCAGACTATGATGTAAGGTTCGTTTATGTAAAAGACATAAAAGAATACATTCAAATTAAACAACCAAGAGACGTTATTGAATTAGATAAAGGACTGATTGATATGGTCGGTTTTGATATTTTTAAATTTGTTAAAATGTTAGCTTCATCCAATCCAACAATGATTGAGTGGTTAAATTCAGACATAACATACTATAGAAAACAAAATAAAGTATTTCAAAAATTTGCAGAAAAACATTACAATCCAAAAGCACTATATTTCCATTACAAATCAATGTGTAACAATAATTATGTTAAATATCTTAAATCTGGAAATTTGGTAACTTATAAAAAATATTTATACGCTTATAGAGGTTTAGTTAATGCTAAATGGGTTATAAATAAAAAAACTTTGCCACCAATTGAATTCAAAAAAGCAATTGAGGGAATGAAAAATATAATACCTAAAGAAATAACAGAAAAACTAAAAGTAATAATTAAATTAAAATCAAAAGGTAAAGAAAAAGACAGAATTCAAAACATTGTAAAAATGGACAATTATATTGAAAAATTCTTAGATGATAAAAAAGAAATTCTACAGAATAAAGATAGAAATACTAAAATGTTAAATGAAGAATTAAGAAAAATAGTAATTAAAAAATAATTTAACTATTTTCTCATTTTGAGATGTTTAATTATTATAATTAAAGCAACAACTAATGCTCCACTTAAAAAAAAGTAAGTATGACGTACTGAAAAATTATCTGAAATTAATGCCGAAGCCAAAGTGATAATTATTCCTCCAATACTTGCAAAGAAATTCTGCATACTTAATACTGTAGCTCTTTTATGAGAACTAACTAACTTATTAACATAATCTCTTAAAACAGGATAAATCATTCCTCTAACAAATTCTCTAAAAAAGAAAAACATAAAACCATACCATACAAAAATGGTTGCACTAAAAAAGGACGATATTAACATCAATAAAGGCATAAAAATTAAAGTTCTATAAACTCCTAACTTTTCTTCGATTTTATGCGAGTACCATGCTGAAACTGCTGCAACTAAACTAAAGAATGCAAATGCAACTCCAAAATAAATTAACGGCAACCCAGTAGATCTAAAATAAGGTTGATAAAATCTAAATATTGCTTCTTGAATTCCAAGAACAATAAAAGCATAAATAAATAAGCCCTTTAAATCTTTATTTTTAAATGAAGCCGAAAGTATACCTTTTATACTGCCATCTTCTCCAGGTGGAACATCTTGTCTTTTAGGTTCTTTTAATGTTAATATCAAAACCAAAGAAGCAACATCAATAATAAGTGTTGCTAGAATAGTATACTTAATTCCAAACTGAACTAAATAAGAAGCCAACAATGCAGAACTCATTAAAGCCAAATTCTTAAAAAATCCTGCTCTACCAGATATTTTCTTAAATTCTTTTTCTTTATTTAAATCTAATAAAGTATCATAAATTAAAGCGGAATCTGCACCAGAGATAAATGCAATCCCTAAGCCAGAAAACATGTATGCAAAAATAAATAGGTAATATGAAGTCTGAGTATAAAGAAGTGTTGCACTTACAATTAAAAATACAGCCCCAAATAATAAAGACTTCTTTCTTCCAAACTTGTCTGCAAAATAACCAGAAGGTACTTCAAACGAAATAATAATAACATTCATTATAGCAGTAATAATCATAATTTTCGTCAAAGAAAATCCTAATTCTTGAAAATAATAAACAATATAGGGAAGAAATACTACAAAAAAAGTAAGAAATGAAAATGCATAATATTTCCAAATGTTTGATTTCATACTCACAATTATTAACAAAAGATTATAAATCTTCTTAAAATTTATATACGTCTTTAAATTTATTTAAAAAATAATGGGAATTGTAAAAGCTAAACCTAAAAATGCTCAAAAAATATGTGAATTGATTAAAGAGAGTATTCTTGCAATTAAAGAACATTATTCAAAAAAAGAAATTGGTGCTTGGGCTTATTTCAACACTCCAGAAATAATTAAAACTAAAATGAATAATATGTATGTAATGAAAAGTTTTGGAAGAATCCTTGGAGTAATATCTTATACTGAAAGTACAATTGAAAAATTATATGTTCATCCTTCAAAGCAAGGTAAAGGAATTGGAAAAAAGTTAA
Organism: uncultured Methanosarcinales archaeon; assembly: GCA_964561995.1. Taxonomy (GTDB): domain Archaea; phylum Nanobdellota; class Nanobdellia; order Woesearchaeales; family JABIAG01; genus JABIAG01. The sequence goes on along the minus strand of CAZLQZ010000001.1, from coordinate 122,858 downwards.
TTCAATTTGCTGAAAAGAAATTAAAAGGGATTGAAAAAATAACAATTAGATCAGGATTAAATGCTGTACTTTTCTATAAAAAACAAGGTTATAATAAAGTTAAAACTTCGCACGTTGTTTTAAACAGTGTTAAAATTACAGAAATAATTATGGAAAAATCATTTACTCCTTGACATTGCATACATACTAATTTCTTTTTCTTGAAGATCTTTTCGTAATGATAGATTATTAAGATGTATCATTAATTTATCAATATAGGTTGCAATAGGCTTACCAGTATTTTCCCGGGCAAATCTTTCCCTTGCATAAGTAAAAGCAACATAATGCATTGTATTTTTTAAGTACAAGCCACGTTTATCAATAAAATCACTAATACCAACAGCAACAAGATTACTAGCATCTTCTCCAAAAATTCTTTTAGTTCTTATTAAAGTAGAACTAACATCTTTAATTGGAATTTTTAATCTTGCATACTTTCCATCTAAAGAAATTGCTTTTAATTTTTCACTATTAAAATTCAAATAAGAATTACTACCTTTTAAATCATCCAAAGTAACCAGATTTCCATCAACTCGCCTTTCAGAAACAATAAAATTATTTTCAAATAGTTCTTCTAAAGTTTTATCTGCATCCATACCCCTAGTTTCATAACCTGCTTTATCTATTACTTTAGGCAATACATCAGTAGCCAAAACAAAATGAATGTTTACTTTAGTATACATTTCTTTAATTGATCTTGCTAAATCGATATAAAGTGGACTATTAAAAAGAGCAATAGAAACATTACCTTGACAACTCGCAAAACCATCTAAAGCATGAATTCTATCATAAATTGCAGAATTTCTAGCTAAATCAATTTCTTTATCAAAATGATTTGTTGAAGTAACAATTAATAATTCAGAATTATTTCCTGCAACTTCTAATCCTTTCAAAAATAATGATTCATGAGCTATACTTAACGGATCATAAGATCCAAAAGCAACAACTAAATTGTCAACACTTTCTCTTTTTCTTAAAAACGGTTCTTTTACAAGTTGTAATTTTTTTCTTCCTTCTTGTGCTTCTTCTTGTAATTTCATACCTAAGTTAAAAAGCTCTAAACTTCTTGCAACATCCGAAACACTTAACTCATTTATCATAATCCATACATTTTAGTTAAAGCCAGATACATTAACTCCCTTACATTAGAATTAAATTCCGCTCTAAAAGGTGTATCAATTAAATGATGTTGTTCAAACAAAACTTCATTTCCAACAACTCCACAAATATAAACTTCTGGTTTTTTTCCAGATTTAGGAACATCTTCTCTTGGAGCAGATGAAGTTTCCGCTAATGCGTAATGAACACCAAACGTTCTTGCAAGATTAGTTGCACTTTCTTTTGCAACTTTAGAAGAAACAAAACTATTTAGGGGTTTTTCACCAATTGCTTTTCTTGAATCTTTTCCATAAGGTATTATTCCCACCTCAAAATATTTAGATGAACCTGGAAATGTTAAAGCTGGCATTAATCTAGCAGACAATTCAACCACACCAAGTTTTTTATCGAATTCATTTTTTTCCATAATAAAATGTGAGAGATTTCTATAAACTACGTTAGAAATACATGCTAAATGCTCCCCATCCAAAAGTTGTAATTCAAAAAATTGATCATTTTGATAATCATTAGCTGCATTTCTTTCTCTACGAGCCTGTGCAAGTTCATTTGCAGTATAAGTTGGTTTCATACCACTTCTTTTTTCCCATATTTCAATATCCCTTACCGCTTCAGACATATAACCTTCTAAACTTATTAATTCTGTCAATTCATTTAATCTGTCCCTATGCTCTTTAAAAACATCATCTGCTAACATTATAATTCCCCCATATAAACATAAAAGATTTCAATATTAATAACTATTATGGTAAAATATCATAACAAAAATTATATCTAAGAATGATTTTATAAGAATTATGAAGACAATAACTGTTAAAACTCCATCAAATAAAATTGAAATAGAAATTTATGAAGATGAACTAGATGTTAATCAAGTAGTTACAAATAATTCTTTATTTGTAAAAATGTGTAAAAATGGTTGTAAAAATTTCAATAAAAAATATTCTTGTCCACCTTTCTCTCCTTCATTTAAGAGTCTAGCTAAAAATTACAAAAAATTATATGTTTTAATGTATAAAGTGAATTTATATCAACTTAATTACAAGGATTACTTAAAAGTTCAATTAGCAAATTCTGTAATTAAATCAAGAATTGACAAACATATGAGAAAGATAGAAAAAGACTCTGAATTCTTAAGCTCCGGTTCATGCAGACTATGCAAACCATGCAAACTAAAACTTAAACAACCATGCAAATATCCAGATAAAAAAAGGTACAGTTTAGAGGCAGTAGGTGTTGATGTAAATGATTTAACAATTAAATTATTTAACATCCCAATGTTATGGTATAAAGATAAAATTGCCCCAAAATACACTTGTGTAGTTTGTGGAATGTTTAAATAATTCTTTTCTTTAAAAATATATTAAATATAAATTTAACCAAAACTGTTATTTAACAAAAGTATTTAACAGTACTGTAAAGATATAAAACCTAAAAAACTAGCTTACATACAACTAAAAAAACCAAATTTAACAATTTTAATATTTTTGTTTAAAAAACTTTATATACAAACTTCTAATCTTTAACAATATGACAATGGAAGATTCAATAAGAAAACACGCATTAGAAAATGCTATACATTTCAAAGGAAGAGCTAATCCTGGTGCGATAATTGGTAAAATAATGGGTGAATTTCCAGATGCCAAACAAGATATGAAAAAAACTTCTATGAAGATTCAAGAAATTGTTAAAAAAGTTAATTCTTTAGAATTAGAACAACAAAAAGAAGAATTACTAAAACTCAACCCAAATTACTTTGAAGAAAAAAAAGAAAATAAAGAGAAAAGAAAAGAAGCTAGACATGAACTTCCTGAATTGAAAAATGCAGTAGAAGGTAAAGTTGTTACAAGAATTGCTCCAGAGCCTTCAAAATACAATCACTTTGGACACGCAATTTCGTTTTTACTAAATTACATGTACTCAATAAAATATAAAGGTAAATGTATTTTACGATTTGAAGATACTAATCCTGAAAAAGAAACTCAAGAATTTGTTGATGCAATGCAAGAAGATGTTCTTAACTACTTAGATATTAAAACAGAAAAAACAGTTTTTGTATCAGACCATATGGACAAATATTATGAAATGGCTAAAAAATTAATTGAAAATAATAATGCCTACACTTGTCATTGTAAAAGTGAATCGATTTCTAAAGATAGAAGAGCAATGCAAGACTGTAAATGTAGAAATAAAAATATTGAAGATACTAAAGCTGAATGGGAAGAAATGAAAAAAGGATCTGTAAAAGAAGGTTCTGTTACTTTAAGAATGAAAATTTCTATGCAACATAAAAATGCAGTAATGCGTGATCCAGTGATTTTCAGATTAAATTACACACCACACTATAGACAAAAAGATAAATATAAAGTTTGGCCCATGTATGACTTTGAAAATGCTATTGAAGAAGGATTATTAGAAATCACTCACGTTCTAAGAAGTAATGAATTCGATTCAAGAATAGAACTACAAAATCACATTAGAGGATTATTCAAGTTACCAAATCCAGAAGTAAAACAATATGCAAGATTCAATATTACAAATGCAGTTACACAAGGAAGAGAAATAAGAGAAATGATTGAAACTGGAAATTATATTGGCTGGGATGACCCAAGACTAGTTACATTAAGAGCTTTGAAAAGAAGAGGAATTCCTAAAGAAGCATATTATGAACTAGCAAAAGTAGTTGGAATGTCAAAAGCAACATCTAACTTAGACTTTGAGGTAATTGCTTCAACGAGTAGAAAACTATTAGATGAATCTGCAAAAAGGTTCTTTTTTATACAAAACCCAAAAGAAATTGAAATAAAAAACGCTCCTAATCAAGACATAGAATTAGATTTACATCCAGATAAAATAAAAGGTGGAAGAGAATTTAAAACAACAAATAAATTTTATTTAACACATGAAGATTTTGATTCTTTTGAAGAAAATGAAATTATTAGATTAATGGATTGTTTAAATTTTGTTAAAAAACAAAATGAATTTGAATTTGTTTCGACAAAATATGAAGATTTTAAAAATAAAGGTAAAAAAATAATTCATTGGCTTCCTGTTGAAAAACTTACAGAAGTTGAAATTTTAATGCCTGACAATAAAGCAATTAAGGGATTAACTGAAAATAATATTTCTAAATTGAAAGTTAATGATGTTATTCAATTTGAAAGATTTGGATTTTGTAGATTGGATTCAATTGAAGATAATAAATTCAAATTTTGGTTTACTCATAAATAATTTTTAAAAACTATTTGATTCTATTTTGTTATCCAAACAATATAACGTAAAATAAGGTATAAATATTTAAATAATAGAACAATAACATAAACAATATGCCAGAAGAAAAACAACCTAGTGAAGAAGAAATAAAAGCTTTTCAGGAAAAATTAGCTAAAATGAGTCCTGAAGAAAAAGAAGCCTTCTTTAGACAACAGTGTATTTTTTGTCAAATAATTGATGGAAAAGTTCAATCTACAAAATTATATGATGATCAACATTGTATTGCAGTATTAGATATTAATCCTGCAAATCCAGGTCATGTTCTATTAATGCCTAAAAAACACTTCCAGGTAGGTCCTCAAGTCCCAAAAGAAATAATGATACATATGGGGAAAATAACAAAAGCGATTTCTAATGCATGTCTAAAAGCATTAAAGTGTGGAGGAACAAATATTTTTATTGCAAATGGAGCTGCCGCAGGACAACGTGCTCAACATTTTATGATTCACATAATTCCAAGAAAAGAAAATGACGATTTAACATGTTTTAACATGCCAGAAAATAAAGCAGATGACAAATCATTAGATGAACTTGCTAATAATTTAAGACAATACATTGTTGGCAAACTTAATGTTGAAATTTCTGATGAAAAACCAAGTGAACCAGAAGAAAAAGTTGAAGATTCTTTACCTGAATCTCCAAAAGAAGTCAAAAAACCTGTAAAAGAAAAAGGATACTTATATTTTGTAGATAGAGAAGGCGACATATCAAGATGTAAGATGGTTAGAGGAAGGAAAAAAGAGAAACAAAAACAAGAAAAAGTTCTAAAAGTAGGCATAAAAAGACAACCAGGATTATTATATTATGTCGATAAAGATTTAGAAATTAAAACTTCTCCAATGAATAGAAAAGGAAGAAAACCATCCAACAAAAAGAAGAAAAAATTAATTAAGAAAAAAAATCAAAAAACTGCTGCAAGAAAACCAAAAGAAAAACCAGTAGTTCAACAAGCAGAAATAAAAGAGGATGTTAGCTTAGATGATATAAGCAACTTGTTTACTTAAAAAAATGGTTAAATGTGCATATTGTGAAAACATAAAAAGAAAAGTCTACGAAGATAAGGATTTAGTTGCATTTCTAAAAGAAGACCCTTCAATTACTGGACACATTGTTTTAATTCCTAAAGAACATCATACTATTTTAGAACAAGTACCAGAAGAAATTTCCGGACAATTATTCTTAGTTGCAAATCAAATTTCTTCCATTTTATTTGAAGTATTTGGAGCAGAAGGAACAAATATTTTAATACAAAATGGCTCAGAAGCAGGACAAAAGATTCCACACGTAAGTTTAAACATTCTTCCAAGAAAACAAGGAGATGGACTAAATTTTGATTGGGAAGCAAAACAACTTGACAAAGAAGAAATGGGTGTTGTTGAATTAAAACTAAAAGAAGCTTGTAAAAATATAATTATTGGTAAAAAAGAAGAAAAAGTTAAAGAAATTATAGAAGAAAAAGAAGAAGTTAAAAATTCTGATTGGATTGATAAAATTTTGTTAAGATTACCTTAGAGTTTTATAAAATCTTATTTAATGAAATATTTTAGGATTAAATTCTCACGTTAAATTTGATTTTTTAATTATTTAAAATAAAAAAAGATAAAGACTTAGTCATTCGAATAGTTTATCAGCTTCATCAATAATCTTAATATTTTTCAATTTCTTTCAAAACTTTAAACAGTTCTGTAGGTTTTGTAATCATAACATCATGGCCGGATTTTATTTTAAAAGTTTTCCAACCTTTTTTATTTGCTTTTTTTTCAAATTTATCAAAAGTAGGGATTGGGCATTCAGAACATCGAATATAGAATTTCAAAATATTTTCAAATTCGGGATTATTAAGAATCACTTTTTGCTCAAATGTTTGAATGGGTGTAAAAACCAACAGTTCTTTAAGCCATAAAGCTTCATCTCCAAAAACTCCAAACATTTCAGGGTCATGCGGTGGAACTAACCAAACTTCTTTAATTCCTTCTTTTTTACTCTTTCCATCAGAATTAACTAATGACGATTTTATAGATTCAACTCTTTTTGGAAAAGACATATCAAAAAGTGATTCATTATGGTTTGGTAAAAAGGCATCTAAATAAACTAATTTGTTAATCCTTTTAGGGATTTTAGATGCAACTCCACTAATTACTAAACCCGCATAACTATGCCCTACTAAAATAATATTTGAAAGATTTTCTGTTCTAATCAATTCAATAATATCTTGTATATGATTGTTTAAACCAATTTTTTTATTTTCAAATTTATCATTATATTTCATACCCGATAATGTTGGAGCAAACACTATATCGCCCCATTTAAGATGTAGTTTTTTCATCTTATACCAACACCATCCACCATGCCACGAGCCATGAACAAAAATATAAGTTGCCATTTTATCTTTTTTTAAATAAAAATCCTCTTAATTTTTCATTTATATCCTTAAATTCTTCTGAAGTAATTACATAAGGAACATATTCACACGTTAAACCTCGACTTTCCCATTTTGATTTCTCAGAATCAAGACTTCTAGATTTCATATTAGCATAAGAAGTTCTTTTTAATGATTTTTTCAATCCACCCATAATTTTTTTTATTCTTGGGTCATTCTCAAATTCGGGATGATTTTTAAAAGTGTCATCTATATAAAGCATACTCTCGGGATGAGCAATTAAAGGCTGTATGTATTCAACTAATGAATCTTTTTGTTCTTCATTTCCATATTGTGAAACTACCCCTTCACAAAAAATAAAAGATGGTTTAGAAACATCAATTAAATCAATAGCTCTTTGCCATACATCCTTTGAATAAATATTTCCTGCAACAAAATTAATATTATAATTTGAAGAAATTTTATTTACTATTTTTTCTTTTAATTGTGAATTATGTGGTAAATCTATTTCGGTCCAGGTTTCAAATTCATCAGAATAATTAATCCCATGTGGACTAAAACCTGCACCCATTTCTGTAATATTATAATTATCAGATAATCTTTCTATTAAACTCCTACTAGTTAAATGTCTTGAAGCTGCCAACCAAGAAAGATCTGGACAAAAGGATTTTACTCTACCTATTTCTTCTTCCAAACCCCTTAACATCTGTTTTGAATTGGGTACATTTGATATTCTTTGTAAATCGTCTATAGTAGATGCTGTTTTCTCTATATCACTTCTTTCTTTTTCAATTTGAGTTTGTTCTTTTTGTATCATTTTCATCTTAATTTCCTCCTTATAACTATAACATTTGCACAAACTATTTATATTATTGTCGTATGAATTTTACGACAACAAAAAGATTTATAAAAACTAAACAATTTTCAACAATATGAACATCGATATAAAAACCGCTTTACAAGAATGGGGACTAAATGAAAGAGAAGCAGACATATACATTTATCTTGTCAAAAATCATTCAAATTCTGCAAATGAAATTTCAAAATCAACTGGAATTTTAAGACAGACAGTTTATGAAATAATCGGCAAGTTAGAATCAAGAGGACTTATTACTGAAATAACAATCAATAATAAAAAACATTTTGAAGCAACACCTCCAGAAAAACTTCAAACCATTCTTGAAGAAAAGAAAAAAATAATTGACTCAATAATGCCCGACTTAAAAGAATTGAATAAATGTAATAATAGTTCTTCAAAAACACAAGTTTATTTTGGAAAAAATGGTTTAAAAATGGTTTTAAGAGACCCTCTTACAAGTAAAACAGAAATAAAATCACTTCATCCAAATTATTCAGAAAAATTTTTTCAAGAATTTTTCATTCAAAACTTTTCAGTAACTAGAATTGAGAAAAAAATTAATTTAAAAATTCTCAAAAGTAAAATAGATACAAAATTTCAAAAAGAAGTAAGTATAACAAATAAAAAAAAATTAAGAGAAGTAAGATTACTTCCAGATTTAAAAGAAATTAAAGCTAGCATCATTCAATATGAAGATAAAATTACTTTAATCAATTATAACGAAGACAATCCCTTTGCAGTTATGATTGAAGATAAATTTATATCTAAATCATTTGAATTAATTTATAATATACTTTGGGAATTAGGAAAAAAAGTTTAACTCATTAAAAAATAATTCTTCGTAACACTTAATTATTACCCTTTAATCTATTTTAAACCAAGTTAACAAGAATCAATATAATACTACCATAAAAATAAGTCAATACAAAAGCGATTAAAAAAGATGGAATAAAAGGTATACCTTCCTTAATTAATACTTTTTTAATTTTAGCTTTTTTAATTAATTTTATTTGATTAAGAGTTAATCCATTTTCTTTTGCTTTTGCAATTACTTTTTTTCCAACTTTAACGTCATTAACTATCCAATCTCCTTCAGTTAGTTTAGAAACAGTAACCTTCTTTTGCATTACATGTTTTTCTAATGTACCAATAAACTGGATTAAAAACATCGCAAGATATAATATTATTACAATCATAAAATATAAAAATTTAGTTTTAGAATCTTGAATAAAAAAACCTATTAAAAAAAACACTAAATAAACTACTGAAATCTGTTTTAAATATTTTATTTTTTTATATTTAATCTTATTACGATTTTTATAAGCTAAAAATATACTATAAATAATTCCATAAATTGCTCCAACAATCATTAAATTAATGAAAAAATGTACCATATATAAATTTGAAAGTGAAAATCCAAACAACGCACCCATTCCTCCAAGAATCTTAGCATCACCACCACCCCATTGATTAACTTTGTATAATAAATAACCAATTCCAAAAAAGATACCAAACCCTAATATTCCCTCAATTAATGGATTAAAAGAATGAATCATAAAAGAATAAATAATCCTTAATATTAAAGCTAAAATCATTAATCCATGACTTAATTCATCGGGAACTTCCCTTTTTTTATAATCTGTAAAAGTAGCTATTATTAAGACAATTAAGACAATAATTTCATACAACATAGATTTTTAATGATATAAATAGTTTATAAATTTAGTGCTAAATACAGCATCTTTATAAAAATAATTTAGTTACTAAAATTATGTTTAGACAAAAAACTCTATTAAAAAAGCCTAAACATATTGCATTTAATATAAAAAATATTGAATATTGGGCAGAAATTAATTCAAAAGAAATAAAACAAGCTTTAGATTTAAGTAATAATAGAATCCTTGAAACAGTTGATAATTGTATTAAAAAAAACATAGTTATTTTTACATTTAATGTATTAGGAACTAACTACAGAATTAACAATTTTTCTGATTATATGGATTCAATTGTTGAATTGTTAGATAATTTATCTAAAAACCCCTTAATTCATGAAAATAAAGTTAAAATATCAGTATTAGGTAGATGGTATGACCTTCCATCAAAAGTCGTAGATTCGATTAAAAACGTATTAAATAAAACTGCAGAATATGATAACTATTTTCTTAATTTATGCTTGAATTATGATGGAAAAGAAGATATAATTAATGCTTTAAGAGTTATTATAAGAAGTTTACAATACGAAAAAATTGGTCCAGATCAATTAAGTAAAAGTTTAGTTAAAGAAAACATTTATTCTTCTTATTTTATCCCGCCTGATTTAATGGTTAATACACATAATAATATTATGGATAACTTTTTATTATGGGACTCAACAGAAGCTATAGCATATTTTACAGGACAAGAATGGTGCGACTTTGATAAAAAATCGTTTAAAAAATGTTTAGAATTCTATAAAGAAAATAAATAAAAATGCTCAGAAGAAAATCTTCTGGCACGACTTAAGTCGAATTAAAAATTACCTCTTAAACTTAGACATGTTTTTATCTAACTTTTCAAAAGGAAATGGTCTTTCATTAGTTACAAAAGTCATATATCTTAAGAAAATATATACTTGAGTATTCCAAATTTCACAAAAATCTGCCATTCCTTTATTTCTTTCTCCTGTAATTATTACAACGATCCAATTAACAACAGCTAAAACTTGTACTAATGCTTTCCACAATCCTAGAATAATTCCGGATACAATTCCAACAACTATTCTCATTAATGCTTCTATTCTTTCTGACATAATATCACCTCAAAATAAAAAATAAGAAATTAGTTTATAAATTTATCTGCTAGCGTCTGCTTGTCTTTCTAATTCGTTCTTTTTAGAAATTGCATTACTTTCTGGTTTTAATAAAGAAGCAGCAATAATTTCATCAGCTAAAGCATTTTCAATTGCTTTTTTACTTTTAAAAGATTTAGTATAAGCACCCTGAGTTACAAATCTCATTACAAGATCAATTCGTCTTTGTGGGGAACATTCTACAGCTTTAGGATAACGAGCTCCACCATATTCAATAGCTACAATTTCTTCTCTAGGTGCAGCATTTTCAACAGCTTTTGATAGTACAACAATAGGATTTTTTTTAGTTCTAGTTTCAATTATTTGAAATGCTTTTTCAACAATTTGTAAAGCTTGAATATTCATTCCAGTTAAATGACCGGATGACCGTTTATGTTTCTTAGATTTATGTCCAGGAACCATTACTTTGTTAACAAGTCTTTCAACAATAGTTGCTTTAGATTTATGAAATCTATATTTAGCATTTCTTCCTGCACTTTTTGGAATTATTTTAGGTTCTACTATAATATAATCCTTAAGTCCTGGATCTTCAACTTTGATACCTTCAGCATCCCATTTATTAAAAAATTTAATCATCTTCTTGCCTTCTCAATTTTTCCTTTTAGTAGAGCTATTAAACTTTGATCGTTAACTTTGATAACTTGAAATCTAATTCCAGATAAATCACCTTTGGTTTTACCCATCTTTCCACCAATACATTCAATAATTACTTCATCGTGTTCATCAATTAATTTACTTGCGCCATCACCTGGTGCAAAAGCAGTAACTTGTTTACCGTTTTTAACTAATTGAACTCTAACACATTTTCTCATTGCAGAGTTTGGTTGTTTTGCTTCAATTTGAACTTTCTCAAGTACAATTGCTTTAGATTGTGATGAACCTTCTAAGGGATCTGCTTTAACTTTTAAACCTAAAACTTTATTCTTATAACTTCTACTAAGCCAGTTAGAACTATTTCTTCTTTTCTTCAGCTTATTTGCTGCATTTATTCCATTAGTTTTCTTTCCCATTGTTTTTAAAAAACCGCCATTTATTTATAAAGCTTTCGACCAAAAAGAATGCATAATACTCAGAAATTCAAAATTTCTTTTGTAAAAATAACATTTATTCAACCTTAATGTCGTCGATATCAAAATATCTTTTAACAATTAATTCTGCTCTTTTTAATCTTTCTTTTTCTCTTCCAAATACTAAACCTTTTGTTTTAGTATCAGGACATTTAATTATAACATTATTATTTTCTTTTCTAATTGCTATTCCTCGAACTCTTACTAAGTTCTTAACAAATTCAACCACATCAGGATTAAATTCAATAATAATTACATTTTTCTTAATAGCATTACTTATCTTTTTAACATTAATTCCTTGTTTACCTATTGCTTTTGCAATATAGCCAGGCATAACAACAAAAACAATACCACCTTCTTCTTTAAAACAATCTTTTAATTTAGTGTGAGTTAAAGATTCAAACATAGTTGTAAACTTCATAGTATCCATATCAAACAGAATTTTACCCATTATCTTTGCCTCATAAAAAAAATAAAAATCATTGTTTAATTCCTAATACTGAAATAGAAAAGGGTTTTTTACATACAACTCCAAGATCATCATTACCTTGAGTAAGTTTAGTTGTTTTAATATCATTTAAACTTGTCATATGAAGAAGATCTTTTTCAACTTCAGGCGGACAATTTGATGATAAAAATACTTCAACTAAATCATTAGATCTTAAAGAAGTGATTACTTCTTTTGTTCCAATAACTGCCTTTCCTTCTTCAATAGCCTTTTTGATTTTTACAATTTCTTCATTTAGTAATTTCTTTTTAGCCATTCTTACCTCATTTCTTAACTTCTGTTACTAGACCTGGTAAACCAGTACCTACTGGAACAGGTTGATTAAGCATTACATTTTCAACAACTGAAGTCAACTGATCTCTTTCTCCAGTTAACGCTGCTGCAATTATGTGTTTAATTGGAGTTTCAAAAGATGCTCTTGCAAGAGTTGATGATTTTTCACTAACAACACCGTATCTTGTAATACCTTTTATATTTCCATTAGTACACATTGTATCAGCAACAAGCATAATATGTCTTACATCCACATTTAAACCTTGATTTTCCATAACTTTCATTAATTCATCCATTATTAATTGCCTAGAAGCTTCAATTCCTAAAACATCATATACTTCAAAGATATCATTACTTACAGTTCTAGTTGTATCTACAAATTCTTGAGCCATAATTTCGTTTAAATTTGATCCAGCAGTAATGATTATGTATTCTTCTTTTCTTTTAACAGGCAATATTTCTTTAATTCCTTTAATTCCACTAATAAAAATTACTTTTAATGACTCTTTTAATTTGTATAAATCATTAATTGAAGCACTTTTTCCTGTCAATTTAATAATTACATTATTATCATTACCTTTTGTAACTGTTGAGCTTTTTACTGCTTTTTTAATTGCATTTGAAATGTGAGTAATTGTTAAAGCTAAATCTTTCATTTTTTGTTCTTTTAAAAGAACTTCAACTTTTAATTCAGCAATATCAATATTAAATTCATCTACAACAGATTCGAGCAATGTTTCTTTGATTCTCATTGCATGTTCCTTAACTTTTTCGGCAGAAACTTTATTTTTCATATAAATTTCCATCATTGGAGTTTTGATTTTTTTTCTACCATCGAGGATTTCAATAATTCTTGGCAAACCCATAGTAACATTCATCTCAGATACACCCGCGAAATGGAATGTATTTAATGTCATTTGTGTACCGGGTTCTCCAATACTTTCAGCGGAAACAATACCAACACATTCTCCCGGAGTAATTTTTGATTTTTCAAATTCAAATTTAACATTATCTAAAACAGTCTTAAACTTACTATCTGAGAGATGTTTTCCTGCTTCTTTTAAATCCTCTATAATTTGAGGAGATAAAACATTTGAGTATTCTGATGAAATTTTCATTGTTGTTCAACCTCGTGAATTATTCTTTCTACATTGATTTTTCCTTTTTCAGATTTTGATACATCAATACTATCTTCACCATATTCAAATTGTATAATTTTGTTTGATGCATCTCTTACTGTATGATCATATTCAACTTTTAAGTCTTGCATTGCATTAGCCAATCTTCTATATAGATAACCGGACTTTGGTGTTCTTAAAGCAGTATCCATCAGTGAATCTCTTCCTACCATTGCTTGAAAGTAAAATTCAACAGGGTCTAATCCACTTTTATAACCATGACCAATAAATCCGTGAGCCTTAGGACTTAACTCACCAGTTTTAAAAACTGAAAGTGTTCTATCTTTAAATCCCTTATTAATCCTTTGTCCTCTTAAAGCCTGCTGACCAACACATCCAGACATTTGAGTAAAGTTAAGCATTTTACCCTTTGCTCCTGAAATTGCCATCACCATTGTATTAGAATCTTTATTAGTAAATTCTGAAACTAAATCTCCCGCTTCATTTCTTGCTTTGTTTAAAGTTTCAAGGATTCGTAATTCCAAAGTTTCCTTAAGGTCTTTACCAGGAATAAGTTCTAATGTTCCTGCTTCAAAATCTTTAATTAATTGAGTAGATTTATCTTCAGCTGCAGAAATAACTTCTTTGATTTTATTATTTGCTTCATCTGGAAGATCCAAGTCAGATAAACATGAAGTAAATCCATATCTTGTTAAAATTTCAATTCCCAATCTAAACAATTTAAATAAAATATCAACAGCTAAATCTTCACCGTACTTTTGATGAATTCTTCTAATTAATAGTCCTTCACCACCACCACCTAAATTAGCGTTGTCAAGTACACCAGTAACTAGCTTACCTTTTTTAATTTCTAAATCATCACCCGTTTTTGATTTTCCTTTGAAATCAAAATCTGTAGGAAATAAGTGTGAAACTATTTCTTTACCGTCTACCACTTCTTTATTTATTTTGATATCATCAACACCAATAACATACAATAAATCAACAGCTTCTTGTCTTGTAAATTTCATAAACTTAGTTAAAACATAATTCCCACTAACTGCATCTTGAATACATCCAATAACTGAACTACCATATCTTGGAGAGATCAATTGAGTTTGTACCTGCATTAAAATTTCAGCTTCTGCTCTTGCTTCTTCAGTTTGAGGTATGTGTAAGTTCATTTCATCCCCATCATAATCTGCGTTATAAGGATGGTTAACACAAGGATTCATTCTAAAAGTTTTATAAGGTAGAACTCTTACTTTGTGACACATCATACTCATTCTATGTAATGAAGGTTGCCTGTTAAAAAGTGCAACATCACCATCCATTAGGTGTCTTTCAATAATATAACCAGGTTGTAATTCTTCTAAAGCAGCTTCTTTTGTTTCAGAAGTTATTTTCTTTTTCTTACCATCTGGTCTTTCAATGTAATTTGATCCAGGATATTGATCGGGACCATTTTCAACAAATTTCTTAAGATATTCTAAATTCCATTCAGTTACTCTTTCAGGAATGGTTAATTTCATTGCAATAATTCGAGGTACACCAACTTCATAAATTGCAAGTTTTGAATCGGGACTAATTGCAGTTCTTGCTGAAAAATTAGTTCTTTTACCAGCAAGATTATGTCTAATCCTTCCTTCTTTACTTTTAATTCTTTCAGTAATTGTTTTCAAAGGCTGTCCTGATCTATGACGAGCAGGAGGCAATTGGGCAATATTGTTATCAAAGAAAGTTGTAACATGATATTGTAACAAGTCCCATAAATCTTCAATAATAATTTCTGGAGCACCAGCGTTAATGTTTTCAAATAATCTTTGATTAATTCTTACTATATCTCCTAGTTTATGAGTTAAATCGTCTTCACTTCTTTCACCGGATTCTAAAGTAATAGAAGGTCTCATAGTTACTGGCGGAATAGGAAGTAATGTTAATATCATCCATTCTGGTCTAACTGTTTTTGGATTTAATCCGAATAAAGGTAAAACTTCATCAGAAATTTTTTCAAGTCTTGTTCTCACTTCAATAGGAGTTAATCTTTTATCTCCTTCAAAAAAAGTACTTGGTTTTTCTAATTTAACTTTTATTTGAGCAGCTTTACAATGAGGACATTTTTTTTGAGTTTTTAATTTTGCAATAACACCTTTTACATACTTATCAACCAAAGTTGAAGAAGTATCTCTTCCTAATTGTTCTATTGCTTCAATTTCACTCTCAATTTTTGCTTGTTGAATTAATGGCATTGCACATTCTCTACAAGTAGTATTTAAGAGATTCATAATTTGAGACATAAATTTTATATGAATTAATGGTCTTGCAAGTTCAATATAACCAAAGTGTCCTGGACATTCTTTTAATTTAGCTCCGCAAGTTTTACAATTCAATCCCGGATCAATTACGCCTAATCTAACATCCATTAATCCGCCATCTACTGGATATCCTTCTTTATCGTACAATTCTGGTGTAACAATTTTAGCAGAAGACATATCCTTCATTAGTTTTGGTGAAAGAACTCCAAAATCGATTGAGTCAACTTTTTTATAAACATATTTTTCTGTTTCGTCCATTTTATTCCTCAGTATTTATTAGTTAAGTTTAATTTTGGATAAACTCCAAGTGTCTTAAATTCGTCCAGTAATAATTTGAAAGCATAACTTATTTCTATGTTAGAAATTACTGCTTCTCCACCACACATTGGACAAAATGTTTTGTCTTTGTAATTGTCATAAACTGCCATCATTCCACAAGTTTCACAAACTGGAACTATTGTTTTATCAGAATCAAATCTTTCTTTTAACAACAATGAAGCTCCATGTGCAACAAAAGTATCTTTCTCCATCTCTCCTAATCTTAAACCACCTTCTTTTGCTCTACCTTCAGTTGGTTGTCTAGTTAAAAGTTGGATTGGTCCACGAGCTCTAGCATGCATTTTGTTTGCAACCATGTGTTTTAATTTTAAATAATACATATTTCCAACAAAAATTCTAGCATTATATTTTTGTCCAGTAATACCATTATACATAGTTTCAACACCATCGTCTCTAAAACCTAATGATTTTAATTCATTTCTTAATGATTCTTCTGATTCAGATTCAAAAGTAGTACCATCTACATATCTACCTGATAATGCTCCAACTTTTCCACCTAATAACTCAAGTAGATGTGAAACAGTCATCCTAGACGGAATTCCGTGTGGAGAGAATATTAAATCAGGACTAACTCCAGAAGTTGTAAAAGGCATATCAGCAGGATCAACAATTAATCCTAAAACACCTTTTTGACCGTGTCTAGAAGTAAACTTGTCTCCTATTTCTGGAATTCTTTGTTCTCTAAGTCTTACTTGAACCATTTTGTTACCATTACTACTTTCACTAATCATAACAAAATCTACAATTCCTTTTTCTCCATGTTTTAAAGCAGAACTAGATTCTCTTCTAGTTGAACTTGCAAGATTATATTCATCAAGTCCAGATAAAAATCTAGGAGGTGAAGTTTTTCCAATAACAACATCGCCTTCTTTAACATCTGATTCGGAACTAATAATGCCATCTTCTTCAAGAAATTTATAATCTATTTCACTTTTATAACCTTTAACTTCCTTATCAGGAATTCCGATTTCATCAGTTAATCCACCAGAATATCTTAATTCTTCTGAAAGAACAGGCCTATAATAAGTACTTCTTGCTAATCCTCTATCAATACTTGCTCTGTTAATAACCAATGCGTCATCCATATTATAACCATCATATGCCATAATTGCAACAACAACATTTTGTCCAGATGGATGAGTTTCATATTCTGAAACTGAATGCATTACAGATTGTACCATAGGAACTTGCGGTGTATGTAACAAACTTATATCCATATCAACTCTTGTTTGATAATTAGCTGCATAAAAACCTAAAGCTTGTTTTTGGTTTTTCGAACCAATAGAAACCCTTGTTCCCTGAGTAAAATTTGCAAACGGAAACAATGAAGTACATAATCCAAACATTGCCAAAGGTGTAATTTCTAAATGTGTATGATCTTCATTTAAACTATCTTCACTAAAAGAAATATAAACATTTTCTTCTTCAGAAGCATCTAAAAATTCAATAACACCTTGTTTAACTAAATCAGACCAACCTATTTCTTTTTTTTCTAATTGTTTTAGATGTTGTTCAGTCAGTAAACTTTTTCCTTCTTTAACAAGAATTAAAGGTCTTCTTACTCTTCCACCCGAATTAGAAACAAAAAGTGTAGCTTTTTCTTTATCGTGATAAATATTAACATTTCCACTGATTTTATTTTTTCTTCTCTCTTCTCTTAAACTTGAAGTAAATTTGATTGGGTCTTCAACACTACCTAAAAATTTTCCATTTAAAAAAATATCATTCATTTTGCACCCCTATTAAACCTAAATCTTTTAGCTGGTTAATTAATTCACCTTCACCTTCTTTTTGTGAAATTTGAGCAAGAAGCGATAGGTTTTTTCTTAAACCAATATTAGTACCTTCAGGAGTTTCAGAAGGACATAATCTACCCATATGAGTTGGGTGTAATTCTCTTGCTTCAAAATTTTCTTGTGATGATGACAAAGGAGAAACTACTCTTTGCAAATGCGAAAGCATATCCAAGTAATTAATTCTTGACAATCTTTGAGAAATACCTTTTCTTCCTCCAACCCAAGAACCAGTAGCCATACTACTATAAATTCTTGATGTTAAGAGTTTTTCTCTAATTATTACTTTTATAGAAGGAACTTTTCCCCTCTTAACAATTCTTTGGAAGTTATATAACATATCCCCAACAAGAATTCTTAAATTAGCTCTAAACAAATCAGTAAGTAATTCGCCACTTAATTTAAGATTTTTATTTTTATAATGATCTTTATCATCTTGTTCAATCATACCATTACTAACTTTGATATATTTTTTAAGAAGTTTACATAAGTTATATGCTTTCATTAATCTATCTTCTTTTGTTCCACCAATATGGGGAAATAAATATTTATCAATAACTTCTTGAGTTCTTTCCATCCTAATTTGTTTAGGTTGAGTAACGTTAATTTTTTTAGATAAATGATCTAAAGCATCTTCTTCAGTTTTAATATTGACAAATTCGTACAAGTTAACTAAAACATCATCAAACTGTTCTTCAACAGAGATTGCTTTAACAATTTCTTCATCTTTAGATAATCCTAAAGCTTTTAGAATAATCACCAAAGGAACTTCTTTAACTCTAGTAAAAGTTAAATAAAACAAACCGTCTTTTTTCTTTTGAACAGTATGCGGAATTTTAAAAGCACCTTTCTCAGAAAATAATTTACCAATATAATTTCCAGATGCTTTTTCTTTTTCAACTAGGAAATTATTAGGCATTAAATCTTCAACAGAAATTAAAACTTTTTCAGTTCCATTAACAATAAAATAACCACCTGGGTCATCTGGGTCTTCTCCCTTATCAATTAATTCATCTCTAGATAATCCATGTAAATAACATTTTTTACATTTCAACATAACGGGAATAGATGCAATTTGTGTTGTAAAAGATTCTCTTTGAACACCATTAATATGAGCAGAAATACTTAACATAACAGGAGCCGCATAAGTTAATTTTCTTAGTCTTGCTTCCATAGGTAAAATTTCTCTTTTACTTCCATCAGCTTCAATAACTTCAGGTTTATCTACCCAAACTTTATCCAAATGAATTTTAAAATCTTCAACATTTGGTGGAACAATTGGAGGTGTTAATTCTTTATTTTCATCAATTATTTCTTGTAATCCTACATCAATAAAATGATTGAAAGAATTAATATCAGAAACAACTAATGAGTTTTCTTCAAAATATCTTTTTAATAATAGCTCGGTTCTTTTCATTCTATAACGCTCCTATAAAATACGGTATGACCCGCTGTTGGACTATCTCTTTCTATTTTAATAACATCATTTGCTTTAACTGTAATGCCCTCTAAAGCAGAATCAGTAATGTAAATTGATGGTAATTCCTTAACTGTAACATTATACTTTTCAAGTAATTGTTTTTTTTCAGATTCAGTCAACTTAGTATGTTTAGGAATTAAGATGTGTTTGCTTATTTTCGTTTTTTTTTTTGCCATATTTGAACACCTTTTCAATTTTAATAGCGGGCCGGACGAGACTTTCCAACCACTTTGGTTATTTGAACTCGCGACCACTTGATTCCTTCTTGCAATTAAGCATTAAAAGTCAAGTGCTCTACCAAACTGAGCTACCGGCCCGTAAAACGCCCTGGCCGGGAGTTGAACCCGAGTCGAAGCCTTTCTAAAAACAATTTCAAATCAATGAAATTGGTTACGACAGGGCTTCATGATAAACCACTACACTACCAGGGCATAATAACATTCTCCTCTCTAAAACATAGGTCTAACTAGTATATGTAAATTAGAGCCTCTTGTCAGGAGAGAATATCATCATCATTTATCTTCAGAAATCGTAAAGCATTTATAAAGCTTATGGTTGTTATCCTCCTAAAATTAATTTTTACCCAGAATTATACTCAGAACATCCTCTTTTCCCTTCCAATCTAAAGCCTCTTTTAAAACTTCTTCAATTCGTTCCACAGGGATAATTTTAATATTTTTCAACTTCTCTTTACCTATAACAATATCTTGCATATTGGATTTTGGAACAATTACAGTTTTAATTCCAGTATTTAATATTGCCTCAATTTTAGATGAAACACCACCTATTGGCAATACTTCCCCTCTAACAGATAATGAACCAGTCATTGCAACATCTTGTTTTACGGGTACTTTTTTCAAGGCTGAAATGATTGAAGTTGCAACAGCAATTGATGCACTGTCCCCCTCAACACCCTCATAAGTTTGTAAAAATTGAACATAAATATCATACTTTTCTTTAATATCTTCACCAAAATATTTTTTAACAATTGCTGAAACATTTTGAATTGCTTCTTTTGCAATTTCGCCAAGTTTACCAGTGGCAATAATTTTAGAATCCCTTCCACCCATAACAACTTCAGATTCAATAGGTAATACTATTCCAGAAAAACTTTCGCCTCCACCCATCACAGCAAGACCATTAACTCTTCCAATATCTCTACCAGTAGTTTTAAACACTTCATATTCTTTCTTTCGTTCAATATATCTATCGGCAATTTGAGTCTCTAAAGATCTTGCAACCAGTCTAGCTTTTTCAATATGTTTTGGCTCTACCAATTTTGCATTTTCTTCTTTTGCAATATCACCAGCAGACCTAATTAATCCACCCAATCCTCTTAATCTTAAAGTAATATGACCTTTTCTATTTGCCCTTTTTCTTGCTTCATCAATTATTTCATCTGCAGCTTTTTTAGAAAAATGAGGAATTCTTTTATCTTTTTTAACTTCTTGAGCAATAAATTGATAAATTTTGTGCCTATTTTCTAAAGTATCAAGCATAGTTTCTTTCATAAAGACTTCATAACCATAACCACGAATTCTACTTCTTAAAGCAGGATGCATGTTTTTTATTGTCTCAACATTTCCTGCAGCAACCAATACAAAATTACAAGGAACAGGTTCAGTTCTTACCATTGCCCCAGCACTTCTTTCAGATTGTCCAGTAATTGAATACTTACCTTCTTGTAATGAAGTTAATAATTCTTGTTGAGTATGGGGTTGTAAAGTTGCAATTTCATCAATAAACAATACCCCCATGTGAGCCTTGTGAATCATTCCAGCAATCACTCTTTCATTTGCAGGAGTACCCAAACCACCAGATTGTAAAGGGTCGTGCAACACATCACCTAATAAAGCACCCGCGTGAGCACCAGTAGCATCAAAAAAAGGAGCCTGTATTTTTCCAAAATTATCAACAATTATTTTTGGAGTTCCACCTTTTTGTGAAAACATATTTCTTCGTCCAATATTCATAGCAAAAATAAATACTGCTAAAAAAATCATCCCTCCCAAAAAGAAAGCAACAAACATAATAGATGCAACAGTCGGAGAAAAACTTTGATAATAATTAAACGCCCACCAGGGAGCAACCATTGCAATAATTAATAATACTAAAAAAACTATATTTTGAAATTTAAATAATCCTTGAGAATTTAACCTAGACTTTGAAAGAATTTCCCGACCTTGCCCAATTGGGACAACTCGAATCATAGGAGCGTTTTCATCATTAGGATTTTGAAAAGACAATACATCTTGCAAATTTTCCTTAGGTATTAATTGTGCCAAAGCAGTACCTAACAAAGACTTTCCAGTCCCAGGCTCACCAATTAATAAGACGTGCCTTCTTTGTTTTGCTGCTTTTTTCATTATTCCAACAGCACTTTCTTGACCGATTATTTGATCTATTAATTTATCCGGAACTTTAATTTCAGAAGTTGATTTAAATGAAATTTTTTTTGGCATTTGATTTCTAAAATGTTTATTGTTTATAAAAGTTGTTGATAAAGAAATACTATTTAACAAAAAGTATATGAATCAATAATACAACTAAAATTTAAAAAATAACTCGTTTTTTGGTTAAATTTTTATATCTGCGAAAGTTTTCATACATATGCAAACTATAACAGAAGGCAACGCTACAATTAATATATATGACGGAAAAATATCAAAAGAATTACCAGTATTTTATAATCCCGTAATGAAATTAAATAGAGACATATCAATATTATTACTTAATTCTTTAAATAAAAAAATGATGCAAATTGGCCTACCTTTATCCGGAAGTGGAATTAGAGGAATAAGATTTGTTTTAGAATTAAATGAACAATGCATCAATAGCATTTATTTAAATGATAATTCAAAAGAAGCAATTAAATTAATTGAAAAAAACTTCAAATTGAATAAATTGAATTTACATGGATTAAAAAGAAAAGGTCTAATTAACATTTCTCAACAAGACGGAAATGAATTTATGTTGAATTCTAAAGGTTTTGATTATATAGACATAGATCCATTCGGACCCCCTATTGCATTTTTAGATTCTGCAATAAAAAGAATTTCAAGAGGAGGAATTCTTGCAATTACAGCAACAGACACTTCAGCCCTATCAGGAACTTATCCCAAAGCTTGTAAAAGAAAATACTGGAGTAATCCAGTTAAAGATTCAACAATGCATGAAACAGGCCTAAGGATATTAGCAAGAAGAGTTCAATTAATTGGAGTAAGCCAACAAAAAGCACTAACGCCAATCTTTTCATATTCAAAAGATCATTACATGAGAATATTTTTTGTTTGTGAAAAAGGAAAAGAAAAATGTGACGAATTGTATAAACACATTGGAATGTTAAATGAAGCAGGACCTCTATGGCTAGGAAAACTATGGGAACCAAAATTAGTTAAAGAAATGTTAGAAAATTGCGATGAAAATTTAAAAAAATTTTTGACTACTATATATAATGAGTCTAAAATTGATCAAAAAGGATTTTATTTAATACATGACCTTTGCAAGAAAAAAAAGATATCAGTTCCAAAATTTGATAAATTAATTGCTAAAATTGAAAAAAAAGGATTAAAAGTTTCTAGAACACATTTTGATGACAGAGGATTAAGAAGCAACATAAGTTATGAAGAGTTATTTAAACTCCTTTAAGATTAAATTCTTCTAACAATTCATTAATAATTGTTTTTTTACCCAATTCCGTAATTTCAACACGTTTATTTTTTAACTCAACTAAATTTATTTCCTGTAAAGCCTTAAGAATTTTTGTCAAACCAAACCCAGTTTTAACAAGATTTTCTCTCTTTAAAGTTTTTAACAAAATACTTATTTCAACATCAAAGCCCAACTTGGAAATTAATAACAAGGTAGTTCTTTCTTCCTTAGATAGATTAAAAGACAATTTCAATCTTGAACCAGTAGATCCTTTTTCAACTAATTTTTTCATTTCATCCATCAATTTAATGAACTGTTTACCTTTTAAAGAAATACTCATCAGAGTTCTTTCACCCTTTTCAAGCTGAATTAAATTATAATTCAACAACAGTTCAGCATAACTTTCAGATAGTTTTAATTCAGTTAGTTCAAAAACATCGTCCTGTTCTGAAAGAAGTTTTAATATATTTACAGCTTTTCGATTAGTTAGTAATTTATGAAGCATATTATAATAGGTAATGCTTTAGCATATAAAAAAATTATGGATATTAACTAAATACATTTTGAACTTCTATTTTTTTAATCCTGTCCAAAACATAAGACCTAGTTTCATAAAAAGATTCAGAATAAGAAGGGAATAAAAAAGGCATTCTAGGACTGTTACTTAAAACTTTCTTCATAATTTCAACAGGAGTAAAAGCAAAACTAATGGAATTTACTAATCACCCTATCTAATCCTCTCCTTAAAACCCTCGCAGAATACATTTTTTCAAAGGATTCAAACTTCGAATTGGGTAGATAGATGCCAAAGCTACACCACTAAGGGACCACGGCACACGGAAAAATAGCATCGGAAACAACGGAAACATAGGAACAAAAGGAAACATTTATATAGTACCTACAGTATACTAAATTAAGAAAGGTGGCAGCTTGGGGGGTGTTACTTTAAACCGGGGGGTGTTTATTTTTGAGAAAACTTACGTTTGACAGTGTATTGAAAAAAAGTATCTATAAAGATAGAAATTCTTTATACGAATTAGTTCCAAAAGAAGGTTTGGTCGGAAGAATTAATGAAAGAAACGACCTAATTATGGAATTAGCACCAATTCTTCTTAGCAGTCCAGTTAGCTCAATTTTTGTTTATGGTACACCTGGTACAGGAAAAACAGCATTAAGTTTAGAAATTTGTAATGAATTAGGAAAAGAAGCAAAGAAAAAATCAATGGAACTAAAAATAGTTTACATTAATTGCTCAGAAAACAGAACAGAATATTCAATTTTATTAGAATTATTAAGTCGCCTTTCAAACACTGAAATACCAAAAACGGGTTGGTCAACCAAAAAAGTAATGACCGAAATAAGAGATTCATTAACCAACAAAAATACCAATGTGTTAGTGGTCCTGGACGAAGTGGACTATGTCCTTAAAGAATCAGGGGATGACGTACTCTATAAGCTAAGCAGAATTAATGTTAACTTAACCTCCAAAGTGTCTTCAATTATAATTTCGAATGACCTTAGAGTATATGACTACTTATCGCCCAGGACTCAATCCTCTTTTGGTAGAATTAGAATCATTTTCTCACCTTATAACTCAGATGAACTAAAGGGCATACTCGCCAACAGAGCTGCCAAAGCGTTTATGCCCAAAACAGTTTCATCCGCAGTATTATCAAAAATTGCAGAAATCGAATCAGAAAGAGGTGGCGATGCAAGAAAAGCTCTTGAATTATTAGACTCATGTGGAAAAATTGCCTTAGCAAAAAATAAAAAATCAATTACTTTAGATACAGTTAAACAAGCAGATAAAAATCTTGAACAAGACTCACTCATAAAAACCTTAACTGCATTAACAAAACATCAAAAAATACTATTCCTATCTCTTTTAAAAACAAAAGGACAAACTACAGGTCCCCAAGTTTATTTGAATTATATCAAAACATGCAAATCATTTAAAGTCAATCCGCTATCGGAAAGAAGAATTAGAACATTCATAATATTCTTTAGTGAATTACATTTAATTAATTCAGAAGTTGGATGGGTTAAAACATTAAAGAAAAAATCTAGAAAAATTACATTAAATTTTGATTCAGCAATTAAAATAAAAATCAGAAAAAGAGTTAGAGATAGCATCTAAAGGGGGAAGAAAATGAAACTAAATTATATAAAAGTAAAAAAAGGAAAATTAATCTGGAAGCAAATTGAAAAAAGAAATGGTAAAGTTTTCATGAGAATGAGACAACAAAGTATATTAAAAACCATTTAATTTTTTATTAAAATTTCAATATTAATTGAATTAAAAAGTTAAAAAATACAAAGTTATTTTTTAATATAGCAATTAATTAAGAAATATATTTATAAATAATTGTTTTTTTCTAAAAAACATGGAAGAAAAACATATATACAGATCAAAGTTACAATATAAAAGCTCAAGACATAACTTATTAGAACTTCATGAAGAAATCTTAAAATATTTAAAAAATAATACAGAAAAAGTTTTTGCCTGGCATCCAAAACCAAAAGATACAGACATATATGGATTTCATTTAGAAGGAATAAGCATACATTTTCAATCTAAATATTCAAACATAACAAGAGATTATAGCCACATAGATATTCGTTTGATTTCTAATGTTACACCAACAATTTCTTTAGAAGAAAAATTAGATAATTTAGCTAAAAAACATATAGTTGAATAAAAATAATTAAACTTTTAAAAAATTAATAAAAATATAAAATAATTAAAGAAATTAACTTTATCCTATAGCTCTTCTTACATCAGTAACTTCAACAGAATTAACACCATTTAATTCAGTGATTTCAGCTTCTAATGATTCAGTTCCACCCTGAGCTTCATCAGCCACAAAGACCACATTTAAAGCATTTAAACCAAAAGCAATAGGAACTACTTCAACTCTAATTTCACCTTCACCTGCAAAAGCTAAGATTTTTTCTTTTATCAAAGCTTCTAAGGCAACTAAATCCACATCAGGACTTTCAGGCATAATCTTAAATGTTAAAATTACATCTGCCATTTTAATTAGGACCTTCAAACCCACATTCAGGGCATCTATATATTGCTGATAATTCTCTACAATGACTACATCTACTTATTTTTTGTTTTCCACATCCAGGACAAGGAAAAATAACACAAGACGTATCATTTACAAGTTTTTTTCCACATGAAGTACATTTATTTTCCATTTTTTATATAGATTAAATAACTGTTTATAAAACTTTTTGTTTTCACAAGAATTTTTTTTTATTATTCAACAATAATAACATAAGTTATTAAATAGAGAATATAAATAATAACTAAATGGCAGATAGTAAGCTAAAAAGCAGAGTAAATGAATTAAATAGAATTTCTTCCGAATTAATACTAAAAAAGAAAGAATTAGATAAAAGAGAGAGAGCAATATCAAAAAAAGAAAATAATAAAGAACCAATTAAAGTAGATACAATATCCCAAGATCCAGACATTAAGGCTAAAAATAAAAGATTAAAATCTATTGAAAAAAACTTTGAAACAGCATTAAATGACTTAAATAAGATTAAACAATCCAAATTTAAAAAAGAAGAAGAAAAAAAGAGATTAAACGAAGAACTATCAAATTTAAAAAAACAAAAAGAAGCATTGAAAAAAGACATTTCTAAGGTAGAACCAGTTAGTAAAAAAATTCTAAATATGAAAGAAGAGATTTTAAAATTAAAAAATAAAAAACAAGAAATTGTTTCAGAAATTAAAAACATTAAAGGAAAAAAAGAAGAAGTAAATAAACTAAAAATATCCGAAATAGAAAAAATCAACATATTAGCTGAAAAGAAACAAGAAGAAAAACAATTGAATGAAAAAATTTCTAATCTTAAAAAACAAAAACAAACAATGGAAAAAGGAATTAAGGAAATAAAACCAATAGAAAAAAGATTTCAAGACATTAAAACAGAAGTTTTAAAATTAGAAAATAAAAAACAAGAAACTGCAATAGAAATTAAAAATTATAAAGAAAAAGAAGAGAAAATTAAAGAGATAGAATCATTAAAACAAGAAAAAGTAAAAAAAGCAAAATTATTACTGAATAAAAAAGAACAAGAAAAAAAACAGTTAAATGAAGAAGTTTCAAACTTAAAAAGTCGAAAAGACATATTGAAAAAAGAAATAGATGAAATCAAATTTATTGAAAAAAAGTTTCATGACATTAAAACAGAAGTTCTAAAATTAGAAAATAAAAAAGAAAAAATTGAAACAGAAATTGAAAATCATAGTCAAAAAGAAAGAAAAATAAAAGAGATAGAAACATCAAAACAAGAAAAAGTAAAAAATACAGAACAATTACTAAATAAAAAAGAACAAGAAAAAAAACAATTAAATGAAGAAGTTTCAAACTTAAAAAATCAAAAGAATTCATTAAAAAAAGAAATTAATGAAATACGATCTATTGAAAAAAGATTTCAAGATATTAAAACAGAAGTTCTACAATTAGAAGATAAGAAAAAAGAAATTGTAACAGAAATTAAAGGTTATAAAAATAAGAAAGAAAAAGTAAAGGAATTAGAAACAATTGAAGAAGAAAAAGCAAAAAAAACAAGTTTACAATTAAATAAAAAAGAACAAGAAAAAACTAAATTAGTAAAAGATATTGAAAATTTAAAATCAAAAAAATCAAATATTAAAAAAGAAGTTGAAAATATAAAAAGTATTGAAAAAAAATTCAAACATATTAAATTTGAAATTGAAGACTTAGAAAAAACCAAAAATAATATTTCTCAAGAAATTAGAAACTATAATGCTAAAAAAATACTAGTTAAGAAAAAAGAAATAGAAGAAGAAAAGCTTTGTAAATTAAAAGGAGAAGAATTAACCAAAAAAGAAAAGGATATTCAAGAACTTACCAAAAATATTGATGCATTAAAAATAAGAAAACAAGCTTTTACAAAAGAAGTCCATGAGAAAAAAAGTTTTATAAGAGACGTGTTTAGAAGAAATATAAAACTTAACAAAGCTTTAGATGAATTAAGTAAAAGACAAAAACAAATGAAAACAGTTCTAGAAGACTTTAAACAAGCTAAATTAGCATTAGATAAAGAAGAACAAGATCTAACAATTAGAGAGAAAAAGACATCACAATCCAAAATTGAAACTGCTTTTAATACAACAGAAAAAGCGAGATTATCAAAAGAAAAAGATTTTTTGAATAAAAGAGAATCACAAGCAAAAGAAGTAATAGATAAATTAAGTAAAGTAAGAGACATATTAAGTGAAAAAGAAAAAGAGATAAAATTAATGGCAAATAAGAACTATGCCTCTCAAAAAATAGCTGAATTAAAAAAAATAGAATCTCAAATTGATCAAAAAAAAGACGGTTTAGATGATAAAGAAAAAAAGATTTTTGAACTTCGTCATGAAATGATTGAACTTAAAAATAAATTAGACCAAAAAAGTAAAAATTTGTTACAAAGAGAAGCCCATATGAATCAAATTATGGGAGATAAAAAACATTTACAAGTTCAAATTGGTCAGTTATTAAATGAAAAAAGCGGTTTAATTAATGATTTTAAAAAATTAAAAAAATTAGAAGAAAAAGAAGATTATGTTAAAAAAATTGCAAAAGACGTATTAGAAGCAACTAATGATCTTGAAAAATTAAGAAGTTCAGTTAACAAAAGAGAAAAAGAAGTTCAATCAAGAGAAATTTATTTGAAGAAAAAAGAATCAAATCTAAATAAAAATGAAAAGAAAAAACACATAACTATCGAAGAAATGCATCTATTAAAAAAAGAAGAAAAACAACTTCAAATATTAATAGGATTAAAGAAAAAAGAAATTGACAAATTAACTCTAATTAAAAGAAAAGCAATTAAAGAAATTGAAAATGGAAAAGACAAACTTGAGAAAAAAGAAAAAGAAATAAACAATAAAGAACAATTGCTTAACAAATTTGAATATGAATTGGAAGCAACAAGTAAAATTGTTGAAGAAAAAGATGGAGCTCTTAAAACAAGACTAGCAAAAGAAGAGATTATAGCTAAAGAAGAAAAAGATATTGCAAAAAGACAAGAAGCAATGAGTCATAATATATTAAATAAATCTAAAAGATTGGGAAATTTTGAAGATGTTCTTAGCAATAAAAGAGTAGAATTGAAAAATATAATTGATATTAAAGAAAAAACTGACGAAAAAATGAGAGTTGACAAAGTCAATCTTGAAAATGAATCTCATAAATTAATGAATAAAGAACAAGAACTTGAAATTCTCCAATCTAAAATAAGTGATAGTCAAAGAGTCATGCAAAATCTTGCAGAAAGAGAAAAAGTTTTAGCTCAAATTGAAAAAGAAATGGCTGAAGCAGGAAATTCTGCAATGAGAAAACATAAAACAAGAGAAATTGAAATTGCTAGAAAAGAAAGAGATTTGGCTTTAACAAATAAAAAAGTGTATAGCAGTCTTTCAATACAACAAAATAAACTTGCTCAAAGAGAAAAAGAACTTGCATTAAAAGAAATGGATGGCATACAAATAACTCCTGAACAAGGAAGACCTTTACAAAAAGAGATTTCAAAACCAAGAGAATCAATAAATGCAATTCCTATGGCAAGAGGACCAATCCTCAATGATAAGCCTACAGACATTCTTGAAATGATTAGAGAAGTTAAAAACTTAATTCACCAAGGAAAATTAGTTGAAGCAAAAGAAGAATTAGAAATCGCTGAAAAATTTTCATTAAGAATTGTTGATGAAACAATTAGAAGAAGAATTAATTACGGATTAAGAGAACTTAAAACTGAAATTCAGTTGGCTCAACTTTAATCACTTTAGTAGTTTCATTTATTTCAAATTTAACATCTAAAAATTTCTCAACCACATAAATATTAGACCTTGTATGATTAGTAATAGTTGTTGTTTTAATTTCTCCACCAACCACAGCCATAAAAGGAATTAAATTATCTGCTAAAAATTCATCAACAGGTGCCAAAGAATCTATTCCTTTAATTAAATGATTAGAAGCAGTCTCAGAAATTTGTTCAGAGGTTTTTCCTTTCTCACCTAAAAAAGAACTACCCAACCTGACAGGATTTAAATTAATTTCATCATTTTTTGAATAAATTGCAAATAAAGTAATTCCACACCCATCAGATAAAGAATCTGAATATTCATTACTAATACTTATTGGAGTATTTAATCTTTTTAACATTAATTCTGCTGTTTGTGACATTCTTTCAGCAACATTTCTTTCTTGTAATGATTTAGAAGCACTAGAAATTCCTTTAATGATTGTTAAATCGCCTTGCTCAGTTAAATTAATTGATCTTTTTTCTTTAGGTCTAATAATTAATTCAATTTCTCCAGATCCTTTTGGAAAATATCCCCTTCTTAACAATTTACAATCAATACTAGCAAATCTTCTTAATTGAGATATTAAAACATTAGCAAAGTAATCATAAGGCATACTCCATTTAACATCAGTACCGCCTTTTAAATTAAGTTTGATCCTTTTCTTTTGAAATATTAAAAAAGGCAATAGAGACTGTAATAAAAGGGTAATGGAACCTGCAGTTTCAATGTCTTGACTAATATCCTTTACTTTTATCGTTCTAGGATAAAATAAAAGATCTTCACTTCCTAATTTATCTCCTTGAACAAAAGCATCACTTAATTCTTTTAAAATTTCAATACATTTCAAATGTTGAGCTTTTAATCCAGGTTTATCCCTTCCTTTTCTAATATCTTTTACTTTAAATGGTCTTTTTGTAAGACATGATAAAGCTAAAGCAGTTCTAACTATTTGTCCGCCACCTTCACAAAATGATCCATCTAATTCTATCATAGAATTGAATAAATCTTAATGGTTTAAAAGTTTTTAGGTGAAAAGTTTAAAGAAAAAATTAAAATTAATCATTCAACAATCTTTTAGAACCTTCAATTAAAACTTGAACAACATTTTCTAAAAAATCTTTATCTACAGCATTAATTGTGTCCCCACCAGTATGCATAATCATTTTAGACAAATCATACTTACCATCCACAATTCCATAAAATGAATGATCTTCACCTTGAATAGTAGTTGCAGGAATTCCGGCTTTCATAAAAGCACAATGGTCTCCACTTGCTAAAGGATCATCAATACAAAATTGTAATCCTAATTCCTGAATCGCAGATAAATAAACAGAATTTAATTCTTTATCAGTAGAAGCCAGTTCATCATCATCAACATAAACTACATCAGGTATAAGAATTCCTAAATCGCCACCTGAACCACAAGTATCTAAATTAACAACCCCTCTTGGTTCTTCATCCAAATTAGCAACATAATATTTAGACCCAAAATAATCTTGTTCTTCTGCACCAAAAAAAACATAATCTATTGGAAGTCCTTTTAATTTTAAAGCCGCTTGCATTACTGCTCCAAGACCACTACCATTGTCGTTTGCCCCAGGTGTTGTAAAAGCAGAATTTTCATTTATTAAAAAAGCATCATAATGAGCAGTAATTAACAAAGGATTCTTATGTCCTGAACGTAATATTAAATTTTCATTTCCATATCTGGGATCAATGTCCATTTTTTGAACTTCTAATTCATAACCTAAATAATTAGCTAAACCTACCATTTTTGCTAAAACAAAATTTTTACGTTGGATATTATTAGTACAGACACTAATTCTTTTAGCGAAATTGTAAGCTTTCATTTCATACAGAAGTAAAGTGTATTTTATAAAAGTAATTACTAAAACAATTAAAAAAATAAGATTTTTTAACCCACACACATAATTAATTCAATAATAAACAAAATTATAAAGAAACAAAAATAACAAACAAAAATGGAATACCAAAACCAAGAATTTGAATCAAAGACATTTAATAATGAGAATTTTACAGATAAATCTTTTAAAAATTCAGTTTTTATTGATTGTACTTTTGAAAACTGTAACTTATCCAATGTTAATTTAGAAAATACAAAAATGCAAGACATAACATTTAAAGAATCAAAAATATTAGGATTAAACTTCTCAAAATATAATGAGTTTATGGTCAGTTTTTCTTTTAAAAATTGTTTTATATCGATGTCTATTTTTTTAAATTTAGAACTGAAAAATATAAAAATTGAAGATTGTCAAGTATTTGATTGTAGTTTTATTGAAACAAACTTATTTAATGCAAATTTTGAAAATTCAGATTTAAAAAATACTCTTTTTCAAAATACAAATCTAAGTTATGCATCATTTAAAAATGCTAAAAATTACTCAATAAACCCCAATCAAAATAAACTAGAAAAAACAACATTTTCTATTCCAGAAGTAATTGGTTTATTGGACACTTATAACATTATATTAGATTAATTCTATAATTTGATTAAAATAATCACCTATAAAAAAGAGGATTACCAACCATTCCTTCTAAAGGATAATCATACTTCTTGCCCAATATTTCATAATGCTTTTCCCACTCAGAGTCAAATTCCAAATGAAGAAAAACAGGTTTGACAGTTTTTGCATAAACTAATTCTTGCAAAGTTCCATCAGAAACACCAAACAAGTAAAATGCATTACAAATACCAATTGAATTTAAACACCATTCCATAGAATCATCTCTTCCAACTTTTAAATTGCCTTCAAATCTTTCAAAAGGAAATGCTTGAAATGGGTGAAACGGAGCGTTACCTTCATTTGTAACAAGATCCATTATTTCCTCCGTTTTATCTTTTAATCTAGAAGGTGTTGCACAATATATTAATAAACTCATAAAATTAGTAACTAAACCAGATTTATAATGTTTTATATTATTTAATTTAACCCTAATTTTAATAAACATCACTACATAATAATCATTATGCAATTATTAATACTAGGCATTGATCCGTGAATAACAGTTGGATATGCCATTCTAGATTTAAAAGGAAATATAATAAAAGTAAATTCTTCAAAAGAATTAATCAAAAAGAATTGTTTTTTAAAATTGTAAAAGAATATCAAAAATCAAGAAAATGATTTTTGGAGTTCGTGAAATTATTTGAATTTAAAAAACTATCAAAAATCAAAAACGCATAAAATAACTTTTTCCAGTTTTCAAGTTTTTAACATTTATTCTTTCTCCTATCCTTAAAACTCTAACTTGATCGCCCCTATCATCTATGATATCACCGACGTCAAAAGACAGTTGTTCAAACAATAAAGTCATCCTGAAAATTTCCTTACTAGTTTGTCTATCCCTCGAAAAAAGCTTTCTTGAAACCAAAACTCTTCCTGAAAAATGTCTTAAAAGTACAGACTTTAATCTTAATAAAAATTTATTAGAACTAACAAAAAAATCAAAACCTTTTTTTTGTTTTATTTTCCTAGCAACACCTACATTATTCTCTATAAAATACTCGTCTACAAACTTGTAAACTTCCTTTTCACAATTTCTTAATTGTAATGTTCCTTCAAAATAGCTTGCGTGTTTCATGGTCAAAATAAAAACATTTAAATAGTGATAATTCACTAGGTTATTTAAACTTTTACATTTGTAAAAAAAGAGGTGTTACTATGGCTAAGAAAAAGGCAATAAAAAAGAAATCTGTCCAGAAAAAAACAGCAAAAAAAACCGTTAAGAAAAAAGCTACTAAAAAGAAAGTAGTTAAAAAAACTGCAGTTAAGAAAAAAGCAGTAAAGAAAAAAGCGGTTAAAAAGACAGCTGTTAAAAAAAAGGCAGTTAAAAAAAAAGCTACTAAAAAGAAAAAGTAGTTAAAAACAAAACCTTTTTAATGTTTTATTTTTATTAATTCTTTTATATGGATTTAAAAAAAATTTGGCATTTTATTTGGGAAGAAGACAGTTTAATGTCTTGGCTGGTCAATATCATACTGGCGTTTTTAATTATTAAATTTTTATTATACCCATTTATTGGGTTATTATTAGGTACTTCTTATCCAATTGTTGCAGTTGTTTCATCAAGTATGGAACACGGATTAGTTGAGGATAACAACGATCTTTATTATTTATGTGGCAATTATTATAATGGAAAAACTAAATTAGATTATTGGAGTACTTGCGGAAGCTGGTATGAAGAAAAAGGCATAACAAAAAAAGAATTTGACAGTTATATTTTTAAAAATGGTTTTAATAAAGGAGATATAATCATATTAACTAGTAAAAAAAATGTTGAAAAAGGAGACGTGATTGTATTTTGGGCAAATAGGGCATACCCTATAATACATAGAGTAGTTGATGTTAATGAATCCAATTATAATACAAAAGGAGATCATAATAAAGCAGAAGATGGATTTGTAAATGAAGAAAGATTAATAGGAAAAGCTTTATTTAGGATTCCGTTTCTAGGATGGATTAAGATATGGTTTGTAAATTTTTTAAATTTAATAATACCATAAAATAAATGAGGTAATGAAAATGATGTTTTGTCCTAAATGTGGCAGTATTTTAATGGCTAAAAAAGAAAATAATAAAATAATTGTTCAATGTAGTTGTGGATTTAAAGAAGTTAAAAAAGAAGGAATTAAACTAAGTGAAAAATCCAACAAAATTGAAAAAGAAATTGAAGTGATTGAAAAAGAAGTTGAAACTCATCCAATCTGCAACGAAGAATGTGAAAAATGTGGAAATAATAAAGCATTTTATTGGTTACAACAAACAAGAGCTGCAGAC
Source organism: uncultured Methanosarcinales archaeon (assembly GCA_964561995.1). GTDB lineage: Archaea > Nanobdellota > Nanobdellia > Woesearchaeales > JABIAG01 > JABIAG01. The sequence goes on along the minus strand of CAZLQZ010000001.1, from coordinate 88,162 downwards.
GAACCACCAACTAAATTCTTAAAATGTACAAAATGCAAACATACATGGAGAGATTATGATTAGGGTTAAAGTAAAACCTAATTCTAAAAAAGAAGAAATTAAAAAAGTTGAAGACCATTATGTTATTTGTGTTAAAGAACCAGCAGATAAAGATAAAGCGAACAAAGCAGTATTAAAGATTATCTCTAAACATTTTAAAAAAAAAGCTTTAATTAAAAGTGGAAGAACTTCAAAAGAGAAATTAATTCAACTTGAAGAATAATTTTCTTCAAATTTTAATTTACAAAAGCACTACCTTACACATTTTAATTCTAAATATTATATAAGTACATGTTGTAGAATGAGTTGCAACAAAGTATCTAAAATAAAATTACTTTGAATTATATATAGGTGAAAAATTATGAAAGGAAAATTAATTGTTATCGAAGGCACTGATGGATCAGGTAAAAAAACACAAACACAACTACTATACAATAAATTAAAAGAGCAAGGACTAAATGTAATTAAAATAAACTATCCCAGATATAATTTACCATCTAGTGTTTTAGTTAAAAAATATCTTTCTGGTGAATTTGGCTCTAATCCTTCATTAGTAGATCCAAAAATTGCATCATCCCTTTATGCTTTCGACAGGTTATTTTCTTATATGACTGAATGGAAAAGTCATTATGAAAACGGAGGAATTATTATTGCCGACAGATATGCCACTGCAAATTTTGTACATCAAGCAGGAAAATTGATGCACAACTTAGAAGAGAGAGATAAACTATTACAATGGTTAGATAAATTAGAATATGAAGAACATAAAATTCCCAGACCAAACAAAGTATTCTTCTTAGATCTTCCTCCAAAAGTCTGTTTAGACCTAATGAAAAATAGAGTTAATAAGTTTAGTGGAAAAGAAGAAAAAGACATTCATGAAACATACTCAGAATTTAATTTAAACTCTTATAATAATGCTTGCGACTTAGCAGAAAAATTCAATTGGATAAGAATTAATTGTTTTAACAACAAACTAAAAACACCTGAAGAAATACATTGTGAAATTTTTAATGAGTTAAAAAAAGATTAAGCTTCTTCTTCTTCGCAGTCATCTTTAAAGAAACCTTCAAGGGTTAAATTCTTTTTAATTGCGTTATAACTTACTGCCATTTTATAAATATAACATCCCTGAAATGTGTTTAAATAGTAGATGCCACTACAACATATATCTTGAAGAACATAGTTATTACAAAGAAAAATAAACCAAAATGGTCCTTATTTTGAATTTCAAAACAAAATGCAGGCCTGTATGTAAAAAGCTCCATAAAAAATTATTATAAAAAAAACAATGAAAAAATTATAGTCATAACTTAGGTAAATATTAACCCTGGATTCGGTACTTATGGCGTTTCACATTTTTTTCAAATTACAAAGAGTTGTTATTTTAAAATGAGAAAAGACTTTCAAGAATGTTGAGTGATGAATTAAAAATTGTGATAATAAAATAAAAGATTACAGATATTTCCTTGTGAGATTAAATACTTTCATCTAGCGTATAGAAATAAAAATAATTTATTAACATTATTATACTAAACACTACATTTAAATATACAAAATACAAAATACAACAATATGCAAAAAAACTTAAACATTATGCAAAACTTCACATTAGATAACATCCCAGACTTAGATGCTTGTGTTTTGGGTAGTTTAGAATTATTCATAAGCAAATCTCTTCCAAAAATAACTATTCCTTTTTCAAGACCTATGGTTGTAGGTAGTGGAAATGCCGAAGCTACAGGAAGAATAATTTTTAGAAATAAAGATGCTGTTTTTGCATCAGAATCAACTTATGAAAACAAATTAAAAAATATAAAAAATATTGATGGTGTTGTGCTAGTTTCTGCGTCAGGAGGTAAACACGCTCCAATAATTGCTAAAACTGCAAAAAGATACAAAAAGAAAGTGATTTTACTAACTAACAATAAAAATGCAGAAGCAATTCAGTATTCTGATACTGTAAAAGTATTTCCTAAACAAAAAGAACCCTACACTTACAATACTTCAACGTATTTAGCAATGATATTAGCAATGGAAAAAGAAGATCCAAAAAAGATTTATAATTTTATTAAGAACAAAATAGACAAAATTAAACTTCCAGACTTTTCTAAACATAAAAAATACTTTATAATTGTACCAACTAAATTCTCTGGAATAATAAGAATGATACAAGTTAAATTCATTGAATTATTTGGAAGAAAAATTGCAAGAGATGTTGAAACAATTGAATATATGAAACATGCAACAACAATTGTTCCATCAAATGAATTATTTATTAGCTTTGGAGAGAAAAATTTTAAGTATGGAGAAAACAGATTAAATATTCCTTTACCAAAAAATGCAAGTTATGGAACTATGATGGCAATTAGTTATTATATTATTGGCAAAATTCAAAAACAACATCCTGCATGGTTTAAAAAAAACATTTCAAATTATTGTAAACAAGCTTCTAAAACATTTAAACATAAAATAGAACCAATAGTTGAATAAATTTATTCTTTATACCAATTTATTAAATTAGCTTGCTTAGGAATTAAGCCTTCTTTATATTCATATATCTTACCTTTCTTAATATTATCAACAATTTTCCACTGTTGTTCGATTTCATCAGTTCTAATAAAAGAAGATTGATCTCCATTGATAACATCCAAGAATAAATTTTCGTAAGCTTCAGGAGAATCTGGACCAAAAGTACATTCATGACAAAAATCCATTTTAACAGGAACTATTTTCATTTTACCAGGCATTTTTGAATTTAATTGAATATGAAAACCTTCATCTGGCTGAATTTTAATTATCAAATGATTATTGATTAAAGTACAAGATTCTTCAAATAGTAAACAAGGAGGTTTTTTAAATTGAATATAAATTAAACTTGACTTTTCGGACATCTTTTTGCCAGTTATTAAGTAAATAGGTACGTCTTTCCAATTAGAATTTTTAATTTTTAATTTTAAAGCTGCCAAAGTTTCAGTGTTCGAATCTTTAAAAACTCCTTTTTCATTTTTATATCCTTCATACTGACCTAAAACAACATCTTCAATTTCAACTGACTTAAGGACTTTAACTTTTTCGTCTCTAATATCTTTTGCAACTAATACTTTTGGAGCATTCATGGTAATTAAAGCTAACAATTGAAGCATATGATTTTGAACAACATCTTTTATAGCACCGTATTTATCATAAAAAGCCCCTCTTTGTCCAATACCTTCATTTTCACTCAAAATTATTTGAATATGGTCTATGTGTTCGTGATTCCATAATGGTTCTAAAATCGTATTTGTAAACCTAATAACAGATACATTTTGAACTAATTCCTTACCCAAATAATGATCAATCCTAAATATTTGATCTTCATTAAACGCTTTTTTAATTTCTTGATTTATTTCTTTTGCAGACTTAAGATTTTGCCCAAAAGGTTTTTCAAAAACAATTCTTGTCCAATTATTATTTTCTTTAACAATATTACATTTTTTTAAATTATTAATAATAATCTTGAAATGCATAGGTAATGTAGCAAGATAAAATATCCTATTTCCATTTAATTGATATTTATCTTCAATACTTTTTACAGCCAAACCCAACTTACAAAACTGATTTCCATCATAAAAATCAGATTGAAAATAAGAATATCTTTCTTTTAATTTATTCCATACTTTTTGATCGAAGTTTTTAACATATTTTTTAGATTTTTCAATTAAATCTTCTTCTTTAACTTCTTCAATTGAAATTCCAAGAATTGCAAAATTATCTATTTCATTTTTCTTTACAAGATTATAAATAGATGGAATAAGCTTTTTTCTAGCCAAATCTCCAGTAGCGCCAAGAATTACAAAAATTGCTTGTTTCATTTTTAACAGTTAATTATTTTTTCTCTCAATTCCAAAACGGATTTTACACCGACATCAAACATCTTAGTTTCATTATTAGGACAAACCAATATTACAGTAGACCCATCAAGATTAACTTTTTCTTTGCCAAAATCTTCAACAATGGATTGAGTCACATCTAAAGAAGATAAAACAAACAACCAGTTATATTCATTTGTTTTATAATAATCTTTCACTTTTGCTTCATCATCAGTTAAATCAATATCAAGACTAATTGGAATTACATTATCTCCAACATCATCATACAACTTTTTAATTGAATCATGTTGGTCTTTACATTCTAAACAATCCACATTAAATAAAGAGATTAAAATTGGTTTATTGAATTGTTCAATTTTAAATGAAGAATTAGTAAGCAAGTTGTTTAAAGGAGCTATTCTCCAGTTTAATTTAACTTCATCAACAGAATCAACTTCATCAGTACCAAGATTTGCACCTAAATTACAACCAGTTAAAAATAATAATAATAATACCACAATAATCATCAAAATCTTATTCATATTTACCACCAAGTTAAGGAATCATTAAGAAATTTAAAAACTTTCTGTTTAATACTAAAAAATTATTTTTTCTTATTCTTATTTTTGCTTTTATTCTTCAGTTTTTTATTAACTACTTTTACTTCTTTTTCAACATCTTCGACATCATCTTCAACTTCTTCGACATCTTTTTTTAGCTTCTTTAATTGAGTTTCATGATATCTTATTCTATGTAATGTTGAAAATACTTTTCCAAATAACTTTTCTTCAAATAAGAAAAATTTAAATGAAGAACCAAGCAAATAAAACATTGCACTAATTCCAACCAAAGCATAAAAGGAAGTAAATATTTTAGAAAAATGAGTAGTAGGAGTTAAATCACCATAACCTACAGTAGTTAAAGTCATAGTTGAAAAATAAAAAGAATCAGTATAACTCCAATTCTCAACATAATTATAAAAATACATTCCAAATATAAGAAGTGCTACAACAGTCAATAATGGATATAATAATTTTTTATTGATCATTTTAAAATATATATTTTATTATATAAGAATTATTTGCTATATAAATTTTACTTTTTAATAAAAATAAATAAATCTTAATTCAAATAAAAAAAAGTTGCAAATTCATCCAAAGATTGAGTTCTCATTTTCGCTCTTGCAACAATACCCTCATACAAATTAATAGTAATTCTAGTTTCATAAGCTAATTTGTCTACAAGTTCCCTTGTATCACTCGACAAACTATTCGAATTTTCCAAAGCAGTATTTACAAGATCATTTCCATAACAAAAAACATTTCGAGTAATTTCTAACGCCTCACATTTTTTTTCTAATAATTGTTTTTTCTTATTTAATTCACTTTTCATTGTAGTTCCTTTTAACCAAAAGTGAGGAGCAATAAAAACTTTAGTCAACATTACAAAATACTTTATTGCCTTTGGAGAAACATGCTTTTTAATTAATTTATTATCATAATTTCCATCACTTTCATTTTTAATAGAATTAAATAAAGATGGCAGAATTTGCTCTCGAACAAATCCTCTATATTGTGAATGATAAGCAATTTGAGAATTTAAATAATTTTCATTTCCCGACAATAATTTTTCAAGGTCATAGAACAAATTAATATCTGGAACAAAAAGAGCAGCATTGTTATCAATTTCATTTAAAGACAATTTAGTTTCTATTCCTTCTTGTCTAACAGTAGATATTATGTGTCTTTTAACCATATAAAAAAAGAATATAATAAATTATAAAAAGATAACCCACTCAATCAATAATCTTTATAAATCAACCTATACTTTATAACACCATGATTGAATTTAACACAGTAAGTTATTCAGGAAGATAATTCTAATTAGTAATATTTACATCAATCAAGAGATATTAATATGAAATTTGAAAAATTTCAATCAAAAAATCACAGAGGTATTTTAAAAAAATGAAAACAGTTAAAGATTTTTTATGGAAACCAAATATGAAAGTTGAAGAATGCGTGGATGCTTTCGGTAGCATAGGCTATCAAGCAATTGAATTAAATGAAGCTACAAAAGTAGTTCTTAAAATGAAAAAATCTGGAGCAAAAATCTTTCTTACATATACTTCAAACATGGTTACAAGTGGATTAAGAGGATTCTTTGCTCAATTAGTTAAACTAAAAATGGTGGATGTTATGGTAACAACATCAGGATCAGTAGAAGAAGATATAATGAAATCACTAGGAAGTGAATTTGCAATACAATCTTTTAACGCAGACGATAATCAATTACATGAAAACGGTGAAAATAGAATTGGCAATTTAGTGATAAGAAATGAATCTTATATGAAATTTGAAGATTGGATGGCATTAACATTAAGTGAAATTTACAAAAAACAAAGAAGAATTTCAGCATCAGATTTATTAAAAGAAGTTGGAATGAAATTAGAAGATAAAAATTCAATATTATATCAAGCAGCAAAAAATGATGTGCCAATTTTTTGTCCAGGCATTGCAGATTCAGCTTTTGGATTTCATTTATTCATGTTTCAACAAAAACATAATGATTTTATCGTTGATACCTTATTAGATATGAAAAAAGCATGTACTGATTTAAGTTTTGATGACAAAAAAGGATTAATTGCATTGGGCGGAAGTATAAGTAAACATTATGCGATTTTTTCTGCTTTATTATCTGGTGGATTTGATTATGCAGTTTATATGACGTCCTCACATCCTTTTTCTGGAAGTTTTTCAGGTGCTACAACTAATGAAGCAAAATCATGGGGGAAAATTAAAGATGACGCCGAAGCTGCAACAGTTAATGGAGATGTATCAATTAATTTTCCATTAATGATGACAAGTGCTTTAGAGAAATTAAATAAGGAAGGTTTTCTGGAATGAGTTTAGGAATTGAAGTTTATGACTTTAGAGAAGGAATTCGTTTAATTCCAGGAGAAATTGTTTTAAAAAAACCTTTTTACCAAGACATTACAAGATTAAATATCGTTGATGGAAAAGAATCAAGAGATTTGTTGCTAAGAAATAAAAAAGAATTTGTTGGAGAACTTTATCAAAACCAACATACCTTGGGACATAATTGCTTTTATTTAAAAGATTTTTATATTCATCCATCATTAAGAAACAGAAAAATCGGAAAAGAACTTTTAACAAAATTTGAAGAAGATATTTTATCAAATTCAGGAATAGGAATTTTATTCAATAATATTCCTATAGAAGATGATACTTTACATTTTATGTATTCAAGACATGGTTGGAAAAATATTATGGACCATTCTTGTTGGATGTCATTTAATTCAGAAAATGCAAATACTAAAGAATTAAGTGATTTTGTTAAAATGGCAAGACACCTAGAGGGATTAAAAAATGAATGCTAAATTTATATTATCAAAATCAAAAGTATTAGAACAATACAACAATCTTAAAAAATTAGGCATAAAAGTGAGCTATTCATACAAAACAAACCACGAAGTGGGCAATATCTTGCAAGAATCAACTGATTCTGATTTTTCAATTCATGCTTTTGAAGAAATTGAAATGATAAAAGATAAAGAAAAAATTTCTTTTTTTACACAAGCAGAATTAGAAAAAGAATTAAAAGAAATTCTAAAAAAAGGAATCAAAAGTTTTGTAATTGATAATGAAATCGACTTAAATAGAATTCTTAATGTGATTAATGAAACAAAAACTACAATTAATATAAGCTTAAGAATGAAATTTTTAGAACATAGAATCGGAGCAGGACAATATTTTGTTTACGGAATGTCTGCGATAAAAGTTAATGAATTAATCTCAAAAATTAAAGATAATGAATTTATTGATAAAATAGGAATACACACTCATAGAAAAAGTCAAAATGTTACTGAATGGGAAATCAAAGAAGAATTAGAAGATTCATTAACTAAAGAAACCTTAAAAAGAATTAATTTTGTCAATTTAGGAGGAGGACTACCTTCAATGTACCGAAATTATACTTCAAAAGTTTTACCTTACATTTTTTCAAAAATAAAAGAAGTAAATGAATGGTTACAAAATTTTGAAATCAAAACAATAATTGAACCAGGAAGATTTATTGCAGCCCCTGCAGTAAAATTAGAAACTGAGATTATCCAAATACATGACAATACTATTGTAGTTAATACTACAATCTATAATTGTGCCGTCGATACTGTTATTGCAAAACATAAAATGTTAATTGAGGGTGAGCTTGAAAATAAAGAAGGCTTATTTTACTTAATTAAAGGTAATAGTCCGACAAGAGATGATATTTTCAGGTATAAAGTTAAACTTAATAATCCAAAAGTTGGCGATAAAATTGTTTTCTTAAATGCTGGCGCTTATAATTATACTACTGACTTTTTTGGATATAAAAAATTAGAGACGGTAATCGAATAACTTTTTACCCGAAAATCTGTGATTTTTGTTGTACTAAATTAAAGACTAAAATAGTTGAATAGCTTTATCAATTATTTTTATTGCTTTTTCTACTTGTTTTTCAAAAGTAATTGCAACATCCTTAAAATTGAGAGGTAAAATCTCACCAGTTGGTTTGTAAATGAAAAAAGTTTCTTCTTCAAAAAAATGTCCCCATTCTTCAAAATCTTCAAATTTAAACTTAGATTCAATATCAAATTCAATCTTACCTAAAACATAACCAACGGTATTTAAACCCCAGTTTACAAATTGTTTAGAATTTAACATAAAATATTCTGTTGGAAAAATGTTTCGTTTCTTTTTTCTAATTGATTCTAATATAGAAACCGAACCAATTGTAACAGGTCCTTTCTTGTTAGGAAATACTTCTCTTAAAGAACAATGAATATTTTCAACTAATTCATCAACAGAAGAAACTGAAACTTCATCGTCAGACATTCTTGAAATAACATAACTCCAACCTTTGTTAAATACTGCCGCATCATGCAAAGCTTTTGAATAAGAAAACCAATCATCAACACCTTGTGTGAATTCTTCAAGAATTGTTTGTTCAGGTTTTGTTTTAAAATATTGATTAAAATAACAACCTTTAGTCGGCATACAAGTTTCTCCAATTAATTCTTCATCTGCACGAATATCTACACCATCCCACAAAGTAGGATGAATCATACAACCAGGATTTCCATCAACATTACCCAAAAAAAAACAAGAATCAATTGCACGTTTATGTACTGTTTTTTCTTTTTTAAAATACAAATTTACATCATTTGGAAAAGATTTTACAATATCATCAAAATTCAATCTTCTTTTTTCAAATAAATCATCATAGTACTCTTTTCCATTAGAATAATCAATAGTACAACAATGTACACACCTTATTCCATTTCTATTACACAAATCATAATTATGTTCAAACATAAGAAAATTAACTTAAAAAACAATAAAAAGATAACGGGTAAGTCATTGATTTTGATCAATTAGACTTTTACATGAATCTTCAATAACTTTTCCAGACATATCAATTTTGACATTCAATGTTTTTAATGACATTGTTAGACCAGTTATATTGAATACTTGCGTTCCAACATTTTGTACAATAATTATTGTTTTAGAAATTGCTTCGGCACTATATTTTTTCATACACAAAGAATTGAAAATTCTCATTACCTCTTCAAAACTTAACTTTAATTCATTTTTATCTAATTTTTGAATTTTTTGATCAGGTTTTTTATAAGATTCCTGTTCAGGCAAGATATTAAAAGGTTCCAAAAAGAATGTAACAACTTTTTCACCATCAGTATAACCAATTTGCCAGTCTTGATTTTCTTCTTTAATCATAAATCCATGAGCTAAATAAAAATCAGAATGTTCTTTTTTCCATTGTTTAAATTCATCTTTTGATTCAAGTGTTTCAACTGCTTGTTTAAGTTCCATAAAATTAAGAATATTTGTGGTTTTAAAAATGTTTGTATCAAAATATTAATAAATCCCATAAATTATTCAAATTCATGCAAATCAAAAAGATTTTAGAAAATCATAAAATAAAAGCAAAAAGAATAGTAAATAAGTCCAAAGGATTTGATAATCTGGTCTATTTAATTTATAGTGATACTAATTGTTGTGTGAGAATACCTATTAAAGAAAAAAATAAAATAATAGCACAAGTTTGGGCTTTTAAAAAATGGCATAAAATAGGATTACCTGTACCAAAAATGTATCATTCTAATCAAAATTACTTAATTGAAGAACTTATTCCTGGAAAAGACTTTTCTGAAAGTAAATTAATAAAAAAACAAAAAGAAAAAATAATGTTTCAAATGGGTAAATGTACAAAAAAAATGCACACGGTTAAAACTAATGGTTTTGGGTACCTTACTAAACCCGGAATGGGAAGTAAATCATCCTGGAAAGCGTTTATTGAACCTGATTTCTTTGAAACTTTAAAAGAAAATAAAAAACAAAAGTTATTACCAAGAGAAATAATCGAAAAAGCACATGAAATTTATAATAAGAATAATTATTTACTCAATTTAAATAAACCCGTGTTAATTCATGCAGATTTAAGTGAAGAAAACATCATAATTAAAAACGGCCAATTATCAGGAATTATAGATGCATCAGACTCAATATCGGGAGACCCATATTATGATCTAGCAGTCGTAAGATCATCTTTTGGCGAAAGATTATTCAAAAAGTTTATTGAAGGATATGGAAATATTGATGAAATTAAATTGAAATTTTATTTACTTTATTATTCTAATTGGTTAGTATTATTTTACGGATATTTAAATAAAAATAAAACTAAATACAATAGCGCAAGATCAAATTTTTAAAAAAGTCTAAACCTTTAAAAAAACAAAAAATTTAAAAACACATCAACAGTATATAAATTAATTTAAGAGGTATAAAATGAAAATAAATAATGATGATATTTCAACATTTATAAATACAATTAAATGGAAAGAAAAAGATGCAAAAGAATTTTTAAAATTAGTTCCAAACAAATGGGAAGAACATATAAGGCATATATATAGAGCTCAAGGTGTAGAAGGAACTTCAATTCCTTTTTTAAATGCTCCAGCTAAGTTTTTTATCGAACTTTTGAAAAAAAATGCAAACATTGCATGTTGGATTTTATATGAGTATACAATGAATAGCGACAGAATTGGTTCTATGCCAATAAACGAAAAAGAAGAAAGAAGATTCTGGGTTAATTTAGTAGATCAAGCTAAAAAAATTAATGTTGAAAAATTAGTTGAAGCAATTGCCAACATTAAAAGTACAACATTTTTAATGGATATTAAAAGAAGAGATTCAGAAAAAGTTGCAAAATTTGTCTTAGAACACTATTCAGAAGGAGATTTTAAAAGAATATTTATTGCTTTTATGATTGGATCTGGATATGAAGAATTTAAACTTTAAAAAAAGATTATTTTTTTCTTTTTTCTAAACCTTTAAAAAAACAAAATTTTTCTTAACTTATAATGGATAAAAAAGACTTAGAAAGACAAGGATACAGATTTGTAGGTAATCATTCTGCCATTAAAGTTTGTCACTGGACTAAAGAATGCATTAGAGGAAAAGATGTTTGTTATAAAAGTACATTTTACGGTATAAATACCCATCAATGCGTTCAAATGACTCCAGTCATGCAAACTTGCACCCACCGATGTACTTGGTGTTGGAGAGACATAAATCATACTATCAATAAATGGGAAGGTCCTATTGATGAACCTAAAGATATTGTTGATGGTTGCATAAGAGAACATAAAAAAGTCTTACTTGGATTTAAAGGAAACAAACAAGCAGATAAAAATAAATATAATGAATCAAATGAACCAAAACATTTTGCAATTTCACTCAGTGGAGAACCAACTTTTTATCCAAGGCTACCGGAATTAATTGATGAATTAAAAGCAAGAAATATGACTTCATTCTTAGTAACAAATGGAACTAATCCTAAAATGCTAAAAAAACTAATTAATCATCCACCTACACAATTATACTTAACTTTACCAGCCCCAAATAAAGAAATTTACAATAAAGTTTGTCAACCTTTAATTGAAGATGGTTGGGAGAAAATTATGGAAAGTTTATCATTACTTAATCAATTTCCAAGAAGTGTAATTAGATTAACATTAGTAAAAGACCAAAATATGATTAATCCAGAAGAATATTCAGAATTAATTAAAAACAAATCTGATTTTATAGAAGTAAAAGGTTATGTTTGGGTAGGACACAGTCAAAAAAGATTAAAACCTTCTAATCAACCAACTCATGAGGAAATAAAAGAATTTGCTAATAAAATAAAAAGAGATAATTACAAACTTGTTGATGAAAAAGAAAATTCAAGAGTGGCATTGTTAAAAAATAATAATAGTAAAATAAATAATCACTTTTAAAAATTAATTATTCTTCCATCTGGACCCGGATTAATAATCAAAGTTTTACCCATTTGTTCTTTTTTACCTGCAGTTTCGTGTAAATGTCCTGAAACAACTAAATCAAAAAACTTAACAAATTTTCTTATTGACTTGCTACCTGCATGCTCTTCCATAACAACATCAATATTAGTCATATAAGGCGGTTGATGAGTTATTAAAATATTTTTTTCTTGTAAATGTTTTTTCTTACTATTAATAAAATTTTCAAATTCTTTACTCTTATAAGAAAAACCTCCGCCACCATAACCAAAAATGCTAAAACCTTTTTTCTTAAATACTCGTTTATGACAAAAGTGTAAATTAGGATATTTCTCACATTCTTTATTAACGTGAGATGCCATTTCATGATTTCCATGAATTAAATAAATTTCTTTTTTAAGTGATGCAATTTTCTTCATCATTTTTGACAAATTATTTTCAAAAATAGTCATATCACCAGCACAAAGAATTAAATCAACATCTTTAGCTTTAGCTTTTAATTTGTCAAAATAGGGTTTATGTTCATGCAAATCTGAAAAAGCTAATATTTTCATGTATAATAAAATAAATTATAAGTTTAAAATTGTTTCGAAAATATTACACTTTTTTTGTAACTTTTCCAGATTTGTTGACTTAAAAATTATAAATAAAAAAATTAAATATAACCATAATAATCTTGTAACACTATTTGGTCTAACATGTCTAAATTCCTCACAATATGAAACTTCCCACCACCCAATTCAGAAATTCTTTTACCTAACTCTTCACCTTTTTTTTCTAAACCAACTCCAATTAAAGAAATAGTTATTCCTGCTGCTTTTGCTTCTGCAACAGCATTAAGTGTTTCTTTTTCAGGATTTTTACCTACTGTTGGCATTGCATCAGTTAGTAAAATTAAATGTTTAGTCACATTAGAAATGTCAGGAAATAATTCCATACTTTTTTTGATCATCTGATGAAAATTTGTTTGTTTTGTTGCACGTACTGTTGAAATCTTTTTTAATAGCATAGAAAAATCATTAGTAGGCCTAATAGATTCTTTAATTTCAGTTTCAAAAATTAACAAACCAACTTTATCTTTTTCACTTATTGCTTTATGTGCAAGAGCAATACCTGCCTTTTTAGCTGCTTCAATTTTTTTACCTTTCATTGAAGAACTAGCATCTAACCCATAAACAACATAAACAGAACCTTTACTTCTTCTTTCAAAAGTAACTAAATCTTCTTGAATTAAAGTATCATGACCTCTTTTAATTGCTTTGGTAATTGACTTTTTTAATGCTAAATCGGAATATCTATCGCCCTTTTTGTAATTTTTCGTTTCAGCCCTTTCTCCATACACAGATGTTTTCTTATGAATTTTTTCACCAACTAAACCTTTGGGTTTGATGTGATCTAATTCTTCAGTATACATCAATAAACAAGCCATTTCTTCTCCTTTTTTAGAAATACTTCCATCAAAACTTAAAATTTTCTTTTTCTTTAAATCGTCAACTTTATCTTGAATAGCTTTTTTTAATTCTCTTTGAAACTCAGGAATATTAATATTTTTTTCAATATAATCAGGATTATAAGAAGAAATTAGTCTTAAAATTGTTTCTCCATAAAGTTCTTTGGTCATAGAATAACTTTGTACCAATTGCTGCATCATTAAATCAGGAGTAAAAGCTCCAATATTATTATTTATTCCTTCTTCAATTAATTTTGCTTCATCAATTTTTTTCTTATCTCCTTTAACAATAGAATGCATTAATTTATCTTCCATAAATTGCATAGATAATTTACCAGAAGCTTCTTGAATTTTTTCTGATTTTTCTACTTCAGTTAATTCATCAGGGAACATCACTTTCTTCTTTTAAGTCTTTTCCTTCTGATCTCATAAATGAAGAGAATGCATCTTGTATTAATTCAGAAGGTCCCATTGTATACTTTACTGATGGCTTTAAACTAATTCTATGAGATAGTACACTTAATACTGAATCTTTAACATCTGCATAATTTATTTTATTTCTACCGTCAATAATTGCATTTGCCTGAGAACGTTCATATAAACCTAAAGTAGCTCTTACTGAAGGTTTTTTTTCAACCCTTTTATCTTCCCTTAAAACTCTAACAAAATGGACCATCATCGTAAGTAGTTTATCGCTTACTTCCACCATTTTTTTTCCATTTTCCTGTACAATATCTTTTTCAATATCTAATTTTTCAGGGTAATCCATATAAATAACATCAAATCTATCCAATAAAACATCTGAAACTTTTTCAGTTGAAGAATCTTCAGGATTCATAGTTGCAATGAAAATAAAATCAGTAGGGAAATCAACATCATAACTTCCAATTGTTGCATATCCTTCTTGTAAAACTTGTAATAATGCATTTTGTAATTTTTCAGGACTTCTATTTAATTCATCAAAGAATAAAATTCCTTTATCAGCTTTGAAAATTTTACCAGGAGTAAATGCTTCTTTACTTAAAGGACCAAACTTCAAAGCTTTTATAGGGTCAATATCACCCAAAATGTCTTCAACTGTTAAATCGGGTGAGCCTTGAATTCTAATAAATCTTTGACCACCTTTAATAGTTTTATCGTCTTCTTTAATATCAGGAAGTAATTCTGCAACATTTTTTGCAAGAGTTGTTTTTCCAACTCCAGGATTACCTAAAATCAATACATGACGTTCGGATAATAAAGCTGAAATTAGTTGTTTTTTTGTTTGTTTTTGTCCTAAGATATTTGAGAAAGGATTATCTTCTAGCAACCTTTTTTTTAGTTCTTCAATAGCGGATTTCATAGTTAACTGCTATAAGAAGGGTATTTATAAAAGTTATTGTTATTTTACACACTAAACTAAAATTAAAAACTTTATTTTTAAAGTAATTTCTTTAATTTTTTATCTAATTTTTTTAAATCTTTCTCGATATTCTCTTCAGGTTCTTTTTTAACTTCTTTTTGAGATTTTTCACCTGATTTTGGTTTAATTTCTTTTTTAACCTTTTTTTCAACTATATTTGAAGCAATTCCCCCTTTTATCGACTGAACCTTTACTTTAAAGTTAGATAAAAGTTGTGCAATTACAAATCCCAATAAAAATAAAAGAACAAACTCATAAAATAACACCATTGGACTTAAAGGACTAAAATATTCATCACCCTCAACAACTACATTAGCAAATTTAGAAAATAAGAATATAAAGAAAATTACTGCCAATATGATAAAAAATGTTCTAAACATCTCTTTTTTATGATACATAATTTTCTTATTGCATTTCGAGTATAAAAACTTTGCCCCAAAAATTATTCTAAAGAAGCCTAAAAAAAGATAGTTTTATATATTACCTTTATATAAAATACATCATGGGACAACAAGAAGTGTACGATTTTTTAAGAAAAAACAAAAGAAGATGGTTTACATCAAAAGAGATTTCAGAAGCATTAGGTATTTCTATAGGTAGTATTACTGCTTGTTTGAAAAAATTAAGAAGAACTGAAACAATAGATTTTGAAACAACTGGTAACAGAAATGAATTTAGATATAGATTTAAAGCAAGTTCATGGGAAGAAGAAGAAGAAAAACCCAAAAAAACTGTTAAAAAAAAAGCTGTGAAAAAGAAAGCAGTAAAGAAAAAAGTTGTTAAAAAAAAGTAACTATAAATAAATAATTTTTTTTATATATGTTTAATAAATAATTCTAATCCATTGATTCCTAATACGGAAACTAAAGTTACTATTAAACCCGCAATTAAAACTCCTAAACCTAGTGCAAGATAAGCTTTTTTCTTTTTCAAACCAAACAACCACGCAACAATTGTTCCAGTATAAGCACCAGTAATTGGAAGAGGAATTGCAACAAATAACATTAAAGCAATAAATTCAAATTTGGTTCCAACATACTTTTTAAAATTATTTCTTTTATTTTCAATATATCTATTAAACAATTTATTGTAAAAATTCCATTTCATAAAATGACCGTGAAAAAAAGTTAAAAAAAAATATACCATAGGAATTACCAAAAAATTTGCAACTACACAGATAAAATACGCCATTACTGGGTTAATTCCGTTAAAAATCGCATAAGGCAACCCACCTCTCAATTCAGAAATAGGTAATAAACATAAACCAATTGCATTAATTAATATGCTCATCAATATACCTCCTAGCTTGTTCTAATCTTTCTTTATCACCAATATCAAAATATGTTTCATCATTAACCCAAGCATGAACATCAATTTTTTGAGTTAACCATTCCATAAAAAAACCAGTTGCATCACTACTACCTTCATAATCTTTTAACATATTTAATACTTCTTTTTTCATATAGTAGACACAAATTGCAGACAATTTTGATTTTGGGTCTAAAGGTTTTTCAATAAACTTAGTGATTTTGCCATTTCCATCAATTTCTAAATTACCATGCTTTTTTGCTTCCTCTAAACTTTCAAGATTTCTTGCAACAATAACGCATTGCTTATCCTTAGAAAATTCTAAAAATTCATTTAAATCGAATGTGAAAAAATTATCACCAGCAATAATTAACACGTCTTCATCTAAGTGTTCATGTTCAATAACGTGCTGAATATCTCTTATTGCACCTAATCTGTTTTCATTATTAGTTGAACCATCATTAATAATTATATCAGCATTACCCCATTCTTTAAAATCTTCGTAAAACTTACCATTGGTAACTACAAGAGTTTCTTCAATTTTTGTATTTTTGATTTTTTCTATCAAATGGTCAATTATTGTTTTATTTCCTACTTGCAAAAGAGGTTTAGCTTTATTTTCAGTTAAAGGATAAAGTCTCGTTGCATAACCTGCTGCTAAAATTAATGCTTTCATATAATTCTTACACTCTTTACTTTATCTTTTAAATATTGCGATATTTTAACATCTCTAATTAAAATATCGAAGGATATATATTTTCTTTTAATTTTGGCAACTAGTTTTCCTTTAACCTCTTTAACGTGCTTATATTTTTTCTTGAATTCTTGTGCATGATGCTCCATTTCAACAGGCGGACCATAAATTAATTGTTCATGAGAAAGAACTTCTTTTTCAACTTGATAATAAAATAAAACTTTGTCATCCCATTCCCAACCTTTCTTTTTAATTTTAAATTCTTTTTTATCTAATTCCTTCATAAAAAAATTAAAAGCTTTTTCAATCTTACAACCCACGACATCTTCTTTTCCTTCGAATGGAATTACTTCTAAAACTATTGTATTCTTTAATTTTTTTAATTTTTCCAAGTCCAGTTTTGTTTTTTCAAAGAAATCTTTTGAAGG
Organism: uncultured Methanosarcinales archaeon; assembly: GCA_964561995.1. GTDB lineage: Archaea > Nanobdellota > Nanobdellia > Woesearchaeales > JABIAG01 > JABIAG01. The sequence continues at coordinate 70,610 of CAZLQZ010000001.1, read as the reverse complement.
AGTTTTTAAGAACTTATTTGCAACATTTTGCAATAATTTAAATTTTTCTAAACTTAAAGCAGCAGCAGCATTTCTTCCAGGTTGTACAGGATCAATTACAATGATGGGACTTTCTAGTTTTGAATTATTAACTTCAAAAAAAACATCTTTATGGTGTTTAGCAAGATCGATTACTTGTTTCTTTTTCCATTTTTTAGAAGCTTTTAATAACTTTATAAATCCGCCATAATGAATTGTTAAAATTTCTAAAACATAACCTGAAAAACCTTTAATGTAGGATTCAGCACCATATAATTCATGAGCTTTAAAGAACTTTTTAGCTAAACGAATGTCATCTTTAACTTTTTGAGATGAATTTTTTTTAACCCATTCTGCATGTAATGGAGAAGCGTCAGTAATATTAAATGCTTTTTTAGCTTCTTTAATTTTAATCACTGGAACAATTTCATAAGTAAAAGTTTCTGTTTTAACTTGAAAATAATCTCTACTTCCATGAAATTTTTCTGGATTGAATCTTTTAATTGCTTTTTCTAAAATTAGCGAAATGTCTTTATCGTGGTAAGAATCATCAAATCTAACAAACAAATCAATATCAAAAGCTTCCTTTAACCAAGTCCCTTTAGCTCCACTTCCGCCTAAAACTATTTCTGCATCTTTGATTTTTATACTTTTTATGAATGCATCTACTTTAGACATAACTTCTTTAGCCTCATCCTCACTAGGCTTAATTTCATCGAGCACTTCTTTTAAAATATCCATAGAGAATAAAATATGTTAATTAGTTTAAAAATGTTATCAAAAATCAGATGATCTTCACTTGTAATAAATACAACTACATTTTTGGTTATAACTCCCGAAATTAAGTACGATTTCCAAAAAATTCCAATCGTACGAAGAATTTATTACTTATCATCGATACAATGTTCATAGAAATCGCATTGGCCAGTTGACCATTTACAAAGTGGACTTCTTTGTTTAGGATAATCATTCTTTTCTTCAGTTTGAGTTCTCTTTTGAATTTCTAAACATTCATAAGCAGCTTCTTGAATTAATAAATCATCAACTTCAAGATACTTCTCACCAAATTTAAGAAAATTAATACCTACTCTTTTAGGTTTTACACCATGAGTTTGTTCATACATCATTGCATAAATTCCTAATTGTAACCTATAAGCACCACTCATTTTATCCCTTGAACTAGTCTTATAGTCTAAGATATGAACTCCATCTGCCCAATCATGAATCGCATCAATAAATCCTCTAACCTTATGGGTTTCAGATTTATATTGCTTTTCAGTAACTGGAGTTAAATATTTAAAAGCTTCAGATAAACTTTTATTTTTTATTTGAGAATTTAATTTTTCTAAAAAACCCGAAAACCAATTCTCAAGCATTTTTTTTGTTTCATTAAAATAAAAAGTTTGATCATGAATCTCCATACCTATGGTATCCAACTCAGTTTTTGCTTTTTCCCATTGCTGCTCAAACAAATCAAAAATCAAGGTTTTCATTTCAAATTCATAATTGTTGGCATGAAGATTATTTATATCCACTTTAAAAAAATCTTCTAGAACAGAATGGGCTGCTTTACCTCTGATTAAATGAATATTAGTTTTAGTAGTTAACTTCAAAATATATTGATAAAAATACTTTCTCGGACATTGTTTGAAAAGATTTATTGAGGAAGGACTTTGTATTCTTGGAGCCATATTTTTTTCTTCAAAAGAGTATTAATAAATATTATTGTTTTCTAGTTGGACAACCAAAAACACACCCTTCTAATAAATTAGTTGAAAAACCTCTTTGCGTTAATTCGTAATCTAAACTACCCAAACAACCACATTCAATTGTAGCTTCATGATTACCATCCCAATATCCTCCAATCAAACCAACAGACTGAGAATTAACAAACTGACCAATAAATTTACAAAAAACATCATAACTCATATGTTTTAATTCATTAGAACAAACTTCAGTTGTTATTAAATATCTTTCTGCTGCAGGATTATTTTTTCTCATCAACATTTGATCATAATTTTGAGAAACCTCATCATCCAAAACCATAATTGGACCAGGATGATTAATTAAACATTCACTTATCTTTTCAGTAACTGGAAATTGTTCTTCAAAAAAAGGATGCATTGCGATGATTAAATCATTAGAAGTTCCATAACCCCGACCACCAAGTACTTTAATTCCATTCCATCCATTTAAAGAAGTTATTCTCATTAAAACAACAAATAATGATTGATTTAAAAAGATAACTTGATTTTATCAAGAATAGGGTCTTCTTTCTTACCACGGTTACTTTGACCAAAACTTACCAAGATATAATTAATACTTCTCCATTTTGATTTTGGAAACAAGTTCTTTAAATCTTCTTCAACTTTATCAGGATTAGTTTGCTTAGTCCAACCTAATTTTCTAGAAATTCTTCCAACATGGGTATCAACACCAATTGCCGCTTGTCCTTGTTCTGCTAAAAAAACATTAGCAGTTTTTCTACCAACACCAGGCAATTTAATCAATTCTTCAATTTGTAAAGGAACTTTACTTTTATAATTTTCAACCAAATCTTTAGCACAATCAACCACTCTTTTGGATTTTGTTAAATAGAAATTAATTGGTTTTATTATTTTTGCAACATCTAAATAAGAAGCATTTGCCAATTTTTGAACAGTATTATATTTTTTAAATAATTTTTCTGCAACTGGAATTGTTTTATCATCTTTTGTTCTTGCAGACATTAAAGTAGCAATCAAAGTTTTCCAATCTTTATCCCAACCTTCTGCCGCAAGCCTAGGATTCAAAGAATACTTTTTTAACTCTTTTAATTGTTTTAATGCTTTAGATTGATTCATAATTCTAAGATTTCAACTTTATTATTTTTCGTATTATAAATCGCAAAAGAAGGTTTATTTTTTCTTCCCATAATCTCGCCAGGGTTTACTAGTAAACAATCACCTACTTTGTCAATTTTACTTATATGCGTGTGACCATAAAAAACAACATCATATTTTCCAGTTAATGCTAAACCTTCAGCAAATTTAGGTAAATGAGTAAATGCTATTTTTTTACCATCTTTTTCTATCTCACCTACTTCTCCATGTAAGTTAATTTTTTGTTCAATTGCAATTTTAGTAGTTCTATATCTATCGTCAATATTTCCAAAACAGAAGTGTGTTTCAATACCAGTAAATTCAAACAAAACAAATGGAGCACATAAATCACCACAATGAATTAAAACATCACATTTTCGTTTAATCTTTTCTAAAGCTAAACTTAAATTTTCAATATGATCATGCGAATCTGAAATAATTCCTATTTTCATTTAACTATGTAAAGTAATTAACCTTATATATTTTTCGAAGATTATAATTCTTCATAATACTTTTTCATCAAAAGTGCATCTTTTTCAATATTAGGACTTTCACTTATTACTACGCCTTTTATATCAAATTCTTTCCAAACTTTAAGTAATTCTCTCCATTGGAAATCCGATTCTTCTAGAATTAAATGATTCTTTTCACCCTTATCGCCATAATTAATGCCTGCCATATGAATATGCATATTTTTCAAACAATCTAATTCTTTTTCTAACAAAGCTAGAGTATCGTGAAATTCCTTAGGAGTGTTGAATTTCCCTTCTCTTGCATGCAAATGTGCAAAATCAACACACGGTTGTATACCTAAATCCTGACTTAACCTTATTAACTCTTTTAAACTACCAAACTGTGAAACTTTACCAGTTGTTTCAGGTTGTAATTGAATGTTAATTTTATCTTGTTTTAATTTATCCATTACTTCTTTTAAATTTTTTTTAATAGTTTGATAAGTATCTTCTTTTCCTAAATCTTGAAAAAAACCAGCATGAAAAGTAACAGATTTAGCACCACATAAAAAAGCAACTTTGGAAGCATTATAAATTCTACTTTGCGAAGCTTTTTGTTTTTCTTTTTCTTTTGAATTAAGATTAATATAATATTGCCCATGACAAGTTAATTCTACATTGTTGTTCAATGCAGATCTTTTAATTAAAAGACCTTGTTCTTCTTTAACATAAACTTTTCTAACAAATTCAATTTCCAGACATTCAAGTCCTAATTCTTTAACTTTTTCAATTCCATCTACTAGACTTCTTGAAGCAGAAGATAAAGGACTTCCTGCAGTTCCAAAATGTAATTTTTTGTACATAATAATTGAAACTATCTTAACCATTATTAAAGATTGTCTTTAATTACATTCATTTAATTCTAAATAATAATGTTTTGACAACATTTTTACAGCATCACTCTGTTCTGGGCAAAAATGTTTTGACAACATTTTTATATAACTAATTCAGTATAAAAAACATGCGTGTTAGAAAAGAAATTAAAGAAGCAGATAAAATTCTTGATGAGGCTTCTAAGAAATTATCTTTTTCAATAATCTCACCAACTAACGAAGCTTCGGCAAGAAGAAATTTTTTCAATAAAAAAATTAAAAATCCAATTTTAAAATATCGTCCACCTGTTGAAGACTTATTAACATTAAGAAGAAAAGTTTCATCAATAAATATAGATGAAAGAGACTTACTTGACACACTTTTTTTTGAAAGACAAAGAGATGTAATTAAAAAAATAGACCTACTTAATAGTGTGGGTTGTTTTGATTTTTCAGAAAAAAGTAGAAAGTTATACGGTATTCCAAGTAAAAAATTAGTTAACAAATCATACGAAATATTAAATAAAGAATTCAAAGACAAAAAATCTAAAAAAGTTCTTGCAAAAGAAGCAATCAAATTAATTAAAGAAAATTTTCAATTATTTGGATTAAAATATAAATTAAAAAGAGGAGAAATTGTTGCAAGTTGCTTAGTAAAACCAGCAAAAAGAGAAATTATTTTAAAAAAGAAAGCAAGATTTTCTGCATCTTTTATCAATAGATTAATTGTTCATGAGATTGGAACCCATGCATTCAGGTATGAAAATGGGGCTCAACAAAAACTAAAGATTTTTTCTAAAGGAACAGAACGATATATTGAAACTGAAGAAGGATTAGCAGTATATAATGAAGAAAGGTTTGGAGTACTAAAAGAATCTTTTTTAAGAAATTATGCCGGAAGAGTTATTGCAGTAAATGTTGCACAAACAAATGACTTTTTTAACACATTTAAAGAATTAAAAACATTTTTTGACAAAAAAACTGCATTTCAATTAACTTTAAGAGCAAAGAGAGGTTTATCCAACACTGAATTACCAGGCGGATATACGAAAGATCACACTTATTTGAAAGGTTATTATCAAGTTAAGGATTATATTAAAAAGGGTGGAAAATTAGAAAGATTATATTTCGGTAAAATAAATGTTAACGATTTAAAAATAATCAAACTAGTAAGATTGAAAAAACCTAAATTATTACCAAATAAATTTTTATTATTTGAAAAAGGAACAGAAAATGGATTTGAAACAGGCGTCAAAGAAAGCAGTAGAACAATGTATGGGGATTAAAAATCAAGAAGAAGTTTTGATTATTTATGATGAGTCTACTAAAAACATAGCAGAATCATTACAAGAAAGTTCTAAAATAATTACTAGTACAAAAACCATGGACTTAGATGAATTTCGACCAATTTTAGAATTACCCAATAAGATAATGGATTTAGTAAAAAAATCAGATGTTGTAATGTTAATCATAAGAAAAAAAATGGGTGAAGATGAATTTAGAAGTAAAATAAAAAATTACTGTTTTGATAACAAAATTAGGTTTGTACTTTCGGCAGACATGACTGAAAAAATATTTATTCATGGAATGAAAGCAGATTATAATACCATTAAAAATATATCAAATAAAGTATTGAACCAAGTAGAAAATGCTAAAAAAATCAAAATTACAACAAAAAAAGGTACAGATCTTACAATTTCTTTAAGTGATAATAATTGGGTTGCAACTTATGGTGATTACTCAACAACAGACCAACAAGGAAGTAATTTGCCTAGTGGTGAAGTATTTACATGGCCCAAAAAAGTTGACGGAATTGCAATTATTGACGGAATTTTAGGAAGTCATTTTTCTAAAAAATATGGTTTATTATATGGTAAATCATTAAAACTCACAATTGTGGACTCATTTATTCAAGAAGTAGAATGTCAAGATAAAAGACTTGAAAGAGATTTTAAAAAATACATTGAAATTGATGAAAATTCTAAAAGGATTAATGAACTTGGAATTGGAACAAACATTGGAATTAAAAAATTATTTGGAATAATGGTAAATGATGAAAAAATGCCTGGAGTTCATATTGCAATAGGAAATCCTTGCCCAAACACATGCAAAAAAGATATTAAAAGCAAAGTACATTGTGATATGATAATGTTAAAAGCGTCAATAGATGTTGAAAATAAGACAATTATGAAAGAAGGTAGATTTATATGAGTGATTTCAAAAATAAACACATTACAATAAAAGAATATGAAACTATAAACGATTATAAAGAAAAAGATATTGATGAAGAATTAATTGAAATTCTAAATTTTACTAAAGAAGAAGTAGATGAAATAGAAAACAAAGGATTCTTTTTTATGCCAAACAAAGTCACATATGCAAGAAAAACTGCAACAGAAAAAGAAGTTATCGAAAATCTAAGTAAAAATAAAAGAAAAAAGATTAGAAAAGCTTTAAAATCAGATTTTGAAATTATTCAAGAAGAAGAAGTTTCAGAAGAAAATTATAAAGAATGGTACAAAAACATTCATTTACCAACTTTAGAAAAAAAAGAGATTGGAATTCTTACAGCTTCAGAAGATTGGGCTGAAAAAGATCTTGAAAGATGTGAAAAAATAGGTATATTTGCAAAAAATAATGGAAAAATAATAGCAGGAATTGTAGCTAGAAGTTTTAAAGAAACAAAAAACTTTCCAAAAAGATTTTCAATAAGTTATTCAGGAGTAAGTCCGGAATTTAAACCAACCGGAATTAATGAATTATTAAATGTATTAATTATAGGTTTAGTAAACAAAAAAGGTTATGAATGGATTTATAGAGGTATGGACACCAATTTATATGGTAAACATTTATCAGCAGGATTACCAATATTTAAAACAGCATTGAATTATGAGATTATTCCCAGAAAAGCACAAATTCTTATTAAATTTAACAATTTAAAAGATTTTGATGACACAATATTTTTCTTAAGTTTTTCAAAAGATTCCGACAAAATGATTGGTAATTTAATAATAAAAGATGAAAGTATTTCTTTCAAAGAATACGAGTTTCCATTTCTTGAAAAATTAAGAGTTTATAGATACCAAAACAAAACCCTTACTCAGATACAAAAATAGCAACATTTATATAGGAATATAATGATTAAAAAATAGGTGTTGTGGGAAAAAGGGGTGAATTTAATTGAATAAAGATAAAAAGTTTATTTTATGGTTTAACGAGTTAGGAATCGAAGACGTTCCATTAGTTGGTGGAAAAAATGCTTCTCTTGGTGAAATGTACAAAGAGCTAAGAAAAAAGAAAATTAACATCCCAAATGGTTTTGCAGTTACAGCTTACGCTTATCAATTTCTTTTAGAACAATCTGGTGCACAAAAAAAAATAAAAAAAGCACTAAGTGGATTAAATACTCACAATATTAAAAATTTACAAACAAGAGGGAAAAAAGTTAGAGACATAATTCAAAATTTAGAATTTCCAGAAGAATTAATTAATGAAATTGGAAAAGCTTACCAAAAATTAGAAAAAGAATACGGTAAAGGTACTGATGTTGCAGTTAGAAGTTCAGCAACTGCAGAAGATTTACCAACTGCAAGTTTTGCAGGTCAACAAGAAACTTATCTAAATATTAAAGGTGTTGAAAATCTAATTAGTTCTTGTAAAAAGTGTTTTGCTTCTTTATTTACAAACAGAGCAATTTCTTATAGACAAGATAAAGGATTTAATCACTTTACGGTTTACTTATCAATAGGTGTTCAAAAAATGGTAAGATCTGACCTTGCATCATCCGGAGTAATGTTTTCTATTGATACAGAATCAGGATTTAAAGATGCAGCTTTTATTACTGCTGCATATGGTTTAGGAGAAAATGTAGTTCAAGGTGCGGTTAATCCAGATGAATATTATGTATTTAAACCAACTTTAAAAAAAGGTTTTAAACCTATCATTAAAAAAAATATTGGTGAAAAAAAGATTAAAATGGTTTATACTTCCGATGGAAATAAACCAACAAAAAATATTCTCGTTTCAGAAAAAGAAAGAAATAGTTTTGCAATTACTGAAGAGGAAATTTTAAAATTAGCAAAATGGGCAATTATTATTGAAGAACATTATTCTAAAAAAAGAAACCAATATACTCCTATGGACATGGAATGGGCAAAGGATGGACAAACAGGCAAATTATTCATAGTCCAAGCACGTCCAGAAACAGTTGCTTCTCAAAAAGATATTAATGTTTTAGAAGATTATGTACTTCAAAAGAAAGGTAAAATCTTAATCATTGGAAAAAGTGTTGGCGAAAGAATAGGAAAAGGTAAAACACACATTATCAAAGAAGCAAAAGACATTCATAAATTCAAAAAAGGAGAAGTATTAGTTACTGATATGACAGACCCTGATTGGGAACCAATTATGAAAATAGCTTCAGCAATTGTAACTAACAGGGGCGGAAGAACTTGTCATGCTGCAATTATTTCAAGAGAATTAGGAATACCATGCATTGTGGGAACTAATCGTGCAACTGAAGAAATCAAAAATGGTAAAAAAATAACAGTTAGTTGTGCAGAAGGTGAAGATGGTTTTGTTTACGACGGATTATTACCTTATAAAATTGTTAAAACTAATTTGAAATCTATTCCAAAAACTAGAACTAAAATAATGATGAATGTAGGTAATCCGGATGAAGCATTCAATTTTTCATTTATACCTAACGATGGAGTCGGACTCGCAAGAGAAGAATTCATTATTAACTCTTACATTAAAATTCATCCTAAAGCTTTAATACATTTTAATGAATTAAAAGATGCCGAAGCTAAACGTAAAATCAAAAAATTAACATTTGGTTATGATGATAAAAAACAATTTTTTATTGATAAATTAGCAAGAGGAGTTGGAACAATTGCTGCTGCCTTTTACCCAAAAGACGTAATAGTAAGAATGTCCGACTTTAAAACTAATGAATATGCATCATTAATTGGCGGTAAACAATTTGAACCAAAAGAAGACAATCCAATGATTGGTTGGAGAGGTGCATCTCGTTATTATAAAGAAGAATATAAAGAATGTTTTATTCTTGAATGTAAAGCTATGAAAAAAGTTAGAGAAGTATTTGGACTAACAAATGTCAAATTAATGATTCCATTTTGTAGAACTGTAGAAGAAGGTAAAAAAGTTATGAAAATAATGGGACAAAATGGATTGAAAAAAGGAGTTAAAGATTTACAAATTTATGTAATGTGTGAAGTTCCTTCAAATGTAATATTAGCAGATGAATTTTCTAAAATATTTGATGGATTTAGCATTGGAAGCAATGATTTAACTCAATTAACTTTGGGAGTTGATAGAGACTCAGAAATATTAGCAGATGTATATGATGAGCAAAATCAAGCTGTAAAAGACATGATATCAATTGCAATTACACACGCTAAAAAGAATAAAAGAAAAATAGGTATTTGTGGTCAAGCACCATCTGATTACCCTGAATTTGCACAATTTTTAGTTAAACAACACATAGACAGTATTTCTTTAAATCCAGATACTGTTCTAAAAACTAGATTAAAAATTGCAGAAGCAGAAAAAAGAAAATAATCCAAAAATATTTCTTAATTTATTTTATATTTTTTTAATAACAAATAATTTAATATTTAAAAAATTCTAAAGATTGTTTATCTTTTTAATTTTTTTAACTAACCGTTGTTCATCTTTCTTTGTTAATTCTTGTTCTTCTTTAATACCGTCACCTTCATTCTTTAGTTTACCGTATTTTTTAAACAAATGATTAACATCAAGATTCAAACTTTTAGTCTTAGAATACTTAAACTTAGGCAAAACAATCTCTTCTTCTTTTTTAGGAATAACTTTTTTTACAATAGGTATTGGTTTAACTTTAACGGTTTTAATTTTTTCTTTTTTAATTGGTTTTATTTTAACAATTTTCTTTTCAACATTTTTAGGACTTAATTTAATTACTTCTTTCTTAGTTTCAATTTTCTTACCAGTAATTTCTTCAAACTTGTTTTTCCATTCAGGAACTTTAACTTCATAAGTAATAATAAGGAAAATAGCTAAAAATAATCCTGCAATAAAAGATATTCCAATTCTAAAAAAATCTCTTTGATTTGGAGCAAACCTTTCTGATTCTTCAACATTAATTACTTGAGGTGAGCTTACAACACCAAAATTTCCAAGCAAGTTTAAGTCAGATTGTAAAGTAATTCTTTCCTCAGTAGCGTCTGCTAGTTGTTTCTTTAAATCTGAAAGAATCAATTTTAAAGTAATAGACCTTATATCTCTAGTTTTATAATTATCATTGTTATAAAGATCATTTTCAAATATCCTTACATCACTTTCAATTTGTTCAATTTCGTCTTCTTTAAAACTTATTTTTTCTAAAATTAACCCTTCATCATCATTAGAATGTTTAAAGTTTCTAATATAATTAAAAAAAGAATCAATTACTTCTTGATTCAGCTTTTTAGCCAATTGGGCACTATCTGCTGAAACTCGCACTCTTAAAAAAGGTGTAATTACTGTTTCTCTACCTTCCTTAACCATATCAATTTTACTAATAGTTAAATAAGGCATAAAATCTTCAAGGGACATATCTTCACCATAATTTCTTTTAATAACAGGTTGTAAAACTTCAGAACCTTGAATAATATTCTTTGCTTCAAGAATTGCATAAAAATCATCTTCTACATCACTAACACTAATTACGGATTCTGAAACAAAAGGTCGCGTAATTCCTGAAGGTAAATTTGGTGAACTAATAACACTAAAAATTTCTTCATTGTCATTTAATTCACCCAGAAAATCTAACTTTTCAAATTGAGCTTTTTTAAGATCATTACGTAATTGAATTAACTTATCAAATGCCTGTTTACCAGTAAATTCTTCTTTAGACGCATTAAGATTCATTTGCAGTCTATAATTAGTAACAGCACCCTCAAGACGTAATTGCATTGTAATAAACTCATTAACCTTTATTGAAGAAAGATTTGCAGAATTTAAGTAATTTTGATATTTTCTTAATTCATAAATTAATTCAGAAGTAGATTCTTCTCTATCTTCAGTATGCCAGTCCATTTCTTCAGCTTCTAAAACAGTTTTTTCAAACCTTCCTAAATCAGTTTCTAGTTTTCTAAGTAATAAAGGATAATAATCTAAAGTGATATATGCTTTTTGACCAACATCATCTAAAAAATCTTCATAATAATTTACTTGATCAATTAATTTTTCAATAAGTTCATTAGCAGTTTGTGAATCTAATGCGTTTTCAAAAATAACTTGTTCAACTTTTTCAATATCTAAAGTTAAATCATCCCTTTTTTTATCAAGGACATTAATTTTTTCCAAAGTTATATTATTTAATTTTGGAGTATCGGCAATATTGAAAAAACTTTCAACCACCAAATCATTAAGTTCTTTAGCGTCATTATAAGTATCACCATATGTTTTTAAAGTAAGAAAAGAAACTAAAGATTCCTTTGTTCTATGAATTCGTTCCTGAATAAAATCAACTTTAACATAACGATTTTTAAATAAATTAAAAGAAGTAGGTTCATCAAGATATTGCTCCATTACGGGTTCGATTACATTAGGACTTTCTAAAATAATTTTATACTTCATAATTAAAGACCTATCCCCTTTTTCTCCACCTAAACTTATTACTGAAGTAGCATCTTCAAGACTTCTAAACTTGAGAAAAAAAATCATAGATATTATAAGAATTGCAAAAATAATGGTGAAAATAAGAATAAATTTCTTTCTATTTTTTAACATATTTACATAGTCAACTAGATTAAACTCTTTTTCACCTTCTACCATGCTTAATTTTTAATGAAATTGGTATATAAATGTTTTTATTTAAAATAACAAGGATTGAAAACCAGAGCTTCATAATTAATTATAAATTTCATAAAGTTAGCAACTTTATAAAAAAACAATAATTATAAAGATTGAAACAAATTAATTAAATAAATGAGAGGAAGACCAATAAAATCCAAGATAAGACAAAATATCTTAGAAATTCTTAATGTTAAAAAACGAGCATATGGATATCAAATTTATCAATGGTACTTAGAAATATTTCCTAAAGTACACATAAGAAGTATATATTATCATCTCAAAAAAGGATCTTCATTAAAAGAAATTGAAGTTCATGAAGTCAAAAATGAAAAAGGTGATTATTCTTGGGGCAATGAAGCTGAAAAGATTTATTATATATTAGGTCCAGAAGCAAGAGTTAAAACAAGTAAAAGAGTAGAAAAATATTTTAAAAATAAAAAATAAAAATTTATTTATTCATTGCTTCACTAAGTAATTCTTTAATTTCTTCATCCTTAGTTAAATCTAATGCAGTCCGACTTACAATTTCTCGAATATTTGGATCTGCACCAGCATCCAACAACAACTTAACAACAGACACATCACCCTTATTTACAGCAAACATTAAAGCAGTCATACCATTATCCTCTTGTAAATTTACATCTGCACCAGCACCCAACAACAAATTAACAACAGACACCTTACCCTTATTTACGGCATACATTAAAGCAGTCTCACCATTTCCATCTTGTAAATTTACATCTGCACCAGCACCCAACAACAAATTAACAACAGACACAGCACCCTTATTTACGGCAAACATTAAAGCAGTCCTACCATATCCATCTTGTAAATTTACATCAGCACCAGCATCCAACAAAAACTTAACAACAGGCACAGCACCCTCATTTACGGCAGACAATAAAGCAGTCATACCAGTTTCCCCTAGTAAATTATTTTGTAAATTTACATCAGCACCAGCATCCAACAACAACTTAACAACAGACACATCACCCGCCCTTACAGCATACATTAAAGCAGTCTTAACATGTCTGTCTTGTAAATTTACATCAGCACCAGCATCCAACAACAACTTAACAACAGACACATCA
>CAZLQZ010000001.1:0-57374 GCA_964561995.1 uncultured Methanosarcinales archaeon | reverse complement strand
CCCGCCCTTACAGCAAACATTAAAGCAGTCATACCATTTTCCTCTTGTAAATTTACATCTGCGCCATTAGCGATCTGAATTAACAATCTTTTAATATTCATTTCATAGAATTTGTGTGCAGCTTTCATAAAATCTTCCCGTCTTTTTTCAGCAGCATTCTCTACCTTTCCAACATCTAAATCAGCAATTATTCCTTTTTCTTCTCTTCGCATAATTTTTGCTTCTTTTAAGTCTGCTGTAATTAATTTGGAATATTTATCATGCAATCTTTTAACAACTTCTTTAACCTTATCATTATCGATTTTTTCCAATTCATCCAATTCTTTTTCAATAGAAGATTCTTGAACTTCGGCATTAAGATTAACTTCGAACAAAACTTCAAATTCTTCTTCAACCAAACTTACAAAACGAACTAATAAATTTCCAATCTGTGAAGATTCTTTAGCAGTTATCTTTCCTTTATTAGCAGCAAGATAATTTATTGCAGCAACTAGTTGTGAATAAACTCCTTCTTCTTCATTTGCTAAATGATCCAGCATTCTTCCTTCTTTAATTTCTTGTTTACTAATTCTTTTCTTAGAAGATAACAAACTTTTCCACAACCCTCCTCTGGGAGTCATTCCTTTTAACAATCTTCTTTCATTTTTAACTTCATCCTTAAGAGCAGAGGATAAATCTTTAACAATTTCTTCTAATTTAGCTTTTGCATCTCTTGAAACACCTTTGTCAATTAAACTAAATACATGATTAACTAAAGCAATATGAACTACATCTCTTAAAGTATTACTTTCTTTAAATTCTAATCTCCTGGCAAAACGTTTGATTTTTTCTAAGCTATCAATTAAATCTTTAACAGTATTTTCAAAATTATCAAGATTGTCATATTTACCTTGACCAATTTCTTTTATGTCTTTTAACATTTCAGAAAAATTTGATTTTGTTTCTCTACCACTAATACGAATTAAATGTCCTAAACTTCTCAAAGAAAAGGTAATTTTTTTATATTGTTTTTTAGATGCCATAACAAATTTAATATACTAGTTATATATAAATTTTGTTTTTGTGAAAACCTGATTAAAAAACAAAATTAATGAAATTAAAAAGGAATTTTAATTATTTTTGAAAAAGATTATATTTTTTAAAAATTAAAACAAGTAAAAAAATAAAAAAATATTTTACATAGAATTATTAAAACAAATATATAAAAAAGAGTTTAATTCGTAACCACTGAAGATCCACATAATGTGAGTTCATAATGGACATCAGATGACTCAGCATAGAAAACAGAATTATCAGTAAAAGTATTCAACCATGAAATCATTCCAATAACATTTTTATCGCTAGTTTTCAACTGACTTTTCACATACTCAGGCAAGAGAACATAAATCCCAGGAGTAATTCCTGCTTCTGCAAACATTTCCATATTCAAACCAAAATTTTCATCATCAGGACCATAGATCCTTTGAGCTACTTTTATTTGTTCAGAATTACATTTTTTAAGATTAAAATAACCATAAACACCATTACTATAGCGATCATCAAGATTCAAATCCTCCAAATTAATTACCACCGTATCTTTCTGATTCAAAATATTTTCAGCACTTTCATAAAAACTAATTCTTGAATTTCGAAATGAACTGTATGATCCGCAAGTATCCTGCAAAACTAAATTATGAGGTTCTCTTGTAATTGCCCATACTGGTTTTCCATTTTTAATAGTATAAACCATACCATCCGCAGTATAAAATTGCATATTTCTTAAATCAGGGTTAGTTCTTCTTGCTGTTGTGAGCTCATCAACATGTTGAAACGTACCCGATTTTAGATTCTCATAATCTCGTAAATCCCCAGTAATATTTTCCAAATTCATTTTACAATTAGAATAAGGAATATATATATAAAGCTTTTTGTTCCATCGTCACTTTTTAGTAATAACTAATTCAAACCCTGTAATTTTACAAGTTTGGGCTTTAATACATATTTCATTGGTATTATAAAAAACAACCATTTAACTCACAGACAGAACACTTACAAATATATTTATTTGAAAAAATCCAGAAAAATTTCCCTTGCTGTTTAGTAATTATCAAGTTCATCCACATAAAATAGAAAATAAATACATTATAAAAAGATAATGAGAAAAAAAGCGTATATCACTTTAATTTCTTAAAAAAGCCCATTAAAGCATAAGCTTCCCTTTTAGACATAAAAGATTTGCCAATCAACTTTTTCCAAACTAACCTTTGTGTCTGTTTTTTTTCTTTTGTAGAAAAATCCATATTATTTAAAACATAATTCAACATTTTAGTTAATTGTTTTTTTTCTGCATCAGAAATTGGAGTTACATTTAAATCCAAATTTGACAATTCATATAACATAACAACAACTGCTTGACTTAAATTCATTATAGGATATTCATTATTTGCTGGAATTTTAACCATAAAATCACATTTTGCAAGCTCTTCATTAGTCAAACCCTTATCTTCCCTACCAAAAACCAACCCAATATTACCTTGTGTAGGAAGAATTTTTTTAAGTTCTTTTGGAGTTACAGGATTTCGCGGTATATTATAATCTCTACCAGTTTTCCCAGAAGTTGCAATCAAATAATCTAATTTTGGCCAATTTTTTAAAACTTTAGCATTATCTAATATATCATTAGCATGTTTTGCTCTTTTTCTTGCTTCTTGACCAATTTTACATTTGGGATTAACTAAAATTAAATCTTTAAATCCGAAATTTTTCATTGCACGAGCAATAGCTCCTAAATTTCCCTGTATTTTAGGTTCAATTAGAACTACTTTTATCATTTTTTCAAATTAAGTGTAAGAACTATTTCTTCTAATCTAACCATAACATATTTTACTAAATCAAATTTCTTTCTAACTTCGCCTCTAAAACTAAAGTTTAACAATCCGTCATAAATATTAGAAACATCCACATAGATTTTTTTAATCTCTTCTCTATCTCCTTTTGAAACTTTAATTACAGATCTTCTTTGTAACTCACCAACAAAATCACACAATCCCATTATATACTCATCAGGAGTACAATTGAAATCATCAGAAGTAAGAATTTTACCAGACTTAGCATACTCTAAAAATAATATTGCTTCTATATATTCTTGAACTGCCATACTATAACTACCTGTTTTAGCTTTGTCTTTCTTTTCACGCATATCAGACAATTCTTTTTCTATATCGATTTTATATTTTTCAGCATCTTCAATATTATTTCTATGAACTGCAGAGATTATTTTTTTACTTAGTTTAATTACTCCTCTTGAAGAAATAATTACTGCCTCTCTTGCCTGATCGTGTTTTTCAAACTCAACTAATAATTTATTAAACATATAATATAGATTAGAAAGTTTATTTAAATAGTTTTGCATTGTAAGAGAAAAAAATCAAAAAACGAAAGGTTTATATACTAAATCTGCGAAAAATAGAGAATGGTAAGTGAAGGTGTTTTGGTCGGAGCAATCAGATTTCTTGAAGATTTAGGAGTTTATGATGTTGCACTACCTTTCTTATTGGTTTTTACTATTACTTTTGCCATATTAGAAAAAACAAAAATCTTTGGAACTGAAAAAGTTGGAGACGAAGACGATGTTCCAAAAAAAAATCTAAATGCAATGGCTGCATTTGTTATAGCTTTTTTAGTTGTGGCATCAACAAATTTAGTTGCAGCAATTAGTAAAGCGGCTGCAAATATAGTATTACTATTAATATTATCAGTTTCATTTTTAATGCTTATTGGAAGTTTTACAAACCCTGATGAAATGAAAAAAGGCATTTTTTTAGAAGATAAAAAATGGAAAAATTTTTTTATGATTTTAATGTTTATTGGAATAGTATTTATTTTTCTTGACGCAATTCCTGGAAGTGGGGATTATTGTGAAGGAGATGATTGTACTTGGTTAACAGTCGCATGGGATTTTATGAAAGTTAATTGGGACAGTTCAGCAATTGCTTCAATTATATTATTATTAGTTATAGCAGGATTTATCGGTTGGATATCTAGAACACCCGCAGAGAAAATACCTGTAACACCCGGTAGAACACCAATATAAAAAACACAGGTTTTATATATGAGAATATTAATAGAAATTAAAAAGGAGGAAACAAAATGGTTGATTTAAGACAAGGTTTATTATTAATTGGTCCCGATTTGATGGACATATTACTTCCATTCATTTTAATATTTACTATTGTTTATGCAGTATCCCACCAAGTAAAACTTTTTGAGATAAATGATAAATTTAAAATTGTAATTTCTTTAGCAATTGCATTTATGGTTATTATCCCACACATTACTGGGAACTTTTTTTATGGAAATGTTGATGTTGTTAATGTAATAAACAGATCTGTTCCACAAGTAGCAATGATTATTGTTGGTGTTGTTTTAGTATTAATGTTAATTGGAGCAACAGGAAAAGCAGACAACTTACATACTAGATGGGTAAGATGGGTTGCATTACTAATTGTTGGAATGATTTTCTTAGATAACTTAGCTTTAGAAGGTGGCGGATTAATTAGCAACTTTGCATTAATGGGTTGGTTTGCAGATGGGGATTTTCAAGCTTTACTACTTATTGCATTAATTTTCGGATTGATTGTTTGGTTTGTTACTGGAAGTGACGATAGTAAAAAAGAATTAAGAAAAAGAGCCAAAAAAACATATTATGAACACTTAGAATCTAATCCTGATGACGTTGATGGAGCAAGAAGTGCTGAAAAAGCAATATTGAATGATTAAACCATGGCAACTTTACTTGATGTAGGATTATTTGAACATTTTGGACCAGTATTTACATTCTTACTGATCTTCGTAATAGTTTATGGTGTCCTTACAAAAGCTAAATTTTTTGGTGACGAAACAGAAAGTCTTAATGCAATCATTGCAATTTCTTTAGCAGCTATAACAATGTTTTTTGCTCCAGCAGTTGATTTAATTGCGGCAGCAGCACCATGGTTTGTATTTTTATTAATATTTACTTTCTTTGTATTACTAGTTATAATGGGATTTGGAATTCCAGGAAGTCAAATAACAGACATTATGAAAAAAGATAAAGTAATTACATGGGTAATTGTATCTTTTTCCATAGCAATACTTTTACTTTCCCTGTCTCAAGTTTTCGGAAGTTATATTAGTGGCGGAGAAGAAGCAGAAAACGAATTTAATCAAGATTTAAGAGATGTAATCTTTCACCCTAAAATTATGGGTGCAGCATTTATTTTATTAGTTGCAGCTTTTGCAATTAAACTATTATCATCAACAGCTTCTTAGAAATATTTATTTGTTATAATTATTTATTTGCTATTCTACTTAATTTATTAACACTATCAGTTAAACTAGGTAATACTTTCTTAAATACTTGATCCATAGCTTTAACACTACTTCCTACATTTTTAAGATTGTTATCATACTCAGAAATTTTTCCTAAAATACCTTCGTGTAAAGTTTCAAAATTTTGTTTTAATAATCCTAATTCTTGTTCCATTCTTACTAATTGAGAATCGGCTTTTTCTTTCCATTCAATAAATGATTTCATTTGATTTTGAAAATCAGACCATTTTTCTTCAACGATAGATTCTACTACTGCCTCAGTATCTTTTTGAGATTCCATGCTACCTTGAACTGGTGAAGCAACTGCTTGTTTCTTCTGATTAGCTTGAGTCACAGCATCATTAACTTGCTGAGCAGAATAACCTTGTTGTTGTAAACCTTGAATAATAGTATCGTCGTCGTAGCCTTGTTGCCTATACGCAATTATCATGTCTGTTGGAGTACCTTCTGGAATATTAATCACCTCGTTAAAATTATAATTAGTAATTTTGTTTATATATTTTTCTATTATCTACCTAAAAATATTTAAATGAACACGATAAACTTAACAATATGATTACGGCAAAAGAATTAAAATCAAAATATGTTGAATTTTTTAAGAGTAAAAACCATGTAGAAATTAATTCTGCACCTCTAATTCCAAAGGATGATCCATCAGTTCTATTTAACATAGCAGGAATGCAACCCTTAATGCCTTTCTTAATGGGTAAACCACATCCAAACGGTAAAAGAATTGTTGACGTTCAAAAGTGCATAAGAACCGTAGATTTCGATAATATCGGCGACAACTCTCATCATACTTTCTTTCAAATGTTAGGAAATTGGTCACTAGGAGATTATTTTAAAAAAGAAGCAATAAAATGGAGTTTTGAATTCTTAACAAGTAAAGAATGGTTAGGTTTAGATATTAAAAAATTAGCAGTTTCAGTTTATGAAGGAGACCAATTAGTTAACAAAGATGAAGACGCAGCTAATTATTGGATTAATGCAGGCACTTCAAAAGAAAGAATAGCTTATCTTAACGCCAAAGAAAATTGGTGGAGCATGGGTGAAACAGGACCTTGTGGACCTGATACTGAAATGTTTTATTGGACAAGTAACGAACAAGCTCCAGAAAAATTTGATCCAAAAGATAAAAGATGGGTTGAAATCTGGAATGATGTTTTTATGACTTATAATAAAAAAGAAGACGGTTCATTAGAACCTTTACAAAACAAAAATATTGATACTGGAATGGGTTTTGAAAGAGTGCTTGCAATATTAAATGGCAAAGAAAGTGCTTATGAAACTGATTTATTTGAACCAATTATAAAAAAAGTTGAAGAACTTACTAAAAAAGAATATTCTAATTCAAAAAGAGAAATGAGAATTATTGCAGATCACATAAGAGCTTCTGTTTTCTTATTATCCGAAAAATTAGTTCCTTCTAATGTTAACCAGGGTTATGTTTTAAGAAGATTAATTAGAAGAATTTTAAGATACCTTAATTTATTAGAATTAGACTTACTTAAAATTGATGCAACAGTTGAATTGGCAAAAGAAGTAATTAATATTTATAAAGAAGATTATCCTGAATTAAATGAAGAAAAATTATTCATATATAGTGAACTTAAAAAAGAAGAAGATAAATTTCAAAAAACTCTTGACAAAGGATTAAGAGAATTTAATAAGATTATTGAAAATGATGCTAAAATAACAGCTACAGAAGCATTCTTATTATTTCAAAGTTATGGATTTCCAATTGAAATGATTGAAGAATTAGCTAAAGAAAAAAATGTTTCAATCGATGTTAAAGGATTTGGTGAAGAATTTAAAAAACATCAAGAACTCTCTAGGAAAGGAGCAGAACAAAAATTTAAAGGAGGATTAAGTGAATCTTCCGAGACAACTACAAGACTTCATACTGCAACACATTTACTTGGCGAAGCGTTAAGAAAAGTATTAAACGATCCAAATATAAAACAAAAAGGTTCTAACATCACTTCAGAAAGATTAAGATACGATTTTAATTTTGACAGAAAATTAACTGATGAAGAAAAAAAAGGTATTGAAGATGAAATTAATAGAGTAATTCAAGAAGGTATTGAAGTAAAAAAAGAAGAAATGAATCTTGATGATGCTCTTAATTCAGGTGCTCAATCTGAATTCGGTGCTAAATATCCTGACAAAGTTAGTGTTTACTCTGTAGGAGATTATTCTAAAGAAATCTGTATGGGACCACATGTAAAAAATACTAAAGAAATTGGTAAATTCAAAATCAAAAAGGAAGGAAGTTCTGCTGCAGGCATAAGAAGAATAAAAGCAGTATTGGAATAAAAGCATTTAAATATTATTTAACCAAAGTTTTATTATGACTAATAAATATTTTTAAAAAAATGAATTCTTTGATATTAACAAACTTCCCAAAAGCCCAGGAATAACTGTTTTAGGAATTTCTATGCCCTTTATTGGAAATCGACAAAGCCCAAAAGAATGCATTAAAACAACAAGACATATTATATCTAAAATTCAAGAATCTGGAGTTGGAGCGGTTATAATTTATACGGATGGGTTATATTTAAACAGTAATGAAAAAGCAGCATTTCTGAAAAATAAGTTTCAAAAAAGTATTAATGATCATAAAAATGGTTATTTAAAATTAATAAAAAAAGACATTAACTTAGTTCAAAAAGCATTTTCTTTCAAAACATGGAGTCAAATATTATTAAATTGTCCAAATTTTTCAAGTTATTATAATAAATTAAAGGAAATTTATCTAAAAGATAAACTATTTCAAAAATATGTGAAAAAAGACATTTCCACAACTAAAAGAAAAATTAACACTAATACTATTAATTATATTCTTGAAGAAGTACTTGTAGATTATTTAATTACTAAAGGAGTTGTTCGGTTACAAAACGATTTTGTGGAGGATAGACAAAAATGGATTCTTAATGGATACCATGGAAAACCACACCGAGCCCATATCTATTTATATCAAAAAGATTTCTTTAAAATAAAAAGTAATAATCAATTTCAAAATTCTTGGTATGATTTAAAAGCTAAAAAACTATATGATTTTGAAAATATAGATATAGAAACCTTTGATTTTCAAAGCATTTAAATACCACTTAATCACAAAATAATTCATGAATAAATCAGTCCACATATTTTCAATTGATGGAATTGCAATTAAATTACATTATTCATGGTTTATTATTTTTATATTATTATGGTATTCATTAAGTGCAGAATTTTTTCCACACTTTTTTCAAGGATTGAGTGCAATAAGTTACGCAAACATGGGATTAATTGCAGCAATTCTTTTATTTTTATCAGTTTTGGCTCATGAATTAATGCATTCAGTTGTTGCTAAATCTATGAACATTGATGTAAAAACAATTACATTATTTTTCTTTGGAGGAATTGCTAATATTTCCACTGAAAAATTAAAACCAAAAACAGAATTTTGGATTGCAATTTCAGGACCAATTTTATCAATATATTTAGGAATTTTATTTTTGTTTATATCAATGATAGTAAAAAACAATTCTTTCTTATTTCCAATAACATTTTACATATATCAAATAAATTTTATTTTAGGAATATTTAATTTAATTCCTGGCTATCCTTTAGATGGCGGAAGAGTACTAAGAAGTATTTTACACAAGATTACAGGTAACTTACTAAAAGCAACATACATTGCAGCAAAAGCAGGCAAATTCTTTGCAGGACTAATGATTTTTATAGGATTACTTGGATTTTTTGCAGGAGTTAATTTATTCTGGTTCATAATATTGGGAGTATTTTTGTATTATGTTGCAGGAATGAGTTATGAAAATACCCTAATTATGGATGTTTTACAAGGAGTTTCATTAAACAAAATAATTAGTAAAGCCAACACAATCAAATCATCTGAAAAAGTAATTAAATTAATTGAAAATAATTATGTAAAAGGAAAAGAGATTTTTATTGTAACTAAAAATAATAAATATGCAGGAATATTGAATGTTAATGACCTTTCAAAACAACCTAAAAAAACATGGAACAGTATTACTGCAGATAAATTAAAAATAAATGTTAAAACAATTAATTCTAAACAAGATTCATTAAAAGCATTTAAATTGATTTCAGAAAATAAAGTAAATGCTATTGCAGTTGTTGATAAAGGCAAAATTAAAGGAATAATTAATATGAATTCAATAATTAAATATATTAATGGTAAAATTAACTACGGAATTAATTAAGTTAATTAAACAATTTTTCTAAAACATCCATCGTATAAAGAACCATGGCTTGTGTTTGACCTTTTGAAGGGTAAAAAGGTTGTTGTTTTTTATGAACTGAAAAAATCCTAACTTGATTAATTAAATGAATCTGTTGAGTAATTCCGGGATCAAATTCTATTTTTTGATCTTTCATTTTTGCAATTAAATTTCCTAAACCAATTCCAGGACTTTTTTCAAGTAAATCGTTTTGCGTTGCTTCAAAATATTTTCTGTGTAAAGCTACTTCTATAACTCTACCACAAAGAATTACTACACTTCGAAAACAACCAGAATTAAAACATTTTGAAATTTCGTTAACATCAGCTTCAATTTCTTGAAAAATATCATTGGGAATTGAAACTGGCAATTCAATCTTTTTTTCTTCCTTTAAATGCAATTTATTTGCTAAATTTAATAACATATGTAAAATTTCTTTAAACTCATTATTATCTGTAGTGTCTAATTTAATAATTAAACTTTTAAGTTGAATAAGATACTCTTCATCGTCTTCTTCAACCTCTAAATTTCTAACCATATTTTGAATATTTCGAACAATTGCTTGTAAACTTTGAAGATACAAATTCTGTCTACTTTTACTAAAATCTAAAGAAGGCATGATGGGATCAGATAAATCTATTTCATACTTTTCAATGTTTTCAAAACAATCCACTAATTTGTTTACTTCTTTTTTAAAATCCATACCGTTAATATCAAAAAGGTAGTTTAATAATTTTTTGCTTATTTAGAATTCAAATAACTTTTTTTGCACTTTTCTTTCCTTCAATAAAACACTCTTTTCCATTAAATTGTCCAAATCGAACTTAAAATCATCTAAAACAATTTGTTTAGCCATGTCCAACATTTCTTTTTCAGTGTTAAAACAAAAAGATTTAGTTAACAAAGACTTTCTAGTTGCCTCTCTAGTCACCCAAACTCCCAACGGAGCAGTATATTCAGACGTTATAAACCTAAAAGCAATACAAGATGCTTGTCTTTTGATCTGTTTTAATTTTTCAGTGATTGCTAATCTTACAGTATAATAACCACCCTCGCAGGCCTCAGAATAAGTTTTTCTGCCTTTATAGAACTCATAATCAGTTGAATAAGAATGTTGATTTTGTAAGGACATTTCAAACAATTCATAACTCCAAACTTCCGGAAATAAAAGAATTAAATAATAATTACCCAATATTCCTCCAAAAAATAATTCATAATGATCTAATTGATTAAAATCTTTTACTTGAGTAATCATTTGCTTACCAATTATATCATCAGTTGCAGTAATTGACCAACGAGTGGGAACTAATTTTCTATTATTTCCAATTCCAAAAGCTCCAACACTCAAAGCTCGGGACAAATTATTTTCATCAATTCCTTTTTTGTAAAGAGAATTCAAAGCATCCGCAGCTTTAAGATCTGTATCGGAATGAGCTTTCTCAACTTTAGTATTTACATGAGGATTTGAAGTAATCTTAGCTTTTTTCAAATCTGCATTAGGCCCGGTAGGAGTAGAATGTGAAAAGGTATTAAGTTTAAATTGAGGTTTATCTTTCAAATTTATTTCAACTTCAACGGGTTTTGCAGCAAGACCAACTTCCTGAGCAAGATGATTTAATTTATTTTGTTTAGAATATACATTTGACTTAAACCTAGAATTTATCAAACTACTTCTTATGCCCACAACTTCATTCACTGTTTTTTTCTGTTTTGCCCAACCTTTTGGATTATCTAAGTTAAGTTTATCCTTAAAGTCAATTGCAGACAACACACCGACATTTACATTTGGGTAACCATACCTGCCAACAAATGGAGCAGGACTATCGCCGAAAAAGTCTTTTTTAAAATCTAATTTTTTACTGATTATTTTAACATTATTATCGACTATTTCAGAAATTTTTCTAGGAAGCATAATTATTCTAAAACTATTCCAATTAAAAAGATTTGGAAAGTGAAAAATCTGCAATACTTTTAGACCAAAAGTTTTTAATTTCTAAATATAAAAAACTTCTTAAATAAAACTAAATTTCCACTGAAAATGAACTGGCTAAAAGATAATGTTGACGAATATATGGAGTGTAATCCTGCAAAATTAAACAAAAATCAGTTAGGATATGAATCTGAAATAGTATATCAATTCTGCAAAAATTGTAATGCAAGAATAAGGGGAATTAGAGTTAATACAGAAAAATGGCCTTTAGATTCCCATTTATATTTGTTTTCAGACATTAATGGACAAAATGATTACACAATTGAAGCTTTAGAAGATTCATTAAAAACTGCTTTTGATTAAAAAAACAAAATCGTATGGTAAATGCAATTCTAAAAAGTTATAATTGACTCAATTTTAAAATATTTACAAGCTTCTTTATACTTTTTAAAAAACCTTTCAACCTTAAACATTCTTAATTTTCTTGCAAATGATTCCAATTCTTTTTTTTCAAAATATATTGAATATTTTTCATTATAACGATTTTTTATAACTTTCTTTAAATTAGTTAATTCATAATCTTGAAAATCTTCTTTATACATTGCTATTGTTCCACCTGCGGATTCATTTATTAAATCAATTACGTTTCCAGACCCTTTAATTCCATTAATTTTATTTCTATGCATATAACAAAAAATGGTTAACATAATTTCTTCAGCAACTAAATGAATTAAATCTTTATTGTAATAAATTTCATTAAAAGTTTTAGTTGAAATTGCTTTTTTAAAATCATCTTTTCTGTTTTCATCAAAAAAATCAGACAAAATAAAAAGTAAATGAGTATTATCAAACAATAAATCAAAGTTAGAAATTGCAAAACTATGACCTTCAAAATTTGTTCCAAATTGAATTTTAGTAAGTTCTGGTGCTTGTGAGACTGCTTCTTTACGAATTGAATCCAAAACTTGTTGACGTTTGTCAGACGAATTAGAAAAAGACCAATCTCTCAAATGTGCAAGTTCATGAGTCATAATTTGTTGAATATAATTATTATCATTATACATAAACTTATCAATGTATTGAGTCAATAAATCTTCATTAAATGAGATAGTAATCTCTGCAAGGTCCTTACTTAATACTAAACATGAACCCCTACTTTTACTTATATTAAAATAAATATTAATATGCATATTATTTGTTATATACTCTTGATTTTTCCTTAATAATTTAATAATTAAATCAGTAAAACAAGTAATTAAAGCTTTATCTAAATCAGGTTCTTTTAAATCCCAAACTAAAACCTGAGACAAAAACCAAGCAACAGAACTATCATCCCATGCAAAATGGTCAAAAAGCTCATCTAAATTAGGTTCAAAATTGATTTCTTCATCTTTGATTTCTTGCCTAGAAAAATCTTCTCTAACTTCATCTTTGTATCTTTTTAACATCTCTTGTTCATCATAAATAAAAGATCCTAAATGTTCTAAAACAAAATTAGTATCTTCTAAATTTAATTCGCCATCCTTTTTTTCTAACTTATCAAATAACAAATCATACAAGAAAGATTTTATTGTTTTACCCCTTATTTTATTTCTATTTGAATGAAAATTTGCAATAGCAACAATCTTTACTATTTGTTTATTAATCAAAATGGGCCTATATTTTATTTTCTGATAAGATTTTAATAAAAATAAAGGAGAAAAACTCGAACTTTTTTTTAAAATAAACTTATTATGTGAAGTTCTTAAGAAATTGTAAATTTTTGTATCTAAATAGCTCCATTTTTCTAACAAATTACTATTGTCATTAAAATATTTATACGGGTTTGTTTTTTTAAATATTTTTTCATATTTTTTATAACCATTTTTAACTGCATTTTTCTTTAAATTCTGAATAAAATTAATAAGTTCAATAGTATCTTTAGATTCAAATGGTTTTAATATAAGTAAAGCTTCCCTAATTATAGGAGTTATTTTATCTTTCACAATATTTTAACATTTTTGGAATATTTAAGTTTTGTCATATAAAATAGGATATTACTGGCAATAACAAACAACCCATTGCGTGAGTTCTTGAACATTTTACAATTGCTGGAATAAAACCAAGAAAAGTAGAAGTAAAAAGTATCAACAAACCCATCCATCCACTTAAAGGATAAGTTAAAACAACAATAAATCCAACAATTAACAAAACCAACATCCTATAGTTGACTTTAGTTATTAACTTAGAAAAACACCTGGCAAATACTAATGCTAAAATTGAAGCTATTGAACCAGCAATTAAAGCAACTAAAACAAACACAATAATGTGATTCATACTTACTTCGGGAATTAATTCTTGAACAGCAATAACGGCACCATTTCTTGCCTTACCAAGTACTAAAAGAGTAACTAATGATAAGACAAAATTCACTGTGTTAATTCCACCCATTAAAATCATAAAACCATGATCGCCAATATTTCTTGCAAATTGCATTGCAATAACTGCACCTTGTGCTCCTCCTAATCCTGGAAACATTGAAGTTAAAAATCCTGCAAAAGTGGAACTACAAATTGCCTTAAAAGCGTGTCTTTTCTTAATATCAATTTTTGATTCTATCCTTTGTTTAGGAATATTAACCTTATCATTCAAACTAAATAATAAAGTTGAAACACCAAAAAGTCCGGACAATAAAGGAAATAATGGATTTACAACATTATAAGTATTTAAAACCATAAAACCAAAAAATCCAGAAATTAAAAAAACAGTAAGAGCCCAAATTTTCTTTTTATCTCTAAATATCATAAATAAAACAACAATAATCAAAATATAACCTATCAATCCCTTAATAACTGGATAAACAAATTTTACAACATAAATCAAAACAGGAAATAAAATAATGCTTAACAATAATCCAAAAAAACTTCCTATAACGGTTAGTTTAACTGCCATGTAACCTAATCCATTCATTAAATATCTATGACCTGGCAAAACACCTAAACAAGTGTCTGAATCTGGCGCTCCCAAATAAATTGAAGGAATTGAATCTAAAAAAGTATGGGTAACACTCATTGCTACAATAAAACAAGATAAAGATAATAATGAAAAATAACCTAATAAATAACTGGATGATGAAATTAAAAGAAGTGAAATTAAATTTATATGAATGCCAGGAGTTAAGCCAGTGATAATTCCAAAAAATATCCCTAAAAAAATTGCCAAATAAATCATAATTAAACATGTTTATTGTTTTTAATAAATTGTTATAAGAAAAAAACGAAATAATTACGAAAAATACGAAATAATTATAAATCCACTAATATTCATATAAATATGGACGAATTAGAGATGTTTGAAGATGAAGAAATAGACTGGAATGAAGTATGGGCTAAATCTGATCAAAAAAGAAAAGAAGGAGAAGCTAAAGAAAAAGAAGAACTTATTCAAAGTCATCAAGTACATCCCTTTAATGAACTTCCAATTATTAAAACTTTATCAAAAAACGATCTTAGAGCAATGGAAATTATTACAAAAAGACCAATTAAAACCATTGTGGAATATTGCAATAATGAACAAGTAGAATGGTTAAGTATGCCTGAACTAAAAAAACTAGTTGGTTTAAGAGGTTTAGTTCACTTAGCTGATGAATATGAATCAAATAGTTTTGCTCATAAACATCAATTTAATAAAAAGTTATGTCAAGTAAATCAATCAATTTATGTTAATAGTTTTGTTTTTTCACACAGTATTCCAGGAAAAACTAAAGAAGAAGATTGGCACAAAGTTTTATTGGGTCATAAACTAAGATATGATACAAAAGCAGTAAAAAAAGTAATAAATGCAAGATTGCCATATACGGGAATTGAAAAACTTTTCTCGAAATTTGAAGATATATCTGAAAATTTTGAACTTACTGGACATCATAGTGGAATCTTATGGTTAGTTACAAATTTAATTCAACAAGATTATATTACAAATCTAGGAAAAATTGTTCTTGGAGAGGAAGTATTAAAAGAAGATGATAAACCCCTTACTAGATATTGGAATATGACGTGTAACAATTGTTTTTTTAACGCTCCAGAAGTGATGGAAATTAACAATTATGGCACTAAAGGGCATGCAGGCACTTCTTCTTTAAGAAGTAAAAATTCTGATCAACGACATGTTTTTCCAATTTTAAAAAAAACAGAATATGAAAATATTTTCAAATAATAATATTATTCTAATAAAACCAGAAACATTACAAAAAAAACATCAAAATATTTATTAATGAGTAATTTAAAAAAAAAGAATGAGTTTTCCTTATATTGTATTAGACCTTGAAACAACCGGATTAAGTAAACATTATCATAAAATTACTGAAATTGCAGCAGTAAAAGTAAAAGATAAGAAAATAGTTGATGAATTTCAAACATTAGTCAACCCTAAAGTATCAATACCTCCCTTTATCACTAAATTGACAGGAATTAATAATAAAATGGTTGAATCTGCACCAACATTAAGTAAAGTTTTACCACATTTTATTGATTTCTTAAAAGAAGACGTAATAATTGCACACAATGCAACTTTTGATTATGGCTTCATAGATCATAATAAAAAAAAATATCTTGAAGAAGGACTAATTAATGATAGAATTTGTACAAGAAGATTAGCAAACCGATTACTTCCTGATTTACCAAGTAAAAAATTAGGAACAATTTGTCAACATTTTAACATAATTAATTCTCAAGCACACAGAGCAATGAGTGATGTTTTAGCAACAAATGAAGTTTTCTTAAATTTTCAAAATTTAATGGAAGAAAAAGGAATTAAAGAAAAAAAAGAAGTAATTAAATTCCAAAACTCCCCAAGAAAATAGAAAAGTTAATATACATAGAATACTAATTTTTAAATAATTAAATAAATAGAGGAATTAAAATGGTTACAATAAAATATGAAATAAAATCAGCAGAATCACACGTGATTAGACAAGTAAGTAGTGAATTTAGAAAAAGAACAGAAGCAAAAGAAGGAATGACAAAATTAAGTGGTTTTTTAATAAGAGTTAACCCATTAGGATTAACTAAAGTTGCTGAAAAAGATAGAATTTTATGGATGGATTTGTCGACAATAATTAACTTGAAATTACTACCTGAAAATTCAGAGATAAATGATGAAAATGCAAAAAAAATAGAAGGACAAAAATTTAGACTTACCGCTTAATTTATTTTATTTCTTTTCCAATTATTTCATATTCTCCATTAAAAGTTGTAACTTCACCAATGATTTCTACATCAGTAAACTCTTCAACATTAACAGAATTAAAAAAAACAACAGAGATTAATTGTTTTCTTTCTAATTTAATAAAAGTAATTCCATTATTCTCTTTAATCTCTTTTACAAAACCTTTTACCTTAACATCCTTATCAAGATGCAATTCTATATTTTCTACTTCTTGAACGTCAGTATTTTCATAAATAAAAAAAAGCATTGAAAATCCCAAACAAATACAAATTATTGATATAGTTAAGAGCGTTTTTTCTTCCATTTTATTATACCTAAAATAATAGCACCAACTAAATTAATTAAAAATATTACAAAAAAACCATTTTTTTGGTTTTTTTCAATATAAAAATCAAAAGATTGGTTTATTTCATTCAATTCAACATTGACTGGAATAATTAAACCAGGAGAAATGAAATTACTTTCAGAAGTGATTTCAATATTACCCTTGCCAGATTTAATAACCATTACTTCAATTTTTTCTTTATCATGAGAACCAAGAACAAATTCTTTTTTATTAACCTCAACTATATCTGGCACATGTATAACAAATTTAGTATCATAATCATTAGAATTTATGACATAAAAGTCTGCATTTTCATTAATTGATAATTTAGTTGGTGAAACACCAAATCCAGATGCAAACACTGAATTTATACAAATTAAAAAAATAAAAAAATAAATTAATTTCATTGCGATTCCAATGCAGAAACAATTATTGTTCCAGTATAATTTCCCTTTAATGTTGAAGAAGGTATGAAAAACTTAAAACCTAATTCATTTGCAAAACTAGGTAAAAGGTCCAAATCAATAATTTCAAATTCAGAAATTAAATTACCAGACCATACTGAATCAAAATCATTATTAAATGAATATTTTACATTATTTAAATCAAAGATATTTGCTTCATATTCTATACTGGTTGCTTTTATTGCCAGATCTAATTCAACATTACCTATATTTTTTATAGTAGGTAAAGAAGATGTTTCTATATCTTCATCACCTAGTAAAAAATATTCTTTATTTTTATCTTTAATATCCAAATTTAAATCTAAAGAATCTATTTCAATTGCTGATAAAGACATAATTTCATAAATTTCATTTTTATTAACATTAGAATATTCAAAATTTAATGAATAAACTCCTGGAGAAGTATTATAACTAATATTAATTTTGGTTTCAAAAAAAGCAGAAGTTAAATTAACCTCTTCAATAAAATTCATTGGGATACCTTCACAAGAAATATTAATAAAACTATTATTAAATTCATGTGATGCTAAAACAATTATTGAAATTTCTTTATTTTCTCCAGGGGAAGGTAAAATTTGAAAACCATTTAAATCTAAATCATCAGTAATATTAATAAAATCAACAAAAGTATTATAATCAATAATATTTAAACTTAAATAAATGCCACGATGTGTTGAATTTGATTCGAAAATTGAACTACTAGATTTTAATTCTGGAATAGATTCAATAAAATCAACAAAATTGTCATTAGTATCTTGAACTCTTTTTAAAGACATACCTGAAGAAACCTGTAAAGCTGGATTAGATTCAAACATACCATCTTCTATTTCAACAGAATTACCCCATCCAACCTTATCGACGGAATTGAATTCAAAATCAAATAATTCAATTCCTGAATCTGAATTACCCAAAGTCATTGCCTCTTCATGATCTGCAGAATTCCAATCTGAATTATCTTTGTTAATATCCCAATTAACATCACTAATTAAAAAATATCCATAAGGTGAAATAAAAGATTCTAAAGACAATGTGACGTCAGTCACAGAAGTTTCTGTTTTCAATACCCAACCCGAAAGATCTAAAGTTGAATTATCAGGATTAAAAAGCACAACTGCTTCTCCACCAGATTCGGTCCCAACTGGGTCATAATAAATTTCTTCAATTCTAACAGCATTAACAACTGGTAAAAGTAATATAGTTAACACTAATACAAATATTTTTTTCATAATCTCACCTCATTAAAAATTCTTAAAATAAGATATGTTTTAATTCTTTATATGCGTTTGGGTAAATAATTCCGAAAAAAATGGAATATTTACGAAAATAAAATATCAAAACCTTTCGAATTTTTTAATTCTTGATGATCTAATAAAAAACTTAAAGGAATTACATACCATTTTTTACTAAAACCTATTTTTTTACAATTTTGAGAAATCAATTTTGAAGAAACAACATAATAATTCATTTTAATAAGATCAAAACAAATTACAAAAAAATGATCACTTTGTTTAAAATAACGAATTATTATTGAATCGTTTACACGTTTAAAATTTCTAGCTTTAACTTGGAATTCATAAAAAGAATTAAAGTTAACAATTAAATCAATTCCTTTTCTATCACATACAGGAACATAAACATCCAAATTTCTTTTCAATAAAATACTAATTATATAATGCTCAGCAAATTTTCCAATATGAAGATAATCATTTGGTTTCATAAATTAATAGATATTATTATTATTTTTAAATAAGATGTAAAAAAAATCGGAAAAAATTCGAAAGTTAACACTATTATATAATAAATTAAAAAAAAAGAAAAAATGAATGCCATGCATAGTTAATTGTTCGGTAGGAACGGTTAGTAACTGCATGCTGAATACCTCGTTACCTTAGTACTTACACACCAGTTCTATCAAACCTGTCTTTTACAGGAGTTCCATAATGTCTCTTTTTGAGGCGGGTTTCGTGCTTAGATGCTTTCAGCACTTATCCCTTAAAGCGTAGCTGCCCGGCGTACCTTGTCAGATAACCGGTCGACCAGTGGCTTCGAGTCTTCGTTCCTCTCGTACTAGAAGATCCTTCCTCTCAGACATTAAACACTTCCAGTAGATATCAAACATACTGCCTCACAGCGTACTGAACCCAGCTCACGATCCCTTTTGATAAGTGAACACCTTCACCCTTGGATGCTTCTGCACACCCAGGATAGGAAGAGCCGACATCGATGTAGCAAACCGCGCCGTCGATATGAGCTCTCGGGCGCGACAACTCTGTTATCCCCGGAGTAACTTTTCGGTCATCTCTGGCCCCCATCAATGAGGACACAGAGGTTCGCTAGACCACGCTTTCGCGTTTGGATTCCGTCATTTTAAGAATCCAATCAGGCTAGCTTTTGCTCTTGCACTCTACAGCGGATTTCTGACCCGCCTGAGCTAACCTTAGGGCCCCGCCGATATTTTTTCGGCGGGGTGCCACCCCAGCCAAACTGTCCATCTGCCGGTGTCCTCGTAATACGAGTAAGCAATCCGAATTCTAAGGAGTGGTGTTACATTATCGCCTAACATATACCCGAAAATATATGCTTCAAACAGCTCCCACTTACACTATGCAATAAAACTCGAATCGCAACAACAAACTACAGTAAAGTTTCACGGGGTCTTCGCTTCCCACTGGAAGTCCCTGGCCTTTGCACCAGGATAGAGTGTTCGGTGGCTTCCAACTGGGGACAGCGGAGATCTCGTTACGCCATTCATGCAAGTCGTCAATCAAACGACAAGGCATTTCGCTACCTTAAGAGAGTTATAGTTACCCCCGCCGTTTATCAGTCCTTAGCTTCCTTGAAAGAAAGTTTGAGATACTGACACTGGGCAGACGTCACCTTCTATACGCACCTTTACAGGCTAGCAGAAGGCTAAGTTTTTGTTAAACAGTCGGACCTCCTTGGTCTCTGCGCCCTGCAATTGCATATATAAACACACAACCACAGGGACCCCTTATACCGAAGATACGGGGCCAATTTGCTGAATTCCCTCAGTCGGATTATACCATTACACCTTAGGCTCCTCACCTAGGGGCACCTGTACTGGTTCTGGGTATGGCACTCAAAGATCTGAATGTTTGCTTTTTCAGGGGTTCCAGAAATCGGCTGAATGATTCTTAAGAACCACTATTCCGAGATTTAAACTGATTCTCATCATAACGATACTCCTCAGATTTATTCTCGTTAACACAAACGACAATTTGTGTCAACCTATTCCAGAACGTCAGCAAACAAACTTGCGTTGCCGCGTATACTAAGAGTGTAAAGGAATATTAACCTTTTTCCCTTTCCCGTCCATCAACTTGTGACGACGGTTAGGACCAACTTACTCTTGGCTGATTTTCATTGCCAAGAAACCCTTGCCCTTCCGGTGACAGAGATTCTCACTCTGCTATGATCCTACTACCGCCAGGATTCTCATTACTACCCGATCCACATTCTCTTTCGAAAATGCTTCTACTCAGACAGTACGCCTATTTACCGTACACTTTACAGTGACCCATAGTATCGGCAGCTGATTTAGCCCCGTCCATCTTAGAGACCACCAGCCTCGACAAGTAAGCTGTTACGCACTTATTATAGGAAAGCTGCTTCTAAGCCAACCTCCTTGCTGTCTGTGGCTGATGACGCTCTTCACCCTTTAACACTTAAACAGCATTTAGGGGCCTTAACTATGGTGTGGGTTGTTCCCCTCTAGCGCACCGACCTTAAATCGATACGCCGTTTCCCGGTGTCTACAATGCTAAAACCTTCGGAGTTGGACGAGAGACCCACCCGTTTCCAGGCAAAAATCTCAGATCCGTATCTCTACAGTTTTAGCTATCTCGACCGAGACTTGACTACGGCCAATTTCAATAGGAACCAGCTATTACCGGACTCGATTGGCTTTTCACCCCTAATCCCAGGTTAGAAGAACGCTTGCACGCAGTAACTCTTCAGGCCTCCATCATGTCTTACCATGACTTCACCTTACCCAGGATTAGATCGTCCGGTTTCGGGTCAAACCAATGTGACTATGGGCACTTTCACACCCAACCGCCTCGTTGCCTGCGCGGTTTTTGATTTCTCTATGACTACCTTATGGTTAATCTCGCCACATTGATAAACTCCCTGGCAAGTTATTCGAAACTTACGGCACAACTCCGAAGAGCCGTACCTAACTATCACTATTAGGTTTCAGGGTCTTTTAACTCCCTATCAAGGGTTCTTTTCAACTTTCCCTCACGGTACTTGTTCGCTATCTGACTCAAAGAGTTATTTAAGGTTAGAAGTTGATGACTCCTAAATTCTTGCTACATATCCAAGTAGCAATACTCTGGATACTACCAATCCATAAAAGCTTTTCTCTACGGGGCTATCACCCTCTATGGCTCTACTTTCCAGAGAAATTTGAGTAAGCTTATGACGGACGAAAGGTAGTCCAAACCCCACATGTTTTTCACATTTCTATGAAAAATTCGGTTTGCCTTGTACTGTTTTCAGTCGCTCTTACTAACAGCATCTCGATTGATTTCTTTTCCTACGGGTACTGAGACGCTTCACTTCCCCGTGTTCTCCATCCCTAAGGATTTATTGAGAGGTCTCATTCAGAGATCTTTGGATCAAAGTGTACTTGCCACTCCCCAAAGCATATCGCAGCTTGTCACGTCCTTCGTCAACTTTTGAGCAAAGTCATCCACCTAATAGTTTAATCCGAACACATCTATACTATGCATGGCTTCATAATTGTGAAATAACATGATGTAATATTAACGTAATGTAATATTTGTTACTCATAGGACTTCTGCAAAGTCATCCTATGATGATCACAACTCTACCGTTCATCAAGAGTGTTTAGTTCTCGATGAGTTTTCAATAAATGAATATGATGATTGAAATGGACCCGTCGGGATTTGAACCCGAAACCTCCGCCTTGCAAGGGCGACGTTCTACCGTTGAACTACAGGCCCTACAAGCAAAAGGTATAGTCCTAATGATTATAAAAAAGCAGATTGAAATAAACTACATTAGTAGTTACAAAAAAGAGATTCCATTTCTTTTTTGATTTCTTAAAATTGTTAAACAATTTTGAGTCACAAAAATATTGCACTATTTTTGATATATTATTTTATTTTTTATAAAAAAAAATAAAAAGGAGGTGATCCATCCGCAGGTTCCCCTACAGATACCTTGTGACGACTTAACCCTTCTCACTGAGCCCAGGTTCGTTCTAGCTAATAGGCTAGACCTCACCTGGACCCTGCTCGACTGGCTTGACGGGCGGTGTGTGCAAGGCTCAGGGACGTATTCACCGGACTATGATAAAGTCCGATTACTACAGATTCCGGCGTCATGAGGATGAGTTACAATCCTCAATCTGTACTAAGATAGGTTTTAGAGGATTAGCTTCCCTTTTCAGGGTTGCATCCCATTGTGCCTACCATTGTTGCGCGCGTGTTGCCCAGGAGATTCGGACCATACAGACCTACCGTTGCCTACACCTTCCTCCTTTTTTCAAAGGCAGTCCCTACAAAGTGCTCGATCATAAAATTCGCTAGCAATTGTAGGTATAGGTCTCGCTCGTTGCCGGACTTAACCGGACACCTCACGGTACGAGCTGACGGCGGCCATGCAATACCTCTCGGCTCGTTAAGTAAGACCATTAGCCTGACTTTCATTCTGCCGTCGCTCCTGGTGAGATTCTCTGCGTAAAGTTAGATTAAACCGCACGCCGCACCTGTTGTAGTGAGCCCCCGCCAATTCCTTTAAGTTTCGGTCTTGCGACTATACTTCCCAGGCGGCGAGCTTAACACTTTCGCTCCGACACTGCACTTTCACGAAGAAAATGCAATATCTAGCTCGCAGCGTTTACAGCTAGGACTACTCGGGTATCTAATCCGGATCGCTCCCCTAGCTTTCGTTCCTCACCGTCGGACCCGTTCTAGTCAGGCGCCTTCGCCAAAGGTAGTCCACCAAGGATTATAGCATTTTACCGCTCCCCTTGGCATACTCCTGACCCCTCCCGGTCCCTAGTTCGACAGTATTCTCTGCACGCCGTTGCATTAAGGGCAACGATTTCACAAAGAACTTATCAAACCGGCTACGAACGCTTTAAGCCCAATAATCGTGGTTCCCACTTGTGGCGCTGGTGTTACCGCGGCGGCTGGCACCAGTCTTGCCCACCACTTATTCTCCAATGTATTTACCATTGGTAAAAGCTTACACAAAGTGTAAGCACTTCGGATTCCCTTATCACACTTTCGTGCATTGTAAAGGTTTCGCGACTGCTGCACCCCGTAGGGCTAGGACCAGTTTCTCAGTGTCCTTCTCGGGGCTCTCTCTCTCAAGACCCCTATCGATTGTAGGTTTGGTGGGCCACTACCCCGCCAACAGCCTAATCGACCGCCAACTCATCCTTGAGCGTTACCTTTAAGAAAAAACACATTCCAGTAGAATTTTCCTATCCGGTTTTAGCCCCAGTTTCCCGAGGTTATTCCAGACTCAAGGGCAGATTATTGACGTGTTACTGAGCAGTTCGCCACTCTCCGAAGAGAGTAAACTTGCATGTCTAAATCGTATCCGAATAGCAGCAACCTCCCGCAGGATCAACGGGAATTTGAAGCTTTTATTGTCGCATTAATTAACTTATATTTGGAATTAACGTTGGTTTCAATCTGCTTTGTGCTTAAATTGGTAATTTAAGCATTCATATTGCTTTCTGTATTTCATACACGGTTTGTGCATGAGAGAAGGTCATAAATATTGAGAAAATTATGTCGACTTATAAAGGTTTTGATTTTAACAATATTTAAATAATAGATTGACAATTTTAAATAAAATGAAAATAACAATTGATACAAAAGAAGATTCTTCAAAAGAGATTAAAAGAGTAATTAATTTATTAAATATGTTAGTAGATACAACCCCAATAACAGAAACTACCTCTGATTTAATAAACAATGAAACAAAAAATGATTACATGGAATTACCAAATGTAGAAAATTTTATGGACAATAACGAAGATCCTAAAGAAAAAAAAGAAGAAGAAAAACCAAAAGAATCTTCAAGCATAATTACTTATTAAAATGGAATTCAACTATGTAATTAACAACAGACATAGCATTAGATCTTTTGAAAAAAAGAAAATTCCAAAACCAATATTAAAAAAAATAATTAAAGATGCAACCAAAGCCCCTTCTGCTAAAAATCTCCAACCATGGAAATTTTATATAATATCTTCAAAAGAAAAAAGAGACAAACTTGAAAATTGTATGAAAAAATCTCTTAAAATTTTTAAAAAAGATATAGAAAAAATGCCAATTAAAATTAAAAAAAAAACAGTAGAATTTTATAATACAATGGGCAATTGTCAAAATGTAATTTTAATATATTCTAAAAAAAACAAGTCCAATAATAAAAATAATTTAATAAGTGTTTCTGCAGCAATAGAAAATTTAATCTTATCCGCAGTCAATAATAAATTAGGAACTTGTTGGGTTGGAAGTTTTAAAACATTTGAAAAAAAAATCAATCAAATGTTAAAAATAAAAAATGAAGAATTGGTTGCCGGAATATTAATTGGATATCAAAAAAAAGATTACACTCCACTAAAAAGATCCAAGAAAAAAATAAATGAAATTATTAAATTTTTTTAAGAATTATAATTCAATAATTTTTCCAGCCTTTCCAACATTTATTACTCGTGTAGAACCTAATGTTTCTTCAATACCATCAGCTTCATGAACATGACTACAAAGTAAAATATCTGGTTTGAAAATTTTAACGGCTTTTTCTACTCCCGAACTTCCGCGAACAAAATTTGAAAATTTTTCAATCTTTGTATTAGAATGATGAACGTGAGTTACCATAATTCTTTTATTTAATTCTTTAACACTATCGAAACCTTTCTTTAATGTTTGATAAATTTCATCCTCAGATAATTGTGACAATCCAACATTAGCACCACCACATCCAAACAAACCAACACCATCAGATTGAATTGAATAGCCATGTAAGTTAGTTACATTATATAATTGTGCAAGAAAATCAGCAGTTGCAATTGTTTCATGATTACCAGGGATAATGATTACTTTTTTATTTTTTTCAAGAAAAGGACCAATTAATCCTTTTGTAGATTCTTCTGCTTGGGTCAAGTCTCCACATAAAACTACTAAATCAACATTTTCTTTTTCAGCTCTTTCTGCCAATCTCTTAACAAGAAAAGTATCTCCATGAATATCGCCTGCAGCAAGTAATCTCATATTATAGACAAAATGACACGCATTTAAAAAGATTTTTAACGTTATCTTTGAATAACTTCATTAGAAACAGTATTGATTATCTTTGAAGGTTTTCCTATTTTTTCCCCTTCATAAATTGTAAAATCTATTTTTCCTTTAATATCAGAATTTATTGAATCTAAATCAACCATAAATTCTTCACCTTGTTTATTTACACTAGTTGTTACAATAGGTTTTCCCAAATCTGAAACAACATCACTAATCCAATGTTCAGGAATTCTTACTCCCAATGTTTGCATTTCATTGTTAACATTTCCGGCAATAGCATTTTTATTTTTCAATTTTAAAATTAATGTTACTGGACCAGGAAGTAAGGATAAATGGTCTTTGGTAACTTCACAATGATTTTTAATCCAATCTTTTGATGGAGCAATAACAGAAAAAGGATTTGATACTCTTTCTTTTGCTTCTCTTAACTTTCCTACAGCTTGTTGATTGGTTGCATCACAACCCAAACCATAAATTGTATCAGTTGGATAAATAAAAATTCTTCCGGAATTGATTTTATCAAAGAACTCCTTTTTGTAAATTTTAATTTCCTGTTTATCAACAACTCGCATGTTTATTTTATTGAAAGATTATTTAAAAACCTTTTGCATATATTAAAAAAAATAAACACCTCCTGGCAAGAGGTGCATTTTTGAGGTGTTTAAGGCAAGAAAGTTCTTCTAGTACTTTGTTTCCAAACAAAGTTTTCTAATACGTGTACTTTGCATATGTACTCGTCCCATGATATGTAATTCTTTTTTTTGAATATGATTTTTTCACCTCCTATGATGAAATATAGCCAATTATAAATTCAGCTTCATCAAAACTTAATTCTCCAATATGTTGTGCTTCTTCTACTAGTCCAATTGCGAACTCATCTATTTCCATCATCTTAACCACCACTCACTACATTGCATTTCAAAGCTATCAACGCTTAACTCTTTTATTTGATTAAAAAACAAATTTTGTATGGTTTTTTGGCTTAAGTCTATCATTTTTCTCCTCCTTGTTATAAAAAAATCCCGGGCAGGTTTAATTGGGGGTAATCCCTGCCCTAATTCTTAAAACAATAATTATTAGATACACTAAATCCTTTATATACCCTATTTCAGAAGATGTCCAATGGGTTTTTTTCACTTATAAATAAACTGTTAAGAATCAAGAATTCAAAGGTTTAAAACGGTTTCACCACTGGACACACCTTGACCAGTGAATAAAGGTAAATCGTCGAGAGAAGGCTTTTTTGGCTTTTTAATTTTAACAATTTGTTCAATAATTCTTAACTCATCAACAGAAAAATTTTCTTGAACTTTGGGAATTAAAGATTTAATAAAAGGTTTTATTTTTCTTGAAAAGTCCCATAAATACATTGAATAATCTGGATTAAATTGAG
This sequence comes from uncultured Methanosarcinales archaeon, assembly GCA_964561995.1. GTDB lineage: Archaea > Nanobdellota > Nanobdellia > Woesearchaeales > JABIAG01 > JABIAG01. Next base: position 30,161 of record CAZLQZ010000001.1, on the reverse strand, counting down.
AAATAGGATGAACTGGAAGTTTATCTTCTTCTTCATCTTCTGCCAATCTAAACATATATTTCTCAAAATCTTGAAAACCAAAATAACATTTCTTAGACTTATTAAAAAACAAAAAATTCATTTTTTCATCTTCAGTTACTATTCTTTTTGACTTCAAATCTTTAAATGCTGAAATAATACCTCTAATCCCAGAAACATAATCTTCTTGCCAAAAATGTTCTAAAGTATTAAGATAAATATTAGAATAAAATGCATTTGAAAAATAAGCTGGACCATCTTTAATCTTAACTCCTTTAAAAAAACCGTCTTCCTTAGAATATTCTTTATCTGCAATAAATAAATCTTCAATCACAGTTTGAGCAGGACAACAATAAACTCTTTTTGAATTAGTAACTCTATTTACCACAGACTTTGAAAAATCAGATTCATTTTTTTCTGGAAGAAAATAAACATAAGGAGAATTTACAGATAAAATTTCACCATATTTATTCAAATCTTCTTTTATTGCCATTGCTTCATTTTCAAAATGCATTGCCATACTTGCAGGATGTATCAAATGATTTCCAAAATTTTTAGAAGTACTACTACCCAAATAAAATGTAGTCCAAAAAAGTTTATACAATTCTAAAGTTGTAAGTCTATTTGATTCTAAAAGCATATCTAAAAAATTATTTCCAGAATTTTTAACAAAAGATCTAAATTGATTCAATTCTTTTAAATGTTTAATATCTGCAGCTTTTACAATTCTATAATTTCCTTCCCTATCATAAATTCCTTGACTTAAAACTTCCCCTAGCACACCATTTGCCATTTGTAAACCTAATCTAGTCCTTCCATACCTATGTAAAAAAAGTTCATTTAATCCTAAAACCGTTTCTTTATAAGGTTGCTCAGTTGTCAATTTAGAAAAGATTTGGTCATATCTTTTTTTTGTTCTTAAATAAGACCCAAAATCTGTCAACATATAATCCGCTAACCCATTAACATAATGTGAAAGAAAAACAAATTCATGATGACTTCCTTTTTGAACTCTTTCTTCAACATAACCCATAAAATCTCTTACTGAATGAGTTTTTTTAGATAAATAATGTCTTAATAAAAATCCTACCGGAATTAATCTTCTTTCCACCCTATGAAAAGTTCCATTACTAGATTCAATCCCAAACAAATTGTTCATAAACCCTTTCAAAGCGTTCTTGTTATTATTAACTTCATTTTCAAAATATTTAATGCCTCTCGGATAAATCTCATCTCTTTGTATTCCCATATGTTTAAAGTAGCCCCTATCAAAAACATCTCTTAAAGCAGTAGGAGAATAAAGTAATTTTATAAAATCAAGTTTGAAATTTTCAGCCATCCAAACTAAATTTTCCAAACAATTTCTTGTTAATTCTTTCTCTTGAAATTTATTTGAATCTCCAAATAATAATTTCGGCATTTCTTCAGTATCATCACAAACATATTCTAAAATTAATCTTTGAGCTGCAACTTCCCTATTTCCAGGAATTGTTTCAAGCTTTTCTTTTGTTGATGAACTAAGCTCTACATCAATTCCTTCCGAAAGATATTGAAGTTCAGCCATTTCAGCATACGAAATTGTTTTTCTATATCCACTCATACCTCCAAAAAATCTAGACAAATTTTCAAGTTTAGCATTTGCAAATCCCCTTAAAAAAGTTTGACCTAACCTTAAAAGGTCTACACAAAAACCACCATCCATCCTAAATCTTTCAAAGAATTTTTTAGTAACATCTTTTTTTGGTTCATCTTCGGCCTCGCCAACATAAAGATCGCCCCTTTCTTTTAACATAGAAGCATCGAAATTGATATTGTAAGCCGAAATAACTTCAATATCGTTCTGTAAGGCCCAATTTGAAATATCTCCAATCATGTCTCTGTCGGTATCATAACCTGAACGAATTGTATGTCCTTTTACTTCAGTAATCTTTGTTGCCTGTTTATTAAAAACTATTCTTTGTTTTACTTGTTGATTTTCTGTTAAAATTGCGGCAACTTGAGTAACTTCATAATTATTTTCTAAAAATTTAGGAGTTTCAATATCAAAAAACATGAACTTTAAATTCATCCATTCATCAAGTGTTAGCTGTCTTTTGAATTTTAAAGTTGGCCTTTGATTAAGAAATAACCCATAAGTTCCTTTCTTTTTAATTGAATTGTAATTATAATCTAAATCTCCAAAGCCACGAATTAAAGTTTCAAAACTATTTTCATAAGAGTTTATATCTTCAATTAATTCAATTGTTTCTTGATTTAAATATGAAAAAGATTTAGTTTCTTGAAATGATTTTTTAGCATTAAAACTATTGTCAGATTTTAATAGTTTTTTATAACGTGAAACAGCATTACTCCATTGTCCAGAATAACTACCTTGTTTAAAACCAACCTTTGTATGTCTTCTTATTTTATCTAAAGAACTATTTAATTTATCCAACTGTCTTTTTTTTTCTAAAATTGTAATTAATTCATTATCCGTTTCTACAATTATACCTGGCAACAAATAGTTTTCTTCGTCTTGTAAGTTCCAACGTGCTTGTCTATTAAAATAGCCACCCCTAAATAATTTTTTTCCTTTACTTTTTAAAGAACTTAAATTAAACTCACCACATCTTGTTTTATATCTTAATCTTTGAAAAGCTTTAGATTCGGTTCTTGGAGCAGTAACTTGAACTATGTTAAAATATCCTTGCACCAAAGTTTTAGTATGCTGGTAACCATAAAAGGGATTTTTCTGGCCGTTAATGAGTGGATTTTGAATTTGTTCAATTAAATCTTGTGCCTCTGTTTGAGAAAGTGGAATGGAAAAATAAGTGTGTTGATAAGGAACATAAACATCAGACAATCCTTTAAACCTTAACTGAAGTTGTTGAGAAGATTGCTGATTATCTCTTACAGCTACCTGCGTTAATAGAACTTCATTATCTTTTAGAGAATCTTCTAAAGACATAATTAATTATTAAATAATAACTTTAAAAGAATTTAGGTACAGATTTAGATATTAAAAATCGGTCAATTTTTTACTTTCACCATAATTAATAATTGAAGTTTTACCTTCAGTTCCACCACCTACCTTTTTAATGAAAATAAACTTTCCTTCTTCTAATTTTTTAATTTTTCTTTGAAAGGTTTTGTAACTAATATCTTTACCCTTTGCAGAATATAATTTAAATAGGTCCCCGATTTTAGTTCCAGTATTTTTTTTAATCATATCAAGAATTTCTTTTTCAACATCGATTAAACTAGCACTATTTTTTATTGAAAAACTTTCAAGTTTTGAAAGTGCAATTTTGGCATCTTCTTTTTCTATTCGTTTTTTGGATTGGTCTTCTGCATGTTGACCTGCCTCTTTAATCAAATATAAGCCAGTTCGTATATCTTTTAATTGAGTGGACTTTTTTGCAAGCATCAAAAAAGCATCGTCATCCCAAACACCTGAAACAAAAGCATATTTCATTCTTTGTTTTAAAATTTCAATTGTTTCTTTTTCATTATATTCTTTAAATTCTAATAAGTCAGGAATTAATCTTGATTTAGTTCTTTCATCAAGGTCTGTAAACCAAGACTTATAATTTGTTATAATAATAATAGATTTTCTAAATATAACTTCCAATAAAGTATATAAAAAGTCTGAATCTTCAGCCTTATCAATTTCATCAAAAACAAAAACGGCACCTGCATTCTTATTAATTATTTCTTTTATTACTTTTACTAAATCTTCAGTTTTTTTATTTTGAATGAATTTATACCCTAATTGTTCACAAATTTCAAGCATGATTTTATAAGTAGTATTACTTTGCCAACAATTAATAAAAACTGACAAAATATCATCCGTTTCATCTTCCAAATCTTTTAATAAATGTTTAATTGCAACTGTTTTTCCAATTCCGGGTTTACCGTGAACTAAAATATTTCTTCCATTTCTTTTTTGAAAAATAGGTTTAATGCAAGTAGCAATCTCTCTTTGTTCATTTTCTCTAAAAGGAATTAATTTAGGAATATAATCAAAATCGAGTGCTTCCACATTTCCTGTAAATAAAGATTCAGTATCCTTTAGCATATCTTTAAACATTGACATAAATTATTTAATAGAATTAGAATATATAAAATTTTGTGTTTTTCTAACTATTAATTAACTAAATTTGACAATTTGAAAAATAAGTTAAAAACAATTTGAAAAATAAAAAAAGTTTAAAGAATTGAATCTACTTAAAGCAGTCTACTCTAATCCAAGTTCTTTTTCAAAAACACTAAAAGGTTGAGCTCCTGAAATTAACTTACCATTTACTAAAAAAGCAGGAGTTCCTCTAATACCTTGCTGCACTCCTTCCAATCTATCTTTTGTAACTGACTCGGTATAAACTCCAGCATCTAATTCGGCTTTAAATCTTTCTACATCTAATTCCAAATCTTCTGCGATTTCAATTAAAGTATCTTCATCAAAATTTCCAGCAGTTTTAAACAGTTCATCATGAAATTCCCAAAACTTCCCTTGTGCATTTGCAGCTTCAGATGCTTCTGCAGCAATTTGGGCATATTCGTGAAAATCTAATGGGAAATGTTTAAAGATAAATTTTATTTTTCCTTCTCTTGCAAGTTCTTCTAGTTTTGGAACTGATGCTTCCCAATCAGGCATTGAACTTTTAAATCTTTGAACTAATTGCTCATGTGTACCAACTGCGGCAGAACAATAAGGACATTGAAATTCAGAATATTCAATTACAACTAATTCCGCGTCTTTAGGACCTAGAAATGGATCTTCTAAATTTACTGAGTCAAGAACAAGATTGCCCGTCACCGATTTTGTATTTATTCTCATTACTTCTTTAACAACAAATAAAGCAAGTATTATTATTATAACTACAAGTATAGTTTTAGTTATTCCTTTCATAAATTAGAATTTAAAAAGAATATTTAAAAAGATTATGCTTAAATAAAAATCAATTATGCTTTCTAAAATATCTTTTAATATCTTTAAGAGCATCTTCAATTTCATCTTCCATCACTTCTTTAACATCATGTCTTTGGTTATCTTCATCTTCTTTTTTTTGCCAAACCGAACTTTCAATTTGGATTAACACCCGAATAATTCTTTTTTCACTATGATCTGGTTTAATTAAAATATAAATCTTCTTTCCAAACACATTTTTATTAGAATCAATAGAACATGCAAAAGCTGCATCAATTGTATTTGAATTTAAACAAACTGGAATTACAGATTTTTTATTTTGAATTATTTTTAATTTTAATAAAATCTTACTGATTTCTTTAGTGATTGTCTTAAAATTCCTATGATTACAAATTAAACAAGCTAATTCTTTTATTCTATCCATACAAATTGATTAGTAGGAACATTTATAAACATTATTAAATTATATGTTATATGGCAAAAACTAACGAATCTAAAGACGAACAAGTAGGATTTCATAAAGGTGCACTATCAACTTTAGCCAAAGAAAGACAAGAACTTGCTAAAATGCTAGGAATTGTTGAACAAATAATGCAGATGCATATTGGAGCATTAAAAGAACTAGGTGTTGATTTAGAAAAAATAGCTAAAGATACTAAAGGTGCTGAAGGTAGTGGTCAAAAAATGGAAGAACTACTAAAATAAAAAAATATTAAAATATTATTAATCTAAATAATTTAAAATTTTAATACTTAAAAAAAAATATTTTTTAATTCAATTCTTTTTTTAAATTAATTAATATATTTACAAAAATTAATGAAATTTCACTCGTGAATTCTTCTACCTTTAGGAACAAAATTTAAAATCATCCCTCCCTTATACCTTCCTGAACCTAAAAAGTTATCTTTATTTTTTATAATAACATAGCCAGTTAATTCTTCTTTACAAGGAATATCTAACCCATACATCCACATTTTAGCAACTTTATCATCAACTTCTAAAATATTTTTTTTTACAAATTTACCAATTATTTGAGAACCTTCAAGACTAGGTCTAAAATCATTTCTAACTTGACCAAAATAAATACCAATTGTATTAATATTTAATTTATCTAGGTCTATATTTTTTACTTCATCATTAATAATGTAAATATCTTCTTTTTCTGAAAGTAAAAAAACGTAAGGGAATTTTTCAGTTATACCATATTGTTCTTCTATTTTTCTTCTTATTTCTTTTAATTCCTTTGAATTTAGTATTTTTAGATTCATATCTAGTAGATAATTTCGAAATATTTAAAAACTTTGTTCAAAAAGAAGCATTAATGAATTTACCTAATAAGTTAACAATGTTTAGAGCAATATTGATTCCAGTGATAATCTGGTTAATGTATTCTAATAACGCCAATTATATTCTTGCAAGTATAGCAGTATTTTTAATTGCAATATATACAGATAGATTAGATGGACAAATTGCAAGAAAAAGAAATCTTAAGTCTATTTTTGGAACTTTCTTTGATCCTTTAGTAGATAAAATGCTAATTTTGTCAATATTCTTTGCTTTCTCAGACTTAAAAATAATTCCACTATGGATAGTATTAATTGTATTATGCAGAGAATTTTTAGTTACAGGCATTAGACAAGTTTGTTCAAAACCAACAAAAGTAGTAGGGGCAAATTGGATGGGTAAAAGTAAATTTTTAATGCAATCAGCAGTAATTATTTATACCTTATTTTTTATGTATTTTAATTTAGCAGGAAGTATTGTATTTTTTAATCAAACTTTAGTATTTTGGATTAACTTAATTGTGGCATTAATCTCACTAGGATATGCAGGTAATTTTCTTTATTGGCATAGAAAAGAAATTTTAAAAGGAATATAAAATGCTTAAACTAATTAAAAAAAAATGGAATCCTTTTTACAGATTAATTTATTATAAATTATATAAGGGAAATAGAAGATTTAGAAATAAATTTCTTAAACCATTTGTAGGTTCTTGTTCTAAAATTGGAATAACTCCAAACATGATTACAAGCTTTAGGTTGTTTTTAACAATAATGTTCTTTATTTTGTATAATACACATAAAACAACTGCCATAATTTTAGTGACTGCTTCACTCTTATTAGACAGTTTTGATGGAGTACTGGCAAGACATATGAGAAGAATGTCTGACAAAGGTAAATTTTTAGATATTTCAGTAGATATATTTACTGTTTTTTTAATTGCTTCAACATTCATAAGTTATTCAGTAGAACCATTACTAATCATTTTTTTCATAATATTATTTGGACATACAAATATATTTGCAATAATTTATTTTAATGAATATAAAAAAACAAATTGGATTATTAAACCGAGAGCTAATTCGGCGTTTTTATATTATCCAACAATTATCGCATTTTATTTGTTTAATTTATTTAATTTAAATTATTTAACTTTATCATTACAAATTTCAGTTTTGATTTCAGGCATTTTATTTGTATTTTATTATCTTGGCATTCAAATGAACCGATAATTTATCAAAAATCTTTATAAACGTATATTTCTTACTAAATTTATGGACACAAACAGTGAAAAAGAAAGATTAGATGAATTACTTTTAAAATATTCTAATATCGATTACATTAACAATTTAGAAATTCATGTGGGACAAAATAATCATGAAGAAACTGTAAAAGGTTTAACTCAATTTGGAAAAAAAGTTATGTTTTGTACTGGAACAAGAGCAATGAGAAATTATGGGTTTTTAACAATTTACAATGAACTATTCAAAAAACACGGATTAAATGCTCTTCATTACGACAATATTTCATCTAATCCTACATTAAAACAAATGAAGACTGGAGTGAAAAAAGCTAAAGAATTTCAACCAGACGTGATTTTTGCCTTAGGTGGCGGTTCAGTAATTGACACATCTAAAGTAATTGCTGTTAGTTTAAATGGCGATGTTTGGGACTATGTTGAAAAAAAAAAAGAACTTGATAGTGGCATCCCAATTGTTGCAAGTAGCACTACCTCAGGCACAGGAAGTCACGTAACCCCATATGCAGTAGTCACTAATACTGACACTTTAGAAAAAAAGACTTTAAAAAACACTTTATTATTACCTAAAAAATCTTATATTGATTTAGATATTATAAGAAAAATGCCTGACCAAGTAATTGCTACAACTGGTTTTGATGTTTTATGTCATGCTGCAGAAGTTTATACAAGAGATGATTGTACAACAGAAGCAGCAGAATTTTGTGAAGCAGCTTTTACCTCTTTACGAGAACATTTAATTGCATCATATAATGGAGACGGCATTAATAATAAACTAGGAATGATATATGCAGATATTTTTTCAGGTATTGCTCTAACCTTAATAGGAACTCATGTACCTCATGCAATCTCTCATCCAATTTCTGCAAGATTTCCAGAAGTAAATCATGGACAATCATTAGCTTACGTAATGGCTGAAACTTCAAAAAAACAAATTGAAAATGGCAGCGATACATTAAAATCTAAATATGAGAAAGTTTCTAGATTACTTGGAGGAAATGGTGATTTTGTAAGAACTATTTTTAATTACATGAAACTATTAGATTTAGATAAAACTAAACAAACATTTAATCAACAAGATTGTGAATTAATATTTTTAGACACATTAGGTTATAGAAAGGGAAGTGTGAAAAGAAGTCCCGCACCCCTTAGCAAAAATGATATTAGAGAAATTATTTATAATTCTTTAGAGCAGAGATAATATACTTTTGAAAAAAAGTAATAATTCTAGCAGGAATTGCAAAAAGATTACTTCCCCTAATGTTTGTTTTGTGCTCTTTAATTGCTGTTTTTAAATCTCCTTCAAACATTGTATATGCACGTCCAACTTCAAACCAAAAGTGATAATCAGAACCCGCAGTAATAGGTTTATCAATTTCTTTAGCTTTTATTTGAGCCTCATAATTTTCAAACTTAAAAAATGAACGAGCATTAAAACCTTCAATAGCATCAACTTTATCATAAATATTTCCAGATGCCCTTTTTCTTTGCAGACCAACCATACTAAAAGGATGAGCTAAAATTGAAATTCCACCTTGTTGTTTTATTTCTTTAATTACGTCTTCAAACTTTCCCGGTTTAATTTCTTCATTAATATACAAAGCAAGAACTTCACCTTTATTAGTCATAACTTCTTCACCAATAATAACTTCAAAATTTGGATCTTTGTTTAACTTTTTTGTTTCTACTGCACCTTTAATTGTATTATGATCTGTAACTGCAAGACCATTTAATCCTCTTTTTTTTGCTCTTTTTAAAATAATTTTAGGTTTTAAATTAGAACATTTTGAATAATAAGAATGCCCATGTAAATCATATCTTTTCATTCCAATATCAACATGAGAATTGTTCTTTTTATAATTATTAATTTTATAATTATTAAAATTATTATTTTCAGTTGTATTGTTATTATTATTCGACTTCATGGTATAATTTTCTCAAAATTTTACATTGTAATAATTCAACTAAAGTACTAATTCCTAATTTTTTTTCATAAAGTAAAGGATCGTTAGTAATAATACCATCAACTCCCAAAGTAATTAATCTCAAAACACTTTTTCTATTATAAGCGCCCCATGAATTTATTTTAATTTCAAGTTCGTGTGCACTATTCACTATTCTTTTAGTCAACGTTTGATGAAATGGATGTATTGAATACAATTCTAATTCTTTAGCTGCAGAAATAACGCCTTTAGGTTTAGAATATAACAAAGCCCTTTTAATTTTTGGACTGAGTTCTTTAAGTCTAAATAATATTTCTTTACTAAAAGATGAAACAATTGTTTCATCGACAATTTGATTCATTTTGATTAACTCAACAGTTTTATCTGTTGCTTTTAATTCTTTTATTTCAATATTTAATTTACATTTACCTTTAACAACGTTGATTACTTCTTGCAAGGTTGGAACAAATTCGTCAGTGTGTTTAATTTTTATTTTTTTAATTTCAGCAAAAGACATTTTATTAACTAAACCAAAACCTTTAGTTGTTCTATTGATTTTTTCATCATGCATTACTATAATTTCGTCATCGGAAGTGATTCTGACGTCAATTTCAATTCTATCAGCATTTAGTTCAATTGCTTTTTTTATGGCAATTAAAGAGTTCTCTGTTTCATATGCTGAAGCTCCCCGGTGAGCAATCATTTCAAAATTAATCATTTATAGTTAATAAATTTGCTTTTATTTAAAGATTTTGTGAAAAAATATTTAAATAAGTTAATTAATGAAAAATCATGATCAGTTTAATACTTCAAACATTTTGGTTATTATTGCCTGCAGGAGTTGCTAACATGTCTCCAGTTTTGTTTAAAAAAATAAATTTTCTTAATTATCCTGTTGACTTAGGTATGAAATTTAGAAAAAAACCACTATTTGGTAAAAATAAAACATATAGAGGTTTTTTTTTTGGAACCTTAATGAGTATTTTGACAGTTTATATTGAATCTTTATTTCATTTAGATAATATTATAGGATATAATAATATAATTTTATTAGGTTTATTATTAGGTTTTGGTGCTTTATTAGGAGATGTAATTGAAAGTTTTTTTAAAAGGCAATTGGATATTAAACCAGGAAAATCTCTTATACCTTTTGATCAAATAGATTGGGTATTAGGCAGCATAATATTAACCGGATTTGTTTATTTTATACCTTTAAATGTTATAATTACTTCAATAATTCTTTTCGGAATACTACATCCCTTAATTAATTTATTAGGGTTTTTGATGAAAATAAAAAAGAATAAATTTTAATTTAATTTAGCAATTCTTTAGGAAGTACTGGTCCATTTGATAAATAAGTGGACAAATCAGAACAACTCCTTCTATATTGTTCTTCCAAACCTAATAAAATCATTGTATCACCACACGTAATTGGATTTTCTTGTTTTAAAACACCTTCATTAAAAATCCAAGAAGAAACATCAGGATTACCAGGCCATTCGTTAATACCAGAATATGCAAACAGATCACAAATTCTAGATTTAGTTTTTTTATCGCCCCATGTAACAGCAATATAAAAAAGAGAATCTGGTGCAACACTATCAAGAGTTGCTAATGCAGCTTCAGTATAACAAAACGCTTCAATAGAATTATTGAAAAGTTCTTCACCAAAACGATGAGTGTATAACCGCAAAGGCCTATTTTTAAAATTATAACAATTTCTAAATGCCATAAACAAAAAGAATGAAATATTAAATATAAAGATTGTCATTTTTTAGGAAAATATTTGAAATAATAAGAAAAAAGATTGTAATCTTAATAAAATAAAAAAAAGAACTCTAACAAAAATAAATAAACTTAATTCAATAATAAGACTTAATTTAGAAATAAAACAAGTTATTAAAAATATTAAAGAATTATGCAGCTCTTTTGGCTAACTTTTTTTGTTTTTTTTCCATGTTTTCTAAATCATCAATTGTTTCTTGAAAGATTTCTGGACGATTTATTTTTAGAAGAGCTTCTTTAAGATCAAAAGCCATATCAATTGTTATCATAAACAAATGTTTAGAATGGTATAAAATACTTTTATCTTTATCTAATCCAACATTATGTTGTGGATTTGCAAGTTCTTCATGATCAAAAATCAGATGTTCTCTTAATTTAGCCCAAACCTTAGCGGGATCAATATTTTTATTATCAGAATAAAAGCTTTTCATTTTTTTTAAGTTTTTAACAAATGCAATAAATTCAGAACGAAGACACCTTCCTTCTATAATTTCTTGTTTTTCTTCTTTTTTATCACTTACCACATTACCCAAAAAACCTCTCAATCGATTTTTTCTTCTAGATTGTTCCCTTAATGGGACATCACGTAATAATTTAAAAAAATAATTATGTAAATTTACCAAAACTTTTTCTTTTTCATTAAAATATGTTTGTAAAAGATGTGTTTTTTTAACATTAGGAAGGTTATGGATAATATTTAAAAGAACACCAACGGAAATTAAACCTTTAATTATGTCTTTTTGAACAAAAAATAAATGGTTAATCATATCTTGACATTCATTTTGAAATTCTTGAACCCAATCTGAATTGTTCAATAAAGAAGGATTACGTTTTTGTTGATCTACAAAACTCATAACTATATGATGATTTTCAGCCAATAATGTAGCATCACCTTTTATTTTTTTAAATCCAGCACTAAAATTCATCGTTAAATATAATTATAGAAAAAAGTCTATTTAAATGTTTCTAAACGCCCCACATGGGATTAATTTCTCTTTTTATTAAAGCAATTTCTTTAAGAATTGTCAATTCTTCTTTTGAAAGTAAATGTTTTAGTTCTTTTAATTTTCTAAAATCTGATTCAGGCATTGAAGAATATAAGGTATCGCCTTCATGAACTTGCCTTCCAACTGTAACATTTTCCATAGAACATGCAACCTGTTTTCCTTTTTCGGCCTTAGATTTACTTTCTTGTTCTTCTTGTAAACCTTTAACGGTTGTAACTTTCTTTCCTTGTTTATTCATCAACGGCATTCCTGTTTTCAAAGTTCCAATTTCTACTGAAACACCAACAATTGCAGGATTAGATTGTCTAAAAGTATATCCCTTCATAACATCAATTTTACAAGGAGTAATTAATTTACCTAACTCTTCTTCTTCTTCTTTTTTCTTCATGTACTCTTGCCACAATTCAAATTCCTCAATTACCTTATAGATTATTGTTGAATTAATTATTTTAACTTTATCAGTAGAAGGTTCATCATCAATATTAAATGCTAAAATTACAGATTTTAATGGATCTGCATCATAATTTGATTCAGCATCTGCAATATCTTTTTTACTAATATTACCTAAAGTTGCTTTTCTTATTTCTACGCCTTTTTCTCTAATTAAAGAAATTAAAGCTTCTAAACTTCCTAAAGTATCGGCTTTTATTATAATTCCTTGAGAGTCTGTTTCAATTAAAACTTCATTAATTTGATCTTGAACATCAATTTCGCAAGTTTTTGTATCAGCACCCCTACAAGATACAATAGGCATTCCTGAAATAACTTGTTCAACATTTGGTGCTAAAATTCTAACACCGGTTGCAGCAATTACTTCCTTTACAGATTGATACTTAGCTTTCTTTTCCATCATTTCAGTGTGGGCGGCAGGTTCAAACAATCCTCGTACTTTAGTAGTTATTGGACCATTAATTCCGCCAATCATGATTTGATCGCCTTGCTTTAAACTTCCATCATAAATAATCACATCTAATACTTTTCCAACACCTTTTTGGTCTTTAACTTCCAAAATTGTTCCTTTAGCGTTTCCTTGCAAATTACATTCTAAACATTGTTCTAAGTATTTTTGAACTAATCCAATTAAAACCATCAATAATTCAGGTAAACCTTGACTAGATAAAGCTGAAATTGGAACTATTGCAACTTGTTTTGTATAATCTTGAACTCTATCAAACCTATCAGCATTAACTTCAAATTTTTCATGCAATTTTCCAACCAATTCGTACAATTTTGTTTCAAATTGTTTTTGAACTTGAGGCGTTTGAGAAGCTATTTTTTGTATTAAATGACAATCGTTATCTTTCCAACCTTGAATTAAATCTATCTTATTTGCAGCAATTATAAAAGGAGTTTTTTCTGCTTTTAGAATTTCTATTGCTTCTTCAGTTTGAGGCATAAATCCTTCATTAATATCAACAATTAAAATTGCAATATCAGCTAAACTTCCGCCCCTTTTTCTTAATGTAGAAAATGCTGCATGACCAGGAGTATCAATAAATAATAAACCAGGAATTTTAAGATCAATTTTTAATAAATCTCCACAAACCCTTTTTACTGTTTCAACTGGAATTATTGAAGCACCAATTGCCTGAGTAATTTTGCCTGCCTCACCATCTGTTACAGTTGTATCCCTAATTGAATCCAATAAGGTCGTTTTTCCATGGTCTACATGACCAACAACAGTAATAATAGGTTTTCTTAGCATAAGAGAAAGAAATTATAATTCTTTTAAAAATGTTGTCAAAAATAAATATTTTATAAATTAATCAAAAATATAATATTGTTGTATAGTTTCAACATAATTCTTTGATAAGAACTTGTTTATCAACTCATTCTTAGTTCTTTTACAGCTTTCTGGGTCAAGATAAGTTTCACAAGGATAAACATCAGATAAAATATAATAATCAACCTGATCTTGATAAAAAACAAAAGAATCATATCCTTTGTAAACATCAAAATAAACTGGAATAAATTTGTTATCAGAATAAGCGGTAAAAATAGGATTACCAGTAATGATAGTTAATCCTTTTTCTGAAAAAAACTCATAAGGACCAATATTTGAATCAAATTTAACATCAGAAATCATATTAACTGAAATTCCCAGTGAGATTAAAACAAATAATAATAGTGCCAATGAATTTAATGGATTTGTTTTGGATTTTTTAAGCATATGATAAAAACCATAAACCGCAATTAAAACTACAAAAGGTAAAAACAAATTCACAAATCTTAATTGTTTATTAACAATATAAGTAAAATATAATAAAGGAATTATTGAGAAAAAAAACAATTCATACCTTTTATTTTTAATAGAATAATACAAACCAGGTAAAGAAAAAACCAGAAAAATCGAACTCAAAAATAAAAGTTTAGGATAAAAAAAAAAATCTTGAGAAAAAACATAATTATTTTGATGAGAAATAGCATCGAGTAAAGGTTTAATTAAACCATTTCCAAAAAAAATATTAACTAAAAAAAATGGAGAAATTGTAATTAAAAACAAAAAAATCATTTTTATAAAAATAAACTTTTTCTTTTTCAAACTCCACAATAAAAAAAAGATAAAAAAAATGCCTGCGGGAAATCTGGTTAATGTTGCTAACCCTGAAAAAAATGCAACAAGAGAATACTTGCCTTTTAAAAAATAATAAAAGCTCAACAATACAAAAAAACTCGCAACAACACCGGTCATAATTTTAGTTGAAAAATCAAAATAAATAGGCACTAATGCAAATATAATTAACCCCATAATGGCTAAATTTTTGGTAGTGTACTTTTTTGCAATAAGATAAAATAATATTAAATTACCTGCACTAAACAATAAAACAATTGCTCTTCCAAAAGAAACAGCATTAAGACCTAGCTTCCATATTCCTCCCAAAATAAAAGAAAGAAATAAGGGCCTAAATGATTCAAATAATCCAGACTGAGCATTAGAAAAAATAAATTTTCCAATTCCAATATAAACTGCTTCATCCCAACTAACTAAAGGAGTTTTAAAAATAATTGCTACATTAATTGATATAAATAAAAGAAGTAAAATAATTAATATCTTTTTCATAACATTATTTAGACAGATTCAATATAAAAAGATATATTTGATACATTATTTATTCTGAAGAAGAAGATTCATTACCTTTTTTACCTAACATGTACCATTTCATAGGTTGATTAGCTAAAACCTTAAAGATTCCAATATTAACAAACAAAGTAACAACCAATCCATAACTTAATGATGAAGCAATTACCTTATCGATTCTTTTAATATCTTTATCTTTAAAAACTGCAAAAATGCTTGCAACAAGTAAACCTGAAGTTAAAACCACATTTCTTACAAACTCACCAAGAAATCTCGATAAATCTACAGGACCTGGCGCATGAGTTATAAAACTTAACGTACCAAAAATAAACAAAAGCATAATTAATAAAGATAAAACATATCCTGAACAAAACGTAAAAATTGCAAATTTCTTTCTAAAATCTACCTTACTAAACATAATTCTCTTAAAATGTGTTTTAACGGCATGTATAACTCCATATGCCCATCTCATTTGCTGTTTATAAAGATCTGTTGAAGTATAAGGTACTTCGCACTCACATTCTAAATCTTCTAAATACGTTAACTTTCTTCCTTTTGTTAACAAGCGTATTGAACATTCAATATCTTCAGTTAAACAACCAGAAGTCCATCCGCCCGCATCGACTAAGTGTTCTCTTCTAATAGCCTCTCCGGAACCGCATAGAAATGAAATTTTACCATAATCTTTAACAAAAGGCATAACTAAAAAATGAAATGCTTTACTCATTGTAGCACCCAAAATGGTTATCAAATTAGTATTTGGCTTAATTATTTTCCATCTTGATTGAACAACAGAAAGTTCGGGATCATATTGAAAAGGAGCAATTATTCTTCTTAAAAAATCTTTTTCGGGTAAAAAATCCGAATCAAACAAAACAAAAAATTCACCCTTAGAATACTTAAGCATATTGCTTAAGTTTCCCGGTTTAAATCCAACATTTTTTTCTCTTTTAATAACTCTAACCAAATCATGTTGGGCTGCAAAATCATTAATCTTTTGTGATATTTCTGGTTTATTACTATCGTCTCCAATCATAATTTCATATCTATCTTTAGGATAATCAAAATTTAATGCTCTTGAAGCGCAATTTAATGCTGCCAGTTCATTATAAGTAGGAATTTGAATAGTTACAAAAGGTGCTTTTTCGGGAATAAAATCTTTTTCTTTTTCATTCTTTTTCTTACTAAAAACACTATAAATTGTCATAATATAAAACAAAGCAGAAACCACAACGGTAATAAACAAAAAAAAGTAAAAAATATTATTAAATATAATGTGCATTATATCAAGAAATCCTCTACCCCACAGGGTATATGCACCTATCCACTCTTTTCCAGTTGAATAATAAAAATTTGATATTGCATCAATTGAAAATAATTGCGTTACTTGTTGTCCTATTGCCATTTTTTATCTAAATTTCTTAATTAGCATAAATGATATGCTTGCCTTTAAAAATATTGCGTTCTTTTAAACTGTTTTTCTACTTAATAAAATGTTTAGGTTTTTTAGGATTATGAGTCAACATACTTATACAAACTATCAAATTTGAAAAAATAGTATAAGGAAAATAAAAAAATATTGCAATAAGATTTTTAAAAGTAATTTTATCATTAAATATTTTAATTGCAGATAGAACCATCACTAAACTAATTATTCCAGACAATACTCCAAAAATATTATAATAATTTACTCCCCACTGAGGTATTTTATATAATACATAAAAGGGCCCAATATAAGTAAACCACCTAAATAAATAAAAAAAAACTTCTAAAAAATTACCACTTGGCATCCAAAAATTAACTTGATATATTATAATGGGTAATGAAATAAAAGCATAAAAACTCCACCAAAATTGGTTTACAAATAAAAACTTAGTAGACAGGTCATGTTTAATAAACATAGAACGATTCTTGTTTAAAGATTGCAACCCGCCAATCCACCATCTTTTTCTTTGAGAAAGATACTGTTTAAATGTTTCTGGAACAATTGTATACCCTTCTGCTTTTGGAACATTAATGGTTTTATAACCTGCTTTTTTTATTTCTAAAGCCACATCCATATCTTCACAAATTGTATCTTTTTTAAAATAACCAATTTCTTCAATTACTGATTTTCTATATGCTGCTAAACTTCCAAAAAACCAAATTCCACTATTAAAAACCTGAGAAAAACTATTTCTGATAAGATTGTTATTATGATATTCGATGTTTTGAAACATACCCATCAAAGTATGACGATTTTTAACTTTGACAGCACCAGAAGTAGCACCCACATCATGCCTATAAAATGGTTTAATCATCTCAGTAAAAAAATTAGGATCAAGAATTGTATCGGCATCAATTGTAACAATAAATTCAGATTTTGAATTTTTAACCCCA
Organism: uncultured Methanosarcinales archaeon; assembly: GCA_964561995.1. Taxonomy (GTDB): domain Archaea; phylum Nanobdellota; class Nanobdellia; order Woesearchaeales; family JABIAG01; genus JABIAG01. The sequence continues at coordinate 12,505 of CAZLQZ010000001.1, read as the reverse complement.
TTATTTAATGCTTCTACTTTACCTAAATGATTTTGTTTGATAATATTTAAATCATAAGAACTTGCAATTTCTACACTATTATCTGTTGAACCATCATCAACAATAGTAACCCTCATTTTTTCTTTAGGATAATTTGAATTAAAAATTGAATCTAAGCATTCTTTCATGCTTTTTCCCTCATTATAAACAGGAACAACAACATCGATATAAGGTTGGAAAAAAATCTCTTTTTCCTTTTTAAAACGTGCAATAATGAATAAAGTAAATAAAAATATAAGAAATACAAATAATATAAAGAAGATTACAGTTCCCACGCCCATAAATAAATCCATAAATTACTAATAAAATGGGGGTTTTTAAATTTTCTTAAATTAAAAAGGTATTTAAATGTAATCATAATTAAATAAAAAATGAACGTTTCAATTGTTATTCCTACATACAATGAAGAAAAAAATATTAGGAAAACAGTTTATAAAATTTTAAAATTTTTAAAAAAAGAGAATTATGATTTTGAAATTATTATAATTGATGATAATTCTAAAGATAAAACACAATATGAGCTAAAAAAAATTAAAAAAAATAAGAAAATAAGAATTTTAAAAAATAAAAAAAATATGGGAAAAGGTTATTCTGTAAAAAAAGGCATTTTGAATGCAAAAAAAGATTACGTATTATTCAGTGATGCGGACCTTTCAACACCAATTAAAGAACTTAAAAACTTTGAAAAGTATCTAAATTATGATATTGTAATAGCATCTAGGGCATTAAAAGAATCTAAAATAAGTAAAAAACAACCAATATTAAGAATTTTTCTTGGCAAAATATTTAATTTATTAGTTCAAATAATAGCATTAAAAGGCATTAAAGACACACAATGTGGATTTAAATTATTAAAAAAAGATGTGGCAAAAAACATATTTAGTAAAATGACAATAAATAGGTGGGGATTCGATGTTGAAATGTTGTTTCTCGCTAAAAAAAATAAATATTTAATTAAAGAAGTACCAGTTGAATGGATAAATGATGAAAATACAAAATTAAATCCAGTTAAAGACTCCATGAACATGTTAATGGATTTATTAAAAATAAGATATAACAATATTATGGGCAAATACAAATGAAAAAATTTTATAAAATTCTATTAATTTTAGTTTTAATTAGTTTTTTAATAAGATTATATAATCTTGGTTTAGAAAGTTTGTGGGGAGATGAAGCAATAAGTCTATACCATTCCCAAAAAAGCTTAATTGGAAATCTTAAATGGATTGCAGGAGATACAAACTTACCATTTTACAACATCATTTTATGGTTTTGGGTGAGAATTTTTGGATTTAGTGAATTTGCAATTAGATCTTTATCAATCATTTTTGGTTCTTTATCCATTTTCGCAATAGGAGTTTTGGCAAAAAAGCTTTTTTCTAAAAAAGTGGGCATAATTTCTGCCATATTACTAACTTTTTCTTCAACTCACATTTACTATTCTCAAGAAGCCAGAGCATATAGTTTATTTGTATTACTAACTATTGGATCATTTTATTATTTCTCACAATACTTGAAAAATAAAGATACAAAAAAGTATATTTTTATCAATATTTTATTATTATATACTCATGTTTTTGCAGTTTTTATCTTTATAGTACAAAACATATGGTATTTAATCTATTACAAAAAACATAAAGAATGGTTCAAAACTCAAGGAAAAATAATCTTATTTTTATTGCCATGGATTCCTTTTGTGATAGGACAAGCAGCAATAATACACAAAGGTTTTTGGATTCCTGCTCCTTTAATTAGAGATTTATTTCTTACATTTGCTCAATTATCTGGAGGAATCATTTCTGCAATAATTGTTTATTCTTTAATTATATTAAATATTAAGAAAAACACAAAAGAAAAAAATCTATTATATCTTTGGTTTTTATTTCCAATTATTGTTACATTTGTTTATTCTAAAATTTTCATGCCACTGTTTGTATATAGATATTTTCTATTTGTCTTACCAGCATTGATTCTTTTAATTGCTTTAGCGATTCAAAATCTTTCTAAAACTAAAACAATTGTAATAATTATAATTCTAGTCTCTTTATCATCAATCTCAAGCTTTGAACATTTAAATAATTCAAGCAAAACAAATTGGCAAGATACATTAAGTTATATTAAAAACAACACTAAACAAGGAGATATTTTTTTAATAGAACCATTTTATGAAATCGAACCATTCAAGTATTACTACTCAAAAAAGTGTTTTAAAGAAGAATGTGATGAAATTATCGGAGTTAAGGGAGATTATAATTTCGAAAATGTTTCTAAACAAAATGTTTGGTTAATTAGAACTGTTTTTTTTAAACATGTAGACCAAAACGAGACTATCTTTAAAAAATTAAACAATACTAAAAAATTAGAAAAACAAAATTATTTCAAAAATATAAATATTTTTTATTTTACAGATATTACTTCATAAAAATAAAAATTCAATTAATAAGAATAATCCACCTAAAATGGGTATACAACACATTACAATCCCCGCTAGTGCCATACCTATTCCGGCATGTTCGTTTGGATTAGATTTAATTTCTTTTAAAGCTACAAGACCCATTACAAGTCCAATAATTCCAAAAAACAAGTTGAATAATGGAACCCAAAACAATAAACCAAGTATAAGGGAAGCTAATGATTTGGTTTTATCTTTTTGTTGCATAAATTTTGTTTTTAAAAGATATTTATAAAACTTTCCAATCAATATTTATTAAAAAACCTAAAAGTTTAAAAAGAAAAAAAATTCTAAATGAGTATGTTTAATCCAGATGTTATTGTAATTGGTGCAGGCTTTGCAGGTAGTGTGATGGCTGAAAGATTCTCAAAAAAAGGTAAAAAAGTTTTATTAATTGAAAAAAGAAATCATTTGGGCGGAAATTGTTATGATTATTTAGATAAAAATGGAATTTTTATTCAGAAATATGGACCACACATTTTTCATACAAAAGATAAAACAGCCTATGATTATTTGAGTAATTTTACCGAATGGGTTGAATATGAACATGAAGTATTAGCTAATGTTAATAATAAAAATATACATATACCATTTAATCTCAATTCTCTTTATGAATTATTTGACACTAAAAAGGCAGAAAAATTAGAAAAAAAACTTTTAGATTTATTTAATGAAGGAGAAAAAATTCCAGTATTAAAATTAAAAGAATTGGCTGAAAAAAAGGGAGATGGAGACCTTATTGAATTAGCTAATTTAATTTTTGAAAAAATATTTCTTAATTATAGCTTAAAACAATGGGGAATAAGACCTGAAGAACTTATCGGAGTAACAGAAAGAGTTCCAATTCTTCTTTCAAAAGATAATCGATATTTTGCCGAGCCTTACCAAGGAATGCCAAAAGAAGGTTATTTTAAAATATTTGAAAAGATGCTTGATAATAAAAATATAAAAATATTACTTAATACAGATTACAAAAAAATTATTGAAATTAAATCAGAAGATATATTACTTTTTGGCGAGAAATGGGAAGGAACTTTTGTATATAGTGGAAAAATTGACGAGTTTTTTGATTTTAAACATGGAAAATTACCTTATAGAAGTTTAAAACTTGAATTTAAAGAAGAGAACGAGGAATTTATACAAGAAAACTCAGTAATAAATTATCCTAGTGCAAAAGACTTTACCAGAATTACTGAATTTAAACATTTCTACAAAAACAATCCAGACCAAAATTCAATTAAAAAAACAGTTTTTGTAACCGAATATCCTTGTGAACATAATTCAGAAAATATTCCATATTATCCCATCCCACAAGAAGATAATTTTAAAAAATTAGAATTGTATAATGAAGAATTGAAAAAATACAACTCAAAAGGCAAATCTAAAATAATTTTTATAGGAAGATTAGCAGAATATAAATATTATAATATAGACAACATAATTAAAGTAGCTCTTGAAAAATTTAATGAATTAGATTAAGAATATACTGTGCTATTTCTGAAGTGCCAGATTTAAAATTAAATTTCTTAACATTGTTAGCAACCCGATTTAATTCAGATTTATCTTTTGTGATTTTTTTAACAAAAGAAACTATTTGATTAGGTTTTGGCACATACCAAGCCATACCTCCATTAACTATTGCATCCCTAGTCGGAAACTCATTAGCAATTGTCTGATTAAATAACAAAGGTTTTCCTAATGAAAGAGCTTCAAAAGTAAACGAAGCCCCAGTTTTACCACAAATTAAATCTGAAGCTTTTAATATTTCTTCCATATTATTTACATAACCAAAAATCTTTAAATCTGATCCAGCATTGAGTGATTTTAAATTTTCATACAGATTTTGATTTCGACCAGCCACAACAACAATTTGAAGATTATTTATTTTTGCAGCCAATAATTTTTTAACCGTTACCTCCATATTACCTATTCCTTCGCCACCCGAACTTATAAAAAATACAAACTTATCTTTTCCAAAACCTAATTTTGTTCTTAATTCTTCTTTAGAAGGTAACTTTTTAGAAAAAGGAGCTCTTAGTGGAAATGAAAAATGTTTGACGTGCGATCCAACAATTCCTTTACTAATCAAATATTTTTTTGCATTTTCAGAAAAAACAACATTAAAATTGTTTTTATTAACCCAAATTCTATGTTTATTAAAGGGATCGGTAATAATCGCAACACAAGGCAAATTGATTTTTTTCTTTTCAGTTAATTTTGCCAAAATATTAGAGGAAGTGAAATGAGTAGAAACAATAATATCTGGTTTAAATCCCTTAATGAATCCTTCAACTTTGTCTGTTACTTTTCGAGTTATTATACTTTCATTTAATTTGGCAAACCTAGTATTAACAATAGAATAAGTTAAAGAAAATAAAAAAGGTTTCTTTAAAAAAAAATTCCATGTATTTTTATAAAATGAATCAAATTTAGTACACTCAAGAACTTTTGCAAAATCGATAACTTCAATCTCATGTTGACCTGGATAAGTTTCTTCAATATTTTGTTTTAAAGCCATTGCGGGAGCTTTATGCCCACTTCCTGCCTCCATCATCAACATTAAAATCTTCATAAATGAATATTTTAAGTTACAGTATTTAAATATATTGGAATTATATTTGATTTATAATGGATTAATTAAAAACACTTTTTCTTCATTAATTAAAGATCTTTTTTGCAAATTCTCATCTAATTTTTCATATGATGTAAAGAAATCAAATAAAGAAACTCTAATATCGTCAGGACAATTTACAGGAGTATGATGATTTATACCTTTATAATAAATCAATCGGGAATTAGAAACTTCAGAATTAAACTCATAAGGAATTTTTTTATTAACACAAATATCAATAGTTCCATGAATTAATAAAAGAGGAATTTTGATATCATCTACATAATCTTTATAATTAAATTTACTCATTTCGGATGCAAAATTAATATATCGGTAAGGAGTTACACTAATTATTTCTTTACAAATTTTAGGAATGTCATAATCACTTCGACCTTTATATTTAGAAAAATCAATTTCAAAAAACTTATCTTTTTTATAAAACAAAGATAATATTTTTGGAATTAACATAAAAATATTTAATCCGTATTTAAAAGAATTATCTTTGGCAGGATTATGATGTGAACCCATTAAAACAATATTACTTACTTTTTCTTTAAATTTGGAATAATAATTAATTGCTACAAAAGTTCCATAAGAATGACCAACCAAAGAAATTTTATTTATTCCTTCTTTATTTAAAATTAAATTAATGTCTTTTATAATACTTAACATGTTACAATTATTTTTAATAGGTTTTCCACTTTTTCCATGACTTCTTAGGTCTAATGCAATTACAGAATGTCCTTTCTCATGAAGATAATTATAAATTGGTTTCCAACATTGATAACCTCCACCCACCCCATGCAAAAAAAGAACACATTCTTTTTCACCTTTTTTTATTAAATACCTAATGGGTATATTATCAAAACTTAATATTTTCTTAATCATTTTCAATATATTTAATTATTTCTTGGGCTAATTTTTTAGGACAGTTATTCCAAGGATGGTGATTAATGCCTTTTAAAACTACCAATTTTGAAGATTTAACTATTTTGTTAAAAAGTTTTACTCTATCTAAAAAAAAACAACTATCTTTTTCTCCATGAAGTAATAAAGTGGGAGTTTTAATCTTTTGAAAATCACCAATCTTTAAAACTCGGGGTATGTCCTTTAAAAAATTATAAGCATTTCCAATTCTCATTTTTTTAAGAGCAGAAAAAACTTCAACAATATTAAAGTTATAATCTTCTACCCATTCAACATTAGAAAAATCTTTTTCTTTCCCTTTACCACTAGAAAGCAACATTCGAGTTATAGGAAAATAATACAATATCGCAGTAGGTAATACGGATACAGAAACTAAAAACTTTTCAAACATGGTATCACCAAAAGATCCATTAGAACTAATAAGAATTTGTTTTTCTACAAAATCAGGATAATTTAAAGATAATAATATTGATGAAACCGTACCTTGTGAAAAACCAACGATATTAATCTTATTTATATTCTCTTTATTTAAAATTGCAACAATATCTTTTGTTATTGAACTACAAGTACTCAGTTTTTCATCATAAAATTTACCACTTTTACCATGAGCTCTTGAATCCATAAATATAAAAGTATAATTTTCATTTAAAAGATAATTATTAAGTTTATTCCATCCAGTAACATCTCCAAAAAGTCCATGTACAAAGAACAAAACCTTTTTACCGCCTTTTTTGAACAAATAATGAATCTTTGTTCCGTCAAAACTTTCTACATATTTATGATTTAATATATCTTGCATAATTGCCCTCTAGTTGCTTAATTAGTTTATAACTTTCACTTTTTAAAGTATTGTTATTTTCTTCGGTAAATTTGCTAAGATCCAAATTAAGAGAAACAGAATTTATAGGTTTTAAAAATTCAACAAGAATTGGTTTAAACGGATTAATTCTAAAAATTGAAAAAGGTTTTTCATAATTGAATTTCCAAGCCTCATAACAATTAGTTACTTTTACAGGTATAATCTTTTTTTTTGATATTATTGAAATTCTAACGGTTCCAGTGAAAATCTTTTCCCTTTTCAAATTCGGTCGACACCACCTATATCCCCCTTCAGGAGCAATTAACAAATCTTTTCCATCCTTTAAAGTATTCACACATTTTTCAGTCGATTTACTCTTTTTTGAATAAATTAACTTAATTGGATTCCATACTTTCATAACATTTGTAACCAGTCCTTGTTCAAAAAGCTCTTCCCCAACTAAAGGTCGAAATTTTCTTTTTAATTTTCTAAGAATGCCTATTACGACAGGAAAATCAATAAAACCGTAATGATTAAAAGCAAAAATAAAGTTATCCTCATTAGAAACATTTTTTATACCCTTAACTCTTATGTTAAAAATTAAATGGATACTTCCAATAATTATTCGATTAGATATAAAATTCCATATTTTGCACATAAAACAAAAGATATTTATTAGTTGTTTAAATTATTTACTAAAATGAAAAAAATTATTGTTTCAATTCATGATGTATCCCCGAAATATGAAAAAGAAATTCATACAATAGTTAGAGAACTTAATAAACACATTGACAAATACAATCTGCTTTTGACATTAAACTTTGAAAACAATTGGAACATTGAAAAATTCCCTTCTTTCATCAAATTTATTAAAAAAGTAATTAATAATAACAAAAAATTAGTATATCATGGACATACACACTTAATTAATAAACGGGTTTTGTTTTATCATGTATTCAAATACTTTGAATTTTTTAAACCTAAAAAAGACATAGTTGAAAGTTTTCAAGACGCTAAAAAGAGATTTGGTTCTTATTTTGGAATCCAAAAACTGGGTTTTGAACCGCCAGTATGGTATTTTCCAAAAAAGAAATCAAAAATGATATTTGATTATTTTCAATATTATGCAACCAAAAAAGGAATTTATTATAAAAATAAATTTATACCTTCAGTTCCTTACCTTTTTGCTGCAGATACTAGTGCCCTTATTTCAAAATTAATTGCATCCTTGTTCTTTTTTCGTCTTATTTTTGATAAAAGTAAAACTATACGTATTTCAATTCATCCATCAGATGTAACTTATAAAACACTTCCAAAAATAATGAAAAAAATAGACCAATTAATAAAAAAAGGATACAAACCTGCAATATATGAAGATTTTATAAAAAAATAAGAAGAAAAAGACAATTAAAAAACAAATTATTTAAATAAGAAAGTTACAATTAAAAAATAATGAACACGATACTAATTTTCATCTGGGTTTACATTGCTATGATAGCTACATCTTTTTGGGAAGCATATTCGGAAGGAAGAAAAGCCTGGGACAAAGGAAAATTAGGGTGGAAAATTAAAACGGGCAAATATTGTTTTACAGCCTATCATTTTTACTTATTTGTGATTACCATTCCTTTTTTGATGACATTACCTTTAGTTGCGTTTGGATGGAACACTAAATTATTTGGAATTCTTTTAAGTGCTTATTTTTCAGGAATTATAATTGAAGATTTTATGTGGTATGTTGTTAATCCAAAAGTTAAACTTTCTGAATTAAACCCTAAATTTGCAAATTATTATCCTTGGTTAAAAATTGGAAAATTTCAAATTCCTGCATATTATGTATTATCATTTTTAATTACAATAGGCTCTTGGGCATTAATTTGGCGATAAGATATAGTTAATATTAAAAACAACAAGCAATTAATAAATCAATATGAGAATATTATATGGGGTTGTTGGAGAAGGATTAGGTCATGCAACTAGAAGTTTACCCGTAATTAAACACCTTGAAAAAGATCATGAAGTAGAAGTTATTGCCTCGAACAGAGCATACACGTTCTTAAAAAGTAAAGTAAAAACAATCCATCAAATTAAAGGATTAAAGATAATATACAAAAACAATTCGATACATCACATTAATACTTTTTTTTCAAACATTTTTTCAGCCCATTCAATAATTAAAAGTAATTTGAAAATTATAAAAAAGATTCTTAATAATCAAATTGATTATGTTATTACTGACTTTGATTTCACTTCTTATATTATTGGAAAAATTCTAAACGTCCCAATAATCAGTTTAGACAACATTCATGCAACAACACATACTAAAATACAATATAAAAAAAAATCTTTAATTGATTGTGTATTTGTCAACCTAAAAACGCCTTTTTGTAATGAATATTTAATAACTTCTTTTTTTAAAGTTCAAAGCAAGAAAAAAAATGTAAAAGTCTTTCCTGCAATTTTAAGAAAAGAACTTTTCAAGACTAAAATGACTGAAAACAACCACATTTTAGTTTATCAAACTTCTCAAACAATAAAAAAAGAATTAATAGACTTATTTTTAAGATTTAAAAAAATCAATTTCATAATTTATGGATTTAATCAAGAATTAAAAATTAAAAACATTACTTTTAAAAAAACATCTAATGAAATTATTAAAGATTTAAGCTCAGCCAATGGAGTAATTACAAATGGAGGACATACTTTAATATCTGAAGCATTGTATTTTAAAAAACCCATATTATCCATACCAGTCAAAAAACATTTTGAACAAAATCTAAATAGTTTTTATATTGAAAAATTAGGTTATGGTATGTGTTGTAAAGAAATTAATTATAAAAATTTAGAACGATTTCTTAAAAGTCTCGAATTGTTTAAAACTAATTTGAAAAACTATCCTTCTGAAGATAATTCTAAATTATTCAATTATATAGACCAAAAATTAAAAAATCATAAAAAAAGTTTTAAAAGTTAATTTTAAATACAAATGGATCCTGAGAAATTGATTAAAATATACAAAAATTACTTAAAAAAGAAGATTAAATTTTTAGATAAAAATTAAGCAATAATCTCCCAAATGTCAATTTCAGAATTAGAATAAATCTTTCTAAATGAGTTTTTATCAGTCAATAAATAAAGTAATTCTTGATTTTCTTTTTCCCAAACTAAACCGTTTTTCAAACCAATATCGACTACAACATATTTAATATTATATTTTTTAAATAATTCTTTAACATTACTTAAATCATAAGTGTGAAAGAGTTGCTGGGTATCTGACTGCTTTTCTTCTAAATTTTTAACTCCATCAAAATTTGAATCAAGTAAAACTGTTTTATTAGAATAAATTTCAATCCATAAACCTCTAGAATGATGAGAAAAAACAACTCCATCTTCTTCTTCTGCCAAATAATTAAGACCCTCAAGTATTTTATCAGAAGGTTGCTCTTCTAATATTCTAGTCTCATAAGCAATAACAGAAAATAACATTCCTAAAAAAAATATAAATAAAGTTAAATTCTTTAAAGATTCCAGTTTCCATTTTTGATTAAACAATACATTAATTCCTAACCCACCCAGTAAAGCAATCAAAGGATAAATAAAATAATTGATTTTTGGAAAAGATAACGACACTATAAACATTAAAAATATGAAAAACAACACTTTTTTATTTTTACGCCAATAAAATAACCAACCAGAAATTGCTAAAATTAAAGTAAACATTCCAATTCCATTTAAACTTCCTAACTCAGTAATAACTCCCTTTAAAGTAAATGAAGTTGCGGGTATAAAAAAACCTTTTACTGTTATTAAAAAATATAAATAAACAAAAAAAGCAATTACCGGAACTAAAATAACATTCTTAATTTTATCTTTTGTTTTTGTTGAAAATAAATACAATATTAGTAACGAAATAATAAAATCAAAAACTCCAAAAAAGACTAAAAGAAAATAACAAATTGAAGAATATCGAGTTTTATTTTTAGAAAATAAATATATACCTAATAAATTAAGAAAAATAACAAAAGAATAATAATTGTTCAATGTAAAAGTAAATATAAATATTGGCGAAAATACAAAAACATACAATACCAAAGTTTTTTTCAAATCAGAAAAACCTTTATTTTCCAATACTTTTTTTAATAAAAACAAAGAAATTATCCCTAAAATAAAAGGCAATGCAATATCTAAATCCAAATTTAAAAACTTTGAAGAAGTTATAATCACAAAATCATAAGGATTTTGAACTAAATATCTTCCTCCTAAAACTAAATTATCTTTGTAAAATAGATTATAACTTTGTGAATTTTGAACTTTTAAACTTTCAAAAGCTAAATCATTAAAATAAGAAGATCTACCAAAAGAAGGTATTGCTAAAAGTATAATTACCAAAAACAATAATATTATTGTATTTTTTTCTTTAATTAAGTTCTTAATTTGCATTTTACCTCAAAAATTTCAACTTTTTCATTTGAAAAAACCAGCTCAAAACAGTCACCATTAAACTTATTATTTGAAACTTTTAAATCATTTCTTTTTGAAAGATAAACATAATTCACACCATATTTGTCCATCAATGCAGTTGTTTCAACTTTATATGGGGAATTAAACATCTTAGAATATTCTCTATTACGAAGGTTTATGTTGTTTACCAAAAGAAAATTAGTATCCATTACATTTTTCCTACCTGCAATTGCAGAAATAACATCTCCTTCCTGTAATGAAGCTAATATTACTGAATCAATAGGAGTTTTTTGATTTATCCATTCTAAAGCTTCAAATTCTTGTTCGGATAAACTATTTTGAACTTGATCAGAACTTAAAACAAAAGAAGGAACTACCGAAGATACTGTGAAAATTATAATTGAAGAAATAACAAAATAATATTTGTAATATCTTAATTTTGAAAACTTAGACTTTTTAAGAAATTGAGAAATTGATTCGTAATGACTACTAAATAATATAGTCATAAAAACTCCCAAAAATATTAATCCAGAACTTACTTCAATTAATGCAAACCATAACAAGATAACGGGAGTAATAATTAATGATAACATCAAAAATCCTTCAAAAAACCTTTTTCTAAATAAGAATTCATATATTGATTTTACTGCATAAATAAAAGGAACAATACCAATCAAATAAATTGCTTGAATTAAATTAAAATGAAAAAAGTGTTGTCCAATCAAATCCATTGGGATATTTTTATATATTATTTCTAAACCATGAAACAAAAAAGCCCTTTTATAAAAAACAAACAATAACCATAAATTCAAAACAACTGAAAACATAGTAAATTCAATATTTTGTCTTTTAACATTAAAATGTTCTATTTTAGATATTAATAAAAAAACTAAAAAACCCAACGTAACAATTACTGTTGAAAAATGAATCAGAGTTAACAAAAATGATAAAACTATGAATTGTTTTTGCTTTTCTTCAATAAAACAATAAATTAAGTATAAAATTAAGGGAATAACGATTGAAAAAGGAGAAATGTTATTTAATGTTTCAATAAAATAAATGGGTATAAAAGCTGAAATAAAAGCAGTCATTAATGATGCAACATCATTTTTTGTTATTCTTTTAGCTAAAATGAATGAAAAAAATACAATTGTAGAAGCAAAAATGTTTGGAATAAATTTGCCAACTAAAGCAAAGGGCATAAAAAATGAAAAAA